>NZ_JBEZFW010000007.1:0-592870 GCF_040649695.1 Nonomuraea sp. NPDC048901 | reverse complement strand
GAGGGCTACCACGAGGCCGCCTGCCAGATCATCCTCATGGCCTTCCTGCACCGCCTGGTCAACGGCGGAGGCCACCTCGACCGGGAGTACGCCGCCGGCACCAAGCGCCTGGACGTACTGGTCCGCTGGCCCTACACCGGCCCCGAAGGCGAACGGCAGGTGCAACGGGAAGCCATGGAACTGAAGGTCTGGCGAACCGGCGAAAACGACCCGATGCCCGACGGCCTCGCACAGCTCGACCGATACCTGGACCGCCTCACCCTCACCACCGGCGTGCTGGTGATCTTCGACCGGCGCCCCGAAGCCCCGTCCTGGAAAGAACGAGGCGGATTCGAGCAGGCGGCCACACCGTCCGGCCGCCAGGTCACCCTTCTGCGGGTTTGATGGGTGCAGCCGTATCTCAGGCCGCCTGGTCATCGCCCAGGCCATGACCAGGCGATCAGTAGAACAGCTCCCAATCCCCGGTGGTCGTCGAGCGCGCCCGCAGCATGCCGAAATTGGCGCCCGTGTATTCCACCTCGGCAGCCACGAGTTTGTCGTTGGCGAGAGACCTCATGGAGCAGAAGATGGACCCGCACTGGAGACGGAACCTCTCCCATGGTCCGATGGAGGTCGCGCGTGCCCGGAGCATGCCGGAATTGGCGCCCGTGTATTCCACCTCGGCGCTCACATAACGCTGGGCACCCACCGAATAGATGGTGTCGGACGTTCCGTCATAGCAGACTCTGAACCTCTCCCATGGACCGGAGGTGGTCGCCCGAGCGCGGAGCATAGCCCAAGAGGATCCCGTGTATTCGAGTTCGGCGCTGACAAGACGGTCGTTGGCCTTGAGCCTCATCACACCCTCCCCACATGAGGGCCTCAGGGTACTCGCGCCATCGCGGGCGGCGTCGCGCTGTTTCACGTAGTCGGCTAGATTTTTGAACGTGCCGACCTCCCTAGCGGGAGTGGGGGTCGTGTCGGCGCTCGCCGCGGGCGCCGCCATCAGTACGACGGCCCCCGCCGCCAAAGCCATACCGAACTTGCGCGAGACGTTCCTGGATTTCATGTTCCTGCTTTCTGTGAATTTTCTGCGAATACTGTCTGTCGGCTACCGGTGGCCGCCGATGGCAGGGACGTGAAGGCGTTGCGGACAAAGCCAGCCGATCACCTGCACGGTCTCATTCCGCAGTGAATTACCAGTTACTCGACTACACCCTGCCCTCTGAGTGCGTTCAGTCGGAATCCACTTCCTTCTGACAGCGTCCACTGAACAGGATGTGATCGATGTGCCACCAGATCAGAAAGGGCTCGTCACCGCCGACGCGGCCGAATTCACGTGTGAAGAAGAGCGATTCAGAGGCCGGCCGCACCGGCTCCTCAACGGCCTGCGGACGTTGCCGGTTCGTCGACTACCTGACCACGAAATGCGGCATCAGCGTCGGCCAAGCGATGTGCTGGCTCGAGTTACCGCGTGGAGCAGAGGGAAAAGAGGCTGCTGCACGCTATCGCCGATCGCGTGAGCACTCCCGAGAGTCCCGTCCCGCCCAGGACGGTGGAGGGCTGGCCCAGGACGGCCAAGAGTCCAAGATTGGCCGACGACCGCGGCGGTGACGGCTTGGACGATCTCCGGCAGGCGCCGGCGGTGTTGTCGCTGGTGAACATGCGCTGGGGTGAGGCGGGGACAGTCACGCTCATGTTCATGCGTGTCTTTCAGCTGATGATGGGCGAGGCGATGACGACGGTGACGTCGGCCGCCTCAGGGCCGGTGCGGTAGATGTGCGGGACGTCTCCCGCGAAAGCGAGCAGGTCACCGGGGTGCAGGTCGGTGGGGGCGTCGGCGGGTCCGGCGGTGAGGTGGCCGGAGGAGACGAGCAGGTGCTCGATAGTGCCGGTCGCGTGCGGTACGCCGTCCAAGTGCGTACCGGGCGGCATGCGCAGCCGCCAGATCTCCAGGCTGTTGCCGCTGCTGATCCGGCGCAGCAGCTCGCGTCCCACTTCGCCGGCGGCCAGGTCGGTGCCCGGTACGAACACCGGCCCCGGGTCGGTGTCGCGCGCCAGGAGGTCGGTCAGCGGGATGCGCAGGGCGATCGCGAGCGCGTCGAGGGTCTCGATGGTCGGGTTGCCCCGCCCGGCCTCCAGCTGCGACAGCGTCGCCTTGCTCAGACCCGCCCGGCGGGCCAGCTCGGCACTGCTCATGCCGCGCTGCTCACGGCGGTGGCGGATCTGCGCCCCGACCGCGATGGCCGTGCTGCTGGCGGGCCGGCGGTCGCCGGATGAAGGTGCCATCAGCGTTCCCGGTGGGCGGCGCTGTAGGAGACGCGGATCCGGCCCTTCTTGACCTTCAGCGTGGGCAGCACGACGTCGGCGAGGTCGCCGAGGCTGTGTACGTGGGTTCCCCCGCACGGAGCCGAGTGCAGTTCGGCCAGGTGCACGATACGGCGCCCCTCGGCGTCGTTCTCCCAGGTCACGGGCAGGTCCTGTGCGATGGCCTTGGCGACCTCCGTCCGCAGCGCCTCGGTGGCGTCCTCCCGGCCCTCGGGGGTCTCCAGGCGGGCGTCGGGCCGCGGTGCGGTGAACTCGATCCTGGCCTGGCCGGGGAAGTGGTTGTTCGCGGCCAGCACCCAGCCCTGCGCCCGTCCGGCCGCCTCGATCAGGTGGCCGGCCGTGTGCAGCGCGGCATGCGCGATGCGCGACGGAAGGTCGATGCGGACCTCGACCGACTGCCCGAGCGAGAAGAGCGGCAGCGTGGCTTCGCCGGAGGCCATGGCCACGACCAGCCCGGAGTCGTGGTCCCGGAACGGGGCGATCTCGTGGCCGTCTATCCACCCGCGATCGGCGGGCTGGCCCCCGCCCTGCGGATGGAACAGACAGTGCTCGACCGCTACCCATGGGGCGCCGTCGCGCTCACCTATGGCGGTGACCTGGGTATGGGCCTGCTCTTCGTACGTGTCCGCGTAGTAGGCGGGGACTTGCATGACAACCCTCATTAGGAAAGATTGGCGAACTCTACGTTCACTATAACGAACGACGGCGACTCGGTCGTCAGCGCGGCGGTCAGCGGCCTGGCAGGCAGTGTGCTGTGGGTGAGCACCAGGACCAGGTGGATAGCGCGCTCCACGCGCAGGCCCTGGCCAGACGGAAGACGACGGTCATCACGGGCGCCGTCAACAACTGGACGGTGAGCCACCGAACGATATCCAAGCTGGGATTTCACCCGGCCGTGTTGGTCGTCACGTCAGGGAATCGCGCTGGGTAGGAGGGCCGGCCGTTCAGGACGATCCAGGCCTGTCCGGTCCGCCCGTCGGTCAGGATGGCCTCGACCGCGTCGGCTGCCTCGTCCGGGTCGGCGAAGGTGTGTCCGGCCTCGGTGAGCGGTTCGCGGTACGGGGCCAGCAGCGGGGTGTCGACCAGACCCGGGCAGAGTGCGTTGACCTTGACGCCGTCGTGGGCCAGAAGCGTGGCCGTTGATCGTACGAGGCCGACCAGGGCGTGCTTGCTCGCGGCGTAGAACGGGTCGGGAGCCTCCTTGAGGCCGGCCAGGCTGGAGGTGACGATGATCGAGCCGTGTCCGCGCAGGTGCGGCAGGCAGGCGTGGATTCCGTAGACGACGCCGTCCAGATTGTCGGCGATGACTACTTTTCGTCCCTTGCAGACCATGCGCCGGGCTATGGCGGCGCCGATGCCGCCGGCGCCGCCGGTGATCAGCATCACGGTCAACGTGACTCCTCGGGCAGGCCGGTCGCTTCAACCGGTAGGCGAACCAGCTCGACACCTCTGAGCCGCAATCCGTGACCGCGTAGGTAGGCGCGGCCGAACAGGCGTTGGAAGACGAGCAGGGCGGCGAGGGTGACGATCAGCAGGACGTCGTCCAGCAGTGGCACCGCGTCGATGGGCAGTGTGGCGGCCATGACGACGCGCAGAGCCGCATCGGCCAGCAGGGCGGCACCCCACACCGCTGTGGCGACCCGGAGCACGTGGCGAAACGGCGGGTGGTCCCTCCAGTTCGTCTCCCATTGCTGTTGTTTGTCGCGATCGGAGATCACGCGCATGGCCTCGTACAGGAACGGGCGCCGGCCGCAGAGCGTGATCAACGCCCATAGGCCCAGCGCGCAGGTGCCCCACGCGTTGCGGATCAGCAGTACGCGCGGGCTGCCGGAGATGAACGACATGGCGACGGTGAGCATCATCGCGCCGAGCACGAACACGGTGATCCCGCTGATACGCCGCTCGACGATCAGGTCGTGGACGGCTCGCGCCGCGGGCAGCGCGCCGGCGGCCAGCAGTGCGATCCACTGGCTCACCCCAGCCGCCCTGAGCCCGTAGAAGATCGCGAGCGGTCCGGCGAGCTCCAGGGCCGCGACGGTCACCAGGCCGCGGTGCATCCCGCTCACCGCTCCTCCGAAGTCCGCTGTGCGGCCCGTTGTACGGCCCCGACGAAGGTATCAACGACGGTGCTGCGGTAGATGTCGAAGTCGAGCGCGTGCTCGCCGCGCATCCGGGGGGCCGCCGCGTCGATGGTCGCGCGGATCATCACCGCCATCGACCGGGCGTCGAAGTCGCCGAACTCACCGCCGCGCTGTCCCTCCTCCAACAGCATGACCAGTCCCTGGACGCTCGGCTCCTGGTAGCCGGCGGCGGTGTACGGCTCGCCGGCCTGATCGCGCAGATGGGGTCCGATCTCGGTCAGAGCGGCCAGGTCGGTGGGGTACTCCCGGAGGAACTCCAGGTTCGACTCCAGGTAGGCCCGCAGTCGTCCGGAGACGGTGGTCTGGGCCTTGACCCGCTCCAGGATGAAGGCGGCTCCCCTGTGGTAGACGTCTTCGACGATCTGCCGGATGAGGTCCTGCTTGCCCGCGAAGTGGTACGAGATCATGCGGGGGCTGCTGAGGCCGGCGCGCTCGGTGATCGTGGCGAAGGTGGCCTTGTCGTAGCCGAGCTCGGCGATGGTCTCGATGGCCGCGCGGACGATCTGCGCCCGGCGTGTGGCGTTGGTGACACTGTCTCGCGACTGCTTTTTTATCTGCATAGATAAAAAATGGTACAGCTAGATAAAAAGACTGTCGAGCGCGTCGAGTGCCGCGTCTGGCCGGTGCGAGCCGAATGGCCGCCTCCTGGGAGGAGCTCAAGGCCACGGCCGCCGACCGCTGAATCCGCGTGTCCGGGCGGACCGCTTCAGTGCGGCCCCGCCGCCGCGCCCCGGAGCCGGGCGGCCACCTCCTGGGCGCGGCGCAGGTCGTACGGTGCCGACAGGCGTTCGGCCGCCCGTACCGCCTGCTCGGCGACCTTCGCCGCCGCCCGCCGTTCGCCCGCGGCTGCCAGGACGAGCGCGCGAGCCCAGCCGATGCGGGCGGCGGCTCCCGGATGGCGGGCCTGGTACTCGGCGAGGTGCCGGTGGAGCCTCCGGGCCGTCGCGGGGTCCGGGTCCGGGGACATGTGACAGAGCAGCTCGGCCAGCCCCGACCAGCACTCCAGCATGCCGCGCTGGGCCTTCGGCAGGCGGGCGGCCAGATCAAGCGCCCGGGCCAGCGCCTCCCGCGGGCCGTCCGCCATCAGACTGACCGTGAGAACCTCTCGCCGGCCGTCCGCCATCAGACTGACCGCGAGAACCTCTCGCCGGCCATCCGCCATCGAACGAGCCGCGATCAGGCGGGCCGAGGCCGTGAGCAGGCGCAGCTCCTGGATCACCGGCATGACCGCGCCGTCCCGCAGGCCGAGGCGCTGCTCGTGGGCGCGGCGGCGTTCGGTCGAGGCGCGGGCCGCCGCCAGCACCTCGGCGACCCGATCGAGGCTGGTCCCCTCGATCCGCAGCAGGGCCTCGGCCTGGCCCGTCAGGCACCAGTGGCGGCCGATGTCGCCGCCGACCCGGCTCGCCGCCTGTTCCGCCGTGGCGGCGTACAGGTTCGCGGCCTGCTCGAAGTCGCCCCGCCAGAGCGCCGTCTCCGCGAGCATGCCCGCGCAGTTCTCGGCCACCCGGGGGTCCAGTGTCCTGGCCCGGCACTCGGCGAACGACCCCCGGGCCGCCTCGAACTCCCCCGCCGAGAGCTGGTCCAGGCCCCGGGCCAGGCGGGCGCGGCTGGCAGGCTCCGTGGGATGCGCGATGCCGGTCAGGGCCCTGTCGGCGAGCGCGCCGTAGCGATGGGCCAGGCGGTGGCGGCCGGCGACGCGGGCAATGGTGGCGAAGTTCGCGTACGCCTCCGCGCGCAGGTCCGGGGCGGAGGTACGGTCGGCGGCGTTGAGCTGGCGCAACGAGACCGCCAGCATCGTTGGCACGTCCTGCTGGTGGTAGGCCAGCCGGGCCAGGAACGTCAATGCCTGCGCCACCTCGGCGTCCCGCTCGGATCGGGGCACCGGCAGGACCCGATGGAGGACCTGGCGCGCGGCGGCCGTCAGAATGGCGGCGACCAGGCCGGGCCGGGAGGCCGGCAGCGGCCTGCCTACCGTGTCGAGTGCCGCCCTGACCAGCCGGTACGCCTCCCGCTCCCGGGCCAGCTGATGCTCGCTCACGCACGCCATCCGCAACCATCGCGCCCGCAGGCGGGGAGCCTCGGGCGTACGGGCGAGATGCAGCCGTACGACGGCCCCCGACTCCTCATACAGCCGCAGCCGCAGGCACAACACCCAATAGTTGTCCAGGAACCCGGGCTCCCCGGACACCGCCCAGGCCAGCCGGATGTTGTCCACCTCCGCCCCCAGCACGCGGGTCACCTCCGCGTCCGAGGCATCCTGCAGGGCGGCGGCGTGCCGGTCGAGCAGGCGCGAGAAGTACGCGGCGTGCCGCTCCCGCGCCGCCCGCCGCTCGCCCGGCGACAAGTGCGCGGCGGCGAACTGCTGGATGAGCGGATGGATGACGTACCGTCCGGCCGGGGTGAGCTCGATCATGCTCTGGTCGACCAGCCGGACCAGCACGTGCGGCCCGGTCCTGGCCACCTCCAGCGCCGCGGGCAGGGTGCAGCCGCCGCCGAACACCGCCAGCGCCGCCAGCGCCTTCTGCCCGGCCGGGTCGAGGAGCCGCCAGGAGGTCTCGAACACCGTACGCATGCAGGCGTGCCGCGACCGGGCCGCCGGTCCCCCGGCCGACAGCAGGCCGGAGTCCACGCCGAGGTGGCGGCCCAGCTCGGCGGGTGGGACGGCCCGCAGCAGCCCGGCCGCCAGCTCGATGGCCAATGGCAGACCGCCTGTGGCGGCGCAGATCGCGGCCACGGCGGCGGCGTCCCGGTCGGCGTCGAACGCCGGTTGCGTCCGCGCCGCCCTGGCCGCGAACAGGGCCTCGGCCGCCGGCCCCGGCAGGCCCGCCACCTCGTACGTCACCTGACCGGGCAGATCGAGCCGCCGCCTGCTCGTCGCCAGGACCCGCACGCCCGGGGCCGTACGCAGGATGCGCCCGATGACCGCGTCAAAGGCGGGCAGGTGCTCGAGGTTGTCCAGCACCAGCAGGACCTCCTGCCGGGCCAGCGCCGCCAGGAGCAGGTCCAGGGCGGGGCGCTGCGGCGTGAGGTCCACGCCGAGGCGGCGGGCGAGTGTGGTGACGGCCGCTTCCGGGCGTACCCCGGCGAAGGAGACGAAACGGGCCGAGTCCGAGGCGGCGGCGATGGCCAGGCGGGTCTTGCCGACGCCGCCCGGGCCCAGCAGGGTGACCAGGCGTTCGGCGGCCAGCAGCGTACGCAGGCGCCCCAGCTCCGCCTCCCGGCCGAACAGCTCCGTACCGGGAACCGGCAGGGGCGCGCGCCGGACGACCGTCCGCTGGGTGAGCAGGCGCCGCCTGGCCGCCGCGGTCTCCGGCGCGGGGTCGACGCCCAGGTCGTCGGTCAGCCGCAGCCGCAGGTCGTCGTAGCAGGCCAGGGCCGCCGCCCGGTTGCCCGCCGCGGCCAGGGCGGCCATCAGCAGGCGGTGCGCCTCCTCGTCGTACGGGTCCAGCCCGGCCACCAGGCGCGCCAGCCGTACGAGATCGGCCGGTGGCGCGGAGCCGGAGCGCAGCAGCAGCTCGCGCAGCCGCAGCCGGGCCCGCCCGCGCTCCGACTCCAGCCATCCGCCGAAGGCCGGGGCGTCGCAGAACCACACCCCGTCCATGAAGTCGCCCCGCCACAACCGCAATGCCTCTGCCACGGTCGCCGTCTCGGCCAGGCGTCCGTGGTCCACGTAGCAGCCGCCGGGGCGGAACCGTACGTGGTCGCGGGTGATGTCCAGCCACCCGCCCACCTCCTTGCGCAGCTCCGACAGCGCCAGGCGCAGACTGCCGCGGGCGTTGGCGTCCGGCCGCTCGCCCCACAGCAGCGCGGCCAGCTCGGAGCGCGGGCGCGGGCCCGGCGTGGTGGCGAGGTAGCAGAGCAGGGCGCGGGTCTTGGCGGAGCGGATGCCCACCGGCCGCGCTCCGACGGCCAGCTCAGGCGGACCGAGCAGCAGCAGGGTCAGCGAGTCTCCCATAGCCACAGGAGGGTAGGCGCGTCCCCGCCGCGTGACTGCGGAAAAAGGCGTGCCCGGAACGTGCACTGTGCCACTGACCAGCGCTCTAACGATGTGCTCACGCTGCCTGCCCCACTCTGATGCCGCGTTTCACCACGAGGCGCGATCCTCATCAAAGGAGAAGCAGCATGCGCTCTCAGAAGCTGATCCCCGCGCTCGCCTTGGCGGCGGGCCTGGCCGTTCCGGCAGTGCTGGCCACGGCCTCGCCCGCCGGCGCGACCACCTTGGCCGCGAACTGCTCGGTCGCGTTCTACGACCTCGACGCGTCCGCCGTGGACGAGGTCGACGGCAAGGACGAGCTCAGGCTCGAGGTCGGATCGAGACTGTTCCCCAGCAGCTGGGTCAACATGAACGCCGGCAGCGACGCCGACCCTGTGGACTTCGACTACGCGAGCGTCAACCTCAGCAGCACCTCGTCGTTGGCCTTCAACCTGCGCGAGGTCCAGCCGCCGATCGTCAAGTCGGGTTTCAACCTCGGCACGTACATCGTGTACGGCTCCACCTGCGCCGGGCTCTCCACCGGTCAGTCCGTCATCGTCGGGGGCATCATCTCCGGCACCCATGACAGCTACTACGAATACAACCTCAGGTTCAGAGTGACCGGGCTGTAACCCGACCGAACGTGAAGGCTCCGCCGTGGTCCCGAGGCGGGGCCTTCACCTTCTACCAAGCCCGGTGGTCGCGGTGACTGTCACATAAGTAGGCGCGGCTGCCGCGGGGCTGCCCATGACCACGTCAGCGGAGGTCGGCGCATTTTCGTTGATCCGGTACAGGCTCGAGGTGCCCTGCCTCTCGACCAGCACGAACCGCATCTTGGCCAGGATCTTCAGGTGGTGCGAGACCGTGGACCGGCCCAGCCCGCTGGTTCGCCACCAACACACCGAAGACCTCGGCCCACGTGGCCGTCCCTCCGAACTCGGCGGCGACGTGCTTGCAGGCGCGCATTATCGAGCCAGGTGGAATATAGAAGTCTCCTTAGTCTTCATGACCGCGAGCGCGTCGTTCTTGGTCGCCCGGTCGATAAAGATCGAGCAGGAGGTAGCCGCGCAGGCCGAACAGGGGAACCTTTTCGTGCTACAGCAGCAGCGCGAGCGTCGCACAGGTTACCGCCGCGCCCGCCACGGCGCCCGTGATAGCCGGGGTGCGGTCGCGGATCTCCGCGCGGGCCCACCCGGATCACCGTCACCAACACGGCGTCGGCCGCGAGCATCACGACCGACCCGGCGCCACGGCAAGGCGATTTGATCCACCCGGAGCGGCTGGAGCCCCATATGATCCAACACAGCTATCTTCCGGGCATTGCCCCCGGCCGGCTGGGCGTCGTATCCCACCGGAAAGTGGAACACCAACCCTTTCCGTAGCAGGTGATCAGTGAGTAGACCGGCGATCGACACGACGAAGCCTTCGCCCGCGCGCATATATGACTTGATGCTCGGGGGCAATGAGAATTTTGAGGTGGATCGGCAAGCGGCCCAAGTTGTACTCGAGGTTGCGCCGGAGGCCAAGCTGGCAGCGGTGGCCAACCGGGAGTTCCTCGTGAGAGCGACCCGGTACGCCACCAGCCATGGGATCACGCAGTGCCTGGACATAGGTTCCGGCCTGCCCACTCAGATGAACGTTCACCAGGTCGCCCAAGCCGAGATAGCCAGTGTCCGCACAGTGTACGTCGACAACGACCCCAGCGTACTTGCGCACGCGCAGGCGCTCATCGTCGATGACCCGAACACCGGCTACATCGAGGCGGACCTGACGGCCCCCGCCGAGATCATCGCCAATCCGGTGACACAGCGGTTGATCGACTTCTCCCAGCCGGTCGCTGTGTTCCTAGTCGCTGTCCTCCACTTCGTCCCCGATGGGAACGATCCGTATGGCATCGTCCATGACCTGATGGAGCAGGTGGCCTCTGGGTCGATGCTCATCGCGTCGCACGGGACCACCGATGGCATCAGCCCCGTGGTGTGGGAGCGGATCCAGCGTCAGAACGAGCAGTTAGCGGTCCCGCTGACCTTCCGGTCCGGCGAGAAGATCCGGCGCTTCTTCGATGGGCTCGACCTGGTGGACCCTCCCGGCTGCGTTTTCCTTGAGCAATGGGCGCCGGGCGAGGTGCTGCCCGTCGATGAGACTGCGCCGTTGAAGCTTCGCTGCGGGGTCGCGATCAAGCGCTAACTCACCTCAGCTTGGCGAGTTTGCTCTTGCACCGGTCGGCGTGATGCCCAGTGCCTTCGCCCTCGTACTGCGCCGCCGCCGCGGCGTACCGCTCGGCCGCCTCTTCGCGACGGCCGAGCTCCACCAAGACGTCGCCCTCCAACTCCAGGTACGACGCATCATCTGCTTCGTGCCCGAGCGGGCTCACAAGTTCTCTGCGCTGACCGCACAGGTCAGGGACCGTGTGATAGCTACCGGCCGCCAGCTCGACCTGGCCCAGCATGAGCAAGGTGTCCGCCTCGTACGCCCTGCGGCCGGCGCCCATCCCCACGGCTTCGGCCTTACCCGCCGCTTCCCGGCAGCGTGTTACCGCTCCGTCGTGCAGGCCGCGGCGGCTGAGCGCGAGCCCCAAGGTCCGCAGGCACGCCACCTCGGTGTGAACGTCGCCGACGTACGCGCGAGCTCCAACCCCTTGGTGGCGTCATCGGCCCACCGGTCGACGACGTCCTCCGGGCAGTCACTCGGCCGCCAACGCTCGGGCGGCCAGTGATCGCGCGAGGCTCGCCGATCGACAACCGCAGCGAACACCTCGAGGCACAGATTGAGCAGCCGCCAACCTCGCATCGCCGCACGCGGTCGCGGTATGCATGATGAGCCGCCACATGTCTTGAGTGGTTCTGCTCCTGCGCGCCCAGAACAGATTCGAATGAAGTCGCAGGGCGATCCCGAAGGCGCTCTGAACGCGCAGCTCACGACAGGCAAACCGGACGGCTTCCAACAGGTTTTCGATTTCACTGGCGAACCATGACTGGGGTCAGCCTGGACGAGACGCCGCGCGCCGGGCGGCGCGTACAGCGACATGCCGAGCCGAGCTGAGGGGGTTGTGCGGCTCATGCGGGATGAGCGAATCGGCATGGTAGGCAAGTTCGAGCCAGCCGAGGAGCAGCCGGTCCACGGCCGCGTCGCTTTCGGTGACGTGCTCGGCCAGCCGACCCCGACCGGCGGCGAACGAGCGCTGGTGGCCGTGCTGCTGGTAGCACAGTTGGCCGACCGCGTCGACGCCGACGGGGTCGATGAGGCTATGCGTGGTCAGGTTCCTTCGTAGCCGCGTGTCGGCGTGGACCTTCGTAGGAGCCCGCATGTGGTCGCTCGTTGATCGTCGTTCTGGGACGTGGCTGGTTGTGTTGTTTGGCTGGGCTGCAGGCAAGTTCGAGTCCATAGTGACGCTATGACAGGTACCTCTGTACGCAGGCCGCTGTTGCTGGCGGCGTCGGTGGTGTTGCCGGTGGGCGGGGCGGTGGCCGGCAATCAGATCCTCAACGACGGGCAGTGGTCGTGGTGGTGGGCGCTGATCGCGGTCGCCTTGTCGGCGGCGTGCGCATGGGTTACTCATCGCCTTACGCGTACGGCCAAAGGGTCGGCGGCGGTGGCGGGCCAGTTGGTCTCCGGCTCAACAGTTGGCGGCGGCGTTACCCAGGTCAAAGGTGTCACGGGCACGCTGCGACTCGGGCCCCCTTCATCCCCCGCTCCTGCTCCGCAACAGCCTGCGGCCGAGGCATCCGAGCCGGTGTCGCCAGCGCCGGAGACCGGGCAGACGGTGACCCGGACGCGGATCGGTGGCGAGGTGGTACAGGTCGATGGCGTCGGCGGCGACGCCGAGATCGACCGATGATCGGCTCCAGGGGCCGATCCGGCCACGAGGGCAAGGCGGTCTCCCAGTCAGTGACCGACAGCCTGGTGCTGGGCGATGTGATCCAGGTCCACGGGGTGGCCGGCAGCGTGACGATCACGTTGAGCAGGCCGGTGTATCGGGTGGAGCCGTTCCCTCCGTCGCGGAGCTGGCCAGGGGCAGAGCAGGCGCGGGCGCAGCCGTCTCGCTTGTTGCTGGCCCGGTATGAGGTGGTGCCGTTCATCGGCCGCGAATCCCTGCGACGGGAGCTGGCGGACTGGATGCAAGGCCCGGAGGGCTCGATGTCGGTGCGGCTGGTGCACGGGCCGGGCGGGCAGGGCAAGACCCGGCTGGCCGCCTTCCTGGCCGGTGAGCACTCCAGCGGGGAGCAGGGCTGGCAGGTGTGGCAGGCGCGCGAGGCGCTGCCGAGCTCAGCCGTGCCGTCCCGACTGAGCATGCCGGCGGGTGCGGCGAGGGTTTTGGTGGTGGTGGACTACGCCGACCGGTGGGCGTTCACGCACCTGCAGGCGCTGCTCAGCGATCTGCGCACGCTGGCGGTGAGAATGCCGGGTGGGCCGACGGTGCGGGTGTTGTTGCTGGCCCGCTCGGCCGGGTGGTGGTGGCAGGGACTTCAAGAATGGCTGGATGCCGACCTGGATCTACCCGCTGAGCAGGTGCCGTTGCAGCCGCTGGGTGGTGAGGTTGACCGGCATGAGCTGTTCACCGCTGCTCGGGACCGTTTCGCCGCCGCATTGGAGGTGGCGGGATGCCAGGCCATCGATCCTCCTGCGCGGCTGGGTGACGTGCGGTTCGCGCAGGTGCTGTCGGTGCACATGGCCGCGCTGGCCGCCGTCGACGCGCACCATCGTGGCACCACGGCGCCGGTCGATTCGGAACGGATCTCGGCCTACCTGCTGCGCCGCGAACGCGCGCACTGGCAGGCCTGGCACAGCCGTCACGACGATCCGTTGCCCACACCGCCGCCGACCATGGGGCGCGCGGTGTGGGCAGCCACCTTGACCGGGCCGCTCCCGCACCTCACCGGGATCGCGGTGCTGGAGCGGGCTCAGATCGCCACTCTGCCGGAGAACGCTGCCCAGGTCCTGGCCGACCACCAGCGCTGCTACCCGGCTGACGATCCGGCCACCGTACTGGAGCCGCTGTATCCCGACCGGCTCGGTGAGGACTTCCTCGCTCTGTCCATTCCCGGCAACACCGCTGCCGGGTGCGATACGAGCGCCGTGGACGCCTGGGCAGGCACCGCGCTCCTCCCGCTCCTCACCCCGGCTTCTGGCGAGGAACAGCCGCCTCCGTGGACTCGCGCCGCGCTGACAGTACTGATCGAGACCGCCCGCCGCTGGCCGCACGTGGCCAGCAGGCAGCTGTACCCCCTGCTTACCGCCCACCCCGAGCACATGCTGTACGCCGGCAGCGCCGCTCTCGCCGCCCTGGCCGACTTGCCCGATATCGACCTGGCCCTCCTGGAAGCCGTCGAGGCCTTGCTGCCACCCGGTCGGCACATCGACCTCGATCTCGGAATCGCCGCCCTGTCCACCCGCCTGACCGACCATCGCCTGACGGCCACCACCGACCCCGCGCGAAAAGCAGCGCTTCATCTCAACCATGCCAATCGCCTGGGCAACGCGGGCCAGCACCAGCCCGCCCTGGAAGCCGGCCAGCGGGCACTCAAGCTGTATGGCGAGCTGGCCGAGTCGAATCGTGACGCCTACCTGCCCAATCTGGCCATGTCGCTGAGCAATCACGCTGTTGGATTGGCGGCGGTGGGGCGGCGAGCCGAAGCCGTGCCCATCTCTGAGCAGGCAGTCGAGCTGCGCCGCGAGCTGGCCGAGTTGAATCGTGACGCCTACTTGCCCGACCTGGCCATGTCGCTGAGCAATCACGCTGTGCGGTTGGCGGAGGTGGGGCGGCGAGCCGAAGCCGTGCCCGTCTCCGAGCAGGCCATCGAGCTGCATGGCGAACTGGCCGAACACAACCGCGACACCTACCTGTCCAACCTGGCCACGTCGCTGAGCAACCACGCCGCCCTGCTGGCGGAGGTGGGGCGGGTAGCCGAAGCCGTGCCCATCGCCGAGCAGGCCGTCGAGCTGCATGGCGAACTGGCCGAACACAAGCGCGATGCCTACCTGCCCGACCTGGCCATGTCGCTGAGCAATCACGCCAACCGGTTGGCGGAGGTCGGGCGGATAGCCGAAGCCGTGCCCATCTCCGAGCAAGCCGTCGAACTCCGCCGCGAACTGGCCGAACTCAACCGCGACGCCTACCTGCCCGACCTGGCGGCCTCGTTGAACAACCACGCTGTTCAGTTGGCGGAGGTGGGGCGGGTAGCCGAAGCCGTGCCCATCTCCGAGCAAGCCATCGAGCTGTATGGCGAGCTGGCTGAACTCAACCGCGACGCCTACCTGCCCAATCTGGCCACGTCGCTGAGCAATTACGCCAACCGGTTGGCGGAGGTCGGGCGGATAGCCGAAGCCGTGCCCGTCTCCGAGCAGGCCGTCGAGCTGCGCCGCGAGCTGGCTGAACTCAACCGCGACGCCTACCTGCCCGACCTGGCCATGTCGCTGAGCAATCACGCTGTGCGGTTGGCGGAGGTGGGGCGGCGAGCCGAAGCCGTGCCCGTCTCCGAGCAAGCCGTCGAGCTGTATGGCGAACTGGCCGAACTCAACCGCGACGCCTACCTGCCCAACCTGGCGGGCTCGTTGAACAACCACGCCGCCCTGCTGGCGGAGGTCGGGCGGATAGCCGAAGCCGTACCCGTCTCCGAGCAAGCCGTCGACCTGTATGGCGAACTGGCCGAACACAATCCCGACGCCTACCTGCCCAACTATGTGCGCAGTCTCGCTGTCCAAGGACGGACGTTGAGCCAGGCGCAGCGGCACGGTGAAGCCGTCGTTCCCCTGGTTGAAGCGCTGGCCATCGGCCTGGAACTTCCGGAGTACGCACGCGATCTTGTGGGAGCCGCCGCCGAGGTTCTCCATGAGGTGTACCGAGCCGGCCCGCAAGAGGTCAGCGAGACGTTCGAAACCCTGACTGGGCAGCCCTTGCCGGACTGGATCAAGGAGTGAGGCGTTCGGCCGGGTGAGAGGACAGAATGCCCTCATGATGATGTATCGCCACCCACTTCTAGGACCCCCTCAGGGAGTGTGGCGTAGGAGTGGGCGGTGGCCCCAGGTGGCCCAGCGCCAGAGCCACTCGAGGGGCCCGAAGCGGTATCGGCGCAGCCAGAGAGTAGACCACACCCACTGAGTGCAGAGAATGGCAGCGGCGATCCCGACCACCATCGTCAAGGACCAGTTGTCCGGCGAGCCACCGATGACACGTTGGGCAGCGAGGACGAGGATCGTGGCGGTCAGATAGTTGGTCAGCGCCATCCGGCCCAGCGGCGCGTAGATGGCCTGCAGCGCCGGGCGGAGCGGCGTCCGGAGCAGGACCAGCAGAGCGCAGATGTAGAAACCGGCGACCAGCAGCCCACCCACGCCCATCGCGAGGCCGAAGCCGGGGTCGTCGGACCGCAGCCCGACCTGCCACCACAGGACGGGTGCCGCCAGCGCAGCCAGGGCCGAGCCCAAAACGATCGGCACTCGGGTGGACCGCTCGATCCGCTCGATCACCCCGTACCGGGTCAGTGTCGAGCCCAGCAGGAACAGCCCGGGGACCAGGCCGAAGAAGCCGCTTCCGAGGATCGGCGAGATCGCGAGGAGCGCGGCGGACAGGCCGGCTACGGCCCATCGGGGCAGCCAGGTCGAGGGCAGCAGTATCACCAGGCCGACGATGGCGTAGATGGCCAGGATGTCGCCCTGCCACAGCAGGAAGTGGTGCACCAGACCGAGCGCGAGCAGCACCAGCAGCCGGCGCAGCAGGAGCACCCGCGGGTGAGCGGTACGGCCCGCGGACGACTCCAGCAACAGCGAGAAGCCGACGCCGAACAGCAGGGAGAAGATCGGGAAGAAGCGCTGCTCGACGAGCAGCCCCATCCACACATCCCCCGCTGTCGGCGACCCATGGGTCACGACCGGGCCGCCGAGGCTGGCAATCGGCTGGACGTTGGCCAGCAGGATCCCGCACAGCGCGAATCCGCGGATTACGTCGAGCGCGCCGATGCGTGGGCGGCTGGAGGAGGTCATCGCCCGGCCGCCGGATTGAGCCGGGCGCCCGCCAGCAGGTGCACGGCGGCGCTCAGGCTCGGTCGGGTCCGTGGCCTTCGGCGTCGGATAGGGATCTTGATGTGGCATGAGGCTCATCCTGCGGGCCCGGTCCGGTGCCGGGCATCGAGCGAAAGCAGGGTTACGCGGTGCTCGACGGTACTTTCGGCTGGTTCGGTGCGGGGCAGTCATCTCCTAGCCTGAGCGGTGTGAAGGGTCGGGGATCGCTGAGCGGGTGGGTCGGGTTCGCGGTCGATGCCGGGCTCGGCGTCGGGTTCGCGGCGGCGCTCGCCTTCCAGGCGTACCGGCTCGCCGACAGTTGGGGTGGCGCCTACTGGCAGTTCGGCTGCGTGGCGGCGGCGGTGGTATGCGGGCTGGCTCTGGTGCGCCGACGCGGCCGGTTGTGGGCGGCCATCGCGGGCCTGGCCGTCGCGGCGGTCGCCCTCGTGGTCGCCCGGCTGGCCGGGCTGCCGAGTGAGCCGGGGCCCGCTATGGCGTTGGGCCTGTCGGTGCTGGTCGGGTCCGCGGTCAGAGTGCTGCCGGCCTGGCGGGCGGGCGCCGTCGCGGCCGGCGGGGGCGCGGTGGTCGCCGGTGGGCTGCTGGCCGCGTTCGTCTTCTCCACCGGCTCGGTGGTGGCGGTGCTGAACGGCGCGGCGTGGCTGGCCGCGCTGGTGGCCGGGCTGGGGCCGCGGCTGCTGGCCGCCCGGCGCCGGGCCATGGCCGAGCGGGTACGTCGCAACGAGCGTCTGGAGCTGGCCCGCGAGCTGCACGACGTCGTCGCCCACCACATCACCTCCATCGTGCTCCAGGCCCAGGCCGGCCAGCTCCTGGCCCGCAAGCAGCCGCACACGGCGGAAGGCTCCCTGGCCGACATCGAGGCCGCCGGATCCGACGCGCTGGCCGCGACCCGCCGCGTGGTCGGCCTGCTGCGCGACGCCACCGAGAACAGCAACGACAACGACAAAACGCACTCCGCCGAACAGCTCGGCGAGCTCGTCAAACGGTTCGACGGCCACGGGCTTGTGGTGCGCTTGAGCTTGCCTGACGGGGAGTCGGGGTGTCCGCCCGAAGTGGCCCGTACCCTCTACCGGGTCGTACAGGAGTCGCTGACCAACATCTCCCGCCACGCCCCGAACGCCCGCCACGTCACAGTCACCGTCACCGTCGCCCGAGACCAGGACGCCGTCAGGGTGCAGGTCGTCGACGACGCCCCGCCGGGCGTGACCCCCTACCCTCACCGGGGCGGGTACGGCCTGATCGGGATGCGCGAACGCGTCGAGGCTCTCGGCGGCACGCTCAGCGTCGGCCCGCGCCGCGGAGCCGGCTGGTCCGTACTCGCCACCCTGCCCATCGCCACAGCCGCTTCCGTGAGCGGGCGCCGATGACCATTCGGGTCCTGCTGGCCGACGACCAGGCGATGATCCGCGCCAGCCTGCGCATCATCCTGGAAGACCAGCCCGACATCAGCGTGGTCGGCGAGGCCGCCGACGGCGCCGAGGCGGTCGCCCTGGCCCGGAGGCTGCGCCCGGACGTGTGCCTGGTGGACATCCAGATGCCCCGCCTGGACGGCATCGAGGTCACCCGCGAGCTGGCCGGCCCTCGCGTCCCCGACCCGCTGCGGGTGATCGTGGTCACCACCTTCGACCTGGACGAGTACGTCTACGGCGCGCTACGCGGCGGAGCGGCCGGCTTCATCCTGAAAGACGCCGGGCCCGCCCTGCTCGTCGAGGCCGTCCGGGCCGCGCACGCCGGAGACGCGTTGATCTCCCCGTCGATCACGCTACGGCTCCTGCGCCACCTCACCGCTTCCGGAGGGCCGGCCACTGGCGGAGCCGCCGCGCCGCTGTCCCAACGAGAGACCGAAGTCGTCCGGGCCATGGCCGCGGGCCGTACCAACCAGGAGATCGCCACCGAGCTGTTCATCTCGGTGAGCACGGTCAAAGGTCACGTCACCGCCATCCAGGCCAAACTCCAGATGCGCAACCGAGTCGAGGTCGTCGCCTGGGCCTGGGAGAACCGCATCGTGGGCACCGCCTGAAGGCTGTTGCCTGGATCAGCGCGGAATCGGCCGTTCACCGAACTACTGGCAGCCCGATGAGGTCAGAAGACGTTCTTGAGGAACGGCAGCAGCGCTTCGGCCGTGCGCTCGGGGAACTCCGACATGGGGTAGTGGCCCGCGCCGTCGATCAACACGGCCTGCCCCCGCAGCAGTGACGCCTGAGTCCGCGCCTCCGCCGCCGGGTCGGGGAAGTCGGGATCCTTGACGCCCATGAGGACCAGGGCCGGGCAGCGGACATGCGGGAGGACCTGCTCGGCGTCCGGCGCCCGGTCGAAGAGCATGCGGCGCATCGCCTCGTGCCGCCGCGGGTCGCGCAGCATGGCCACCAGCTTGGCGCGGTGCCCGTCCAGGTCAGTGGGCTTGGCGGTGGGGTGCGCCATGCCGTAGTAGATCTTCCACAACCAGGGGGAGGAGCCGATGACCCGGACGAGCGCTCGGACGGCGACGTTGAGCGGGATGGCTCTGATGAACCCGTCGATGGGGACGATGCCGGCCACCCGCTCGGGAGCCTCGGCGGCGGCGCGGACGATGCCGCCTCCGGCGTAGGAGTTGCCGAGCAGGACGGCGCCGGGCGCGTCCAGTTCCTCCAGAAGGGCCACGATGTCGCCGCCCACGGCGGACTGCGAGTAGTCGTCCCACCCCGCTGACGACTCCCCGTGGCCGCGCAGGTCCATGGTCACCACCCGGTACCCCGCTTCCACCAGCGCGGGACGCAGGAACCGGTAGACCTCCCGGATGTCTCCGAGGCCGGGCACACACACCACCAGTGGCCCCTCGCCGGCGGAATCGTAGGCCAGTCGCCCGTCCGGCACGTCAACGAACATGTCAGCACCCTTCGCGAAAGAGGACATGGGCGGTCTCAGCTGAGGACATCGACGGCGAGGCCCAGGACCAACAGCGCCGCCATCACGCCGCCGGAGACCATCGCGCGCCAGGTGACGGGTGCGCGCTGCCGTACCGAGCGGAAGTACAGGACGGCGCCGACCACCAGGAGGATCCCTTCGATGACGGCCGTGGCCCAGGGGACCTGCCACAGTCCGAGGCCGAGCAGGGGCAGGCCGCCGGCGTTGCCGGGCAGCAGCGGCAGGTCGGCGCGGTGGACCAGCAGGTCGAGCAGCCAGTGGCTGAACACCATCGCGCCCAGCAACCAACCGGTCCTGCGGCCCCACCGCCGGGCGCCGAGGCCGCCGTACAGCGCCGATAGCAGTAAGGCGCCCAGCAGCGAGTGGGTGTACTGCGCGTTGATCAGCGCTTCGCCGTAGGTTCCGGGGGCGACGGCCTTGAAGGACTCGATCCCGCCCGCCAGGTACAGGGCCACGAAGACGACGTCGAGGAACTGCGTGGCGAGCATGAGCGACCACAGCGGGACGCGCGGTTCGCGGGCCTTGACCGCAGCGGCCAGGCCGAAGTGTCCGATGAACATCTAGCGTCCTTCCTTGGCGACGGGCTCGGCGGCGCGGGTGGCCCAGTGGTCGAGCCACCCGCACAGCACGACGAACAAGATCAGAAAGATAAGGAAGTCCACATGTTTCCCCTTACGTCTGCGCGCGGATCGCGCTTGCGGTACGACGCTAGGGACCGGAGGCGTCCGGCCGGTATCGGACGATTGTCGGGTGATACGACTGATGCCCGTCTGGCGAGTGACGGTACATTCTGATCGTGCTGCGAGGGCGGGAACGAGAACTGGCGGAGATCGAGGCGCTGCTCGCACGGGCCAGGGACGGCCGGAGCGCAAGCCTGATACTCAGGGGCGAGCCCGGCATCGGCAAGTCCGCGCTCCTCGACCACGCGGCCCGGTCGCCGGAGGGCCTGCGACCGCTGCGCGGCACCGGCATCGAGACCGAGGCCGAGCTGCCCTTCGCGGCGCTCCACCTGCTGCTCCGCCCGGCCCTCGACCGGATCGGCCGGCTGCCGGCGCCGCAGGCCCGGGCGCTGGAGGGCGCGTTCGGCCTGGCCACCGCCCGCGGGGACGCCCCTGAGGACCGCTTCCTCATCGGCCTGGCCGCCTTGTCACTGCTCACCGAACTGGCCGAGGACGGCCCGCTGCTCTGCCTGGTCGACGACGCCCAGTGGATGGACCGATCGTCGGCCGAGGCGCTGCTGTTCGCGGCCCGGCGGCTGCACTCCGAGGGGATCGCCCTGCTGTTCGCCGCCAGGGACGGCTTCCACGCGCCCGGGGTCCCCGAACTGCGGCTCGAAGGACTCGACCGGCAGGCCGCCGGCGAGCTGCTGCACGAGCGCACGCCCGGGCTGGGCCCGTCGGTGCGGGAAAGGATCCTCGCCGCGAGCGGCGGGAACCCGCTCGCCCTGATCGAGCTGCCCCGGGCCCCCGAGGCGCTGCGGCACGCGCAGGAACCGCTGCCGCTGCCGCGCCGGATCCAGGAGGCCTACGAGGCGCGCATCGCCGTCCTGCCGCCGGGCACCCAGACGATGCTGCTGGTCGCGGCCCTCGACGACGCCCGGGACCTCGACGTCGTGCTGCGCGCGGCCGGCCGGCTGGGGGTCGACGGCAGTGCCCTGGGCCCGGCCGAACACGCCGGTTTCCTGTCCACCGCCGACGGGCGGATCTCCTTCGGCCACCCGCTCATGCGCACTGCGGCGGCGCGGCGGGCGGTCTACGACGAACGCCTGGCCGTGCACCGCGCCCTCGCCGGCGTGCTCGACGACGAGCAGGACGCCGACCGCCGCGCCTGGCACCTGGCCGCCGCCGCGACGGGCCGCGACGAGCCGATCGCCGCCGCGCTGGAGCAGGCGGCGGGCCGCGCCCGCGAGCGCGCCGGCCACGCCGCGGCCGCCGCGGCCCTGGAACGGGCGGCGCGGCTCACCCCCGGCCTGGCCGAGCGGGCCCGGCGGCTGGCCCTGGCAGCCGAGGCCGCCGCGGACGCCGGCGTCCTGGAGCACGCGCAGGGCCTGGCCGACCAGGCGCGGCGGCTCGACGACGACCCGCTGACCGTCGCGCGGCTGGCGGGGCTGCGCGGCCGGATCGCCTTCGACCGGGGAGCCGTGCACGACGCCCATCGGATCCTGCTCGACGGCGCCGCCTCCATCTCCGTCCTGGATCGCAAGGCCGCGGCGCTGATCCTGCTCGACGCCGTGCGCAACGCGTGGTACCTCAGCGATCCGGCGGCCGTCGCCGAGTCCGCGGCGCGGCTCGCCGAGCTGCCGTTGTCGCCGGAGGACGGGCTGGACGGCTTCGTCCGGGCGGCCCGCGCCATGGCCGACTTCCTGGCCGGCGACCTGGACCGGGCGCTACCGCCGTTCCGTGAGCTCATCGCCGTGGCCGTGGCGATCCCCGCCGGCATGACGGCCCTGAGAATCAGCCTCTGCTCGCTGGCCGGGATCTCGGGGGACTTCGACAACGGGGAGGCTATCGCCCAGTCGGCGATCGAGGAATGCCGGTCCGTCGGCCTGATCGGGCTGCTGCCGCTCGCCCAGGCTGTGCTGGCGATCCACCAGTTGTACCTCGGGCGCTTCCGCGACGCCGTCACGACCGCGACGGAGGGCCGTCGGCTCGCCGTCGACATCGGCCACACGCACCGCGTCGCGCACTTCGAGAGCGTCATGGCCATGGCGAGCGCCGTCCAGGGCCGCGAACAGGAGTGCCGCGAGCTCGCCGAGCGGACGATCGCGCACGTCGCCGCCCATCCGGTGGCGACCATCGTCGGCTGGGCCGAATGGGCGCTCGGCCTGCTGGACCTCGGCCAGGGCCGCTTCGAGGCGGCGCTGGAACGCTTCGACGCCGCCGCCCGCGGGCCGCTCCGGCACCAGATCATGCCGATCTACTTCGCTCCCGACCAGATCGAGGCCGCCGTGCGACTGGGCCTGCCCGCCCGCGCGGAGCAACCGCTCGCCCGCTTCGCCACCTGGACCGCGGCCGCCGGTCATCCGTGGGCGGAGGCCGTGCTGCACCGCTGCCGTGCCCTCCTCGCCCACGACGACCACGAGGCGGAACGGCACTGGGAGCAGGCCGCGCGCTCGCACGCCGAGGCGAACCGCCCCTACGAGCGGGCCCGCACCGACCTGCTCCACGGCGAGTGGCTGCGCCGCAACCGCCGCAGGCACGAGTCCCGGGCCCGCCTGCGCGCGGCGCTGGAGACCTTCGAGCGCGTCGGCGCCCGCCCCTGGGCTGAGCGGGCCCGCGCCGAGCTGCGCGCGGCGGGCGAGAACGTGGCCCAGGGCAGCCCCGATCTGGCCGCCCTGCTCTCACCCCAGGAGCAGCAGGTGGTACGCCTCGCCGCCACGGGGATCACCAACCGGGAGATCGCCGCCCAGCTCTTCCTCAGCCCGAAGACCGTCAGCCACCACCTGTACCGCGCCTTCCCCAAGCTCGGCGTCACCACCCGCACCGAACTCGCCCACCTCGACCTGAGCTGAACGACCCAAATCGCCTGATCCGGCTGCGGAACCGGGATCTGGGCTGGTGCCTGGCGACGGGTCTCACCGTCACCAGGCATCAGGCATCAGGCATCGCCTTGCCCTTGGTCACGGGCGGTCCTTCGGCGTCGCGGGGAGCTCGTCCGTCCAATCGGTGGTCACGGAGATGTATCCGTCGGTGTGCCCCGAGTTTCCGTTACCGGCGAGGAAGAGGTTGGCGCGGACGACCCGGGCGGTCTCGGGATCGACGACCATCTGGATCCAGTTATCCGGGTCGTCAGGGTCGGGAATCCGCAAGGCCTGACCGCCTTCGACCGCGCCCGTGTTCTCGACTCCCGGCGTCGCGGCGAGCGCCTGGAACGCCGCGGAACGGACCTCCGCAGGCGTGGGCAGCTCCGTGATCAGCGCGAGCAGGCTGAGTGTGGGGTCGCCCTGGGCCTCGGACGTGGACATGTCATCCGGGTCGCCTTTGCGCTGGACGATCCACGCCTTCAGGGCCTCCGGGTCCGTCGGCAGCTTCTCGAGGTCGTCGAAGCTCACGTCGGCTCCCTTGAGCCTGAGCGAGATCGAGTCTGGTACGACGGTGTCCGGAGTGTCGCCCGGCTCGTTCCTCGTCCAGCGCTTGCCGTCGCGCGAGGTCCAGCTCTCCATAGGGGGAATCTCGCTGTTCGACCACTTGGCGGTGACGTGCCAGTAGGTCCCGGAGCTTTGCGGCGTACGTTCCGCGCTGACGGCCGCCATGAGCAGGACCTCCTTGCCCGAGACCGGAGCCGCGGCGATCACATGCGCCGGAGCGCCCGCGTTCGTGACCGCCCCCGTAGCGATCACGACCGCGGCGGCCGCCCCGGCGGCGACCAGCGCCACACCCGGCACGAACCACCTGACGCGCCCCCGGCTCCGCATCCTCTGGCCCAGCGTCCTGTGGCCCAGCGTCCTGTGCTGGAGCCTGCTCCGGCTACGCGCGACCACCTTCTCGGACGGCTCCGGCTTGGCCAGCAGACTGGCCACCTCTTCCAGGTCGTTCATGGGGTCTCCTTGCCTCTGAGTGCGCTGTCTATGAGGGTGCTGTCGATCCGAGCGTGGATCTTGGCGCGGGCCCGGCTGAGCCGCGAACCCACCGTGCCGATGGAGATGCCGAGCGCCTGGGCGATCTCGTCGTAGCTCAGCTCTCCCAGTGCCAGGAGCAGCAGCACGTCACGCTCGCCGGCGTTCAGCGAGGCGAGCGCCATGGCCAGTTGCGGCTGCACGCGCTGGGCGGATACTGAGGTGAGGACCCGGTTCTCGTGCCCTTCCACGACCGGCGCGGGGTCCAGCCGGGCCAGCGCCTTGTAGTGGCGGGCCTCCTTACGGCGATGCCTGGCCACCAGGTTCGTGGCGAACCCGAACAGCCAAGGCCGTAATCCCCCCTGCCCCGGATCGAAACGATCGCGCCGATCGAACGCCAGCAGGAACGTCTCCGCCGCGATGTCCTCGGCCACCTGCGTGTCCAGGCGGCCCGCAACGTACAGGTAGATGTCGCGGAAATAGCGGTCATGCACGGCGGTGAACAGCTCGGGATCCCGCCGGTAACCGGCGACGAGGTCGGCGTCGGTCACCTGCTCGCCCACGTCGGCGGTCACGTGCCCGTCTCCGTCATGAGTGTGCCTTCCGGATGGTGATCGTTGCTTTCACCCACCCTTCGCCGTACGCCCACTTCTTCTTCCCATCAGTCCCCTACGGCCCGCCCAGTGCCGGATGTCCCACCACTCCCACCGCACGTCGACGGGGCTTCGGGAAGGAGTTCATCAAGCCTTATCCCTCGCATACAGACGGCGAGTTCGCCCGGCTTTACGCTTCGCAGTACAGGGGGAGTATCCCTTCGCAGCAGCCTCGTCATTTACGGTGCAGCCCCGCTCCATGGGCCCCCGGGGCTGTTGGTCCGTCCCTGAACCGGGCGGGAGAGACCTCTGGCAAGCTTCGCGCTGCCAGGAGGCCGTCAGTGCTCGACTTCTTCAAGGCAGTGGGCTTAAGCGCCTCGGTACTGCCACTCGCCTTGGCGATCATCGTCGTCGCAGCAGGCCTGACCGCCCTGTGGGCCCCGTCGGCCAAGCGCCAGAACCGCGCTGTCCAGGTGCTGCGGATCGTCCTGCGCGCCCCCGACAGGCGGACGCGAGACGGCCAACTCCGCACACCGCCGTCGGGCGCCGAGGCAACTTCGCAGGAGAACTCCAAACCCGAACAGGCACTGTAGAGCTGTCCTGGCTGCGGCCGTGACCAACGGCTTGGCCGACGATGCGGGCGCGTGACCAGCCGCAGGGGGAAGGCCGTTGAACGGCGCTCGGCTGGTCACGGGCTTGTGGTTAGTGATCACGGGCCAGAGATGGCCGGGCAGCCGGGCACGGCAAGTCGGCCCAGACCACACGGCGTTCACCGCTCAGGTATGTGCCCCAGGCGCTAGAAAGCATCTGGTCGCTGGAGACCTTCGGCGGCTCGCCGATCTTCTTGCAGCGTTCTCATGCCGTGAGACCGAGCCCCGTCCCCGAACCGAGGTTCACGCGGACGAGGCGGATGTTGGACGGTCCACATCGCACTGCTGGGTCGAGACCCGCCTCGTGGCATCACTCGCGGCGTCGGTGATAGGCAGGAGTTCCTTAGCGGCTAGCGCGAAGCCGCGGTCCGGATGATCCACCGCCGCGGCGAAAGTCATCCCGGAGACTGTGGCCCCGGGAAGAACCAGCGGCGCGCCGATCATGCCTGAGCGCATGTCCGCGGACAATGTGAGAACGGTCCGCGTGACCTGGTGTTTGTGGTAAATATCCATGCTCTCTGCCTCAATACGACGGTCGACCCTGATCGGCTCTACCACCGCATGCTCTGTGTCTTTCCGATAGCCGAGCAGGTAGGCATCGCCGAGCGGCGCCTCGGAGAGCGTTTCAGCGATGTGGAGCGCAGGTGCGGAAAGATCTGGTACGTAAAAAACCGCGACATCAATATCCGGATCAAAGGCAACGACACGGGCTTGATATCCCTCACCCTCATCGGCGGTGACCACGAGGGACTCGACGACGCCGGCCACCACATGAGCCGCCGTGACCACCCGCTGCGGGGCGTATACGAAACCGGTCCCCTCGATCTTCTTGCCACACGACGGCGCCGGTCCCGAGACGCGTACCACGCTCTGCTTCTCACTGACGATCTCCGGCGGGATCACGACGTCACCCGCGTGCGGCGGGGAAGCGGTGGGCAGCGACCAGAAGGACACCGTGATCGAGCATCCGCTCAGGACGAGGAGGATCGGTAACCAGAGCCAGCGCATCATGCCTTCCATCTCTTCGTGGGAACCTGCGTCCCGGGAAAGGCCCGCTGTCCTGGTCGACGTCACATGCGCTCCGGGGACACATATTCGATCAAGCTACCGACGGCTGATGACGGTCATGTCACGTATCGGGCCGTCTCGCTGCACCTGTTCGACGGCTTCACCGCCGTCCGATAACTCATTCCAGCGGCGAGCCGCCAACGCAGGCGGCGATGGTCTTGGCCACCTGGAATGGCGGAATCTCGGTCGTGTCGATGATTTTCCCTTCACGGCCAAGCCAAGGCAGAGCGTCGCGGTATTCCGGAAGGTGATCCAGGCGCCACTTTCTGATCTCTGGGGTATCCGCTTCGATTCGACGGGTGAGTGTGCCCTCGTCCGCGTGGAGTACAAAGTGATGGACAGGGATGCTTGCTCTCTGGAGACCCGTGTGAATCTCCTGCCAATACCGCTCGACGAGGACGGTCTGCGGCATGACGAGTACACCGCCGACATAGTCGAGCAGTTGTGCGGCCGTCTCAACGACAAGACCGCGCCACGGCCTCCAGTGCTGGAAGTCACCGAGACTGGGGAGGTCTGAGACGGTTTGCAGCAGGTAGCCAACCTGCTCAGGGTCAAAGTACCGAGCTTCAGGGATGAGCGATATGAGGTCATTCGCAGCACTTGTCTTGCCTGCGCCAAATGTGCCGTTCAGCCAAATAATCATGGAGCCGAGCATAGTGAGAAAGCCCCATGGTGGCGGCGAGCGTGATGTTGCGGGTGTTGGCGCTGCTACGTGAGGTCGAGATATTTGAGCCCGCTTCCCCGGAGCTCCAACCGCCCCATGTTGCCCGGCTCCCTCCGCCCCGCGCACCCGATGGTGCTGGGAGTGCGCCGGTCAACGCTGGGGCAAGGAGGAGAGGCAGTCATGCTCCGCTCCCTGTCCTCGGCTCAGGTCATCGAAGTAGCCACTCCAGGCAGGCCAAGAGGTCGGGGAGTTCGAGGGGCGGCAGCCCCTCGTTTCGGGGTTTGGGGCGGAGCCCCAATAGACACAGTCTGAGGTTGATCGGCGCGAAGCGCCCCATTGGCGAAGGCGATGCAGTTGGGCGGGGTGTGGGGGCCGCGGCCCCCACTGGAGACAGTCTGAGTTCTTGAGCACGAAGCGCCCCTCTGGCGAAGGCCTTGCTTGGAGGGGTTTCAGCGGTCGCGGGCGTCGTACTCTTCGCGGGCGCTGTCGATCCGGTCGATGTTCTGCTCGGCCCACTGCTTCATGACCGCCATGACGGGCAGGAGGCTCCGGCCCAGGTCGGTGAGGGCGTAGTCGACGCGTACCGGCACCGCCGGAGTGACCGTACGCGAGATCAGGCCGTCGCGTTCGAGGTGACGCAGCGTCTCCGTGAGCATTTTCTGGCTGGCGCCCGCGATCGCGCGAGCCAGGTCGCCGAAGCGGCGCGGGCCGTCGGCCAGCTCGTTGAGCAGGACGGCCACCCACTTGTCACCGATGCGCTCGATCAGCCGGTTTGCCGGGCAGGCGGTGAAGCGGGCCTGGTAGGAGAGCCGGCTCTCGGCGCGCCGCTGGGCGGCGGTGCGAGTGGTCATGGCATCCCCTCACGTGGGTTGGTCACCTTGAAGTGCGTACTGCCGTTCGACCGTAGCACCGCCTAACTTCGCTCGTGAGCAGGGCTCATCCTGCCTGATCAAGGAGTGAAGAGAGCATGACGACGATCGCTATTCTCGGCTCGGGCGCTGTGGCCCGAGCCCTCACCGGCAGGCTGCGCGGCGCGGGGCACGAGCTCGTCGTGGGCTCTCGTGCCCCGCGCGAGGACGCCGTCTTTCCCGTCATCGGCCTGCGTGAGGCGGCGGGTTCGGCGGAGGTGGTGATCAATGCCATGCCCGGCCCCGTGTCGGTGGAAGTGCTCACCGGCCTCGCGGTGGAACTGGCGGGCAAGGTGCTGGTCGACGTCGCCAACGCCACCGAATCCGACGCGCACGGCTTCGCGTCGGCGCTGCTGTATCCGGGTAGCAGCCTCGCCGAGGAGATTCAGCGGGCATTGCCGGATGTACGTGTGGTGAAGACACTCAACACCGTGCACGAATCGATCATGGCTCAACCGGCTCGGCTGTCCATCCCGCCCACTGCCTTTCTGTCCGGGAACGACGCCGACGCCAAGAAGGCCGTCGGTGGTCTGCTGGCCGACCTGGGGTGGGCGGCTGAGTGGATCATCGATCTCGGTGGTGTGGAGACGGCGCGGGTGCCGGAGGCGTTCATGCTGATGGTCGGCGACCTCGTCCGCGCGCTCGGGCCGGTGCCCTTCGGCATGGCCATCGCCCGTTGACGACCCTTGTTTACGCCTGCTGATGCTCGTTACGCCGGTTGGGGGGTGAGCCAGGTGGTCATCGCCTCGGGCAGGCCGTCCGTGCCCGCCCAGGCCACGTAGCCGTCGGGGCGGATCAGCAGGACGTCGGCGGGCGGGTCCGGGCAGTGCGCGGCGACGACGTGGAGGCGGTCGTCGCCGACCAGGTCGCCCAGCTCCGAAGGGCCCAGGTTGAGCAGTACCCAGCCGGCCGGGCGCATGAGCTCCGCCACCCGGGTCGGCCCTTCCGTGGTGGTCAGTGCCAGGTCGGGGGCGAATCGGCCGGTCAGTGGGTGGGGCGCGGCGCCGTACCGGATGTCGGAGCCCTGGGGCAGGGTCCCGTACCGGATGTCGGAGCCCTGGAGCATCTCGCCGAGACGACTCAAGGGCTGGTCGAAGGCGAACAGTTCCGCGAGGAGGTCGCGCAGGGCCGCGCCGTCCTCGCCGGTGAGGCGTTCCAGGACCGCCTGGGCGCGGGTGTGGCGCAGGGTGTGGACGGCCACCGGGCGGCGTTCCGACTCGTACGTGTCGAGCAGGCCGGGCGGGGCCTGGCCGTGCAGGTGGGCGGCCAGCTTCCAGGCGAGGTTGGCGGTGTCCATCAGGCCGACGTTCAGCGCCGAGCCGCCCGCGGGGAACAGGTGGGCGGCGTCACCCGCCAGGAACACCCGGCCCTCGCGATAGCGGTCGGCGACGCGGGCCTGCGAGACGGTGCTCGACAGCCAGATGGGCTCGCCCAGCGGCAGGTCGACGCCGATGACCCGGCGCACCGCGGCCTCGAACTCCGCCAGTGTGACGGCCGTGGCGGGCGCCGTCCCCTTCTCGCGTACGCCGACGATGTGGACGCCGGACTGGAGCGAGGTGAGCAGCAAGCGGCCGTTCGGGGTATGGTTCCAGCCCTGCTGCAGGCCATTGACCTGTGGTGTGTCGAAAATCCTCGCATCCGGCGCCGCGAAGTGGCCGAGCCGCAGCACCTCGTCGTCCGTCGTGCCGGGGAAGCCGATGCCCGCCTGCTCGCGTACCGGGCTGTGGCCGCCGTCGCAGCCGACGACGTAGCGGGCCTGGAGCCGGAAGCCGTCACCCTCCAGCGTCACGCCTTCGTCGTCCTGGGCGAGCGTCCTCAGCCGGTGGTCCCAGCTGATCTCGGCGCCGAGCTCGGCCGCGCGCTCCCGCAGCAGCCGCTCCAGACGGGGCTGCTGGATCATCAGCAGCTGTAACGGGGACTCGCCGCCCAGTTCGGCGAACTTCAAGGGCACCGAGCCGAACGGGAAGCCCGGCGCGCGTCCGGCGAACGGGCTGCCCGCGCTGAACCGTTCGAGCAGACCCCGATGGTCGAGCAGCTGGATGATCTGCCCGCCCAGGCCGTTGGCCTTGGGGAGGTCGCCAGGCTCGGCTCTCTTCTCCAGCACGGTCGTACGGACACCGGCCAGGCGCAGCTCGCAGGCCAGCATGAGCCCCGTGGGGCCCGCTCCTATGATCACTACTTCTTCCATGCCTGTCAGGCTAGATTGACAAACTTCGCCTGTCAATCTAGCCTGACGACGTGGACATGGGAGAACTCTCTGAACGCATCAAGTCGAACGACCCCGCCATGGGACTGCGCGCGGTCGGCGCCCTGCACCGGCTGGCCGAGCAGGTCGAAGCCGTCTCCGTGGCCCTGGCCAGGGAGCAGGGGTGGACGTGGGAGCAGATCGGCGACGCGCTCGGCATGTCGCGGCAGTCGGTACACGCGAAGTACGGAAAGTGACGCTAATTACGGCAGGTTAGGAGTGGCATGTTCGGCAAGGAGAAGAGCCCGTTCGCGGTGGTCGTGACCGCGGCGCTGGAAGAGGCCAGGCAGCGCGGCGACCGGCGGCTGGGGACCGAGCATCTGCTGCTCGGGTTGCTGCGCCAGCCGGATCTGGCCCCCGCCCGAGCGCTCGGCGTGGATCTGGAACGGGCGCGGGCGGCACTCGAAGAGCTCGACCGGGCGTCGCTGCGGGCGCTCGGGATCGACGTCGGCGATGTACCGCGGGCACGGCCGCGCAAGCATCCGGCCGTGCCGGGCACCGCGCTGACGTCCAGCGCGCGGGCGGCGATCAACCAGACGATCAAGACGACCACCCGCAAGGTCAGGAACACCGCCGCGCCGGCCCAGCTGCTGCTGGCCCTGCTCGCGCAGGGACGGCCCGATCCGGTGGCCGAGCTGATCGACCAGCTCGGCATCGACCGCGCCGAGGTCCGCGCCCGCCTGGCCGCCTAACCGACCGGCCGGTGCCCTGCCCACGACGACCGACAACCGACCGACCACCGGTGACCGGCCGACCGACCGACCGGCCGCCTAACTGACCGACCGGTGACTGGCCCACCGACAACCGACCGACCGGCCGAAATCGGGTTGATCGTGCCTCACCCCACTGGCAGGCTCGAACGATGGACCACCGCACGTTCGACGACCTAGTCGCAGAGGCCGAGTCGGTCTCCGTGGACGGCTGGGACTTCTCCTGGCTCGACGGCCGGGCGACGGAGGCCCGCCCCTCCTGGGGATACTCCCGCCGGCTGGCCGGCCGGATGGCCACCGCCGAGGCCGCGCTCGACATCGAGACCGGCGGCGGCGAGATCCTGGCCGGGGTCCCGAAGCTCCCGCCGGTCACCGTCGCCACCGAGTCGTGGCCGCCCAACCTCGCCCTGGCCGCCAAGCGGCTGCGCGCCCGCGGCGCCGCGGTGGTGGCCGACGACGAGCTGCCCCGCCTGCCGTTCCGCACGGCGGCCTTCGACCTCGTCGTCAGCCGTCACCCGGTGCGCACCTGGTGGGCCGAGATCGCCCGCGTACTCAGGCCGGGTGGCACCTACTTCTCCCAGCAGGTGGGCGCACGCAGCGTCGCCGAGCTGACCGAATTCTTCATGGGCCCGCAGGACGGCTCCAGCCGCGACCCCGAGAAGGCCAGGGCGGCGGCCGTGCAGGCCGGGCTCACCGTGGTCGATCTGCGGACCGAGTCGTTGCGGATGGAGTTCCGGGACATCGGCGCGGTGATCTATTTCCTGCGCAAGGTGATCTGGACCGTGCCGGACTTCTCGGTCGACCGCTACCGGAAAGAGCTGCGCGAGCTGCACGAACGCATCCAGGAAGACGGGCCGTTCATCGCCCATTCCACCCGTTTCCTGATCGAGGCCAGAGCCTGACGCGTCGCCCGGCCCCTGCGGCTGGGCATCCGACTACCTCCGCGGGCGTACGACAAAAGCGGCCGGACACTCCCCTGGGTGGAGCGCACGACGAGCCCACGGTCCGATGCGCCGGGGCCGCACGGTGGCGATCCTCAACGTATGAACACAATGACGCATTGGGGCTGGGGCGCTGGATTCTGGCCGATCATCCCGGTTCTCTGGGGCCTGTTCTGGGTGGCCGTCGTCGCCCTGGCCGTTCGGACCTGGCAGAAAGGTCGCCGGCACCGTACCGAAGCCGGAGCGACCACGTCCGCGGAGCGGATCCTCGCGGAGCGGTACGCGCGCGGCGAGATGAGCGACGACGAGTACTTCCAGCGGATATCAGTGCTCAAGAGCTGACCCACCCACCACGGCAAAACCTAAACCGTCACGCGAGTAAAACAACTGTGACTGGCCGCATCCGGTTCGCGACGTTAAGTTGCCTCTAGAGACTGTCGAGAAGTGGGGGCCCTTATGCAGTCGATCGCCCGATTCTGCGGCCAATGCAACTGTGGCTGCCCCGAGTTGTTCGTCGACCGTTCGGCGCCGGAAGAGCGTCAGGTGCTGATCACCGACGACTTCGGGCAGCGGGTGGAGATGAGCCTCGACCAGTTCGGCTCGATCGTCGAGGCGGCCAAGAGCGGAGCGCTGGACGACCTGGCGCTCCACGGCTGACCGTGCAGGCCATCACCCTGCTCGCCAGCGGGCTCGCCGCTGGGCTGGTGGCGGGGACCGCGTCCTGCACCGCGGTGCAGGGCGGGCTGCTCGTGGGCCTCACCTCGGGCGGCTGCGATGGCGACGAGCGGGGGCCGTCGCGCGATCCCGTGCTCGTGGGGTGGTTCCTGGCGGGTCGGCTGCTCGCCTACGCGGCCGCCGGGGCACTGCTCGGCCTGGCGGGCTCGGCCGTCAGCCTGCCTCCGCAGGCGCGGGCGCTGCTGCTCGTGGCGGCGGGCATCGCGGTCATCACGTACGCGATCAGGCTGCTCCGCCGGCGGCAACCCGGCTGCGAGGCCCCCAGGCGGGCGCCCCGGAGCGCGCCGCTGCTGGGCGCGGCCACCATCCTCATCCCCTGCGGGGTGACACTCGGCATGGAGATGGTCGCGGTCTCCAGTGGCTCGCCGCTGGGCGGCGCGGCGGTGATGACCGGATTCGTGCTCGGCACCGCGCCCGCCTTCGCGCTGCTCGGCTGGGTCCTGCGGCGCGTCTCGCGGACCAGGCTCGCCCGGCTGGCCGGGGTGGCGGCGCTCGCGGCCGGCCTGTGGACGGTCGGCTCGGGTGTCAGCCTGGGCGGCTGGCTCGCGGCTCCGGCAGGTTCGGCGGGACTGGCAGGTTTGGCGGGGCTGGCGGGACTGGCGGGTCCTACGGGCTTGGCGGGTCCGGCGGGCTCGACAGGTTGGGCGGGTCCAGCAGGTTCGGCAGGTTCGGCGGCGTCAGGCGGGGACAGCGCCGGGCAGGGTGCCCATACGGTCACCGTCTGGGCGACCCGCGACGGCTACCGGCCGCAGATCGTGACCGCCCGTGCCGGAGTCCCCGTCGAGATCGTCTTCAAGCTGGCCGACCAGGGCTGTACGAGCACGGTCACCATCGCCGGGCGCGACGTCGCCCTTCCCGCGACGGTGCACCTGCCGCCGCAGCGCCCGGGGTCGCTTCGTTACGTATGCGGGATGGGGATGTACAGCGGCTACATCAACTTCTCCTAGTCCCTCGGCGATTACTGTTCGCATTCGCGCGATTACCTGGCACCCTGTGGCCATGGCGTGGTGGCAAGAGGAGGTGGCGGCACCGGCGATTCCGGCGCCACGGGTGGGAGACGAGCCCGAGCTGCTGATGGCCGCTCGGGCCGGCGACCCGCAGGCGGCGCACCGGCTCGGCCGGCTCTGCGCTCAGCGAGGCGACCGCTCGGCGGCCAAGGAGTGGTGGGAACGGGCGGCGGCGGGCGGCAACATCGACAGTGCCTACAACCTCGGCGTCTGGCACGAGAAGCACGGCAGCCTGGAGGAGTCCGTCTCCTGGTACAAACTGGCCGCCGCCACCGGCGACGTCGAGGCCGCGGTCAACCTGGCCACGTTGCTGCTGGAGCAGCGCGGAGACGTGCCGGCCGCCCGGCGCTGGTTCGAGATCGCGGCCCGCGAGGGCTCCCGGACGGCCGCCCGGCGACTGGCGCTGATCTGCGAGGACGCGGGCGAGGTCGCGGCCGCGCGCGAGTGGCACCGCAGAGCGGCCGCCGACGGCGACGCGGCCTCCGCGCACGACCTGGGCTTCCTGGCGTACGCGGCGGGCGAGGACGAGGAGACCCTGCACTGGTGGGAGTGCGCCGCGCGCGGCGGCCACGCCGAGTCGGCCTACTGCCTCGGCCTGCTCCTCCAGGCCAGCCGTGACCCCGAGGGCGCCGGCGCCTACTTCCGGCTGGCCGCCAAGAGCGATCACCCGGGCGCCGCCTCGCAGCTCGGCGGCAGCGCGCTGGCCCACGGAGACCTGCGTACGGCCCGCGCCTGGTTCGAGCGGGCCGCGAGCGCGGGCCGGCTGGCGGACCAGCGGATGGCCGGGTTCGTCTGCGTGGAACTGGGCGACACCGCCGGGGCCGGCCACTGGTTCGGCCGGGCGGCGGCCAGCGGCGACGCCGAGTCCGCCTTCCACTTCGGGCTGCTGCTCATCGCCGAGTTCAACGACCTGGCGGCCGGTCGGCACTGGTTCCGGCAGGCCGCGCTGGCCGGACATCACCAGGCGGCCATCGAGCTGGCCGGGCTGCTGTCGGCGGCAGGGGAGACGGAGGAGGCCGCGCGGTGGCTGGCCGACCCGCCGCCTCCGTCATGGGACCGGCCGGCCGAGCCCGAACTGGCCGCGCGGGCCGAGCTGGCGGCGTCCGCCACGGGCCGCAGGGGCGGCGTCCCGCTGGCCGTACGCGAGCTGGCCGAGATTCTCGGCACCTGGGACCTGGCGACCAGACCGTTGCACGACCACGCGGACGTGCTGGGCTGGCTGGCCCGGCGCAGCGGCCTGCACGCCAGCGCGATCGAGCACCTGGCGTCGGTGCGCGGCACGTTGCTGCGTCCGGGCAGCGCGCCCTGGCCCAGCCCCGGCGAGATCGACCACGTCCTCGCCACGGCCCGCGACCTGCGACAGCGGCTCGGCGTCCGTTAGCCAAGCCGCTGTGCTCCAAACAGTTGGTCAGGCGGCGAGGACCTCGGTCACCGGCGTTACCGGGAGTTCGAGCGCCTGCGCGACCGGCCCGTTGGTGAGCAGCCCGTCGTAGGTGTTGAGCCCGCCCGCCAGGCCCGCGTCCGCCTTGAGCGCGTCCCGCCAGCCCAGGTCGGCCAGCTTGACGGCGTACGGGAGCGTCGCGTTGGTCAGGGCGTAGGTGGAGGTGTTGGCCACCGAGCCCGGCATGTTCGCCACGCAGTAGAAGATCGATCCGTGCACGGTGTAGGTCGGCTCGGCGTGCGTGGTCGGGCGGGAGTCCTCGAAGCAGCCGCCCTGGTCGATGGCGATGTCGACGAGCACCGAGCCCTTCTTCATGCGCGAGACCAGGTCGTTCGAGACCAGCGTCGGGGCCTTGGCGCCCGGGATCAGGACCGCGCCGATGACCAGGTCGGCGTTCAGCACCTCCCGCTCGATCGCGTACGAGGTGGAGACCAGCGTCTTGAGCCGGCCCTGATAGATGGCGTCGATGAAGCGCAGGCGGTCGACGTTCGTGTCGAGGACGGTGACCTCGGCGCCCATGCCGACGGCGATCTGGGCGGCGTTCAGCCCGGAGACGCCGCCGCCGATCACGACCACCTTGGCCGGGGCCACACCGGGCACCCCGCCCGGCAGCACGCCGCGTCCGCCGTTGAAGCGCATCAGGTTGTACGCCCCCACCTGCGGAGCCAGGCGGCCCGCGACCTCCGACATCGGGGCGAGCAGCGGCAGGCTGTTGCCGACCTGCACGGTCTCGTACGCGATGCCCGTCGTCTTCGCGCCGAGCAGCGCGTCGGTGCACGGCCGGGAGGCGGCCAGGTGCAGGTAGGTGAACAGCACCAGGCCCTCGCGCAGCCGGTGGTACTCCTCCGCGATGGGCTCCTTGACCTTGAGCACCATCTCCGCCTCGCCCCACACGGCGTCGGCGCTTTCGACGATCTTCGCGCCCGCCGCCAGGTATTCCTCGTCCGGGATGTGCGAGCCCAGGCCCGCGCCGCGCTGAACGGTGACGTCGTGGCCGTGACGGACCAGCTCGTGCACGCCTGCCGGGGTTGCGGCGACTCGGTATTCGTGGTTCTTGACCTCGGCGGGCACGCCGATCTTCATGGCTGATCCTTTCGTTCCTTGAACAGTCGTTAGAGGCGAGCCCACGCTTCCGTGAGCACGTTGCGGAGGATCGACCCGATTTCGTCGAACTCCTTCGGCCCCGCGATCAGCGGCGGCGCGAGCTGGATGACGGGGTCGCCACGGTCGTCGGCGCGGCAGTAGAGCCCGGCCTCGAACAGCGCCTTCGACAGGAACCCACGCAGCAGCCGCTCCGACTCCTCGTCGGTGAACGTCGCCTTGGTGGTCTTGTCCTTGACCAGCTCGATGCCCCAGAAGTAGCCGGAGCCCCGGACGTCGCCGACGATCGGCAGGTCCTTGAGCCCGTCGAGGGTGGCCTGGAAGAGCGGCTCGTTCTTGGTGACGTGGCCGAGCAGGTCCTCGCGCTCGAAGATGTCGAGATTGGCCAGCGCCACGGCCGCGGAGACCGGGTGCCCGCCGAAGGTGTAGCCGTGGGCGAACATCTGGTCGCCGCTCTTGAACGGCTCGAACAGCCGGTCGTGCGCGATCATGGCCCCGATGGGCGAGTAACCGCTGGTCAGGCCCTTGGCACAGGTGATGATGTCGGGCACGTAGTCGAACTTCTGGCCGCCGAACATCGTGCCGAGCCGGCCGAAGGCGCAGATGACCTCGTCGGAGACGAGCAGCACGTCGTACTCGTCGCAGATCTCGCGCAACCGCTGCCAGTAGCCGGCCGGCGGCGGGAAGCAGCCGCCGGCGTTCTGCACCGGCTCGGCGAAGACGGCGGCCACCGTGTCGGGGCCCTCCATCTCGATCGCGCGGGCGACGCGGTCGGCGGCCCAGATGCCGTACTCCTCCGGGCTCATCCCCTTGATGCCGCTGATCTCGTCGGCGCGGTAGTAGTTCGTGTTCGGTACCCGCACCGAACCGGGCACGAGCGGCTCGAACATCTGCTTGAACGCCGGGATGCCGGTAATCGACAGGGCGCCCTGCGGGGTGCCGTGGTAGGCGATCTGGCGGCTGATGACCTTGTGCTTGAGCGGCTTGCCGATGAGCTTGTAGTACTGCTTGGCCAGCTTCCAGGCGGACTCGACCGCCTCGCCGCCGCCGGTGGTGAAGAAGACCCTGTTGAGATCGCCGGGGGCCAGGCTCGCGAGCCGCTGTGCCAGCTCGGCCGCCTTCGGGTGCGCGTAGGACCACAGCGGGAAGAAGGCGAGTTCCTGTGCCTGCTTGGCGGCCGCCTCGGCCAGCTCGCTCCGGCCGTGACCGGCTTGGACCACGAAGAGTCCCGCCAGGCCGTCCAGGTAGCGTTTGCCGTGGATGTCGTAGATGTAGGAGCCCTCACCGCGAACGATGGTCGGGATCTCCGCCTGCTGGTAGGCGCTGTGCCTCGTGAAGTGCAACCACAGGTGATCCTGCGCGGCCTTGAGAATCTCGTTTTCCGGCTGCGTCATGATTATCTTCCCTCGTGTCTGATCTCCCCACAGTCTGCATGTTCACCTCGGGTTTGCCAAGCGAAAGCGTCGCAGCAGTGTGCAAGAAAACCGAGATCCGCAGGAACGGTATGTAACAGCTGCGAAATCCGCAGGTAGATGAGTGCGCATGTCATGCCCGTTTCACGGTTTGTGAAGGCTTTGTGATGCAATGAGGCGTTAACCATCGAGAACGACCCCGGGGGACCGTCCGTGACTCCTGACCAGATCGAGAGCGCCGTCGCGGCCGCGATGCCGCAGTCCGTCGAGGACCTCAAGCGGCTCGCCGCCATCCCGTCGGTGGCCTTCCCCGGGCATCCCGAGGAGCCCGTGCTCGCCGCCGCCGCCATGACCGAGGAGCTCCTGCGTAGCACGGGGCTGACGCACGTGCAGCGGGTCGCGGTCGAGGGCAGCTTCCCCGCGGTGTACGGCGAGGTGGCCGCGCCGCCCGGCGCGCCCACGGTGCTGCTCTACGCGCACTATGACGTGCAGCCCGCCGGTGACCCGGCCGCCTGGCGCACCTCGCCGTTCGAGCCGACCCTGATCGACGGCCAGCTGTACGGCCGGGGCACCGCGGACGACAAGTCGGGCATCATCTCGCACGTCACCGCCCTGCGCGCGTTCCAGGGGCAGTTCCCCGTCGGGGTGAAGGTCCTCATCGAGGGCCAGGAGGAGTACGCCGGGGAGCGCCTGGAGGCGTTCGTCGAGCGCAATCCCGACCTGCTGCGGGCCGACGCCATCGTGGTGGCCGACTGCGGCAACCCGCGCCTCGGCGACCCCGCGGTCACCACCTCGCTGCGCGGCATGGCCGCGTTCACCATCGAGGTCCGCACCCTGCGCGAGCCGGTGCACAGCGGCCAGTTCGGCGGCGCCGCCCCCGACGCGCTCTCGGCGCTCATGCGCATGCTGACCTCGCTGCACGACGACAACGGCGACATCCGAGTGCCGGGCCTGCCCCGCGGGACCTTCCTCGGCCAGGGACCGTCGGAGGAGGAGTTCCGCAAGACCGCCGGTGTGCTGGACGGCGTGTCGCTGGTCGGCTCCGGCTCCTTGGCGGACCGCCTGTGGGCGTCGTACGCCATCACCGTGACCGGCATCGACGCGCCCACGGTGTCGGGCGCCATCAACGCGGTCCAGCCCGCGGCCCGCGCCCGCGTCACGGTCCGCATCCCTCCGTCCGGCGATCCCAAGACGACCGTGAACGCGGTGGTCGAGTTCCTGCGGCAGGTCACGCCGTGGGGCGCGCAGGTCTCGTTCGGCGACTACACCGTGGGGTCGGGCTTCCAGGCCGACTCGGGCGGCAAGGCCCGCACGGCGCTCAACCGGGCGATGGAGCGCGCCTTCGGTCGGCCGCCGCGCGACGTTGGGGCGGGCGGGTCGATTCCGCTGGTGAACACGCTGCTGAAGCAGTTCCCCGCGGCGGAGATCCTGCTGTTCGGGGCCGAGGACGAGGAGGCGGCCATCCACGCGCCCAACGAGCGGGTGGACCTGGAGGAGCTGCGCCGCGTCGCCACCGCCGAGGCGCTGTTCCTGCGGGAGCTCAGCCTGCCCTCCGCGCTCGGCGTCTGATTCCCCCTACAACCTCAGCGATCCGCCGCTGCTCCCCGCTACAACCTCAGCGATCCGCCGCGCTTGACGGTGCGGATGATGGGGGCCGTCTCCATGGTGGTGACGGCCTCCAGGGCGGCGAGCCGTTCGGTGAGGTAACGGCCGAGGTCCAGTGGGTCGCGGCAGTTCAGGGCCGCGACCAGATTGGTGGGGCCGGTGGTGAGGGCGGCGAAGGCGATCTCGGGATGCCGCGCCAGCGCCGCACCGACCTCGACCGCCTTGGCCGGCGGGGCGGCGATCCACAGCCGGGCCTCGGTGCCGAATCCGAGCGCCGAAGGCGGTACGTCGAGCTGGTAGCTCAGGATTCCCTGGCCGCGTAGCGCGTACAGGCGGCGTTTCACCGTGGTCTCCGACCAGCCGGTGGCGGCGGCCAGCTCGGCGTAGGACGCGCGGCCGTCCAGATTGAGCGCCCGCAGCAGCGCCTTGTCGCCCTCGTCGAGGTCGATCGGGCCGTCTCCGGCCTCGACCGGAGGTGGGCGCAGCCGGTCGGCCTGTTCGGGTGACAGCCAGGCCAGCCCCTGCCAGCCGTCCGGCAGGACGAAATTGCGCAGCAGCAGGTGAGCGGAGACCGAGACGACCCGGCTGGTGCGGGGCAGTTTGTCCAGCAACAGGGCGTCCTGGTCGCGGGTGCCGCGCGTCCGTACGGTGCAGGAGATCTCGGTGCCGCCGGACATCAGGTACACGAAGGACGTATCGTCACGGGCGGCCAGCGCCTTGGCGACCGGCACGGCCGCGTCCGGGGTGCAGCGCAGCCGGATGGTCCACTGGGTGTGCCCCAGCCGAGCGCCGTTGACCAGGCCCGCCACCCGCAGGACACCCTGGCCGCGCAGCCGCCGGTAGCGCCGGGCCACGGTGTTCTCCGAGACCCCGAGCACGTCGGCGATCGTCCTGAACGGGGCCCGGCCGTCGATCTGCAACGCGTGAACCAGGCCCCTGTCGACGGTATCCATCCAGACATCCCTGTGCGGTGACGGTTTCCGGCGATCCTAGCCGCCTGAATGGGACGGTTGGACGGTCGTGCGCGACGCTCGTCGCATGAACATCCTCGTCCTCGCCGCCACCGGAAACGTCGGCGGCCAGATCATCACCCAGCTGCGCGAGAGCGGCCACGCCGTACGGGCGGTCACCCGTGATCCGCGCACCGCTCGCTTCCCCGCCGAGGTCGAGGTGACGCGCGGCGACCTGTCCGCGCCGGACACCATCGCGGCCTGCCTGGACGGCATCGACGCGGTGTTCCTGCTCTGGCCGCTGCACACCGGCGAACAGCTGCCCGCCGTGCTCGACGTGATCGCCCGGCGGGCCCGCCGGGTGGTCTTCCTGGGTACGGGCGGTGTTCCCGATCTCAGCTTCGAGGAGCAGGAGAAGCTGGTCCACGGCTGCGGGATCGAGTCCACCATGATCAGGCCGAGCACCTTCGCGGTGAACACGTTGTGGTGGGCCGACCAGATCCGGGCCGGTGACGTCGTCGAGGGGGCTTACGGCGAGCTGCCGATGTCCCTGATCCATGAGGCCGACATGGCGGCCGTCGCGGTCCGCGCCCTCACCGAGCCGGGGCACGACGGCGCCACCTACACCTTGACCGGCCCGGAGGTACTCACACAGGCCGAGCAGGTCCGCGTCATCGGCGAGGCACTGGGCCGGCCGCTGCGCTGGCGGGAGCTCACCCGCGAGCAGGCCCGAGAGCGGCTGCTGGCCGACGAGAGCTTCCCCGACTCCTTCGTCGACGTGCTGCTCGACGGCTACGCCGCCATGCTCGCCGGGCCGCCCCCAGTGCTGACCGCCACCGTCAATGACGTCACCGGGGCCCCGGCACGATCCCTGCGCCAATGGGCCATGGACCACGCGGCCGACTTCAGCTGACGGGGGCTGACAGGGTGAGCGGGGGGCGGGCGCACCGGATTGACACCTATGTCACCGGACGTCAGTTTTGATTTATGGAGGAGTTTCGCATGGTGCGCGAATTCTCGCTCGCGACCGCTGCCCGATTATTCAGCCCGCTCATCCTGTTGGTCCCGGTATGCCTGATGCTCCCGGGCTCTCATGTCGCATGGGGGTTGACCGCCGCGGTAATGGCGATGCTCGCCATTGGCGTACGGCTGGCCTGGCACCGACAGATGGCCGCCGACACGGTCGTACGTTTCTCCGCTCAAGGCGTGGAGATGGAAGACGCGTACGGGTCACGCGTACGCCTGGCATGGCGGCACATTGAGCGCGTCGATGTCGTGGAAAGTCGAGTGCCGAGCCCGCGCACCATCGCCGAGGCGGACCGGATTTATGTCCGGACCGGAACCAGGAAATGCATCGGCGTGGTCGGCTGGGGGGAATATGAGGTTTCTCCCAGCGCTCCTGGCTGGTTGTTGTGCCATCTGGAACGGATGCCGGTCGACCCGGCGACGGGATTACAGAAACTGAGCATTCCCCTTGGCGTGGTCGACCCACTGTGGGAACACGGGCCGATGGGCGATCGGGTCCGCCACCACCGGCCCGATCTGCTGGCCGGCGATCAGCTCCGGGTCAGCGTGGGAGGCGACGGAAGGCTCTGAGATCAGGCGTCGGCGTCCTCGAGCAACGTGCGGATGAGCGGTACGGCCAGGCGGAGGACATCGTCGAGGTCGGCCTCGGCCAGGTCGGGCATGCGCACCAGGTGGCGGTGGACGGTGATGCCGAACATCATCGCGCCCGCCAGCGCCGCCCGCAGGCGCGCGTCGGGACCGTGGACCCCGGCCGCGATCCGGTCGATCGCCTCCGAGGTCACGTGTTCGCGGAGCAGCTGGGCGGCTTCCTGGCTGGTCATGCTGGTGCGCAGGAGTACGGCCATCGGGCTGTCGGGGACGGCGGCCCAGCGCTCGAGCATGGCGCGCAGGTAGTTTTCGGCGGAGCGGCCCGGGTCGTCGGTGGTCAGGGAGTCGACGTCGAGGCAAAGGTCGAGCGACTCCCGGAACAGTTGCTGCTTGGTGCCGAAGTATTGGATGACCGAGGACTTGTCGACGTCCGCCTCGGCCGCGATCGCGCGGATGGTGGCGCGTTCGTAGCCGACCTCGCCGAAGGTGCGGCGGGCGGCCTCCAGGATCCGGCGGCGAGTGCGCTGGCCCTTGCTCTCGTTCTCCCACGCCTGGCCGGCGATCTCATCGGTCGACATGGGCCCACCACCTCCTGCTGGCCTCCGATGGTAACGGGCTCAGGCACCACCAGAGGCCGGGCAGGGCGTCGGGTCGAGCGGATCTAGCGGACCTCCTCGATGGACGAAGGGAACTGCCCCGCCATCAGCTCGCCCATCCTGCGCTGCAGCGACTCGGAGTCGTTGAGATGCGGGAACGGCTCATCGGGAACCTCGACGTCCAGGAACTCGCACAACGGCTCCCACCCCTGGCGCACGTCGAATACCAGGAGCCGGCTCGCGGGCAGGCTCGCCTCGACGGTGGCCCGGTGGCGCTCGAACGCCTCGATGGCGACCTTCTCGTCGGGCATGCCGCCCATGGGGGTCCAGCCCTGGCCGAAGGTGTCCTCCCCGATCGCGCTCAGCACCGGCTGCATCTTCTGCATACCCTCGAAGATCTTCGCCGCGGCGGGTGGCAGCGTCGACGGGTCCATGGACATGGTCCGGCCGGGGCCGTTGGAGAAGAGATTCTGCATGCTGACGTACCAGCGAGCGGGGTCGCGGACGGTCAGGATGACCTTGGCGTCGGGGTAGGCCGCCGCCTGCTCGCGCCAGAACCCGCTGGCCGGCCAGTCCTGGGCCGACTGGTAGCCGTCGAACACCTGGTCCCAGTCCACCGGCTCTCCGGAGGTGACTTTCACCCACCGGTCGGCGTGCTCGGGCTTGGTCAGGATCTCGAACATGTGGTAGCAGGGGCCGAAGCCGAGCCGCTCCAGCGCGGCCTTCATCGAGCTGGTTCCGGTACGCGGGAACCCCGCGCCGATCACTTTCAGCATTGCTGTGCCTCCCGTTTCCAGCGGCTGACGCGCGCCTCTGGCTGAGAGTAAAGGACTAGCCCACAGATCTCAACGCTTGTACATTTTTTCCCATTATGGCCGGGCCGGTGCCGCTTTTGGCCGCGCTTTTGGGCGGGTCAGCGCCTGCCGGCCGTCCCGTACCTGAGCAGGTCGAGCAGCCGCGCGGACTGGTCCGAGCCGGTCAGCGCTATCGCGTTGGCGAGGGTCATCAGCTCGCGGACGGTCAGGTCGGCGCGGACCTCGCCCGCGTCCTGGGCCCTGATGAGCAGGGCAGAGGCGGTGGCCAGCATCTTCTCGTGCCACTCGCCGAACAGCGCCGAGCCGTCGCGCGGGAGTTCCAGCGCCAGGTCGCGCTTGCCGGCGACGTGCGCGACGAAGGCGCCCAGCCACTCGTGCAACGCGTCGCCCGGCGAACCGGCCGTCAGGAGGGCGTCACCGCTCTCGCACAGCTCGGTCACCTCGTCGGCGTAGACGGCGATGATCAGATCCTGGCGGGTCGGGAAGTGCCGGTACATCGTCGCGTTGCCGACCCCGGCATGGCGGGCGACGTCGTCGAGCGGCACGTCCACGCCGCGCTCGGCGAACAGCTTCCTGGCCGCGGCCAGGACCGCGTCGTGGTTGCGGCGCGCGTCCGCCCGCCTGGGGCGCTCTGCCGGCATACGGCTCAGCCTAGCCGCGCTGGAAGCACCCTTGCGGAAGGCTAGCGGCGCTGGAAGCGCCAGCGGGTTTGGCTGAAGTCGCCCTTGCGGAAGCCGAACGCCTTGGCCGGGGCCACCGCGAACACCAGCGCCCGGTCGCCGCCCGAGTTCAGGAAGGCGTCGTCGTCCACCTCGAAGCGCCAGTCGCTGCCGTACTTGTCCCCGTAGGCGTCGGCGAGCCGCTTGAGCCGGCCGGTGTCGGTGACCCGCTCCGCGACGCCTTCCACGACCACGTCGAGGCCCTCCTGCAGAGAGTTGGTGCCGGTCGTGAGCGTGCAGTGCTGGTTGGACTCCAGGTTGCGGGCCTTCTGCTCGCCCGCGCCGGTACAGAAGTAGAGCGTGCCGTCCTGCCAGACGGCCAGCAGGGTCGTGACGTGCGGGCTGCCGTCGGAGCGTACGGTGGCCAGCCAGAATGTCTGGGCGTGTTCCAGGGTGTCGCGCGCCCGTGCCCACTCGGTCGCGGTGGCGCCCTCGGCGCTGTATCTGGCGTCCAGCTCGGTGATCGGTTCCATGATGGCTTCTCCTCGATGGGCCTACCCGGGTACTGACCGCTCCGCAGGTGGAAACTCATCGGTGAGAGCCGGTGACTAGGCCGGCGTCCTGACGGGCAGGTCGTAGACCCGGCGCACGCTGCTGCCGAGCCTGCTCACGTCGGCCCCGTACACGTGCACCGACACCCCGACCTCGTCACTCACATTGATCACCTTGTGGATGTCGCCGGGCGGCGCGAACCCGCTGGCCTCTCCCGGCAGGTTGGCGGCCTGTCCGATCTCCAGCAGGTGGTCCCCCATGTCCCGGTAGAGCGTCTCGTGTTCGATCCCGCTGATCACGCCGAACGCGCACCACGACACGTGGTCGTGGATCACCGTGTACTGGCCCGGCCGCCATACGACCGTCACGATCGAGAAATCGTCACACGCGTACAGCGCCTGGGACACGTACGTCTCGGGCGATCCCGCTCGTTCCTCCGCCGTGAGCAGGTCGAGCCCGGGCAGCCGCGGGCGGAGCAGATCCGCCACCGCGAACGCGGTCTCCCTCGGGGCGAGACGGCGGGCGGTGATGTCGCCGATGTCCGACACGAGGGCGTCGAGCCCCGGCCGAATCAGCACCGTGTCCATGTTTGCCTCCCTCTCTCCCCTCTTACAGTGCTACGTCGAGATCCATAGGTCCAACAGAAGTTTTGTGGCTCATCAATAGATATGGTTGATGAATGCTGGATGTCGTACGGCTCCGCGTCCTTGTCGCCGTCGCGCGTACGGGCTCGCTGACCGCCGCCGCCAAGGAGCTGCACTACTCGCAGCCGTCGGTCAGCCACCACCTCGCCCGTCTCGAAGCCGAGACCGGCGCCAAGCTCGTGCAGCGCGTCGGGCGGGGCATCCGGCTCACGGAGGCCGGCAAGCTGCTCACCACGCGGGCCGACGACATCATCGGCCGCCTCGACGCCACCGCCGACGAGCTCGCCGCGCACGTGGGGCTGCGCTCGGGGCGGGCCCGGCTGGCCGCGTTCCCCTCGGCGCTGGGCACCTTCATCCCCAGGACGGCGACCCGGCTGGCGGGTTCGCATCCCGGGCTGCGGCTGCACCTCACGGAGACCGAGCCGCCGGAGGCGCTCCGGCTGCTGCGGAGCGGGCGGGTGGATGTGGCGGTGATGTTCCGCTACGACGACACGGCGCCGGAGGACCCGGGGATCCAGATGATCCACCTGCTCGACGACCCGAGCTACCTGGTGTTCTCTGGCGGCTCGGGGGATTTGGGGGCACACGCCGGGGACCCCTGGATCGCCGGGTGTGACCGGTGCCGTAGCCATCTGCTCGACATCTGCGCCAAGGCGGGGTTCGAGCCGCGAATCTCCTTCACCAGCGACGACATCGTGGCCGTACAGGCGCTGGTGGCGGCGGGCATGGGGCCCACTGTGCTGCCCGGACTGGCGCTCAGCGCGCACCGGCATCCGGACGTGGAGGTGGCCCCGATCCCGGGCTCCATCAGGCACGTGTACGCGGCGGTCTACGGCGACCCGCCCCACCCGCTGGCCACCGAGGCGCTGCTGTCGGCCCTGGTGGAGAGCGTCTGACCCATCGCGCGGAAATCGGTTGGCAGCAGCGAGGGCGCCTGCCATCCATCGTGTCGTGACGGCGTGACGGCGCGGAATCCCGTTGACTGCAGCGAGGGGCGCACGCCTACCATGAGCGACATGCCGGATTTCGCGACGCTCGCTCTCTTCTGCGCGGCCACCCTGGCCCTTCTCCTGGTGCCGGGTCCCGCGGTTCTGTTCATCGTCACCAGGAGCGTCGCGCAAGGCAGGTCGGCGGGCCTGGTCTCGGTGCTCGGCGTCCACACGGGCTCGGTGGTGCACGTGGTCGCCGCCGCCCTGGGCATCAGCGCGCTGGTGGCCGCCTCCGCCACGGCGTTCACCGTGATCAAGTACGCGGGCGTCGCCTACCTCGTCTGGCTCGGGGTGCGCAAGCTGATGAACCGGACCTCCGCCTCGGCCGAGGAAGCGGTCGAGGTGGAGACGCATTCCAAGCGGCGGATGTTCTGGGAGGGCTTCGTGGTCAACGTGCTCAACCCCAAGACCGCCATCTTCTTCCTGGCCTTCCTGCCGCAGTTCACGGATCCGGCGGCGGGGCCGGTCGCGCCGCAGATCCTGGTGCTCGGGCTGGTCTGGATGGGGCTCGGGATGACCACCGACGGCACGTACGCGCTGCTCTCCTCGGCCCTGGCCGGCCGGGTCCGCCGCTCCACGCGGGCGCGGCGCCGCCTCGACATCGGCAGCGGCCTCGTCTACCTCGGCCTGGCCGCCCTGCTCACGGGTGAGAAGGCGTAGCACCTGACCGTCCTGGTCACAGGCAAGAAGCCGTAGCACCTGGCCGCCCTGGTCACGGGTGCGGAGACATAGTAAGCGGGGCAATTTCCTGCCTGGGGGCGAGCCCGGATGGGATAATGGTGGCACCCTCGTCGGGGGACGACACATCGGGACGTAGCGACTAGGCGGGCCCCATGGACAGGCCACCGCACCGCCTCGGGGTCAAGCGCGTCGTCGAGGTCCACTCTCTGCCGAGCCTCCTGCGGCGCGCCCGCGAACCGCTGCCGCCCGACTGCCCGGACTGGCCGCTGCTGGTGCCGGAGCACGCCGTCGTACCCTTCCTGGGGCGCCGCGAGGAGCTGGCGACGCTACGCGCCTGGGCCGACGACCCGGCACCGCTGTCGATCGCGGTGCTGACGGGCCGGGGCGGCACGGGTAAGACCCGGCTGGCGGGCGAGCTGTGCACGGAGCTCGCCGAGGTCGGCTGGGACGCCGGTTTCCTCACCACCCCTTACCCCTGCGCCACCCGCCTCGACGTACTCCGCCCCACCCTCCTCGCCGTCGACCACCCGGAACCGTGGGCGGCGGCGATCGGCGAACTCATCGGACACCTCGGCGCCGGTCAGCGACGCCGTCGCCGGGTCAGGATCCTGCTGCTCACCCGCGAGCCCGCCGACGGCGAGTGGTGGCGTCGCCTGGTCCTGGCCGCCGCCGACCGTACAGAGCACCGCGCCAACGCCGCGCCTGACGCGAGTGGCATGCCCAGTGTCGGCGGCTTACCAGGCGCGCCCGACGGGCCTGGCGGGCCTAGCCTGAGTGGCGGACCTGGCGTGAGTGGCATGGGTGACCTGAGCAGCCTGCCTGGTGTCGGTGGCCTGCCGAAGGAGCTGAATGAGCTGGGCAGCGTCACCGTCCGGCTTGATGACCGTCCGTTGACGCCCGCCGAGCGGGTCGGGCACGCGGCGGCGGCCATGCGGGCGTTCGCGTCGCCCCGCGCCGTCCTGCCCGCTGTCGACGATCCGGGGTACGGCGATCCGCTGCGCGTGCACCTGGCCGCCTTGATGCGGCTGCGCGGGGACGACGTCGAGGGTGGGGAGTTGCTGAGCCGGTTCCTGATGTACGAGCAGCAGCAGTGGATGACGGTATGGCCCGACGGGCACGAGCCGGTGGACGCCGTGACGGCCCGGCAGGCGGTGGCCCTGGTCACGCTCACCACACCCACCCGCCAAGAGCTGCGGGAACTACTGTCGGCGGTGCCCGGATCCCAGACGTACGACCGCGGTCTGGCCTTGGGCGACTGGCTGGCCCGCCTCTTCCCGGGCCGAGGCGGGCCACGGGGGAGGCTGGCGCCTCTGGGGCCGGAGGTCGTGGCTGAGCAGTTTCTGGCCGAGACCGAGGGTCTGGACGCGCTCGTGCTGGCCGTACACGACCATCCGGCCAGATCGGCCGGGCACCTCCTGCGGATGCTGGACGTCCTGCGGCGGTCGAGCGAACGGCCCGCCGTACGGTCGGCGCTGCTGTCACTGCTCACCGCCCGGCTCGACGGGCTGCTGGAGGAGGCGGCGGCCGAGCCGTCCGCGCGACTCGGCGACCAGGTCGAGGCCGCACTCCGGCCGCTGCTGGGGGACACGGATGGGGACGTGGAACGCGGCACGCTGGTGCGCTGCCTGTGCGTCTACGCGAGGTCGTTGCTCGGACGGCAGCGGGCTGTGGAGGCGCTGGCGCAGGTCGAGCGGGCCGCCGATCTCTGCGACGAGCTGGACGAGCCGGTCGGCGCGGCCATGACGTACGCGGTCCTGGGCGCGACGCTGGCCGCTCTCCACCGGCCGCACGACGCGCTGGAGGCCATCGCCTGGTCCCAGGCCGAAGCCACCGCGCTCATGCGCCAGGGCAGGCACGCCGACGCGGTACGGCCGCTGGGTGAGGCGGTGGCGGCGTTGGAGCGCTTCGCGTCCGGCGATCCGGTCCTCATGGGTCATCTGGCCAACGGGCTGCTCATGCTCGGAGACGCCCTGATCGAGGCGGGGCGGGTGCTGGAGGCCAGCGTCGTGCTGCACCGGGGCACCCGGGTGATCGAGGACGACCGGTTCCGCGCCGTGGCCCAGGCCCGGCTCGATTTCTGCCAGACCGAGCTGGGCCACCACGAGGAGGCGGAGCAGGCGCGAGCCGCTGCACCCGGGGCTTACGAGCCGCCGGACTCCGCCTGCCGCCGGGCCCACCGATAGTCGGCCTTGCCCGCCGGTGACCGGACCATCTCGTCCACGAACACGTACGTACGAGGCACCTTGTACCCCGACAACCGCTGCCTGCAGTGCGCGTCCAGTTCGTCCGTCGTCACCGCCACCCCCTCGCGCGCCTCGACCACGGCCGCCACCCGGTTGCCCCACCGCTCGTCCGGTATCCCGGTCACCACCGCGTCGAAGACGGCGTCATGCCCCTTGAGCACCGCCTCCACCTCTTCGGGGAAGACCTTCTCCCCGCCGGTGTTGATGCACTGGGAGCCGCGCCCGAAGACGTTCACGGTGCCGTCGGCGTCGACGCTGGCCAGGTCGCCGGTCAGCAGCCATCGGGTGCCCTCGGCGTCGGTGACGACCGTACGGGCGGTCTTCTCCGCGTCGTTGTAGTAGCCGAACGAGATCGGCCCCGACTTCGCCACCGTGCCCAGCTCCCCCGAGCCCGGCTGGACGGGCCGCAGCTTCTCGTCGAGCACGGCGAGCCCGGACGTGGCGTTCGGCTGGTAGCGCAGCCCCGCCTCGGGTGAGGAGCCCGCCACCCCGGAGGCGGTGTAGCCGGACTCCGTGGAGCCGAAGCTGTCGAGGATCATGACGTTGGGCAGGGCCCGCTGCAGCCGGTCGCGTACGGATCCGGTGAGGATGGCCCCGGTCGAGCTGAGCGCGATGAGTGAGGACGTGTCGTAGTCGCCGCTCTCCAACGCCTCCGCCAGCGGCCTGGCCATGGCGTCGCCGGTGATGCTCAGCGTGGCCACCTTTTCGCGGGCGAGCGCCCGCAGCACCGCGTCGGCGCTGAACTTGCGCACGTAGACCACGGTCGAGCCCATCCACCAGCTGACGAACGTGCCCATCTGCGCGGCCCCGTGCATCAGCGGCGCGGCGGCCATCATCACCATGGGCGGGTTCGCGGCGGCCGCCTGGTCGATCACCGCCTGCGGGGTCGGGAGCGGCGCGCCGTACGGGTTGCCGCCGCCGAAGGCCACGAACAGGTCCTCGACGTGCCACATCGCGCCCTTGGGCATGCCGGTCGTACCGCCGGTGTAGATGATGTAGACGTCCTGCGTGGATCGCGGTTCGAAGCCGCGCGTGGGCGCGCCGCGTTCCAGCACCTCGGTGTACGGCACCGCGGTCGCGACGGACGACTGGCCGCCGACCGAGATCAGGTGCTCCAGCAGGGGCGCCTCCCCCATGACCGCCGCCACCCGCGGCTCGAACTCCACGTCGTAGATCAGCGCCCGGATGTCGGAGTCGCGGTAGAGGTAGAGCAGCTCGGCCTCGACGTAGCGGTAGTTGACGTTGATCGGCACCGCCCGGATCTTCAGCGCGGCGAGCATCCCGGCGACGTATTCGATGCTGTTGTACAGGTGCAGCCCGACGTGCTGGCCGGGCTTGATACCGAGGTCCTGGAGGTAGTGGGCGATCCGGTTCGCCTCGGCGTCCAGTTCGGCGAAGGTGCGGCGCTCGTCGTCGCAGACGACGGCCGTCCGGTCGCCGACCGCGTCCACGATCCCTTCGAACAGGTCGGCGTGGTTGAACTCCATCAGGGCTTCTCCCGTCCGACGATCCACATCGCGAAGAACTGGGCTCCCCCGCCGTACGCGTGGCCGAGCGCCAGCCGGGCGCCGTCCACCTGGTGCTCCCCCGCCATCCCGCGTACCTGGAGCGCGGCCTCGGCGAACCTGATCAGCCCCGACGCCCCGATCGGGTTGCTCGACAGCACGCCGCCGGAGGCGTTCCACGGGGTGTCGCCGTCGAGGGCGGTGGCGCCGGATTCGGTGAGCTTCCAGCCCTCGCCGTCGGCCGCGAATCCCAGGTTCTCCAGCCACATCGGCTCGTACCAGGAGAACGGTACGTACACCTCGGCCACGTCGATCTGGCGGCGCGGGTCGGTGACGCCCGCCTGCCGGTAGACGTCGGCCGCGCAGTCCTTGCCCGCCTGCGGGCTGACCGTGTCGCGGTCGGCGCGGAAGATCGGCTCGGAGCGCATGGCCGTGCCGTGCAGCCACGCGGGCGTGCCGGTGACCGCCGACTCCGACGACAGGACCATGGCGCAGGCGCCGTCGCTGGACGGGCAGGTGTCCAGGTAGCGGATCGGCTCCCACAGCATGGGCGTCGACTCGACCATCTTCAGGTCGATGCCGGGGATCTTCAGGTGGGCGTAGGGGTTCTTGAGTGCGTTCAGCCGGTCCTTGACCGCCACCAGGTGGCCGACGTGCTCGGGCGCGCCGGTCCTGCGGATGTACTCCCTGATGTGCGGCGCGAAGTAGCCGCCGGCCCCGACCACCAGCGACGCGCTGAACGGCAGGTGGGTGGACAGGGCCCAGGTGGCGTTGGACTCCGACTGCTTCTCGAACGCCACGACCAGCACCCGGTCGTGCACCCCGCCCTGGATGAGGCTCGCGCCGACCAGTGCGGTGGAGCCGCCGACGCTGCCCGCGGTGTGCACGCGCATCATCGGCTTCCCGGCCGCGCCGAGCGCGTCGGCCAGGTACGCCTCGGGCATCATCACGCCCTCGAACAGGTCGGGCGCCTTGCCGACGACGACCGCGTCGATGTCCTTGAACGTCAGCCCGGCGTCCTCCAGGGCCCGGACGGCCGCCTCGCGGACCAGCCCGGCGATCGACACGTCCCTGCGCTTGGTCGTGTAGTGCGTCTGACCGACGCCGATCACGGCACACCTGTTGCCCATTTTCATGCCTCCAGGACGGTCACAAGGTTGTGCTGCAGGCAGGGGCCGCCGGCGGCGTGGCCGAGCGTGCGGGCGGCCGTGCCGTCGTGGATGCGCCGGGCCGCCTCGCCGATGCGGATGAGGCCGGTGGCCATGACCGGATTGGCGGCGAGCGGGCCGCCGGACGGGTTGATCACCGTGCCGTCGGGCAGCTCCAGCGCCCGGCGCAGGATCGGCTCCTCGTGGGCGAACTGCGTGTGCAGCTCCGCCACCTCGACGGGCCCCTTGCCGACCCCCGCGGCCCGTGCGGCGTCGGCCGCGGAGACCGACCGGGCCAGGTCGCGGGTGCCCAGATAGTGCGGCTCGATGCGGTGCGCGATGCCCCTGATGTACGCGGGTTTGGCGCACAGCTCCCTGGCCAGGTCGCCGGCCGCCAGGACGATCGCCGCCGCGCCGTCCGTGATGGGGGCGACGTCCGACTTCCTGATCGGCTCGACCGCGTACTCGTCGCCGACGTCCTCGGGCAGGTCGAGCGCGTACGGGTTGCTCCGGCCGTCGGCCCGGCTGCGCCGGACGATCTCGTCGAGCTCCTTGCGTTCGGCGCCGGCGGCGCTGGCCTGGAGGGCGGCGAAGGAGAGCTGGTCGAGGCCGAGCGGCGCCAGATAGTACGGGTCCAGCTGGAGCGTCATGATCTCGCGCAGGTCGCCGAGCGACGACTTGCCGAAGCCGTACACCAGGGCGGAGTCGATGTCGCCGTGCTGCAGGCGTACCCACGCCTCGTACAGCGCCCAGGCCGCGTCCATCTCCACGTGGCTCTCGGAGATCGGCGGCCACGCGCCGAGCGCGTCGAGCGCGGAGACGAACGAGAACGGCGCGCCCGCGAGGTAGTCGCAGCTGCCGGAGCAGGTGAAGCCGAACCGCTTCAGCCCGGTCGACTCCTTGACCTCGTTGATGACGGGCAGGATCAGCTCGGGCTCGCTCAGGCCGCCGTCATGGTCGGTGTGGCGGGTCTGGGCGAACGCGACGACGGCTACCTCACGCATCAGAGCTCCACATCCGGCTCGCCGGTGGGGGCGAACCATCGGACGTTGGCCATGGACTTCGTCCGCTCACCCTCGGGCACCCATTCGGCCCTGACCCGCATGCCCTGCCGCACCTCGTGCGCCGGGACGCCACCGACCAAAGCGATCATGGGAATGTCCGCCCCGTCGAGCAGGATGTAGGCGGAGACGAAGGGCACCTCGGGGGCGCGCGGGTCGGGCAGGTTGTTGATGGCGTACGTGGTGATCGTGCCGGTGTCGGGTAATTCGAGCTGGTCGGCGATCGGGCCACCGCAGGCCGGGCAGAAGACGCGGTACGGGACGTACACCTTCTCGCAGCTGGGGCACCGGCCGCCGAGGAACACGCCGCGCTCGACGCCTTCCAGGAAGGTCAGCAGCGACCCGCCCACCTGCAGCCGGTACTCGGCCCGCACGGGGGACACGATCTTCGTGACCTCCGGCGCGAAGTAGGAGATGTCGGTGATGTGACCGGTACGCTCACTCCGCCAGACGGGCCAGACCCGGCTGCCGATCCGCAGCGCCTTGGCGTTGCCCGCGTCGACGGCGTGCACCAGCGCGGTGTCGGCGCCGTCGAGTTTGATCGTCGCCCAGGCGAACGGCCGGTCGAGCGGGTGGCTCTCGCGCGGCTCGGCCACCCATGCCCACGCGGTCACCGTCCCCGCGGGCCCGACCTCGACGAACTCCTCCGTGACGGCCTCGCCGCTCGCGGGGTCGTACTCCAGCGGCGGCACCAGCACCTTGCCCTCGGCGGTCCGCACGCCGACGATCCGGCCGCCGCGCAGCTCGGTCAGGAAGCGTCCGATCACCGGCCCGGTCGTGCGCGCGTAGCCGCCGGGGAACTCCAGTACGTGCTCCGCCACCAGCGGTTCAGATGGCACGGTCGTGTCCCTCCCAGTAAGGTGCGCGGAGTTTGCGTTTGAGCAGCTTGCCGTTGGGCTCGCGGGGCATCTCTTCGATGAAGTCGATCGATCTGGGCCACTTCATCCTGGCCAGGCGGCCTTCCAGCGAGGCGAGGATCTCGGCCGCGAGCTCGGGACCCGGCGCCGAGCCCGGCGCGGGCTCGACGATGGCCTTGATCTGCTCGCCCCACTCCTCGTCCGGGATGCCGAACACCGCCACGTCCGCGACCTTGGGGTGGATCATGATCTCGTTCTCGATCTCGGCGGGGTAGATGTTCGCCCCGCCCGAGATGATCATGTCGGCCTTGCGGTCGCACAGGTAGAGGAAGCCGTCCTCGTCCAGGTAGCCGATGTCGCCGACGGTGAAGTAGTCCTTGAGCTGGTTCTCGGCGGTCTTGGCGGGGTCGCCCTTGTACTCGAACCGGGCGCCGAGCATCTTCATGTAGATCGTCCCGGGTGTTCCGGTCGGCTGGGGTTCGCCCGCGTCGTCCACGATGAGCAGCTCGCTGATCGGCCAGGCGGAGCCGACCGTGCCCGGGTGTGCCTTCCAGCCCTCCGGCGTGGCCAGGGTGCCGCCGCCCTCGGTGGCCGCGTAGTACTCGTAGACGCAGTCGCCCCACCACTCGAACATCGCCCATTTCACCGGCACCGGGCAGGGGGCGGCCGCGTGGATCATCCACTTGAGCGAGGACAGGTCGTACTTGTGGCGGGTCTCCTCGGGCAGTGCCAGGAGGCGCTTGAAGTGGGTGGGCACCATGTGCGAGTTCGTGACCTGGTACTTCTCGCAGAGCCGAAGCATCTCCTCGGCGTCCCACTTGTCCATGTAGACGAGGGTGTGGCCCATGTGCAGGGCCGTGCCGCCGAACTGGGTGACGGCGGTGTGGTAGTTCGGCGAGGTGATCAGGTGCGCGTTCGGCCGGCCCCGGGTGATGCCGAACAGGCCCGGCAGGAACGACAGCATCTCGGCGGCGTCGTCGGGGTCGAGCCCGTTCAGTGGCCGCCGGACGCCCTTGGGCTTGCCGGTCGTGCCGGAGGTGTAGTGCATGGTCAGCCCGGCCGTACGGTCGGGGGGCGCGGTGTCCGGCTGCCCGTCGGTCAGCTCACTGATCCGCCGGAACCCCGAAATATCGCCATCATCTACGGCGAAGCGCCGCTCAGGCGCGATGGCCTCGGCGCCCCTGGCTCCTTCGGCCGCGTACCTGGGGTGCACGAAGAACGCCTGGGCCTCGCTGTCGGCCACGATGTAGGCGATCTCGGGCCCGGTCAGGTGCCAGTTGATCGGCGTGTAGTACCAGCCGGCCTGTAACGCGGCCAGGTAGAGGACGAGCCCGTCCACGCCGTTCGGCACCAGGCCGCAGACGCCGTCTCCTGGCTTCAGCCCGAGCTCGCGCAGGCCGTGCACCAACTGGTTCGACCGGGCGAGGAGGTCGCCCGCGCGGTGCTCCGTACCGTCTGGGTCCACGCACGCGATCCAGTCCGGATCCGCCTGCGCCAGTCTCCAGAAACCGAGCGTGCCCATCGAAACTCCTCTTCAGGTGGTCCGAGGCCCCGATAAACAAGAACTTGTTCTCGTTTTGCCTGGGCAGCGTATCCCGGCACCGGAGTCGTAGCAAGCGCTTGATCGAGGTCGTGCCGCCATCATCGTCCGCGGGCTCGCCACAGGGTAGGATCGCTGCCTAACAAGCGCTTGATTCGTTACCTGGAGGCGTCCGTGGAGCTCCTGCCGATCAGCACCCCCCACTGCCGAGTCGAACGCGACGGCCACGTCGTCATCGTCACCATGAACCGGCCGGAGGCGCGCAACGCGCTCTCCTCCGACATGCTGATCGGCCTGGCCTCGGCCTGGGCGTACGTGTCGGCTGAAACAGAGGTCAGGGCCGCCATCCTCACGGGCGCGGAGGGCACCTTCTGCGCCGGCGCCGACCTCAAGGCCATGGGACAGCCCTCGACAGACGCCGACGTCCAGGCGCGCGCCGCCCAGATCCCCAACTTCCACTGGAAGGGCCTGCTCCGCGAGGACCTCCCGACCAAGCCGATCGTCTCGGCGGTCGAGGGCTACGCGGTGGCGGGCGGCACCGAACTGCTGGTCGGAACCGACCTGCGGGTGGTGGCGGAGTCGGCCACACTCGGCCTGTTCGAGGCCAAGCGGGCGCTGTTCCCGATGGGCGGCAGCGCGATCCGCCTGCCCCGGCAGATCCCGTACTGCCACGCCATGGACCTACTGCTCACCGGCCGCTCCATCACCGCGGCGGAGGCCCTGTCCATGGGCCTGGTCAACCGGGTCGTACCGGACGGGCAGGCGCTGGCGGTGGCGCGGGAGATCGCGGACGACATCGCCACCTCGGGGCCGCTCGCGGTGCAGGCGATCCTGCGCACGTACCGGGACACGCTGGGCATGCCGGAGCCGGAGGCCCTCAAGGTCTCGGACGAGATCGGCTGGCCGGTGATCGGCTCCCAGGACGCCCGCGAGGGCGCCAGGGCCTTCAAGGAGAAGCGGGCGGCCACCTACAAGGGCCACTGAGCACGACGGCGCCGAGGTAGCGGGGACTCCCCCGCTACCTCTGACGGCGGATCAGTCGCCGGTGATGCGGCCCAGGCGTTCCGTGGCCTCCGCGTACTCCTCCATCAGTGAGTACATGACGTCGCGCGTCGACCGGACCTGGTTGGTGATGCCGATGATCTGGCCGGCCGGGAAGGTGGCCAGTTCGGCGGCGTCCGAGCGGCCGATGCGGCGCAGCGCGTCCGATACCAGCATGAACTGCAGGGGCATCGGCAGCGTCCCGGGCGACTCCTGCGACTCCCAGGCGTCCGTCCACTCGTTCTTGAGCAGGCGGGCCGGCTTGCCCGTCCAGCTGCGCGAGCGGACCGTGTCGCGGGAGGTGGCCTCCAGGATGCGCTTCTTGGCCATCTCGGGAGTGTCGGCCTCCTCGACCGTGAGCCAGAGCGAGCCGGTCCAGACTCCCTCGGCGCCCAGGGCCATGCCGGCGGCCATCTGGCGGCCGTTGCCGATGCCGCCCGCCGCCAGGACCGGTACGTCCACCGCGTCCACCACCTGAGGGATCAGGACCATGGTGGAGATCTCGCCGGTGTGCCCGCCGGCCTCCGTGCCCTGCGCCACCACCACGTCCACGCCCACTTCCACCTGCTTGAGCGCGTGGCGCGGGGTGGAGGCGAGGGCGGCGACCTTGACGCCGTGCGAGTGGGCGAGCTCGACCACGTCCGCGGGCGGCGGGCCGAGCGCGTTGGCCAGCAGCGCGATCGGGTGCCGCAGAGCCGTCTCCACCTGCGGGCGGGCGGTGACGTCCGTCCAGCCGAGCAGCACCTTGCCCGCGTCGGCGTCCGAGGACAGGGGCGGCACGCCATGGGCGGCCAGGAGGTTCTCGACGAACTGCCGGTGGCCCGCCGGGACCATCGTCTGCAGGCGGCCCACCAGCTCCTCGGGCGCGAAGTCGGCGCCCTCGTAGGAGGCGGGCATGACCACGTCGACGCCGTACGGGTGGCCGTCGACGTGGTCGTCGATCCACTTGAGCTCCATTTCGAGCTCTTCTGGGGTGAAGTAGAGGGCACCGAGAACGCCCATCCCGCCGGCCCGGCTGACCGCGGCGACCACGTCGCGGCAGTGGCTGAAGGCGAAGATCGGTAGCTCGATTCCGAACATGTCCGTGACACGTGTCCGCATGGGCCGACAATACGACCGGCGGCGAAGAAACTGCAACGTGTTCTAGTACTAGAACTTTTCGTCGGTCCGACAAATAACCACACAAACGGACAGGGCGCCCGGAACGAGTCGCGGGCGCCCTGTACCAGCCGTACGAGTTACTCGCCTTCGCGGCGGCGGCGGCCGAGGAGGACCGCGACGGCCAGCGCGAGCAGGCCGAGCACGAGCAGGACGATCGGGATCGTGGTCTTCAGCAGCGTGATCTGGTTCTTGGCGTCCGTGGCCGTGCGCACCATCTCGGTGATGGTCTGCGGGGTGAACGAGGCGGTGGCGACCAGGGCCTTGGCGCGCTCGACGCCGTCCTGGGTCTTGAGCGTCTCGTTGCGGCGCACTTCCTCCTTGACCGGGGCGCCGCTGTTGGGCTCGACCCAGTAGGTGTCGGTGCCCTCGTACCAGCGGTCGAGCTGGATGTCGCCCGACTGGGTCACGCCGAAGAGCGAGCCGGGGGCGGTCAGCGTGGCGACCTTCGTAGCCGGGACGACCTGCTGGAACTTGTAGACCGGCAGCCCGTTGACGGTGTCCTCACCGACGAAGGTCGTGTCGAACGCCTTCTTGGCCGTCTGGTTGAAGACCTTGTACGTCTTCTTCTCCACGCCGAACGGGAACAGGTAGATCTGCCCCTCCAGCTTCACCGGCTCCTTGTTGACGCTGACCCCGCAGCAGTTGACGCCCACCCCGGTACGCCGGTCGAAGGCGCTGCGCCGCTCCGAGAGGCTGATCTGCGGCTTGCTGTTGGTGACGTCGTCCACCACGGTGAACTCGTCCCAGACCACCCGGTTGTCCGTGGCCTCTTTGACGTCGCCACGGGTGGTGACGAGCATGCTGAGGTCCGCGGTCAGCACCTTGCCGTCGGCGATGGAGAAGTATTGCGCTCCCGGGGCCTGCAGCTTGGTGACGCTGTATTGGGCCGCCGGAGCCGCGATGATCCTTTCCGCCGCCCAGAAACGGATCATTCCCGCCAGTACGACCAGGAACGCGCCGACGGCGACGAGAATGAGTACAGGTGTGCGTCGCATTCTGGGATCCTCCTGGCGGTCGAGGGATACGACGAAGGCCGGCTTACTTGTCCCCCCGGACATCAAGATCGCGGGTGTGATGAACCCGCAACATGATCGCTACTGGAAAGTAGCATTCGATCACAGATCGCTGCAGCTACATCCGCATAACGAATCGGAACAGGTTCTACGATGAAGCCGGTCCGAGCGGGATGTTATCGCGCCCGTCCCGCAGCGGTATCGCCTCCGCCAGAGCTTCGTTCTATTGTGGGAGCCCGTCAAGCATCCGGGAGCCGCGAGTATGCGCGCCGATCTGGCCAGATCCATCCGCCTCTTCCGCGCGTTCAGGTCCGAGCAGACCACGCCGAGCGACTACTACACCACGCTCGCCGCCGACACCGCCGCGCAGCTGCGGCATTACGTCACGTTGACCGGCAAGACGGTGCTCGACGTGGGGGGCGGGCCTGGATACTTCGCCGACGCCTTCAGACGCGACGGCGCCCGCTGCCTGTGCGTGGACGTCGACGCCGGCGAGTTGGCCGGACAGGGCGCCCCCAGCGGGGGTGTGCTCGGCAGCGCGCTCGATCTGCCGCTCGCCGACGCCTCCTTCGACGTCTGCTTCTCGTCCAACGTCCTGGAACACGTTCCAGACCCGTGGCGGATGGCGGCCGAGATGACGCGCGTCACCCGGCCCGGCGGCCTGATCTTCCTCGCGTACACGAACTGGCTCTCCCCCTGGGGCGGCCACGAGACCTCGCCCTGGCACTACCTGGGGGGCGACCGGGCCGCCCGGAAATATGAGGATAAAAACGGGAAGCCGCCTAAAAATCGTTACGGCCAGAGCCTCTATCCGGTCTCGGTGGCCGACGGGCTGCGCTGGGCGCGGACCCGTACGGACGCCGACCTGGTCGACGTGCTGCCCCGCTACCTGCCCTGGTGGTGGCGGCCGATGCTGAAGGTGCCGATCGTCAGGGAGTTCGCCACGTGGAATCTCGTCCTCGTGCTCAGGAAGCGCCCATGAGTGCCCCACAGACGCCCGCAAGCCCTCCGCAGACGCCCCCAAGCCCTCCTCAAGCGCCCGTGAGTCCGCCGGAAGCGCCCGTGAAGGACCCACTGGCGCCCTCGACGGACCCGCCGGCGGGCCGGGATGCCGCGCTCGACGGCATCCGCGCCCTGGCCGCGCTCGGCGTCTGGGTGCTGCACGTCGGCGGCAACACCGGGATCATGTACCGCGAGGGCATGTTCGCCTGGATGACCACCCGGCTGGGCATCGCCGTGCCGATCTTCTTCCTGCTGTCGGGCCTGCTGCTCTACCGCCCGTGGGCCCGCGCGGTCATCGAGGACACGCCTCGCCCCCGGCCGGGACGCTACCTGTGGCGCCGCGTGGTCCGTGTCATGCCCGCCTACTGGCTGGTCACGGCGCTGGCCCTGTGGGCGTGGAGCTCGCTCGACTGGACCGGCTGGGTGAAGTGGCTATTGCTGCTGCAGAACTACACCGAGCAGAACCGCGCCCCCGACGGCCTCTACCAGATGTGGACGATGCCGATCGAGATGGCGTTCTACCTGGCGCTGCCGGTGCTCGCCTGGGCCCTGCACGCCTGGGCGCGCGGCGGCAACCGGCCGGTCAGGCTGCTCGCGGGCATCGCCGTGCTGCCGGTGGTCTCCCTGGCCAGCGTGGTCGTCTCGCACGTCTTCGACCAGCCGCAGCTGGCGCTCTGGCTGCCGCATCACCTGATCTACTTCGCCGCCGGCATGGCCATGGCCGTCCTGTCGGTGTGGATCAAACAGAGCCAGATCGTGGACGCGCTCGCGCCCCAGCTGCTGGTGCTGGCCCTCCTGCTGTACGCGGTGCTGAGCACCGAGTTGGCCGGGCCGCGCACGCTCACCCTGCCCACGCTGTCGCAGTCGCTCTGGCGGATGATCCTGGAGACGTCGGTGGCCGTCCTGGTGGTCGCGCCGTTCGCGCTCGCCTCCAGGCACGACTCGCTGAGGCACCGCGTGCTGGGCAATCCCGTCACGGCGTACCTGGGCCGCATCTCCTACAGCTTCTTCCTCTGGCACGCCCCAGTGATCACCCTGTACTACAAGATCACCGGCGACCAGCCGTTCACCGGTGACTTCGTCAAGGTCGCGATCCTGACCTTCATCGCCTCGCTGCTGATCAGCGCCACCAGCTACCACCTGGTCGAGGAGAGCGCGCTCAGGCTGGCCGGGCGCCGGCCAGCTCCTGTTCCTCCACCGCCGCCGGCTCGGGCTCAGCCGCCGGTGGTTCCGGCTCCGTGACCAGCTGCCCGAAGAGCACGCCCATGGCCGCGCAGGCGATGAGCTGCGGCACCTGGTCCATCAGCAGCCCGACGTCCACCCCGTAGTCGCGCAGCGCCATGGCCGCCGCCAGCGCCGCCGTGGCCCCGCCGAACAGCCAGCCGGCCACCCAGTGCACGGCCACCGCCCGCCGTACGCGTAGCAGCAGCACCGCCACGACGGCGGCCAGGACCGCCAGCATGCCGGGCCAGTCCGCCACCCAGCCGCCGAACGCCAGCCCCAGCACGATCACGTACGGCACCCGCCAACGCGACAGCCGCGAGTCGGCGGCGGCGGCGGTCGCCATGACGTGTTCGGGGCGCGGCCCGCGCAGCGCCAGGGCGAGCAGCGTGAGCAGGGCGATCCCGGCCAGCCCCACGGCGAGGGCGAGCCAGTAGGGCCGGTCGGGCAGGTACTCCATGCGCACGGTCCCCGTCGTGCCGGCGGGCAGCTCCCATGCCTGCTTCCAGCCGTCGATCCGGACCGGTCGCAGCGCCTTGTCGTCGAGCTCGGCGCGCCAGCCCGCGTTGTAGTTCTCGTTGACGACGAGGAAGGCGTCCTTCGGCGCCGTCACCCGCGCCTCGCGCACCGACGACGACCACGTGCTCGGGACCGCCGCGCCCTCCACGGCCGGGGGCCCGGCAGGGAGCGCGCCGATCACCAGGTTCTCCACCGCGAAGGGGTCCCAGCCGGCGGCCCTGACCCGGTTGTCGCCGGCCGCCAGCGCGGCCTTGGAGCAGCCGGTGAACTTCACCGGCCGCTGTTCGAGCAGGTCGGCGAAGGTGCCGCTCACCTTGGTCGCCACGGTCGCGCCGTTGACCTGTAGGCGCGGTCCCTGTCCGCAGGGCAGCCGGAACGGCACACCCTCCGGCCTGCTGGCCGGCGCGACGCCGGGGATCACCAGCTCGGTGACCTGCAGCCGCTTGGAGGCGGGATAGAAGCGCAGCTTGAGCCGGGTCGTGGTGAGGGGCTTGAACGTCAGGTAGCCGTTGGCGTCCACCCGGCCGCTGCGGACGGCGCCCTTGTCGCCGGTCACGGCCACGTCGAGCGGCTGCTTGTCGCCGCCGGGCCGGGCGATCTGGATCCGCGACAGGACGCGCTTGGCCCGCCAGCCGAGTGTGAGCGTGGGCTCGGGGTCGTCGGCGGCCGGGAGCCAGGTGGTGGCCGCGTTGGCGTCGAACGCCGACCGGGGCGCGACCACCGCGTCCTTGGTCGCCTGCGACGAGCCGGTCACCGTGGTCAGGTCCCCGCCCAGCCGGGTGAAGCGGTCGACGAGCTTGGCGTCGCGCAGGACGGCGGAGCCGCGCACCGCGGCCTTCCGCCCCGCCTCAACGGTGAAAGTACGGTCGAATCCGGCGCCTTCTTCGCCCGGTCTGGCCAGCAGCGGGTTGCAGATCCAGCGGCTCTGGTTCCGCATGCACCAGGGGCGGGAGTCGAGCCCCCGGTCCATGACGAAGGCGTCGCCGCCCTCGCCGGGCAGCCGGATCGTCCGGCCCGGCAGGATGCCGGGGATCGTCAGCTCGGTGATGCCCACCCGCTGCACGAAGCTCCAGTTCCGGTTGTACGTGGCCAGGATCTTGACGCGCAGCCAGCTCGTCGCGCCGGGCGGGACGCGTAGCCACTGGGGGCTGTTGGTCTGCTGGACGTCCTGCTCGATCCGGCCGCCCTCGGTCTCCACGGCCACGCGCTTGACCGACTGCCCGAGCAGCACGTTGTTGGTGAACGTGGCCTGGAAGCGCGGGATCACCCGCGGCCTGGGCAGGTCCACGCGCAGCCATTCGCCCTGGGGCCAGTGCCAGCCGCCGCTCTCCCAGCCGGTCTCGTAGTCGCCGTCCATGGCGGCCCACGGGCTGCGCCCGGTGGCGCTGAGGCCGGGCACCGCCTCGGCGTCGGCCACCGAGGAGGAGGCGGTGATGCTGGAGATGCCGTCGTACTCGGCGGTGGCGGTGTCGCGCAGCCAGCCGTTCTCGAGCAGGTCGAGCGTCTTGACGCCGGAGAAGTCGTCGCGTCTGTCGGCCGTCAGCGTGGGCGTCCAGTTCGACCGGATCTCACCGAACTGCCGCTCGCGTAGCCGCAGCGCGTCGCTGGCCACGACCGGCGCCTCGCGCTTGCCGGCGTCGTCGTTCACCAGTACGGGTCCGTCGCCGAGCAGCCCGAGATCGCCCATCGCGAGCAGGGAGTCCGGGCCGCCACGCACCTGTACGGCGTCGCCCGCCGACTGCACGCTGAGCAGGTCGGAGCTGCCCGACACCTCGTAGATCTCCAGTGCGGGGAACGGCCAGTCCACCGACTCGATCACGTCGTCCGTGACGGTGTCGCCGACCTCCCCGCCGAACGAGCGCACCTTCGTGATGCCCGGCGACTCGCGCAGCGCCTCGTAGACCCTGGACGGCCAGGCGCCCTGCAGGTTCGCCCGCATGAGGTCGTTCCTGACGACCAGGTAGCGCACGCCCATCCTGCGCAGCACGTCGGTCAGCCCCACCGAGCCGTAGCCGGCCGTGAGCCGCTGGTCGATGACGTCGAGCAGCCGGGTCAGGCCCACCGAGCCGGCCGCCGCGACCTGCCGGGTGGTCCAGCGGGCGGTGAACAGCGGCTGCATGGGATCGTCCATCGGCCGGCCCCAGAGGTATTCGCCGAACTTGGCGCCCGGCACGACCAGCACGCCGTCGTCCCCGGCGTTCTCGTTCACCCAGGCCGCCGCCTGCTTCCAGTAGAGCGGCACCTCCTTGAAGTCGCCCGGAGCGCTCAGTCCCTGGTTGAAGACGGGGAGCACGAGTCCGGCCAGGGCCACCAGGGCCACCGAGCGCAGCCGCAGCCGGGCCCCGGCCAGCAGGTGCGCCAGGCCGAACGCGAGCGGCAGCCGTACCAGCGGATCGAACTTCCGCAGGTTGCGCAGCGGCGCGAGCGGCCCGTCCAGCAGCCAGCGCACCGGCTCGGCGACCACCGGCTCCAGCGCGCTCACGTGCCCGGCGACCAGCGCGGCCACGCCCACGACGAACAGCACGAGCAGGAAGCCCTTCGCGGGCAGGTCGCGCCGGGCCAGCCCGGCCAGGCCGAGCGCGGCCAGCAGGCCGGTGATCGCGACCAGCACGGCCGAGGTGGCGATCGCGTAGCCGGCGGGCTGGTCGGTGACGCCGCCGACGGTCAGGTAGCGCACCCAGTCGGAGGCGCCGCGCAGCACGTTCGTCAGCGAGGTGACCTGCGTGGTCGTCGAGGCCGTCTCGGTATAGGGCAGGAAGGAGAAGGCGTAGCGGCCCACGAGCAGCAGCGGCAGCCACCAGAACAGGGTGGCCACGGCGACCGCGCCCGTCCACCAGCCGAGCATCCGCCAGCGGGGCACCGGGCTGGGCCGGGTCAGGATGTAGAGCACGGGGGCGACGAGGACGGCCAGCACCGCGACCGCGTTCACGCCGCCGCACAACGCCACGGCCAGTCCCGACCTGACCGCCGCCCTGGCCCGCTGGCCCGTCTCCGAGGCGGTGAGCAGCGGGATCAGGATCCACGGCAGCATCGCGGCGGGCAGCCACTCGATCGAGATCTCGCCGATGATCGACAGTGTGCGCGGCGCCAGCGCGTACGCCAGCGCGGCCACGATCCGGGTGCCCGGCGTGCCGACGCCGAGCTGCCTGCCCAGCCGCTCCACGCCGAGGAAGGCCACGCACAGCAGCGCCGTCATCCAGAGCCGCTGGGTCACCCAGGGCGCCAGGTTGACCAGGTCGCCGAGCGCGAAGAACGGGCCCATCGGGAACAGGTAGCCGGCCACCTGGTTCTGCAGCTGGCCGAAGTGCTGCGGGTCCCAGAGGTGGGCGGCGCGCTCCAGCCAGCCGACCGGGTTGAGCGCCAGGTCGAGTTTGGTGTCGGAGATGATGCTGCCCGGCTTGGTGGTGAACGTCAGCACGGCGAAGCCGAGGCAGCAGAGCGCCAGCCAGAGCCTGTGCCGGACCCTGTCGATCACGGCTCCTCCCAGCCGGGTCCCGTCGGACGGCCATGCACCAGCGCGGCCAGCCGTTGCGCGCTCCGGTCCCAGCAAAACTTCCCCGCCCATTCCCGACATTTCATGCGATAGGTGTCGTTGAGTTCGTCGAGGGCCGCGGCGATGCCCTTGGCCAGGCCGGTGCTCCCGACGCCCTCGGGCACCAGCCAGCCCGTCTCGCCGTGGCGTACCGCGTCCCTGAGGCCGTCCACGTCGTACGCGACGGTCGGCACCCCGAGCGCGGCGGCCTCCAGCACGCACAGCCCCCAGCCCTCGCCCTGCGAGGCGTTGACCTGCAGCCAGGCGGCGGCGATCAGCCGCTCCTTCTCGTCCTCGGGCAGGTAGCCGTGCATGGTGACGCCCTCCGGGAGCCGGGCGCGCAGCCGCGCCTCCTCCGGGCCCCTGCCGATCACGTCCACGGTGAGGTCCGGCCACTGCTTCCTGAGCTGGCCCACCGCGTCGAGCAGCAGGTCGACGCGCTTGTGCGCGACCAGCCTGCCGACGCAGACCAGCCGCGGTGTCCGGCTTCTGGGGAAGTCTCCGTCCGTGGAGACGTTCACCCCGTTGGGCACGATGTGGATGGGGCCGACCCAGCCGAGCCGCTCGCGCATGGCGCTCACGGTCGAGGGGGAGACGGCCACGCTGTCGCGCCCCTTGTACGTCCACCGCGACGCGGGCCCCTCCAGGAAGCGCCCGAACACCGCCAGCCACCGGGGCAGGTGCACGTCGAACTGCCGGTCGTGCACGTGATGGACCACGCACATGACCTTGGTACGGCGCGGCAGCACCAGCGGCGTGAAGAACGGGATGCCGTTCTGGCAGTCGAGCACCGCGTCGAACACGCCCCGGCGGAGCACCAGCCAGACCAGGACCAAGGGGTAGACGGTGAACGGCCCGCCCATGCGGGCCAGCCGTACCCCCTCGACGGTCTCCTTCCTGAGCTGGCCCGGCGCCCGCGCGGTGACGAAGCACACCTGGTCGCCGGCCCGCGCGAAGCGGCGGGCCATCTCCCAGGCGTACGTCTCGGCGCCACCGGCGGCCGGGTGCCACGGATCACGCCAGTTGACGACGGCGACGTTCACGGAGATCCGACGGGGTCGAGCGGCTGCTCCCACCTCGGAGTGACACCGGGGCTCGGCACGGCGCGCAGTCTGAGCCAGATCCGGCCCAGCTCCAGCAGGATGCCGACGCTGTGCCTGGCCGGGGAGAAGCGGGAGCCGGGCATGTCCCGCCAGTTGACGGGGATCTCCAGCACCGTGGAGCCGAACGCGACGCAGCGGGCCAGCAGCTCGACGTCGAAGGCGAAGCCGTAGGTACGCAGCCCGGCGACGGCCTCGCGGACGAGCGCGCCGTCGAAGAACTTGAAGCCGCACTGCGTGTCGCTCACCCCGCGCACCAGTACGCGGGCCAGCGCGCGGAAACCGACGGCGCCCAGCTCGCGCACCCGGCTGTGCCGGTTCTCGACGTCGGAGAAGGCGTGCGCCCGAGAGCCCACGACCACGCGCTCACCGGAGAGCAGCAGGCCGAACGCGACATCGATGGCGGCCAGATCGGTGGCCATGTCGGCGTCGCAGAACCCTACGAAAGGAGCGCTGGTGTCGAGCAACCCCGCGCGGACGGCGGCACCCTTGCCGGGAGTCGCGCACTCGACGAGCCGAACCGGAACCGGTCCCCGCGGCCAGGTCCTGACGATCTCAGCGGTGCTGTCCGTGCTGTTGTTGTCGACGACGATGACGGCGGTCGGGAACGGCATGCGGGCAAGCTTCGCGCACAGCTGCAGGAGCCCCCCCGGGAGTCGCCGTTCCTCGTTGAAGGCGGGAACGACGATCTCGAGCAGTGGTGGTCGGCTCGTCCTCTCGTCCCCTTGGGGGGAGGGCGGCATAACGGCTCGGACTACCGGTCGCCGTAGTTGTAGAGCGGGCGGTTGACGGGCGTCGCGGTGGCCCCGGTGAAGGACACGGTGGTGACCGTCGCGACGAGCGCGGCGACGGCGACACCGATGATCGCTGCTAAGAGGATCTTGATCACGGGGGGTTCCTCCTCGAGCGGCTAATGAACGGGCGTCCCAAACTTAGAACCAATTCTTGCTACTCGGAAGTAGCTCTACGAAATCTTAATAAATACGCTGATCAGCGGACCTAGTGTTGTAAAAAACGTACAAACCGGCGGTCGGTTCGGTACAGTCTCAGCTCATCTGTGTCCACTAGCAGGCTCGCTCCGCTGAGCCAGCCCGCGAACCGCTGCCGCTCCTCCGGTGTCCCCGCGTCGACCACGACGTACCGGAAACCCGCTGCGGCCGGGTCTGGCGAGGGGCCTACTAGTACGCGTTCTAGCTCGCGTACCCTCTTGTCCTCAGCCTGGACGACCATGCTACCGACGCGTACCGAGTCGTTGGCGACCACCTCCCGGCCCGGCACGGCGAAGTAGCGCTGCGCCGGATCGAGCACCGCCCGGTCCCCGTTCCACGGGAACCTCCGGTAGGACTCGAACGGCAGCACCAGCACGTCGCCCGGCTCCGGATCACGCCGCATCACCTCACGGGCCTGGCTCCAGCTCTCCGGATAGCTCACGGCCCGCAGCGCCCCCGCCCCGCCCCATGCCAGGGTCGGCAGCACGGCCACAGGCACGAGCACCATCAGGACCGCCCACCGCCCGGCCTTCCCCGCCTCTTTTGTCAGCGCCTCTCGCTTCGGCGCCTCCCGTGTCAGGGCTTCTCTTGTCAGGGCTTCTCTTGTCAGGGCGCCCAGGCCGACCGCGGCCAGCAGGGCCAGCGGCGCCACGAACTGCTGGGCGTCCCTGAACACCGCGAACCCGCCCCACACCCCGACCAGCCACCTGAACACCGCGCGCCCCGGCTCGGTCACCCCCAGGCAGGCGATCCCGAGCCCGATGGCCGCCGCAGCGCCCAGCCCTCTCGGCCGGTCCCTCATCAGGACGAACCCCACGATCCCCGCCACGGCCAGCGCCAACCGGGCCACCGAACCCACCACGGTCTCGTACCCGGCCGGGACGGCATTGGCGTTCCAGATCCCGCCCAGCGACAGCAGGCTGCCCACCGCCCCGAACGGCCCGTCCGCCCTGGCCGCGAACGCGTCCACACCCACCGGATCCCCGCTCAGCCCGCCCGGCCGCAGCAGCGCGAGCAGCAACCACGGCAGGCTGACGGCCAGCAGCACCGCGCCCACCCGGACCCGCCGCCCCGCGACGGGCAGCGCCGTGAGGGCTGTGACGGTCATGGCCGCGAACCCCCCGACGGCGGCGGGCAGCACGGCGAGCAGCAGTCCGCCCCGGGCGAGGACCGCGCGCACCACCCACGGCAGCCCCGCGTACCCCAACAACAGGGCCCACTGCCCCATCAGCAGCCGCTCGGCCACGTACGGATTCCACACGTAGTACGCCCCGGCCACCAGCCGAGCCCCGAGAAGGCCCGAGGGCACGAGCAGCGCGGCACCCGAGCAGCCCAGCACGAAGATCCCCAGCAGGATCGCCTTCTGCACCAGCTCGGCCGGGACGACGGTGGCCAGCGCGGTGACCACCGCGTCACTGGGCACCACCCGTGGCGCCCCGCCGGCCAGCCCGAACGTGAAGCGTGAGAAAGCCGGGTCCGGCACGAAGACCATGTCCTGCACCAGGATGAAACCCCAGCCCAGAGCGGGTCCGAGGGCGAGGCAGCCGAGGACGAGCCCGAGCACGGCCGACAGCGGTCCGGCTCGGGTCGTGTGCGGCATCCCGCTATGACATCACAACCGAACAACGGCCATTCCCCGCAAATCACCCAATGACTACGCTTCCCGCTGGAGGCTTGAGGGGGCCTGGAGGGGGCGGGGTGGCGACGAGCGAGACGACGGTGGGGGCCCGTCATTGGCTGCGCGGCGGGGACGCCGTGATGGCCACCGCCCTGGCGATGATCGCCGTACAGCTCGTCTGGAAGTCCGGCCTCGTCCGGCGTACGTACTTCCGCCAGGACGACTTCACCTTCATCGCCCGCGGCCTGGAGCACGACCTGACGTGGGACTACCTCATGCGGGTCGACTACGGCCACCTGGTCCCCGGCCCGTTCGCGATCCAGTGGGCGATGGGCCGCCTGGGCGTCTACAACGACGTCCTCGCGCACGTCGTGACGGTCACCCTGTTAGGCGCGGCGGGCCTGGCCCTGCTGCGGCTGCTGCGCCTGCTGTTCGGGGCGCGCCCGGCCATCCTGGTGCCGCTGGGGTTCTACCTGCTGACGCCGATGACGATCTCCTCGCTGTCGTGGTGGGCGGTGGTGATCGAGACGCTGCCGTTCCAGATCGCGCTGCCGATGGCGTTGTGCTCGCACGTCCTCTACACCAGGACGGGGCGCTTCAGGCACGCGCTGGCCGCGGCGGGCTGGACGCTGTTCGCGATGGCGTTCTTCGTCAAGGCGCCGTTCATCCTGCTGCTGGCCGTCGCGCTGAGCATGGGCTGGCTCGGCTGGAGCCGGCGGCGACAGTGGCCGGCCCTGCTGCTGTACGCGGGCCTGCTCGCCGGCTACGCGGCCGTCTTCTTCCGCCAGCTGCTCACCTCGGTGCAGCTCACCAACGACACGATCCAGCCCAGCCTGCCGGACGCGGGGCTCGCGGCGAAGTTCGCCTGGACGCTGCTGTCCAGCTCACTGGTGCCGACGTCGCTGGGCGGGCCCTGGCAGTGGCGCCCGATCGGCGAGGACTACGCGATGGCCGGGACGCCGCCCGCGCTGGTCTGGGCCGGGCTCGGCGTCGCGGTGGTCGTGCTGGCGGTCTCGGTGCTCTTCCGGCGGCGGGCCTGGCTGGCGTGGCTGGTGCTGCTCGCCTACTTCGCGCTGGCCGACGTCGTGCCCGTCATGATCGGCCGGATCCAGCAGCTCGGACCGGATCTGAGCGGGGCCGAGCTGCGCTACGTGTCGTCCACGGCCACGGTCGTGGCGATCGCCATCGGCCTGGCGTTCATCCCGCTCGCCGGTGAGGAACGCCCCTGGCTGCGCGCCTGGCCGCGCCTCAGGTTCGCCTGGCTCCCGCTGGCCGCCGCGGTCACGCTCGGCTCGGTCTGGTCGGTCGCGGCCTACGCCCGGCTGCCGTTCGGCGCAGACGTCAAGAGCTACGTCGAGACCGGCAGGCTGGCGCTCAAGCGCGCCCCGGAGCACGCGGTCGTGCTGGACACGCACGTGCCCGCCAAGGTCGTCTACCCGATCTTCTTCTACGACTACGCGCTGGCCTCGAAGGTGCTCGGCCCGATCGCGCCGCACCCGGTGACCTGGACCAGGCGCCTCAGCGGCCCGGTACGCAACCCGCTGACCTTCGACCCGCAGGGCCGTCTGCGCCCGGTGAGCATCGACGGGCTGACGATCCCCCAGCCCGCCGGCTGCAAGCCGGTCGGCGCGCGCGAGGTCCGCTTCCGGCTGCCGGCGCGGCTGCCCGAGGGCGAGTGGACGGTCCAGGTCGGCTACCTCAACCCGGCCGCCACCCGGTTGTCGGTACGGCTCGGCACCGGGCGGGACGAGGTGGTCGCGGAGAAGGGGTTCGGCTGGACGTTCGCCGCGGTCAAGGGCGGTGGGACCGAGCTCGTCATCCGTACGGCGAACGGCCCGGACGCCTGCCTCGGCGAGATCAAGATCGGCATCCCGAGACCGTGGGCCGACGGGACGCCGAGCCCGCTCCAGCCGGTCACCCCCTGAGCTCCCTCACGGGTTCGATGCCCGTGGAGGGCCGGGTCCCCGAGCCCGGCCCCCGCCGTCATTTACCCGGCTCAGGGTCCCTCGGCAGGCCGAGCATGCGCTCCCCGATGATGTTCAGCTGCACCTCGGTGGTGCCGCCGTAGATGGTCATCGCCCGGGTGGCGAGCACCGCCCGGTTCCAATAGCCGGCGTCGCCGAGTTTCATGTCGGCGGCCACCACGGCCGCCGACCCCAGCAGCTCCACCGCCGACTCCGAGACGTGCTGGGCGTGCGCGGTGGACAGCAGCTTGCGTACCGAGGCGTCCGCGCCGGGCTCGGCCCCAGCCAGCTGCTTGAGCGTCACCCGCAACGACAGCGCGTTGATCGAGTGCCCCTCGCAGATCACCTGCGCGACCTGGTACGCCTCGACCGGCGACAGCTCCCGCCCGAGCCGGCCTGCCAGCCCGAGCAGGTCCGGCACGGACGCGCCCGTACCGCCCGACCCGGACGAGAGCGAGACCCGCTCGTTCGACAGTGTGTTGCGGGCGACCTTCCAGCCCTGCCCGACCTCGCCCACGACCAGCTCGTCCGGCACGAACACGTCGTCCAGGAAGACCTCGTTGAACAGGTTCTCGCCGGTCATCTCGGTCAGCGGCCGGACCGTGACCCCCGGCGCCTTCATGTCGACCAGGAAGTAGGTGATGCCCTCGTGCTTGGAGCCCTCGGAGGAGTTGCGGGCGATGCAGATGCCCCACTCGGCGACGTGCGCGACCGAGGTCCAGACCTTCTGGCCGTTGAGCTTCCAGCCGCCCTCGACCTTGTCCGCCTTCATCTGCAGCGAGGCCAGGTCGGATCCGGCGCCGGGCTCGGAGAAGAGCTGGCACCAGATCATCTCGCCGCCGAGCGTCTTGAGCAGGAAGCGTTCCTGCTGCTCGGGGGTGCCGTACGAGACGATCGACGGCACCACCCACGCGCCGATGATCATCGCGGGCAGCTTCACCCGCGCGGCCTTGAGCTCCTGGGCGATCAGCACCTGCTCCAGCGGCTTGGCGCCGCGGCCCCACGGCTTGGGCAGGTGCGGCATGACCAGGCCGCGCGCGGCCAGCGCCCGCTTCTGCTCCGTGCCCTCCAGCTCCTTCAGCGAGGCGATCTCCGCGCGGATCGACTCGCGCAGCTCTTCGGCGTCCTCGGGCAGGTCGAGCTCCATCTCGCGCGTGACGCCCTGCAGCGCGAGCGCGGTGACGGTGGCCGCCCACTCGGCCGACGAGCCGAGCAGCGCGCGGATCGTGAGCGCGCGGCGGTAGTAGAGGTGGACGTCGTGCTCGAAGGTGTAGCCGATGCCGCCGAAGGTCTGGATGGCGTCCTTGGCGCACTGCACGGCCGCGTCGGGCGCCATCACGGCGGCGATGGCGGCGGCGTAGTCCAGCTCCTTGCCGTCGGCGCGGGTGGCGTCCCAGACGGTGGCGCGCGCCTGCTCGAGTGCCACGAGCATGCGGGACAGCTTGTGCTTGATGCCCTGGAACTGGCCGATCGGGCGGCCGAACTGGACGCGGACCTTCGCGTAATCGGCGGCGGCCGTCACGCACCAGGAGGCCAGGCCCGCGGCCTCGGCGCCGAGCAGGATCGCGGCGAGATTGCGTACGTCGGAGCTCTGGACGCCACCCAGGATGCCCAGGTCGGGCACCGGCACCTCCGACAGCTCCACCTTGGCCACCGGCCTGGTGAGGTCGAGGGACTTGATCTCCGTGATGGTGGCCGACGAGGCGTCGATGATGATCCACTCCTCGCCCTCGTCCGTGGCGACCGGCAGCACCAGCGCGTCGGCCAGCGAGGCGCCGAGCACGTTCTCGGCCGTGCCGGAGACGATCAGGCCGCCGTCCTCGGTGAAGGTTCCGGTCAGCGTGCCGGTCAGCGCGACCGCGGCGGTGAGCGAGCCGTCGGCGAACGACTCCAGGTGCTCGGGCCGCTTGGAGGCGTTGATCACCGCGCTGGCCAGCACCGTCGGCACGTACGGCCCCGGCGCCATCCGCTCGGCCAGCGCCTCGACGGCGACCGCGGCCTCCAGCAGCCCGTAGCCGGACCCGCCGAACTCCTCGGGCAGGTGCAGGCCGAGCAGGCCCTGCTCGGCGAGCCCCGACCAGAACGCGGGACGCCCGTCCGTCCCGGATCGCAGCAGCTCGGCGGGGATGTTCCGCGCCGCCCAGCCGCTCACCGACTCGCGGAGCGCCTCGTGTTCCTCGCTCAACCCGATCGCCATCGCACATCCTCCAGCCAGGCCCCGTCATATGCCAGAACCATATTCTAGAGCATGCTTCTGGCCTAGAGGGTCCGTATGTTGAGGGCGATCGTGTTCAGGTCACGGTAGTGCGACTTGCCGCTCTGGGGGATCGAGGCGAACAGCATCGCCGGCTTGGCCTTCTCCACGTCGTGGATCGAGACGATGGCCTGCGAGGTCTTCTGCTTGCCCGAGACCGTATAGGTCACCTTGTAGCCGACCATCCAGCCCTTGCCCACCGGCACCTTCTGCGATCCGGTCCAGGCGATCGTGGCGCCCGCCGGATACTGCGTGCGCAGCGTCCAATTGACGGCCCTGACGGCGAGGTCGCGGTAGTCGGCGTTCTTGGCCGGCTTGGGCTTCGGGGCGGCGCCGGGAAGCATCGCCGAGCCGATCACCGTGTGCGGGACGGCGACCTTGCCGACGCGCTGGGCGATGGCGAACGGCGCGAACGACTTGGCCGTCCACGGCAGGCCCAGGCGCGGGTAGCTGATGCCGGTGGCCAGATCGGAGATGGTGCCGATGGTGACGGTCGCCGTACCGGCCTGGTCGGGGTACGCGAGGCTCTTCGGCACCTCGGGGAGCACGATCCCGGCCGCCGACGGCTTGGGCGAGGCGGAGCCACCCGGCACGGGCGAGACCGGGACCACCTGCCGCGGGGGCTGCTGCGTGTCCTTCGGCACGTCACCGGAGAAGATCACGAACACCAGCAGCACGGCCAGCACGGTCGCGATGATGGCGCCGAACAGGTAGATGACCTTGATCGGGATGTCGCCGACCCGGGCGACCAGCCCACCCTTGAGGGGTGGGGGCGGCGGTGGGATGGGCGGCAGCGGCTGGACCGGCTGACCTTGACCAGGCTGGGCCGACAGGCCCTGGCCGTGCTGACTCTGGCCGGGCTGGGCCGGCTGGCTCGGTGAATGGTCGGGTGGCTGTGGCCGCTCTAACGGCCGGGGGACCATGACCGTCTCATCGGCGGGCAGGACGATCTTCCTGAACGGGGTGGTGGGAGAGTCCGAGGTAGGTATCTGGTCGCCGACGTCCGCCATGGCTTTCAGGTTACGTTACGAAGGAGCGGGATAATTCCGCTATTCGCTCGCCAGAATCTAGTTCTGTATCGTCGCGAGCATGAGGGGTTTTTACGAGGTAGCCGCCGCCGACGCCGCGCGTCCCGCCCTGCTGGGCCCGGACGGCGCGACGTACGGGGAGTTGCTGGCCCGCGCCAACCAGGTCTCCCACGGCCTGACCGCGCGCGGAGTGGCGCCGGGCGACTCGGTGGTGACCGTGCTCAGGAACGGGCTGGACGCCCTGACCATGATGCTCGCGACGTACCAGATCGGCGCCTACCTCGTACCGGTCAACTGGCATTTCACCGACGAGGAGATCGCCTACATCGTGGCCGACTGCGGCGCGAAGGTCGTGGTCTCCCCCGCCGCGCTCACCGTCGGCGAGCTGGTGGCCGGTCAGCCGGACACCGCGCCGGAGCACCGGCGGGCCGGGTCGATGATGCTCTACACCTCCGGCACGACGGGGCGGCCCAAGGGCGTGCGCCGGCGGCTGCTCCCCCTGACGCCCGAGGAGCTGTACCCGATCCTCATGCGCAAGAGCTGGCGGCATTTCGGGCTGCCGGTGGGCGGGGTGCATCTGGTGTGCTCGCAGCTGTACCACTCGGCGCCGTACGGGCAGGCGATGATGGCGCTGCAGCTCGGGCACTCGATCGTGGCGCCGGAGCGGTTCGACGCCGCCGAGACCCTGCGGCTGGTGGAGCGGCATCGGGTGACGAACGCGTTCATGGTGCCCACGATGTTCCACCGGCTGCTGGCCGTACCGGATCGGGAGAAGTACGACCTCTCATCGCTGACGCACCTCTACCACGGCGCGGCGCCGTGCCCGCCCGCGACCAAGCAGGCCATGATCGACTGGCTCGGGCCGGTGCTGTGGGAGTACTACGGCTCCACCGAGGCGGCCGTGGCCACCATGGTGTCGTCGCGGGAGTGGCTGGCCAGGCCAGGCACGGTCGGCAGGGCGCTCGACGGCATGACGTTCACGATCGTGAGCGACGAGGGCGAGGAGGTGGCGCCCGGGGAGCCGGGCCTGGTCTACATCGGCGGCGTGAACCGCTTCGAGTACCACGGCGACCCCGGCAAGACGGCCGCCGCCATGCGCGGACCCGCGTACACGCCCGGCGACATCGGCTACCTGGACGATGAGGGCTACCTGTTCCTGCTCGACCGCAGGACCGACCTGATCATCTCCGGCGGCGTCAACATCTACCCCGCCGAGATCGAGGCGGTGCTGCTCGAACACCCCTCCGTGACCGACGTCGCGGTGATCGGCGTGCCCGACCCCGAGTGGGGTCAGCGGGTCGTCGCGCTCGTCCAGCCCGCCGAGGGAGCCGACACCGGCAAGCTCACCGCCGAGCTGATGCGGCACTGCGCGCCGCGACTGGCCAAACTCAAGCATCCGCGCGTCATCGAGTTCCGCGACGCGCTGCCGCGTACGCCCACCGGCAAGCTGAGCAGACGAAACGTCCGCGAGGCGTATCTTTCCAGTTGACCGGGGCAGTAGCTCTGCATGAGCAAGGCCGTCGTCGCGATCGTCGCCGCCACGCTGCTGGTCGCCTGCTCAGGACCGTCGGCCATCCATGCGGCCCGCTCGACGACGCCCACGGCCTGGCCGTCTTCCCAGACACCCGCCGCCCAGGAGTCCGCGCCGCCATTGGAAGCGTCCTACGAGCGCGTCATCAAGCAGGCGCTCCCGTCGATCGTGCAGATCACCACCGATGAGGTGCTCGGCTCGGGCATCGTGTACGACTCAGCGGGACACATCCTGACCAACGCGCACGTCGTGGGCGGCGCGAAACAGATGACCGTGACACTGGCCACGGGCAGCAAGTCGCACAGCGCCCGGCTCGTCAAGAGCTTCGGCGGCGGCGACCTGGCGGTCATCAAGGTGGACGACCCGAAGGGGCTGACACCGGCCAGGTTCGGCGACTCGTCGAAGCTCCGGGTCGGCCAGGTGGTGCTCGCCATGGGCAACCCGCTGGGGCTGTCGGGCAGCGTCACCCAGGGGATCATCTCGGCGCTGGGCCGTACCGTGACCGAGCCGCAGGATCCCGACTCGCCCGGCGCCACGATCACCGGCGCCATCCAGACGTCGGCCGCGATCAACCCCGGCAACAGCGGCGGCGGCCTCATCGACCTGTCCGGGCAGGTCATCGGCATCCCGACACTCGCCGCGACGGACCCGGACCTCGGCGGCGGGGCCGCGCCCGGCATCGGGTTCGCGATCCCGAGCAACACCGCCAAGGACATAGCCACTCAGATCATCCGCAACGGCAAGGTCACCAACAGCCACCGGGCCGCGCTCGGCATCAGGGGCACTACGGCCATAGAGGACGGCCAGGCCGCCGGGGTCGCCGTGGTCAAGGTCGACAAGGGCAGCGCGGCCGCCAAGGCGGGCATCAAGCCGGGGGACGTGATCATCTCCCTCAACGGCCGGGAGACGTTGTCGATGGCCACGCTGGCCGAGGCGCTGAGCACGCTCCAGCCGGGGAAGCAGGCCAAGGTGGGAGTCGTCAGGCTCAATGGCTCGACCACGACGATCACGGTGACCTTGGGCGTCCTGCCGGGCGACTGACACCGCATTAAGATGACCGTTCTTTTCATCGGGAGGTGGGACGGATGGCTCATCTGGAGTGCACGCCCGAGGATCTGGCGAAGGTCAGGTTCGGTCTGTCGCCCATGAGCCAGGTCGTCGGCGCGCTCAACGTGCTGAGCGGCCAGAACGTGCCGCCCGGCCTGCCCATCTGGACGGCCCGCGTACGCGACCGCTACCAGCGGCTGCTGGCGGCCAGCCCGGTGCTGCGCGCGCTGATCCGGCTGCACCGGGTGACCGACTACGCCCCCGACTTCTACTGCGTGCCGCCCGACGGCGTGGACACCACGTTCGAGCGGGAGGTGGCCGCCGTCCGGCGCATGCCCGCCGACCGGGTCGCCGCCGACTTCCGGCTCAGCCACCGGGACCGGCCGGTCGATCCGGCGCTGGACGTTCCCGACGCCGCCGCGCGGGTCGCCGACGCACTCGAAGCGCTCTGGACCGAGCTGCTCGCCCCCGACTGGCCCCGGCTGCGCGCCCTGCTGGAGCGCGACATCGTGCAACGGGCCGGGCGGCTCGTGGTGTACGGCTGGATGGAGGTGTTCGGCCGCCTCGGCATCGACATGGAGCTGAAAGAGGAGCGCATCCTGCTCGGCAAGGTCCGCGGCGCCTCCCACCGGCTCGGTGGGGTGGGCGTGGTGCTGATGCCGAACGCGTTCGGCGCCAGGTACGTCTACCTCGATCCACCGCGCGCGTACGGCCTGACCTACCCCGCGCATGGCGTCGCCGCGCTCTGGGAGCGGGGCTCACCCGCCGCCGACGGCCTGGTCGCGCTGCTCGGCCGGGGCCGGGCGGCGGTGCTGACGGCGCTCGACAGCCCGGCCAGCACCAGCCAGCTGGTCGCCCAGCTGTCGATGACGCTTGGCGGGGTGGGCGGTCATCTGGCCGTGTTGCGCCGGGCGGGCCTGGTCTCGCGTACGCGCAGCGGCCGGTCGGTCCTCTACAGCCGCACCTCGATGGGGGACGGCCTGGCCCAGCTCACCACCTGATCTTTGGCCGAGCTCACTTGCTTTGACCGGGCTGACCGCATGGGCTTGGCCGGGCTCACTGCTTGACGTTGAAGACGAGCTCGACGCGGCGGTTTTTCGCCCGGTTCTGGGCGACGGGCTTGCCGTCGACGATGTTGGGCACCTTCGGGCGGCTCTCGCCGTACCCCTTCGCCTGGAGGTTCGCGTTGCCGCCGGTCAGCATGGCGCGCATGGCCTGCTGTACGGCCTGCGCCCGGCGCTGCGACAGCCTGACGTTGTAGGCGTCGGAGCCCTGGTCGTCGGTGTGCCCCTCGACCTTCACGACGCCCCCGGCGCCCTCCGCGTCGATCTTGCGCGCCACTTCCCTGAGCCGCTGTTTCGCCGCGGCGGTCAGCACCCACTTGTCCACCGCGAACAGCACATCGCTGGTGAGCGCGACCGTGACCTGCTCGCCCTGCTTGGTCTCGCTCTCGGTGCCGTCGAGCGACTCGACCTCGCCGATGATGTCCTCAACGGGAAGCACCAGATCCTCCACCGGGCCGGTGGCGTCGGCGGGCGGAGCGGGGGTCGGCGAAAGCAACAGGGCCAGCGCGACGCTAAGAGATCGGAACATCGGTGAACACGCCCATCATCGGCATCTCGACATTGATCTTCGTGACGTCCGGGGGCGGGGCGGCGAACACCGCGTAGAGCGTGGAGGCGTCGCCGCTGTCCAGGAACTGCCCCTGGGTGCCCGAGCAGACGCACTTCGCGTCTTCGCCCGTACCGTTGCGGGCGACGCGGTAGCGCTTGGCGTTGACCGGATCGATCAGGGAGACGGCCGACACCGTGAAATCGAGCGTGCCGCCGCCCATGCCGTTGTGCAGGTTGACCTTGCCATCGGTGGCGGTGACGGTCCAGTTGAGGCTGATCGTCCTGCCCTGCCGCTTGAGCGCGGTGATGTCGACGCGAGCCTTGCCGTACTGACCGCCCGCCCCGACCTTGACCTCCCGGCTCGCGATCACCTTGGCCTCCTGCGCGGGCGCGGTCGGCTGGGCTTCGGCCGGTGCGCTCCCCGTGGTGGCGGCCCGCTCGGGCTGCGCGGCCTGCGCGGTCTGCCCCGTCTGCTCCTCGCCGCCGCCCTGCTGGCCAGGGAGCATCCCGCAGCCGGTCAACGCGACGGCCGTGACAGCCAGCGCGATCGTCTTCCGCATGTTCTGATCACTTTCGCCGGTAGGGGTGGAACTCGTGGCCCCGAAGGTAGCCGGGCGACCTTCAGAATCCGCATAGTGGGCTAAATCCCCAGGCCACGACGCCTGTCCAGCTCTTGCGCCAGAAGCTCGACCTCGGCACTCGGGGGCTCACCGAAGCTGTCAGACTCTCCCATAACACGCGCAAGCCCATCAACAGCAGCATCGACCTCATCAAGGTCCAGGTGCGCTTTTATAAGGACAATCAGGGCTCTTGACGCGTTTCTCCGGTCACCGTGAGCCGTGAACATCACCTCGGCCTGGCTCGCCAGCCTGGCCGCCGCCTCCGGGTCTCCCTCGGCACTGGCGATGTCGGCCAGCACGAGCAGCCCGGCCGCCTCCGGCAGCCGGTCGCCCAGGCGCCGGTTGATCCTTATCCGCCGCTCGGCACAGTCGCGGGCCCGCGCGTAGCGATGGGCGCCGAGGTGCAGCCGGGCCAGGTCGAGCAGGGCTTCGGCGGCGCCGCGCGGGTCGCCCAACTCCTCGTACGCCTCCAGGCTGCGATCCACCAACCCCAGATCTCCGCGTACGACGCCCAACGCCCGGAGCGCGTCGGCCGTGCCGCGCCGGTCACCGGCCTCCTCGAAGACGTGCAGGCACCTGGCCAGCGCGCGTTCCGCCTCGGCCGGCCGCCGCTCCACCAGACCGAGCCGCAGCATGATCCGAGCCAGCTCCAGGCCCTCGACCAGCGGCTGAGCGGCCCTCAGCGCGGCGGCGGCCGACTCAGGACGGCCTTCCACCCGATGCAGATCGGCCAGAGCACGCAACAGCAGCGCCTCACCCTCCCGATGCCCGGCCGCCCGCGCCGCGTCCAGGCCGGTGGCAGTGGTGACGTGCCAGTCGTCGTGATGCGCGCCCAGCTCGAACAGCGGAGTCAGATAGAAGGCCAGCCGCCAGGCCGCCTCGTACAGACCGGCCCGGTAGAAGTCGCCCACGGTCGCCACGAGGAATCGACGTTCGGCACTCAGCCACCGAGCGTCGGCCCGCAACCGCCCGGTCTCCAACGCCCACCCACCTGTCAGCCCCCACCCACCCGCCACCCCGAGACCCGGCTCACCCGCCCAACCCGAACCAACATCCAGCCCACGCGGATGGGCATCCAGCCCTCGGTCTATTGCCCTACCCGAACCGGACCCCAGCGCCTGCTCGCCCAGCCACCCCGGACCGGTCGCCTGCGCCTGGTGGTCGGTGTGGGTCAGGGTGCGGCCTGAGCCGGGTTCGGCGGGGAGGAGGGCCGTCCTCGCGTGGCGGGTGCGGTCGAGGATCTCGCCCGCGATCCCAGCCAGTACCGCTGCGGGGCCTCCGTCCTCGACGGTCAGGCGTTCGGCGGCGTACAGCCGGGTCAGGTCGTGCCAGCCGTACCGCTCACCGCCGGACTCATCCAAGCCGAGCGACTGGAGCAGCCCCGCCTCGGCCAGCGGTTCCAGCTCGGCACCGAGCGCCCAGGACGCGAAGTCGGGCGCGGACAGCGCGCCCAGCCTGCGCAGCAGTCGCCGTTCGGAGTCGGCAAGCCCGTGGTAGCCGAGCGCCAGGCTGCCGCGTACGGCCAGGTCGCCCGCGCTCAGCTCGTCCAGTCGGCGCCGCTCATCGCCCAGCCGTCCGGCCAGATGGTCGAGGGTCCAGCCCGGCTTCCTGGCCAGGCGGGATCCGGCGATACGCAGGGCTAGCGGCAGACCACCGCAGAGCCGCACAATCCGGTCTGCGGCCTCAGGCTCGGCGCCGACCCGTTCGCGCCCCACCACCTCGGCGAGCATGGCCACGGCCTCGCCGGGTTCGAACACCCCCAGCTCGTACGCCCTGGCCGCCTCCAGCCCCGCCAACGGGGAACGGCTGGTCACCAGCGTCAGGCTGCCCGGACCGGTGGGGAGCAGCGGGCGTACCTGGGCCTCCTCCGTGGCGTCGTCGAGCACCACGAGCAGGCTGCGGGTCGCCGTCATGCCGCGATATAGCCGCACACGCTCCTCGAACGCGGCAGGCACGGCCCCGTCGGGACACTCCAGGGACCGGAGCAGGTCCTCCAGCACGGCGCCGGGCGGCCGGTCGCGGAGTGACGCGTAGAGACGACCGTCCGGGAGGTCGATCATGGTCGCGGCGCGAACAGCCACGGCGGACTTACCGCACCCCGGCGGCCCATGTAGGACGAGGTGCACGGGGGCGCCTCCTGGCGCAGGCACCCGGGCGACGATCCAGTCGAGAACAGCCCGGCGCCCTGTGAAGTCCGAAATATCCGGCGGTGCTTCGCTCTTCACCGGTACACGCTGCTGCGGTCCCTCGCTCGACAGCGCGCGCCGATGTGCCTCGACCAGTTCGGTGCCCGGTTCCAAGCCGAGCTCGTCCACCAGCATCCGGCGCGCCTCCTGGTAGGCCGCCAGCGCCTCCGCCCGCCGCCCGGCCTGGCGCAGCGCGTCGAGCAGGCGCGCCCAGACCCGCTCGCGCAGCGGGTACGCGCCGACGAGCGCCCGCAGCTCGCCGACCACCTCACCGCCCCTGCCCAGCCGCAGGTCCAGCTCCACACGTTCTTCGAGCGCGGTCAGGCGGAGCTCTTCCAGGGGTACGGCGTGCGTTCTGCGCAAGTATGAGGACTCGATATCGGCCATGGCGTCCCCTCGCCACAGCGCCAGCGCCGCCCGGAACCCCTCGGCCGCCGCTTCGACCCTGCCCGCCTCCCTCGCCCGCCTGGCCTCACTGACGAGCCGCTCGAACCGATGGCAGTCGACCGCATCCGGATCCACCTCGATCAGGTAGCCACCGGGCACGGTCCTGATGCCGTCGACGAGCTTGCGCAGCGCGCTGATGTACACCCGTATCACCGACTCCGCAGAGGCCGGCGGCCGGTCGTCCCAGACCACGACCATCAGCCGCTCGATCGGCACCACCCGCCCGGCGGAGACCAACAGCGCGGCCAACACCGCCCGATGCTTCGCCGGCCCCGGCCCAGCGCCCGGTACAGACGGTGGTCCCGGCTCCGGGTCCGGGTCGCTTTCGAGTCGCAGTGGTCCCAGCAGCCGGAACCGGAGGGGACCGCGCCCCTCTTCGCCGGGCAGCGCCGGGAATTTCGGCATTTGTGGGGCTTAGTCCTTCGTGCGGTCGATGGCGAACGACTCGAAGCGTACGCGCAGCGCCTCCCCGGCGTCCGGAGCCACCTGGACCCCGGCCGCCCCCGGCCCCAACGGATCACTCGCATCGGACGCCTCGGCGACGAGTTTCTCGTTCACCCACATCCGCAACCGCACCAAGCCCCCACCAGGGTCGGTGCCGCTGGGACCGGCACACTCGGCGACGATCCGGCCGCCCCTGGCCGCCGCCGCACCAGTCAGAGCCGCCGCACCGCTCAAAGCCGCCGCACCACTCAGAGCCGCTGGACCACTCACGGCCGCTGGACCGTACAGAGTCGTGCCCTTCTGCCCGCTACGGCGCTTGACGATCGTGACCCGCCCCGAGCCGCTCACCCCGAACTCACGACCCCGGCGCCATGAATCGCACCGAGCGCGGTCGCGATGCCCACCGCCAGCGCTTCCAGGTCGGACCCGGACAAGGGCCCCTGTTCCCGTACGGCCTTCGCCAGATCCGGCCCTTTTACGTATTCGGTGACGAGATAGGCGACATCCCCATCCATCCCGGCATCCAGCACCGGAGCCGTACAGAATCTGGCCACCCGGCGAACCGCGGCCACCTCGCGCTCGAACCGCCGCCGGAACGCGGGATCGCGGGCCAGCTCGGGATGGATCACTTTGATGGCGGCCAGTCCACCGGTGGGCGTGCTGGCGAGATGAACCTCACCCATGCCACCCCGGCCGAGCACCCGCCGCAGCGTGTACCCGCCTATGACCCGCTCGCCACTCATCGCAGACACCCTAGCCAGGGTCAGCGCACATTCCCGAGGTCGCCCACCTCCAGGGCCAGCTCAGTCCGGGCCCGCGACCATGAGGAATGTCGTCAATGCGGTGAGTATGAGGAACACCACCCCGACCAGCACCAGGCCGACGGCCAGCAGCCGTTTCGGCGGGTCGGGCCGTTCCCCCGAGCGTTCCGAATCCCTTTCCACGGCCGACAAACTAACACCTGACAGCGAAGGTGACAAATAATGTCAGGCAGCCCAGGAGCTCAAACCAAGAATGGCGAGTTTCTTTACCGAACCCAGCTTTCTTTAAAGCACCCAGCGCAAAGGAATGAACAATTCGGAATGACAGCCGACCTAGTCCTGGGCGCTACGGCCTTCCGTACGGGCGATGGCGATCGAGCCGGTCGAGCCGCGCAGGCCGAAGCCGTACCGATACTGCTGCCGCGCCTGCGGCGTCGCGAGCATGTCACCGATGGAGCCGGTGCCCAGCCGGCGCCATTTCCCGCCGCTCTCGGCATAGGAGGTGATTCTGTCGCCGGACAGCATCAGGGCGAAGCGGTCGCCCTGCTTGAGAGTCAGTGGCGTCGAGCCCGGGACGCTGACGAAGGCGCCGTCCATCTGGACTTCGAGCCCCGATTCCTTGCGGGTGTTGTTGTACCAGGCGGTCACATAGCTATTGCCGTTTTTCACCCACCCCACGAAAAGGCTGTCCTCCGGCTGCCCGGTGTTCGCGAACGTGCCCGCCGTCAGCACGCTGACGGCCGCACCGGCGGGTGGCAGGCCGCTCTCCCCGGCGACCAGGCCGAAGAACGGCGCCGATCCGGTCCCGGTGAACCGGCCGCCCCCGGCCCTGATCGCGGGCATGGCCTCGTTGTTGTTCGGCTGGAAAGTGGCGTACTGCTGGGAGGTGTCCTTGCCGAACTGGTCGGCGACATCGAGGTGCGAGAACGTCGCGAGGTCGAAGGGCCCAGTCGGCTGTCCGCCGCCCGAGCCGCTGAGCCAGTGCGGCACGACCAGCACCGCAGCCGTCACGGCCGCCGCCGTGAGCACGGCGGCCACCGCGATCACCGCCCCTCGCGGACGCTTCCGGGATGACCTGGGATGTACGGCCCTGCCCGACGGCGAAGTCGGCCCGCGCTCCGGGTCCCCGCTGGACAGCGAGGCCGGTCCATGCTCCTGGCCCCCGCCGACGGGCCGGAACGCCGCTCCGCCCATCGGGCCCGCCTGGACGGCGCCCATCGGACCCGCCTGCGCGGCCGCGGGCGATGCCGAAGTCGATCACCACCGGCTCCTCCGGCGCGAGGATCACGTTGCCCGGTTTGAAGTCACGGTGCACGATTCCGGCCCGGTGGATCGAGGCCAGCGCGGTCAGCGTACTGACCGCCAGCCGCTCCAGCCCGCTGCCGGTACGCGGCCCGTCGTTCTTGACCAGCGCGTCGAGCGAGGGCCCTGGTACGTACTCGCTGATGATGTACGGCCGTTCGTCCACCATCCCCGTGCCGATGACCCGGGCCGTACAGAAGGCGGCGACGCTCGCCGCCACCTCCGCCTCGCGCAGGAACCGGCGCCGGATCTCGGGATCGGCCGCCAGCCGGGAGTGCAGCACCTTGATGGCCACCGGCGCCTGCCCCGGTGACTGCCCGAGATAGACCGTGCCCTGGCCACCCTCCCCCAGCACCGCCGAGATCCGATGGTCACCGATGCGTTCCGGCTCCTTGAAACCCAGCGCACGAGGAACCGTCACCGTCCACCCCGCTAAGATCGGATGATCCCCCAAAGCCGCGCCCAGGGTAACGTCCGCCCTCACACCGGCGTCGGAGAACACCGACATTTCCCGCTTTAAATCGGTTTTCCGCTTACCACCATTTCAGTACACTCGCCCGGAAACGTGGCGCGCATTGACGAGTGAGGGGAGCCGACCGTGCACAGCACCAGCAACAGCACCGCCTCGGTCATCCCCACGTCTCGCTACGAGGTGATCCTGGTGTCTTCGTCCGCCCGGCGTCGGCTGCGCGGCCGGCACTGGACGTCTCTGACGAACACCTGATCAGCCCTTTCCTTTCGGAATCGAACAAACATCGGGCGGTGTTCGTCCGGGAATCGCGCTGTCCTGTCTGAAGCGTCCCGAAGGGCCATGAGGCCGTGCGTACCGAACTGCACCGTCATCACACCGACTCGCTGAACGCCGTCCGCAACCTGGGCATCCTCGCCCACGTCGACGCCGGCAAGACCACCATCACCGAGCGGATCCTGTACCTCACCGGCGCCACCTACAAACGCGGCGAGGTACACGACGGCACGACCATCACCGACTTCGACTCCCAGGAGCGCGACCGTGGCATCACCATCTTCGCCGCGGCCGTGAGCTGCTCCTGGGACGGCCATCGGATCAATCTGATCGACACCCCGGGACACGTCGACTTCTCCGACGAGGTCGAGCGCTCGCTGCGGGTGCTCGACGGCGCGATCGCGGTGTTCGACGGCGTAGCGGGCGTCGAACCGCAGAGCGAGTCGGTGTGGCGGCAGGCCGACCGGTACGGGGTGCCGCGCATCGCCTTCGTCAACAAGCTGGACCGTGCCGGTGCCGACCTCGACACGGCGGTCGAGTCGATCCGCGAGCGGTTGCGCGTGGTCCCGCTGGTGCTCCACCTGCCGATCGGGCGGGAGGACGGCTTCACCGGAGTGGTCGATCTGCTGAGCATGCGGGCACTGGCCTGGCCCGGCAGTGGCGACCCGGTCGAGGAGGGCCCGATTCCGGACGGCCTGCGGGAAGAGGCGCACCGGCGCCGTCGGCTGCTCGAGGAGGCGGTGGCCGAGCTGCATCCATTCGCGTTGGAGGAGTTCTGCGCGGAGTCGGCGATCTCCGAACGGACTCTCGCCGCCGCGCTGCGCGACCTGACCCGTACCGGTGAGGGGGTGGTGGTGTTGTGCGGATCGGCGTACCGCAACCGCGGCATCGAACCGCTCCTCGACGCCGCCGTGGCCTACCTGCCCTCGCCGCTGGACGTGCCGGCGGTACGCGGCACGCATGACGGCACCGAGCAGGAGCGTGCCGCCGACCCGGCGGCGCCGTTCGCCGCGCTGGTGTTCAAGGTGCAGTCGACCGCCACCGGCCGGCTGACGTACCTGCGGGTGTACTCGGGAACGATGCGGAGAGGAGACGCCGTGCTGGACACCGGCGCGGGGCGCACCGAGCGGATCGGCCGGATCCTGCGGGTGCAGGCCGACCGGCACACCGAGGTGGACCGGGCGGCGGCTGGGGACATCGTCGCGGTGGTCGGGCTGAAGGCGGCCCGCACCGGCGCCACGCTGTGCGCGCCTGCGGCGCCGCTGCTCCTCGAACCGCCGACCGTGGCCGATCCGGTGGTCTCGGTGGCGGTCGAGGCCCGCAGGAGCACCGAGACCGACCGGTTGACGTCGGCGCTGGCCCGGCTGGTGGAGGAGGACCCTTCGCTGGTGGTACGCAGCGACGCCGAGACCGGTCAGACGGTGCTGTCGGGGCTGGGCGAGCTGCATCTGGAGGTCGCGGCGGAGAAGATCCGGCGCGCCCACGGGCTGGAGGTCGCCATCGGCCGGCCTCAGGTGGCTCACCGGGAGACGGTCGAGCGCGGAGTTTCCGGGTTCCTGTACCGGCACGTCAAGCAGGACGGCGGGGCGGGGCAGTTCGCGCACATCGTCCTCGATGTGGATCCGCTGGACGTCGCCGACGGCGTGGTGTTCCGCTCGACCGTCGTCGGCGGGCGGGTGCCGCGCGAGTACGTCCGGGCGGTGGAGGCCGGCTGCCGGGACGCCCTGGCAGACGGACCGCTCGGCGGCCACCCGGTGACCGGCCTGCGGATCACCCTGACCGACGGGGCCACCCATCCCAAGGACTCCTCGGAGATGGCGTTCCGTACGGCCGGCCGGCTCGGGCTGCGCGAGGCACTGCGCGCCAGCCTCCTGGTGCTGCTGGAGCCGGTGGTCGAGGTCACGGCCACGGTGCCGGACGACGCGGCCGGCGGGGTGCTCGGCGACCTGGCGGCCCGGCGCGGCCGGATCTCGGGCTCGACCGCGCGGGCGGGCACCGTGGTGATCACCGCGACCGTGCCGCTGGCCGAGGTGTTCGGGTACGCGACCCGGCTGCGTAGCCGGACGCAGGGCCGGGGCACCTTCACCACCCGAGCCGCCGGTTACGCCCCGGCCCCGAGGCCGTCCCGGTAGACGATGGCCCCGTCCGCATTCGGACGGGGCCATCAGGACCTACGTTCCCGGGCGGAAGCGGCGCGGCGGGGTGTGGATGTCGAAGCTCAGCCGTGCCTGGGCCAGGACCGAGTGCGGCACGGTGTCCGGCGTGATCAGTCCGAGGCGTTCGAAGACCGGAAATCTCGCGGATCCGGCGATGAGATGCCCGGGGGCGCATCGGCGGATGCCAGATGCTTTGACGTGCTCCTCGCCCTGGAGAGGCGGGGATTCCCGTGCTGCTTACGCAGCAGTCCATGCCGCATAAGCAGCACGAGCTGTGGAACAGGATGCTTGACGCTTCACTGACCCGCCTACCGGCAAGTCTCCACGTCCTGTCACCGCCCGTCCGGCGGCCTCGTTGTACCGATGAATCCAGGAAGTGATCTCACCGCCAGCTTGGTTGGAAGGCTAGTCGCGCGCGCCGATCAGCTCGACCGGCCGCCTCCCGAGGACGAGACGGCCGGGCAGCGCCGTGGCCAGAAGGGCGAGGCCGGCCGCGGCGGCGATCACCGCGAGGTAGGTGAGCAGCGGGACGTGTGGCAGCAAAGAACCGGTCATACCCATGCTGAACGCCGACAGGGTGACCAGCGCGATCGCCGTCCCGATGGTCACCGCGACGACGACCGCCGCCAGCGTCTCCAGCCGCAGCATCCGCAGCACCTGCCGCCGTGTGGTGCCGACCAGGCGTAGCAGGGCGAGTTCCCGTGACCTCGACGACGTGGACATGGCGATGGTGTTGACCACGGCGATCGCCGTGAACGCGATGATCAGCCCCATCGCCATGTAATTCACCTCACTGTTGGCCCCGCCCGCCTCGGCCGCCTGGGCCCGGTCCAGTACGCCGACCCCCGGCACGGCCCGTTCCAGGTCCGCCCGCGTCACCGATGGGGCCGCGACCAGCACGGTCCCGAGCGGGTCGTCCACGTGCCCGGCCACCAGCGCGTGGGAGAGCGTGAGTTCGCCGAATCCCAGCCCGCGCGAGTAGATCGCGACGACGCGCAGCTCGACGGGGGTGCCGTCACCCAGGGTCAGGTTGATCTTCGCGCCCGCCGAGACGCCGAGCCGCTCGGCCGCCGTCCGGCTGACCGCGACGGAGTCGTCGTCGAGGTCGTCGAGCGAACCGGAGACCACTCCCAGGTCCATGGTCCTGCCGAGCCCATCGGCGGTCACGGCTTGAGCGCCGTACTTGTCCAGGCCCACCCGTACGGAGGTACGCAGCACTTCGGTGACCGCCTCGACGCCCGGAAGCCGCCGGACGACCGCCGCCGTGCCGGAGGGTACGTGCGGGCCGAGGACGTGCTCCGCTCTGGTGCCCGCCGTCGCCTGCTCCTGGGCCGCGTACCCCATGGTCGTCTGTACGAACAGGATCGTGCAGGTCATCGCCACCATCAGGCTGAGCGGCGTGACGACCGAGCTCAGCCGCTTGGACGTGGCCCGCAGACCGGCGGCGGCCAGGTACCCGCTCGTCCTGGCCGCGCGCAGCGGCACCCCGAGCAGGGCGGTCGCCACCTGCGCGAGCACCGGGCCGAGCAGGGCCACGGTGACCGTCCACACCAGCGCGGTGAGCAGGGTGACCGGGCCGGAGGCCGCCTCGCTCGACAGGGCCGACAGCACCAGCGTCAGCGCGACGCCGCCTGCTCCGCACAACAAACCGGCGATCATTCTGCCCAAGGGGATGCGCGCCGTCGGCAACTCCGCCTCGCCGAGTGCCTCCACCGGGCGGATCCGTACGGCACGCCGAGCCGAGAGGTAAGCCGCCGCCCAGGCCGCCACCACGGCCGCGCCCAGCGCGGCGAGCAGCGGAAACGGACTGACCATTAGCCGCAGGTTGTCCGGCATCGCGCCCAGCGCGACGAACCTGGACCGCAACCAGAATCCCAGCCCGACCCCGGCCGCCGAGCCGAGTGTCCCGGCCACCACGCCGACCAGCAGCGCCTCGCCACCGAGCATCCCGCGCACCTGGCGGGGAGTGGCGGCGACGGCCCTGAGCAGGGCGATCTCCCGCTGGCGCTGCTGGATGGACAGCGCGAACGTGCCGACCACGACGAGGATCGCCACCAGCAGCGAGGTCCCGCCGAGCGCGCCGCCCAGGCTGATCAGCTTCACCCGCGACTGCTCGGCGTCCAGGAACTCCACGGCACCGCGCTCGTCCCCGGTGTAGGCGAGCGCGCCCTTGACCACCCCGGACACGTCCACCTGGGGAAAGACGCCGATCGCGGCCACCTGCCCCGGCCGTCCCGCCAGGCGCCGCGCCTCGACGGGTGCGAAGAACAGCGTGTCCTGGCTCGGCAGGTCCTGGGCGGTGACACCGGTGACCAGGTACGTCCTGTCCCCTGCCGCTGTCCGCACGGGCACGCGCGCGCCCACGGAGAGCCCTGACGCGGCCTCCACGACCACCTCTCCCGCCGCCCTGGGCTCACGTCCCGTGCGCAACGTGTACGGAGTGAGCGCCGCCGACTCCCAGCCGTGCCCCTGGAACCGGCGGCCCGCGACGTAGGCGGGGAAGGTCACCTCGGCGACCACCCGCGACACTCCGGGGATCCGGCGCAACCGGTCGGCCAGGGACGCGGGCACCCAGGCCCGCTCGGACAGCTGCTTGGCCTTGGTCTTGGTCTTCGTCTCGGAGGCGCGGACCGTCTGGCGGGCGAACCGGTCCCCGCTGACGATCACCGGGGCGCCCGCGTAACGTTCGGGCGCCACGCTGCCGCGCAGTCCCGTGTCCAGCAGCATGCCGCAGGCGCAGACCAGCGCGGCGGCGCAGAACAGTGCGACGAACGCCCCGGCGAAGGCGGCCTTGCGGTGCCGGAGCGTCTTCAGAGCCACAAAGATCATGGAGCTCAACGCACCCACGCTCCCAGCCTGGTCATCCGCTCGGCGACCTGCTCCGAGGTGGGCGCCGCGACGGAGCCCACGATCCTGCCGTCGGCCAGGAACAGCACCGCGTCGGCGTACGAGGCGGCCACCGGGTCGTGGGTGACCATCACCACCGTCTGTCCCGTCCCGTCCACGATCTCCCGCAGCAGCGTCAGCACGTCACGGGCGGTCATCGTGTCCAGCGCGCCGGTCGGCTCGTCACCGAACACGACCTCCGGCCGGGTGACCAGCGCCCTGGCGATGGCCACCCGCTGCTGCTGGCCGCCGGACAGCTGCGCGGGCCGGTGGCCCGTCCGTCCCGTCAGGCCCACCTTGGACACGACCTCGTCGAGCCATGCCCGGTCCACCCGTACGCCCGCCAGGCGCAGCGGCAGGGTGATGTTCTCGATCACAGTGAGCGCCGAGACCAGGTTGAACGCCTGGAACACGAAGCCGATCCGCTGCCTGCGCAGCTCGGTCAGCGCGGTCTCGTCCATCCCGGCCAGTTCGGTGCCGCCGAGCCGTACCGAGCCCGAGGACGGCACGTCCAACCCCGCCGCGCAGTGCAGGAACGTGCTCTTGCCCGAGCCCGAAGGGCCCATGACCGCGGTGAAACTCCCCCGGGGAATGCCTATCGACACCTCGCGCAGGGCCGCGACCGCGCCCTGCCCCTTGCCGTACACCTTGCTCACCGCGTCCAAGCGCAGCACGTCTGTCATGACTCTCAGCCTGCTGACCAGGTACGGCGTGGACCAGAGACGCGATCACGCCTGCACCATGACCTCATCATGATCCGGACACTGGTAGACATATCCCTGTGATTCGCGTGCTTCTGGCCGAGGACCAGCACGTCATCAGGGGCGCCCTGGTGGCCCTGCTCGGCCTCGAACCGGACCTGGAGATCGTGGCGGCGGTCGAGTCGGGCGACGCCGCCGTTCCGTCTGCCCTGGTCCACCGGCCGGACGTCGCGGTGCTCGACATCGACATGCCCGGCACGCTCGACGGCCTGGCCGCCGCGGCCGAGATACGCGCGAAGCTGCCGTCGTGCCGCACGCTCATGCTGACCGGGCACGGCAAGCCGGGGCACCTGCGCCGGGCGCTCGGGGCGCAGGTGGACGGGTTCCTGCTGAAGACCGCGCCGCCGGAGGACCTGGTGGCGGCGATCCGCGACGTCGCGGCGGGCAAGCGGGTCCTCGACCCCTCACTGGCGGTCACCGCCTGGGACCTGGCCGACAACCCGCTGACTCCGCGAGAGGCCGACGTGCTGCGGCTGGCGGCGGGCGGCGCCGACGCGGCCGAGATAGCGACCAAACTCTTTCTCGGCGCGGGCACGGTACGCAACTACCTGACCGCCATCGTCGCCAAGCTCAACGCCCGCAACCGTACGGACGCCGTCCGCATCGCCACCGAGGCGGGCTGGATCTAAACGACCATGTGCATGGAGGCCGGCGCCTGGGCCGTCAGCTCGAACCAGTCGTCGTCGCGCTCCGTGCCGAGCCGCCCGTCCAGGGCCGCCAGACGGGTGGCCAGGTTACCGATCCCGGCCGAACCGGGCCGCCCCTCCGACGAGCGCACGCCGTCGTTGCGTACACGGAGCCGTACCACCCCGTCCTCCACCACCGTCGTGATCGCACAATGCCGGGCGGAGCTGTGCCTGAGCACGTTGGTCACCGCTTCCCGGAGCACGGTGCCCAGGACGTTCTCCACCTCGGCGGACAGCTCCGCGTGCGCGAGGCCGAGCTCCACCTGGATGCCCGCGGCGGCCAGCACGGACCGTGCCGACTCGGCCTCGGCGGCCAGCGACAGCGCCGGCCGCGCACCGGAGATGACCCGCAGATCCCCCTCCGCCTTCTCGGTCATCGCCAGTACGTCCACCAACTCGGCCCGAGCCCGCGCGGGGTCCAGGCGTCTGGCCAGCTCGCACTTGAGCAGGATCGCGGCCAGGCTGTGGCCGAGCAGGTCGTGCAGGTCGCGCGCGGCGCGCAGGCGCTCCTCGACCACGGCGGCGCGGGCCAGCGCCTGCCTGGCCTCCTGCAGCTCCCGTACCAGCTGAGCGAGCTTGAGCAGCCCGTACACGACCAGGCCGGTCACGAGCGTGCTCGCGGTGAAGTTGACCGTCAGCGGGACCGGCAGGCCGAGCAGCACCGCGCTTACCGCGACGCTCGCCATCACGCACCCGACCAGCGGCCAGGCCACGCTCCATGGGAACGCGAGCAGGATCGGACCGGCGAGGAACCCGGCCGCGCCCAGCCAGGCCCGCCCGAACACCGGAATCGGCAGATAGACCAGCAGCGCCAGCAACGCGAGCGCGAGCATGTGACGCCCGTTGATCGAACGGAGCTGCATGACGACGATCACGGCGAGACAGGCCGCGGCGGGCACCATCAGGCTCGCGGGAACGAACAGCAGCGCCTTGATCGAGAACCCGACCAGCACCGCGGCCAGCAGCGCGACCGACAGCCGGTAGGCGCCCGGGTCCTCGGCCGCCTCGGCCGCCTCCGCCGGTCCCTCGGGCAGGACGGCGTCCACGGTCAACCGACCCTCGGCGGACAGGCCCGTGGTCAGGCTGCCGCCCGCCGCGCCCAGCTGCCGGGTCAGGTCGGCCAGGCCCTCGTCCTCGGCCGTGCGGGCGCCGTCGTGAGTGACGCGCAGGCGTACCGTCCCGTCGGCGGTGGTGGTCTCGATGACGCACGTCGTGGCCGTGTTCTGGCGTACGGCCTCGGTCACCACCTCGCGCAGCACCGCCGCGAGCAGCGCGCCCGCGGGGCCGAGCGGCTCGGAGTGCCCGACCCGCGTCTCGGTCTCGATCGCCGCGGCCGTCAGCATCGCGCGGGCGGTCGTCATCTCGGGCGCGAGTGACGTGGCGCGGTAGCCCGCGGCGGCGTTCCTGGCGTCGGCCAGGGAGCGGCGGGCGGTGGCAACGACCTCGCCGAGCGTCTCCGCGACGCGTTCGGGTCGATCCACGGCTTGATCCACAACAGAGGTGCGTTCCGGTCGATCCACGGCTTGATCCACAACGGAGGCGCGTTCCGGTCGATCCACAACAGACCGGACGCCGTCGGCGATCGCCGCGAGCCCTCTGCCGAGGCCGTCGCTCAGCCCGGTGGCGATGCGCAGCCGCTCCTCGGCCGCCGCCGCCAGCGCCAGCGCGAGCCGGGCGGCGTACATCTCGTCCACCCGATCGATGAGCCGGGTGAGGCCGTAGATCACCAGGGCGATCAGCACCATGCTGATCGCGGGGTCCGCCGGACCGACGACGGCGGCGCTGACCGCCACCAGCGGGGCCAGCGGCCAGGCCGGGGTCAGCAGCAGCGACCCGCCCAGGAAGCCGAGGATCCCGACGGAGGTGCCGAAGCCGAGCGTGGCCGCGTAACCGACCAGCGCCTGTACGACCAGCAGCCACGGCCCCCTGAACCGCCGCAGGGAGCGCAGTACGTAAACCAGCTGCAGCCCGAACGCCACGATCGCGAGTGGTGACCCCGCCAGCACATAGACGGACGCGAACCCGGCGAGCACCACGACCACGATCCCCCGCGCCAGGCGCGGCACCGGAACCTGCGACAACTCACTCCCCCGTGTCAGACCGGGGGCAAGCCTACGGGTTGTCCGTTTTATGAGGAGGTCATGGGTCTTCGGTGACACGGTCTCTGGTTCGGAGATCCGCGACTCGGCAGAGTCGTTGACGCAAGCCGAACGATCACTGAAGAGGACCCCTGATGCGAAACCTCGCGATACTGTCCGCCGCCGGAGCGGCCACCGCCATCCTTGCCACCGCCCTCGTGACCCCCGCGCAGGCGGCGGCCGTCTCGTGGAGCGCCTGCCCCGCCGGGCCCGGTGTCGACGCGCGACAGGAATGCGCCACGCTGAAGGTGCCCCTGGACTATCAGGCGCCCGGTGGGCCGACGATCTCGCTGGCGGTGTCGCGGATCAGGACCGCCAAACCCGCGTCGCGTCGTGGCGTACTGCTGATCATCCCCGGCGGGCCGGGCAGCCCGGGCCTGAACCGGCCCAGCGTCCAGGTCAAGCGGCTGCCGCAGGACGTGCTCGACCGCTACGACATCATCGGGTTCGACCCGCGTGGCGTGGGCCAGAGCTCCCCCGTCTCCTGCGGGCTGGCGACCGGTGATCTCTCGCTCACCAAGCTCAAGCCGTACCCCGACGCCGACGGCGGCATCGCGGAGAACGCCGCCTGGTCGCGCAGGATCGCCGAGGCCTGCGCCCGCAACGGCGGGCCGCTCATCCGGCACATCAGCACCCGCAACGAGGCCAGGGACATCGACGCCATCCGCCGGGCGCTGGGCGAGAAGAAGCTCTCCTACTGGGGCGTCTCCTACGGCACCTACGCGGGCGCGGTCTACGCCACCATGTTCCCCGAGCGCACCGACCGGGTCGTCCTGGACAGCAACGACGATCCCGATCCGAGCCGGGTGGCGCGGCAGTGGCTGGCCAACTACTCCGTCGGCGTGGAGGACCGCTTCCCCGACTTCGCCGCCTGGGCCGCGGCCCGTGACGCCGACTACGGCCTCGGTACTTCCGCGGCGGCGGTCCGCCGTACGTTCCTGGAGCTCGCGGCCGAGCTGGACCGCAAACCCTTGCCATGGCCGGGCGCCAACCCCGAGGAGCTGAACGGCAACCTCCTCCGGGAGACCATGCTCAACGCGCTCTACTCCGACGCGAACTTCCCCATGCTGGCCGGGCTCATGCACGCCGCCCTGACCACCGCCGAACTGCCTCCGCCGAACACGCCACCGGCGGCCGTCCTGCAGAACACCGCCGCCCACGCCGGCGCCACCATGTGCAACGACGTCGAGTGGACGGACTCGGTCGCCACGTTCCAGCGGCAGGTGGCGCGTGACCGGATCGCCCACCCGCTCACCGGGGGCATGCCGGTCAACATGGGGCCGTGCGCGTACTGGCCCGTCAAGCCCGCCGAGCCGCCCGTACGGGTCGGCTCGCGCGGCCCGGCCAACGTGCTGCTCATCCAGAACCTGCGTGACCCGGCCACGCCGTACAGCGGCGCGCTGAAGATGCGGCAGGCGTTCGGGCAGCGGGCCCGCATGGTCAGCGTCGACTCCGGTGGCCACGGCGCCTACCTCGCGAACGGCAACGCCTGCGGCGACCAGACCGTCACCGGCTTCCTGACCACCGGCCGGCTGCCGAACCGCGACAAGGCCTGCTGACCGGCCTCGCCGTGAAGGCTCCTCCGTACGGTCACATAGGCCCTTCTCAGGGGCGGCGGCGCGCCGACATGACCAAGGCCACCAGCAGGAACACGCCGAACACCGCGCCCAGCAAGACCAGCCCGAACCCGAGCAACAGATTCCAATTCCCGAACTCACCGAGAACCGGGAAGGCGGGATCCACGTAGTACATGACGATCCACAGGATGCCGACAACCCATGCGGCGGGCATCGCCACGGCCCAGCGTCGCACCCAGCGTGTGGACCGCGGCGGGGCGGGCGCTCCTTCACGGGGATAGGGCTCAGACACCGATTTCGCTCCTGCCGTCGGCCGGGAATCGCGCCGATGACGCTATCGGAGAAGGGGCGGCCATTAAACCCCTTGGCCATTCGGGGACCGATTCCTATGAGCTGGGGACCGAGAAGCGAGGCGATCTACGGGACCCACCACGCGCACGGCGCGTCATCCGCTCTTGACAGCGCGTGTATGGTTCCGTAAGTGCTTGATCAGCATTCGCGACAAAGGTGATTCGCATGTCATATCCCTCCCATGACCGCCATGATCGCCATCCGGGGTCGGCCCGTCCGAGAGTCAATCCGGCGCGAGTGTGGGGAGGCGGCGTGGCCGCCGCCGTGGTGGCCGCACTGATCGTGGTCGTCGGAGCCATGATCAGCAACCGGCTCCTGGGCATCCGCGCGCTGACTCCGTACGGGAACTCCGCTTACGGCAGCACGGCGATCACGGGATACGCGATCTCGGCCGCCACGGCCGCGCTCGTCGCGACGCTGCTGCTCTATGTCCTCATGCTGTCGACGCCGGAGCCGACCAAGTTCTTCGGCTGGATCGCCGGGCTCTTCACCGTGATCATCACGATCCTGCCGTTCATGTACTCCGTCGACCTCATCAGGCAGGTCGCCACGGCCGCCATCAACCTCGTCGTCGGCATCGCCATCTTCTCGCTCCTGGCCTCGATCGGGCGCACGGCCATGGACTTCGAGCACGTATCGGACCCCGACCCGTACCCGTACGAGCAGCCCCGGGGGTATGAGCCGCAAGGTTACGAGCCCCGCGGATACGACCAGCGGGGATACGAGCCCCGAGGCCACGAGCAGCGCAGGTACGAGCGCACCCGCGAATATGAACAGCGCGAATACGAGCAGCGCCGAAGCCGCGACCCGTACAACTGATCGGCTTTTGCCAGCCCGTACTCTTTTCCGGTGATGTGGCATCACCTCTCGGGGCTGACCGAGCATGCTTAAGGGCAGACGCGAGGACCAGGCGGTCGTCGACGGGCTGCTGGAGAGCGCGCGAGCGGGGCGCAGCGGCGCTCTCGTGATCTACGGTGATCCGGGCATCGGCAAGAGCGCTCTGCTGAGAAGCGCCTCCGAACGGGCCACCGATCTGCGCGTGCTCCGCAGCGTCGGGGTGGAGACCGAGGCCGAGCTCCCGTTCGCGGCGCTGCACCAGTTGCTGCGGCCGGAGCTGGCTCGCGCGGAGGCGCTGCCCGAGCGCCAGGCGCTCGCGCTGAAAGGCGCGCTCGGCCTCGGTGCGGCCGCGGGCGAGGACCGTTTCCTCATCGGACTCGGGACGCTGTCCCTGTTGTCGGAGATCGCCGAGGACGGCCCGCTGCTCTGCCTGGTGGACGACGCGCACTGGCTGGACCGGGCCTCCGCGGACGCGCTGGTCTTCGCGGCCAGGCGGCTCGACGCCGAGGGAGTCGTCCTGCTCTTCGCCGCACGTGACGGGTTCAACGCGCAGGGCCTGCCGGAGCGCCGGCTCGGCCCGCTCGACGCGGAGTCGGCGGCCGAGCTGCTGACCGAACGCGACCCGCACCTGGCGGAGAGCCTCAGAAACCGGGTCCTGGCCGAGAGCTGCGGCAACCCGCTCGCGTTGATCGAGCTGCCGCGCACCGCCGACCCGTTCACTCCGATGCCGCTGCCGCGCCGGATCCAGGAGGCGTACGCGACCCGCATCGCGCGACTGCCGGACGGAGCCCAGCTGATGATCCTGCTCGCCGCCGTCGAGGACACCGGCGACCTGGGCACCGTACTCCGGGCGGCCGAACGGCTCGGGATCGGCGCCGAGTCTCTCGGTACGGCCGAGCGGGCCGGCTTCCTCACGGCCGGCGGCGGCCGCACCTTCGCCGACGCTGGCGGCGTCACTTTCGCGCACCCGCTCATGCGGGCCGCCGCCGTCCATTCGGCCGCCTTCGACCGGCGGCTGGTCGCGCACCGGGCGCTGGCCGACGTACTGGACGACCAGGACGACAGGCGGGCCTGGCACCTGGCCGCGGTCGCCCTGGGGCCCGACGAGCAGGTGGCCATCGCGCTGGAACGCGCCGCGGAACGGGCCAGGACACGGCACGGCCACGCGGCGGCGGCGGCCGCGCTCGAACGCGCCGCCGAACTCACCACCGACCCGGGATCGCTGGCCAGACGGCTGACGGAGGCGGCTGTGGCCGCCGCGGACGCGGGGTTGCCCGACCGGACCCAGGCACTGGCGGAAAGGGCCGCCCGCCTCGTCGACGACCCGCGCTCCATCGCCAGGCTCGCCGGGCTCCGCGCCAGGGTCGCCTTCGAACGCGGCTCCGTCCACACCGCCCACGACATTCTGCTCGCCGGCGCGAGCCGGGTCGCGGAGCTGGACCCGGTCGCCGCCGGTCTCATGCTCATCGACGCGGGACGCAACGCCTGGCAGCTCAGCGACCCGCGGCGGGTCGAGGAGGCCGCCGTACGGCTCCGCCGCCTGCCGCTGCGCGAGGAGGACGGTCTGGACTCCGCCGTGGACGCGGTCGAGGCGGCCGCCGAGTCGCTCGGCCACGGTCCGGCCAGAGCGCTGCCCGGCATGCGCCCGCTGGTGCTCGACGCGCGCGGTATCGAGCGCGGCTCCTACGGTCTGCGGGTCAACGGCGCGTTCGTGGCCGGGCTGGTGGGCGAGTTCGAGGCGCAGCGGGAGATCTCGGCGGCGCTGGTCGAGGAGTGCGGTGCGCTCGGCATGACCGGCTGGCTGCCGCTCGCGCACGTGACGCTGGCCGCGTCCGCGGTCTATCTCGGCCGGTTCACCGACGCCAAGGCCGATGCCGCGGAGGGGCTGCGGATCGCCAGGGACTTCGGCCAGCCGCACCGGACCGGCTACCTGGAGGGCATGCTGGCCTGGATCGCCGCCGTCGAGGGCGACGACGCCAGGTGCGCGGAGCTGGCCGCGCGCTGTGCCGAGCATTTCGCCGTGACCGGCATCGCCAACGGCGTGGCCTGGTCGGAGTGGGCCCAGGCGATGCTCGATCTGAGCCGTGGCCGCCACACGCAGGCGCTGGACCGGCTGGAGTCCGCCCTCGCCGGGCCGGTACGCCACCAGATCCAGGCCGTCTACTTCGCTGCCGACCAGGTCGAGGCGGCCGTCCGCGCGGGACTGCCGGACCGGGCGAAGGAGCCGCTCGAACGGCTGGCGGAATGGGCCGGCGCGGCCCGGCTCGACTGGGCCGACGCGGTGCTGGCCCGCTGCCACGCGCTCGTCGAGCCGGGCGACGAGCTTTTCTCCGCCGCGCTGAAGCCACACGGCCGGCCCTTGGAACACGCCAGGACCGAACTGGTGTACGGCGAATGGCTCCGCCGCGAGCGGCGCAAGCGCGACGCGCGTACCAAACTGCGTGCCGCGCTGGAGACGTTCCAGCGGCTCGGCGCCGCCCCGTGGGCCGAGCGGGCCGCGGCCGAACTCCGCGCCGCCGGGGAGGTCATCGCCGCTCCCGCCGCCTTCGACAAGCTGGCCGACCTGTCGCCGCAGGAGCTGCAGATCGTCCGGCTGGCCATGACGGGCCTGACGAACCGGGAGATCGGCGCCCGGCTCTTCGTCAGCCCCAAGACCGTCAGCTACCACCTTTACCGGGCCTTCCCCAAGCTCGGCGTCTCCTCCCGGGTGGAGCTGGCCAGGCTGGACCTAGGAGCGGCGTAGCGCGGGCGCCACGGCGGCGGCGACCGCGAGCGCCACGCATCCGGCGATCACCGCGCCGACCGCCGGCCAGGGCACACTGATCGCGATCGGCCCGGCGATCTGCACCAGCGAGCTCCAGAGCCCGCCCAGGCTGATCGCCGCGACGGCGGCGGCCAGCAGCACGCCGATGGCCACGACCAGGAGCGCCTCGCCGGCGACGTACCTCACCACCTGACCACGAGTCGCGCCGAGCAGTCGCAGCGACGCCCGCTCCGAAGTCCGATCGGAAGCCGCCATCAGCAGGATGTTGACCAGCGAGATCGCGGTGTAGGCGAGGATGATGCCGAGCACCACCAGGAGCCCGAGGCGGCTGGCGGAGCCGCGCCGGTCGCCCGTCTCGCTCACCCAGGCGTCCTTGGTGAGCGCCCGCGCGTTGTGCCCCTGCGTGGACCGCCGCAGAGCGGACTCCACATCCCGCGCCGAGGCTCCTGGCCGCAGCTTCACATAGGCCGTGGTCACCGGCGCGGAGAAGGCGTGTGCCGTGGTGACGTAGGAGTCGGACGGCGCGTTCGGGGCGAGCAGCGCGACCACCTTGAGCGAGATCTCGCTGCCGTCGGCCCGCCACAGCTTCGCGCTCTCGCCGAGTTCGAGTTCCCACGTCTCCGAGACCGCGATGGTCCGGTCGTTCAGCTGAGCCAGGGAGCCCTTGGTCACCGGGATGTCGAGCATGCTCCCGAACCGGGCCGGGTCCACGGCCTCGGTAGGCCGCTGGATCAGCGCGGTCTTGCCCTCAAGGGTGTACATACTGGTCGGGGCCGTGGTCGCGATCTCCACCTCGCGGATGGCCCGCAGCCGCTCGACGAGTTGCCGATCCAGTCCTACGGATCCTTCGGGGAGCACCAGGTAGTCGGCCCGTACGGGTGCCGCCTGCATCGCGGTCTTGGCCGCGTCGGTCATCGCGGCCGCGCCGAGCAGCGCGGCGGCCAGTCCCACCGCCACCAGGACCGGTGCCGCCGTCGCCGCGGTCTGCCTGACGGAGGTGGCCGCGGCGGCGGGCACCAAGGTGGCGCCCGCGCCACGAAGGCGGCTCAGCGGTACGGCGAGCAGCCTGGCGACCGGTCGCACGACGACCGGGGCGAGCAGGCCGACGCCCGCCACGAGCAGCATAAGGATCGGCATGAACGACTTGTTGTTGGTGGCGCCCTGCGGATCGCTCACGGCGTTCACCGCCATGCTGATCAGCGCGGCGGTGAACAGCCCCACGCCGACGAGCAGGCGCCCCCAGGTCATCACCCGAGGCTCGATCGCGGCCTCGCGCATGGCCTCCGCCGGGTGCACCCGACCGGCCCGCCTGGCCGCGACGCTCACGCCTGCCAGCGCGACCACCACGCTCACGGCGAAGGCCGTGACCGCTGGCCAGGTCTGCCTGCTCGGCACCAGCCAGGCAGGCGCCATCCCGAGGCCGACCAGCCAATCCAGAATCGGCCCCGCGGCGTACGGCCCGGCCAGCGCCCCCAGCGCGGAGGCGGCCACGGCGACGAATCCGGCCTCTGCGTACACCATGCGCCGCACCTGGCGGCGGGTCGCGCCGACGGTCCGCAACAGCGCGAACTCGCGCCGCCGCTGCGCCACCGCGAACGCGAACGTCGACGACACCACGAAGACGGCGATGAACACGGCGAATCCGGCGGCGATGCCGACGATCGTATTGGCGTTGTTACGGGCCCGCTCGTCACCCTCGCGGTTGGGGTCCATCAGCGCCCGCTCCTGCCCGGTGAGCACGGGTACGCCGCTCGGCCTCGTCCACAGGGCGAGCGCGTCGATGCGCGGAGACAGCCTGGCGGCCTGGTCGTCGGTGAAGAACACGGTGGGCGGGCCGTCCGTCACACCCACCACGGTGTACGGCTTCGTCCCCGACCGCGTGATCACACTCACCTTGTCGCCCGCCCGGGCTCCCGCGCTCACCACGATTTCCCGCGCGGTCCGCGGCGCCCGGCCTTCGACCAGCCGCTGCGGCGCCGTACGGGACGCCGACCAGGGCCGGCCCACCGCGTCCTGTCCCCCCTCACCCTGCCCCTGGCCGCTCGCGACCTGCGCGGGGAAGATCCGGTCGACGACCGCGTCAGGAAAGCGGGCGGCCAGCTCGGCGGTCAGGCCGTGTCTCTCCGCCAGCGGCCGGCTCTGCTCTCCCTGCCACGTGTCCACCCGCAACCGCTCGTCGGGCACGACCACGTACGGCGCGGCGGCGTAACGCTGCGGGGCGCGGTCAGGAGAGTCCACAGTGGTGGCCAGCACCTGACCCATCGCGGCGATCAGGGCGGTGCCGAGCGCGAGTGCGAGGAATGTGCCGACGAAGGAGACCAGGCGAGTACGCAGGGTGTGCCACGCGATGTTCAGCACGACTCCTCCAGCATCAGCATGCGGGCCGAGACGGCCTCAGCCGTGGGGTCGAGCAGCTGGCCGCAGATCCGGCCGTCCGCGAGGAACAGGACCCGGTCCGCGTACGCCGCCGCGGCCGGGTCGTGGGTGACCATCACGACCGTCTGCGCATGCCGGTCCACCAGCGAGCGCAGCAGCCTCAGCACGTCCCGGCTGGTGTTGGTGTCCAGCGCGCCGGTCGGCTCGTCGCCGAAGAGCACGGCGGGCCTGGCGACCAGCGCCCTGGCGATGGCCACGCGCTGCTGCTGGCCGCCGGACAGCTCGGCGGGCCGGTGCCCGGCCCGCTCCGCCAGACCGACCGCGTCCAGGCTCTGCCGTACCAGCTCACGGTCCACCCTGCGGCCCGCCAGCTTCAACGGCAGCGCCACGTTCTGCTCCGCGGTCAGGGAGGGCAGCAGATTGAACGACTGGAACACGAATCCGATGCGGTCGCGGCGCAGCAAGGTCAGCTTCCGCTCCGTCAGCCGGGTCAGGTCCCTGCCGTCCACCATGATCCGCCCCGACGTGGGCTTGTCCAGGCCGGCCGCACACTGCAACAACGTGGACTTGCCCGAGCCGGACGGCCCCATCACGGCGGTGAAGGTGCCCCGGCCGAACCCGACGCTCACGTTGTCGAGCGCGGTGACACCGTGCGCGTAGTGCTTCGTGACCGCCGTCAACTCAACCGCGGAGTCCAAGGCTTCCATGAGTTTCACGATCAGAACGCTAGGGACGCCGGCCCGCCCGCGGTATCGGACAAGTGACTAGGACCAGACCTCCGCCGCGTTGTTCCCTTCGCCAGGAGCAGGTGCTTGGCGGCCGATTGGGTGCGACCCATGCGTTCATTTTGATCACACATGAGTTCATCTGGAGCCAACGGAGGGCACCAAGTCGGAACGAACAAACCGACCAAAGGGGACATTCAATGCCCAAAGCGATCATCCCCATCGTGTTCGCCCTTGCGATTACCGTGATGCCTCCCGCGGCGGCCGGCGCACGCACGCACCTGGACGTGAACGAACAGGACCGGACCTTCCTCCGGCAGGCACACCAAGGCAACCTGGCCGAGATCCAGGCCGGACAGGCCGCCCAGGACATGGGCGCCGGCAAGGCGGTCCGGGAGCTGGGCGCCAAACTGGTCAGCGATCACACCAAGATGGACGACGACGTGAGCCGGGTCGCCAAGCAGGTAGGGGTGGACCTGCCCGACAAGCCGAGCGAGGTCCAGCGCCGCCAGCTCGGGGAGCTGGCCGCCAAGAGCGGCGAAGCATTCGACCGAGCATGGCTGGCCGCGCAGATCGCCGGACACCGCCAGAGTCTCGCCAACGGCGCCAAGGAACTGCGGAAGGGATCCTCGCCGGAGGTGAAGCAGCTCGCCACCGATGCCAAGCCCATCGTCCAGACACACCTGGACCTGCTGATGGAAGCCAAGGGCGGCACCTGAGGCGATCAGCTGTAGGTCCGAGCGCGTCAAAGGTCCAGGATGACGTCCTCACGTGGCCGGGAGCAGCAGATGAGCGCGTCGCCTTCGGCGGGTGCGTCGAGTGGCTCGGGCGAGTAGTCGACGCTTCCGGCCAGCAGGCCGCTCTCACAGTTGTGGCAGACGCCGGTGCGGCATGACCAGCGGGTGGGCACGTCACAGGCTTCGGCGAGCTCCAGCAGGCTCGTGTACGCGGTACTCCAGCTCACCGTCAGCCCGCTGCGCGCGAAGGAGACCGCGGGCCCGTCGCCTGGCGGACCCGCGGGCGGGTGCACGGGAGTCACCGAGGCGCCCGTGACACCGGGCGTCAGAGACGGGCCGGCGCCGAAGATCTCCGTACGGACATGGGAGGGAGCGAGCGCGGAGGCGGCGAGCGCGACCGGGAGGTCCCGCATGAGCGCGGGAGGGCCGCACACGTACGTGTCGGCGCCGCGTGGCAGGCCGAGACCGCAGAGCAGGTCGAGGGAGAGCCGGCCCCTGGAGTGGTAGTCGACGCCCTGCCGGTCGCCGGGGGCCGGGCGGCTGTAGCAGACGTGCCGGTGCGCGTTCGCCAGCCGGCCGAGCAGGTCGCGGCTCTCGTCGGCGAAAGGGTGCTCGGTGCCGTCTCGAGCGCCGTACAGCCACCAGACCTCACGAGGGGATCGCTCGGCGGCGAGCGTGTGCAGCATGGCCATCACGGGGGTGGCGCCGATGCCCGCCGAGATGAGGACAACGGGACCGTCACCGGCCACGAGGGTGAAGGCGCCTCGCGGGGCCGCGCACTCGAGAACATCTCCGGTACGCAGATGGGCACGCAGGTATCCGCTGGCCGCCCCGTGCGGCTCCTGCTTGATGCTGAGGCGATACTCCCCGCCGCCCGGCGGGCCGGACAGCGAGTAACTGCGGATGAGCGACGGCCCGCCGCCCTCGGATGGCACCCGAACGGTGAGAAACTGGCCCGGCAACGCGGCAGGAAGCAGGCCGCCGCCGGGCGCGCCAGAACTCGGGTCGCCGTCGGAGGCGGCAGGGAGCGGCGCTCCGTCGGAGGCGGCAGGACGCAGGTCACCGCCGAGCGCGGCAGAACGCGGGTCACCGCCGAGTGCGGCCAGCGTCACGGAGAACACGCTGGCGCTCTCCGCCTCGATCCGCCTCACCCGGAGCGGCCGGAACCCCGGCCAGGCCGGCGGCGGAGAGACGGCGGGGGCCAGCCCCGCGTTGCCGCCCGCCGCGCCGGAAGCGCCGTCGGCCTGGTCGAGCAGCGCCTGCAACGACGTTCTCCAGCCGGGGCTGAGAGCGGGAATGCGCAGCGCCCGCGCGAGCTGCCGACGGGAGTGGCCCGGCAGGTACAGCAGCGCGTCGATGTCGGCGACCGTCACCCCCTCGGGACCGGAGGCGACCTTGACGAACTCCTGCCCCGCCTCCACCCGGCCCTCGACGAGGACTTTCAGGTAGAACCCCGGCCGCCGGTGGGACACCAGCAACGCGGCCATCTGGGGCTCGCCCATCCGCAACCCCACCCGGTAGCAGGTGACCCGCGGCTGGGTGACCTCGAACAGCGCCTCGCCCACCTGGAACCGGTCTCCGATACACACCTCGTCGTCCGGCAGCCCGTCGACGGTGAAGTTCTCCCCGAACTGCCCGTAGGCGAAGTCGTCGCGGCCGAGGTGCTCCTGCCAGTGGCGGTAGGAGTCGAGCTGGTAGACCAGGACGGCACGGTACTCACCGCCATGCCCGGCCAGATCCCCCTGGCCGTCCCCGTCGACGTTGAGCCGCCGCACCATCCGCGGGCCGGCGACGGCGTACTTCCACACGCCGGTATGCACCGTCTTGCCCTGCCAGGCGACGTCCTGCGGAAGACCCACGTTGACCGATACCAGCCGCGCCATGCGTCCCTCCTCGCGTCAGGGTCCGTGCAGGGGGCGTGGACTACCGAACATACAGAACGAATAGCAACAAAACGGTCAGGTACTGTTCGCCGGAACGGAGGGCGGTGCATTGCCTACCATTAAATTATTAGTTAACTTTCCTTTATGAAGTCGCGCCCCCTAGCCGCGCTCACATTGGCCGCGGCCACCCTCATCACCGCATTCAGTTTCGCCTCGCCCGCACAGGCCGAAATACCCGGCTATGTCAAGCAGGGCACCTACGGCTGGCCCGACCAATGCGCCGGGATCGGCTACAACGGTCAGACCAACCACACCTGGCGCCAGTACTACTGCGAAACCGTCATCCCGACCAACTGGAACGCCCCGGGCCTTTACTACCTGTGGGTGCAGTACTAAAACAGCAGCTCTAGGCCGGATCGGCACCGTCAGCGAAGTGCGCCAGAACCATCTCGACCAGTGCGGCCACGTCGGCGTCGACCATCGGCTCGCCGGTCATGCCCATCCGGTGGAGCAAGGTCCCGACGACGACGTCAATGAAGAACAGGACCCGATTCTCCGGCTCGCCCAGCGCTTTCTGGAGCGCGAGCCGGTACGGGTCCTGCAACCGCGCGGACAGCGTCTCGCGTACGGCCGGATCACTGACGGCGTCACTGAACACGCCCGCGAACGCGTCGCCCACCCCGGGCTCGCCGATCTTCGCCGCGATCCAGTGGATGGCCGAGGACATGAGCTCGGCCCGACCGGCCCCCACCAGCGGCACCGGGCCGAACGCGTCCAGGAGGCAGTCCACGATCAGCGCGCCCTTCGACGGCCAGCGACGGTAGATCGTCGTCTTCGCGACGCCGGCCGCGGCGGCGATGCGGTCGACGGTGGCACTCGCGTACCCGAGCTCATGCACCGTGCTCAGCGTCGCGGCGAAGACCACGTCGTTGAGGCCGGCTCGCGGGCGACCGGGTGGCCTGGCGGAGGTGGTCGTTCGGGTCATGCTCACACGATAGCCCCTTGCGCTACTATCGGTATCGATACTTGCCGTAGCGAAATCAGGGGGACAGATGAGCGAGCTCACCGGTACGGAGCGGCCGCCGCTGGGCATCCGGTTGATGCATGCCCTGCAGAAGGAGCCGGACTGGTCAGCGATGACGGCCGAGGAGTTGGTCACCCTCCGCGACACGGTGAACCGCAAGCGGGCCTCCCGCCTGGCGCGGCTGATCACCGGGTTTCCTGACCGCGGCGCCACGATCCAGTGGCAAGAGGTGGCGCTGCCCGACCGCCGGCTCCGGGTCCGGGTGTACCGGCCCTCGCCCGGGCACGGCGGCGAAGGCCTGCCACTTGTACTCCACGTGCACGGAGGCGGGTTCGTGGGTACGGCCGTGCAGAGCGACTGGGTGAACAGTCACCTCGCCGCCCAGTTGCCCGCGGTCGTCGTCTCGGTCGAGCACCGCCTCCTCGACCTGGATACTCCGCTGTCGGCGGCCGTCGACGACGGCTGGGACGTACTCCGGCACGTGGTGCGGCATGCCGCGCAGTGGGGAATCGACCCGGCACGGACCGCCGTCTTCGGTGAGAGCACCGGGTCGATGGTCACCGCGCTGGCCGCGATCCGGGCCAGGGAGTCCGGCCTGCCCTTGCGGGCGCAAGTGCTGGCCAACTCCCCTGTCGACCTGACCTCGGCGGGATTCGACCACGCCTCGATGCGCCAGTACGCCAACAGCCCGGCCCTCACCCTGACGCAGATGCGGTTCTTCCAGCAGCTCGCCGTTCCGCCGGGAACGGATCCTCGCGCGTTGTCGCCGCTGTACGCCGACGACCTGAGCGGGCTGGCCCCAGCGCTCGTGGTGGTGCCGACCATCGATCCGGTGGCCGATCACGGCCGCTGCTACGCCGAGCGACTGCGGGCGGCCGGGACGCCCGCGCGGCTCACCGAATATCCGGGAGCGACGCACGCGTTCCTCAGCATGCCGGGCGTGGTGCCGCAGGCCAAGGCCGCGCGGGCGGAGATCGTCGAGTTCCTCCGCGATGCCTTCGCCGGGTGACGGGCTCGGCTGAGACCGGCAGCAGCCGCTCGTACGCCTCCTCGGCCCGCGCCCGGTCGTCGCCGCCGCCGCCGCAAAGAACGCAAGCGCGCCGCCTCTCCGGCAAAACGTATATAGGTGCCTTTCAGCTAATTGCCAGAGGTTCGTCTTCGGGACCACCTCGCCCACGGGTAAAGTTATAGTCAAATTTTTGGAGCGAGTTGCAACGCCCTGACCTGCGGATATATCGCTCGTAGACTCGATGGGGCGCCTGCTCTTGGTCAATTCTTTGCCAATACGTGTGGGCGCGCTGAGGGAGCTACTACCGTTATGCGTGGGCATTAAAAAAGGGCCCAGCCCCCTCTCGCGAAGGGGACCGGGCCCTCGATGCCCAGCCGGGCCTGAGCCCATCACCAGGTACCTGTTTTCTCTGGTTCCAGAGTACCGACTGATGGGGCTGGAGACTTCCCTCCCTCAGGTCCGGCGTCATCCATTCGATCGGCTTTGGAGGCGCTGGTGAGCAATTTCTCCTTGTTTGTGCAGGTCCCTAGTGAATGGGGCAAGCATGTGGGGGTTCTCGTGATCATGATCGTGATCATCATTGCGGTGACGCTCGGTGTAGACATGGCCGACCTGCCATTCCGGGTCTGACCCACAGCTGGGAAGCTCAACTCCCCCGCGCCCGCCAAATGGGTGTGGGGGCGTCTGCATGCCACGGAAGCTGCGGGTGTCCCAGTGAGCTACAGATGTTCCTTCGCGGCGCTGGAGGCGGTGGGATATGTGTCATCTTCCCCGGTCGGCCTGACGAGGCTGTCGATCATGTTCATTCCGCTCCTGAGGCTAACCCGTCGCGCCATCAGGTCGCGTCACGGCGACCACACTCACGAGCCGTTCCAGGCCGTCAAAGTCCTTGGGGTTCGCGGTGAACAAGGGCAGCTCGTTACTGGCGGCTGTCGCGGCGATCATCAAGTCGGCGGTCCGGCTTCGTGGCTGTCGGCCCTGCGCGTACACGACAGCACAGATCTGCCCGAACATGCGGGCGGCGTCGGCGTCGTACGGCAGTGGGTCACCAAATGCCGCTTCGGCATACTGGAGCACCGCGACCCTTCCCGCGCGCCTGACCGGATCATCCGTGGCGTATGGGCCACGCGACAGCTCGCCAAGCGTGACGGCGGTGATCGCTGACTCCGCGGGCAGTTCGGCGGGATCAAAGAGCTTGAAGGCGGCCACGATGCTGGTGTCGAGAACGCCCCGCTCATGCCGGGTCACAGGCCGGTCCCGCCGAACGGATCGCGTAGCTCGTCATCGATCATCGTGTCCAGATCAGCCCGTACCTCGTCCCAGTCAATAGCCGGGGCGGTGGCGAAAACGGCCTGCGCCTCAGCTGTGGGAACGAACCGGCGGCGCTTGATCGGCTTCACTTCGGCCAGCGGCTCGCCGTTGATCGTCAGTATGTATCGCTTTCCCTCGCGAAGGCCGCGCGTGACGCTTCCAGAGTCGTTGACGAACTGGCGCACGCTCACCTCGGTCGGTCGAGGCATCGGAGCATCCATGGCTCAATTGTACCCCTACGTACCACGGCGTACTACGGAGTACATGGACAGGTAACCGGGATCCCGCCGGGCATGATCCACATACTGGCCGACCACACCCCGAGGGGGCGCAAAGCGGCCGATACCATGGCGCTTCAGCCGCCGGCGTACGTGCGAACGACCTGGAAAGGCGTGATCGAGATGCGGGTGCTTGTCTCGGTGGACATGGAGGGAATCGCCGGGGTGGTCGATGGCGATGATGTCATTCCCGGCCACAGCGAATACGAGCGCAACCGCAAACTGCTCACGGCGGAGGCCAGCGCAGCCGTCCGCGGCGTCCACGCCTACGAGGCAGGCGCCCAGGTGCTGGTCACCGAGGCCCACGCGCGTTTCCGCAATCTTCTCCCCGAACTGCTGGACCGGCGTGCCGAATTACTGCGTGGCGCGCCCAAACCCGGCGGAATGATGGCTGGACTGGCGGACAGTGTCGACGCGGTCGCGCTGCTGCACCCCGACGAGGCATGCGACAGGATCGAACAGGCGATACCCGAGGCATTGGCCGGCCGCGGCACCGTCCGTCCGCTGCGTTTCGACGGCCCGGTGCGGTTGGAAGTACAGGTGCACCGGCCGCGGATGACCGAGCACGCGCTGCTGGTGCCGGGAATGGAGCTCGAAGACGGCTGCACGCTGCGCTACGCGGCACCGGACTTCCCGACCGCGTACCAGGTCATTGAACTCATCGCCACGCTCGGCGCCGTCTGATATCGATCCGAGCCGATGAATATTCAGAGGTTACGGAGTGATCGGAGCTCGCTGATCACATCTGCTCCGGTGGGCGCGTGATCCGGGTCCACCAGCCACTGCAGCATCAGACCGGTCAGCAACGCGAGCGGCACGGAACCGCCGAGCCCTTCGCGTCCCTGGCGTTGCCCTTTGGCGAGGTGTTCACGTACCTCTGGTGATCGCTCGGCCTGCACTACGGCCTCGAGTTGGGCCACCCACAACGCCCGATGAGTGGTGAAGCTGTCGATCAGCGTCTGCCAGCGCTCTTCCGGCTCGTCGGACGGGGTGCGACGGGCGAGTTCGGCGCCGAGTTCGTCAACCGCCTCCACCAGGGCCTGGGTGAGCAGGGCATCTTTGGAGCCGAAGTGGTAGCCGATGGCGGCGTGACTCACTCCAGCGGCCGAGGCGATGTCCCGGACGGTCGTGCGAGCCCAGCCGCGTTCGATCAGGCATCGCTTGGCGCCGGCCAGCAGATCCTCTCGGTTTCCCATACGGCTCAGCATACCGAAGAACTTGACCAAACGGTCTATCCATTTGGTTTGACCAAATGGGCAAGACGCGTTTACGGTCATCTCCATGACCAAGACGACGGTTCTGATCTCGGGCGCCAGCGTGGCCGGGCCCGCCCTCGCCTACTTCCTGCACCGCGACGGGTACGAGGTGACCGTGATCGAGCGCGCCCCGCACCTGCGCGACAGCGGCTACGCGGTGGACTTCCGCGGCCAGGCACTCGGCGTACTGGAGGAGATGGGCATCCTCGCCGAGGTCCGGGCGCACGACACGAAGATGCGCGGCACCACGCTGGTGGGCGAGACCGGCGCCGAGGTCGGGCAACTGCCCGCGGAGGCGTTCGCCGGCGAGCTGGAGGTGCCCAAGCAGGAGCTGACCCGGATCCTGCACCGCATCACCGCGGACAACGTGACGTACGTGTTCGACGACTCCATCAGCGCGCTGACTCAGCACGAGTCCGGCGTCACGGTCGAGTTCGAGCGCGACACCACCCGCGACTTCGACCTTGTGATCGGCGCCGACGGCGTCTACTCCAAGGTCCGACGGCTGACCTTCGGCCCGCACGCCGACGCGCTGCGGCACCTGGGCCTTTCCGGAGCCGGGTTCAGCACACCCAACTACCTCGGGCTCGACCGCACCGGACTGCTCCAGCAGACCCCGAACACGGCGATTTACCTGTTCGGCCTCGACGCGGCGGCCCCTCTCACGGTCAGTCTTTCCTTCGCCACCACCTCCCCCGCGCTGGACCGCCGCGACCGCCAGGAACAGGAACAGGCCGTGCGGGCCGCCTTCGCCGAGCACGGCTGGGAGGCGCCCCGGCTGCTGAAGGCGATGAGCGAAGCCGACGACTTCTACTTCGGTTCCTCCTGTCAGGTCCACCTGGACCACTGGTCCCACGGCCGGGTCACGCTGGTCGGCGACGCGGGCTACTGCGCCGCGCCCACCAGCGGCATGGGCACCTCACAGGCACTGATCGGAGCATGGACGCTGGCCCGCAGCCTGGCCGAGGCGGACGGCGACCACACGACCGCCTTCGCCGCGTACGAGGCGGAACTGCGGCCTTATGTCACGGAGAACCAGGTGAAAGGCGGGCAAGCCGCGGCAATGTTCGGAGGGCACGCCACCTCGGCGGGCTCCGAACCGCACACAACTTAAACCGCCCCCGTCTGCCGACGACTCAAGCTCTGACCGGCGGCGTCGTCCACATTCGGCCAGGGAAAACGTGATCTTGACTGTCCATTCGTCGGCATGATCAGCTGGTCCTGCATTTCCAGTGGCCCAGTCCACCAGGTCGCGTCTGCGGGTGGACAAAATTGCTGCCCTGGCTGGTTAAGAATCATGTGCGGGCGGAGCCCGCGCCAAAGACAAACGCCCGGAGCGAAGCGGAGGCCCTTCAGGGGTCGCGGCTCCGGCGCGACCGGAGACAGCGCCTGAAGCCCTCAAGCGCGAAGCGCCCCGATGAAGCCCTTTGACGCGAAAACGGCGGCACCCACATCGGGTGCCGCCGCATCATGATCAACAGTGGAGGTGGCGGGAATCGAACCCGCGTCCTTCAACCCCAAGACAGGGCTTCTCCGGGCGCAGCCTGCTGTGCTTTTCTCAGCCCCGGCAATCACGCAGGCGTGTCGCCGACGGGCTCAGCCACTGTTTGATTTCCCGCTCTCCCCCGTGGCCGGGTTGAGCGGTTGAGCCTTCTAACGATGCCAGATCCCGGGCCGAAGGCACTCCCGGGCTGACAGTGGCTACGCTACTTAGGCAGCGAGGGCCAGGGAACCCTGGCCGACCACAGTGCGCTTAGAATTGGCACTTGTTGTTTGCGGTCACAGTGTTAACGAGGTTATGTCCGCAGTCCTCGGCCCGCTTCACCTGACTTGCAAAGTCGAAGTCGAAGCCAGTCACCCCCATGTGCAGTTGTCAACACGGCCCCGAAGAGCCGAGCAACATGACCTTACATGCTCCAACACCTGCGGCGTCAACTTGATTCCCTAGACGCCGAAACCCCCGGAAACGCGTAGGCGTTCCCGGGGGCCGACCGGCAGGGTCGAGCCGGTCCGGACGGCAGGACTTCCCCCGAGATGAAGTCCTGAACTCATCACGGCGACTGCACCCGCAACCCCCCGAGCGGGGCAGTCACTGAGTAAGACGCAGCCGGCCGCCCGAACGGTTGCCTAGAGTGACAAGGAATCACTTAGCGTCGCGCAGGCCGGAGAAGAAGTCGCCCGCGACGGCCGCGGGGTCGTAGTTCTTGGCCATGACGGCTATCGCCACGTCACCCTGCCAGCCCACGAACCAGCCCATCCGCTTCTCCTGGTCGCCCGCGGCCGTCACGCCGTAGACCTGGCCGCGGCCGGCCTGGGCGGGCGAGCCGGTGGCGCCGGCGAGCATCATGCCGGTCAGTGCCGTGCGCACCTTGGGGTCGACGGCCACAGGTTGCGGCGGCTTGACCGCGACCGTCTCCGTCGAGGGGTCGGGCGTCTTGGGGTCGGTCACCAGCACCGGCGGGTGCCAGGTGCCCGAGGCGATCGCCCCCGCGACGAGGGCCATGCTGAGCGGGCTGACCTCGACGTTCTGGCCCGCGATGGCCCTGGCCTTGTCGGCGTCGCTGGTCAACTCGGGCAGCGAGCCGCTGAACGACTTGAGCGGCAGCCGCCAGTCCTTCCCGATGCCGAGTGCCTCGGCACTCTTTTTCAGGGCCGTGGCGTCGACGCGCCGGGCGAGCGAGGCCAGGGCGGTGACGCAGCCCTTGGCGAAGTTGTCCTTGAACGTCGGGGAGGCGCCGATGACCTGGCTCGCCGTCACGAAGTGCGCGCCGCCCACCGTGCGCTCGGCCGGGCAGGCGAGCTTCTGCTTGGTCTTCATCCCGGCTGTGAGCAGCGCGTCGGCGGCCACGATCGAGAAGGCGGTGCCGGCCGGGAACTTGCCGGCGAGGGCGTCCTTCTCCTGGTTGAGGCCCTTCGTGCCCACCGCTAGGATCTCGCCGGTCGACCGGTCGACCGCTACCAGCGCGCTGGTCTCCGCCTGCGCCACGGCGGCTTCGGCGGCGCGCTGCTTGGCGCTGTCGATCGTGGTGCGTACGGGTACGTTCTTGCGGCCGGGCCACTCCTTGAGCTGCGCGACCTCGTTGTCGGTCTTGATGTCGAGGATGATCACCCTGGTCTGCGTGGATCCGGTGAGGTAGTCCTGATAGGCCCGCTGAAGCCCGCTCTGTCCGTAGGAGTCGCCCGCCCGCTGCGGGCCGCCGAGTTTCTGCTCGGTCTCCGGGGTCAGCGCGCTGACCTTTCCGACGATGTCCTTGGGGTCGTCGGGCGCGACAGGCTGCTTCTGCTGCTGGATGGAGAGCTGCGGGATCTTGTCGAGCTTGTCCTTCAGCTCCCGGTAGCGTACGGCGCCGAAGTTGGCGAGCTGGACGAACTGCTTCGGCGGCGACGACCTGATCCGGCTCAGCAGCCGGTCCTGGGCGAACCCGGTGATCGCCGAGAGCTGCTCAACAACCTCCTCCGCCTGGTCACCGAGCTGCGACGGGGTGACGCGGACCACGTAGAGGAACTGGGGGCGCTGCAGCGGCGTGCCGTTGCGGTCGACGACCGATTGGCGGGGGTTCGGGTCGGTGGACACGGCGAACCGCTGGCCGTCCTTCAACTGCGGGTGCAGCACGGAAGGCGACCAGCGCACCTTCCACCGGCCGTTCACCAGGTGCAGCGGGAGTACGCCGTCGTAGCCCCAGAGGGGGTTGTTCTCCCCCAGGTCGACCTCGGCGCGGAAGTCGGCCCGCGTCTGGTCGCCGGCCAGGCTGATGCTTTTGATCTTGAATCGGAACGAGGCCGCGTCGAGCTCCGCTTTCGCGTCCGACAGCGCCTTGCGTACGGTCGCCCGGTCACCGTCGGTACGGCCGGCGGCCAGGTCGTAGTCCTCCGACTGCCAGCCCACCAGGAAGTCCCGCACGGCATCGTGCGGGGAGGACTCCTCGAAGCAGGCGGTCAGCGACATGCTCGCGACGGCCAGCGTGACGGTCGCGGCCAGGCCGCGGCGTACGCGGCCCAGGCGTACGGGACGGCTCATCGGTTGCGGTGCCGCACTGCCCGGGCCATCTCGCGCTTGGCCTGCTGCTCCGCCAGCGTCTGCCGCTTGTCCCAGTCCTTCTTACCGCGGGCGATGCCGATCTCGATCTTGGCCCGGCCGTCCTTGAAGTAGAGCGACAGCGGCACGATCGTCAGCCCGCCCTCCTTGGTCTTGGCGGCGAGCTTGTCGATCTCCTTGCGGTGGAGCAGGAGCTTGCGCTTGCGACGGGCGGCGTGGTTCGTCCACGTCCCCTGGGTGTATTCGGGGATGTGGACGTTCAGCAACCACGCTTCGCCATCATCGATGGAGGCGTAGCCGTCGGTGAGGGACGCCCGTCCCTCGCGCAACGATTTCACCTCGGTGCCCTGCAGCACGAGTCCCGCCTCGAAGGTGTCCTCGACGTGGTAGTCGTGCCGGGCACGTTTGTTCTGGGCGACGACCTTCCGCCCGGTCTCACGTGGCATGCTCCGACCTTACCGGCGATTCGTCAGACCCTGAGGTAGCGGCGGAGCGTGACGAACGATGCCAGCACACAGATGAACACACCGATCACCATGGTCAGCGTGATCACCGAGGCCACCGAGTCCCAGCCGAGCTGACTGCCGAACGCGAAATAACGCGCGATCTCCTCGAACAGGAAGACCTTCGCGACGATCAGCATCACGGCGGCGATCACCCCGCCCATCAGCCCGGAGATCACGCCCTCCATGACGAAGGGCAGCTGGATATAGAGGTTCGACGCCCCCACCAGCCGCATGATCCCGGTTTCTCGACGGCGGTTGAAGGCCGACAGCCGGACGGTGTTGCCGATCAGCAACGCCGCCGCCAGCACAAGGACGATGGCCACCGCCAGCGCACCGGATCTGAGCTTGTCGAGCAGCCCGAAGAACTGGTTGACCAGGTCCTTCTGGTTCGTCACCTGCGACACGCCGGGCTTGCCCTGCAGCGCCTGCACTATCGGTTGATAGTTGTTGGGGTCCTTCAGCTTGACGCGGAAGGACGTGGGCATGTCGTCGACCTTGGTCGCTTCGACGAGCAGCTTGTTGGCGGCATAGGACTTCTGGAAGTTGGCGTAGGCGTCGGCCTGGTTCTCGTAGATGACCTGTTCGACGCCGGCCATGCCCTGGATCTCGCCCTGGAGTTCCTTGGTCTGCTGGGCGCTGATCGGCTTGCCCTTGCAGCTGGGCATGGTGGGGTTCTTGCCGCACAAGAAGACCGATACCTCGACCTTGTCGTACCAGAAGCCCTGCATCATCGTGACCTGGGCGTTGATCATCAGGCCGATGCCCAGCATCGCCATGCCGACGGCCACGGTGATGACCACCGCGATCGTCATGGTGAGGTTGCGACGGAGGCCGATCCAGACCTCGGAGAAGATGAAGTTCGCCCGCATGTTCTGTCTACTGCTCCCTGTCAGTACGCCTGGCCGTACACGCCACGCGACTGGTCGCGGACGATCTTGCCGTCCTCCAGCTCCACGACACGCTTGCGCATGGAGTCGACGATGGCCGCGTCGTGCGTGGCCATGACGACCGTAGTGCCAGTCCTGTTGATCCGGTCGAGCACCTTCATGATGCCGATGCTCGTCGCGGGGTCGATGTTGCCCGTCGGCTCGTCGGCCAGCAGGATCATGGGCCGGTTGACGAAGGCGCGGGCCATGGCGACGCGCTGCTGCTCGCCGCCTGACAGCTCGTCGGGCATCCGGTGGGCCTTGCCTTCCAGGCCGACCAGCTCGATGACCTCGGGCACCACCTTGCGGATGAACCGCCGTGGTTTACCGATGACCTCGAGCGCGAACGCCACATTCTCGTAGACGTTCTTGTTCGGGAGCAGCCTGAAGTCCTGGAACACGCAGCCGATGCGGCGGCGCAGGTGCGGCACCTTGAAGTTGGACAGGCGGGCCAGATCCTTGCCGGCGACGTGAATCGCCCCGGAGTTGGGCCGCTCCTCCTTCAGAACCAGACGCAGGAAGGTGGACTTGCCTGATCCCGAAGGACCGACGAGGAACACGAACTCGCCCTTGTCCACGTCAACGGAGACATGGTCGAGAGCGGGCCGGTTCTGGTTCGTGTAGACCTTGGTGACATTATCGAAATGGATCACGAGAGCATCACGGCATGCCAGTCTAGGGGTCAGGACGGAAGCGAGGGTGGCACATGCCCACTTCCCGCCACACGCCTATCGGGGGCGGCTTTCTTTACTGATGATCGACGTTCCGATTGGCCAGAGCACAGTCTAGGGGGAAGACTGGCATGGAACGTCCATAACGGAAACAAAACGATTGTGCGGCTAGACTTGGGGCTGACATGAGTTGCCAACACCTCGTATGCGCGCAGTGCGCCCACCCCGTGATCGAGGGCCGCTGCCCCCTGTGCCGTGCCAACCGCGAGCGGATGCACAACCACGGCTTCGCCGGGCTGTCACCCGCCCTTATCCTGCTACTGCTGGTCGTGCTGCTCTTCCTGGCCCTGGTGCTCAAGCACCTAAGCGGGCTCTGATTCCTGCCGGCGCATCCAGCGGATCTCCGACTCGATGAACTCATCGATGTCGCCGTCGAGAACGGCGGTCGGGTTGCCCGCCTCCGTGCCCGTGCGCAGATCCTTCACGATCTGGTAGGGGTGCAGCACATAGTTGCGGATCTGCGTGCCCCATGACGTGGTCGAGGCGCCCCGCAGCTCGGACATGCGCTCAGCCTCCTCCTGCCGCTTGCGTTCCAGCAGCTTGGCCTGCAGCACGTTCATCGCCGAGGCGCGGTTCTGGAGCTGCGAGCGCTCGTTCTGGCAGGAGACCACGATGCCGGTCGGCAGGTGGGTGATGCGAACCGCCGAGTCGGTCGTGTTGACGCCCTGGCCGCCGGGTCCCGACGAGCGGTAGACGTCGATGCGGAGCTCGTCCTCGTTGATGTCGATGTGGTCGGTCTGCTCGACCACCGGCACGATGTCGACCCCGGCGAACGAGGTCTGGCGGCGGCCCTGGTTGTCGAACGGGCTGATGCGGACCAGACGGTGGGTGCCGTGCTCGCCACGAAGCGTGCCGTAGGCGTAGGGGGACTTGATCGTGAAGGTGGCCGACTTGATGCCGGCCTCTTCCGCGTAGGAGGTGTCGTAGACCTCGGTCGGGAAGCCCTTGCGCTCGGCCCACCGCAAGTACATCCGCAGCAGCATCTCCGCCCAGTCGGCGGCGTCGACGCCACCGGCCTGCGAGTTGATGGTGAGCAGCGCCTCGCGCGCGTCGTAGGGGCCGGACAGCAGGGTGCGGACCTCCAGCGCGCCGATGTCGGACCGGAGCGAGGCCAGCTCCTTGTCGGCCTCGGTCCTGGTGTCCTCGTCGCCCTCCTCGGCGGCCAGCTCGTAGAGGACGCTGAGGTCGTCGAGGCGGCGCACCAGCCCTTCGACGCGGTTGAGCTCACCCTGCATGTGCGAGAGCTTGCTGGTGACCTTCTGGGCCTGCTCAGGGTCATCCCACAGGTCGGGCGCGGCTACCTGCCCCTCCAGCTCCTCGATCTGCTTGCGCATGGCGCCGAGGTCGAGCACGTCCTGGATGCTCCGCAGGGTGCCCGCGAGCTCGTTGATCTCTTCTGCTGGATCGATACCTGCCACGTTTCCTTAGGGTACGCGACCCTCGCGGGCCCGAATAACATGGCCACGTGCGTAGTTACGGTCGGCGGAAGGTGCTGGCGCTCGCCGCCGGCCTGCTGGCCGCGGCGGTCGGCTGCTCGGCCGCGCCACAACCCGAGCCCAGTCAGGTGGCGGCGACCACGGCGAAGTCCGTGACCCCGACGCCCTCGGCGGAGACCCCGCTGATCACGCCGGCCGACGCGGCCAAGGCGTTCGCCACGTTCACCGCCACGGACGACCTGCTGCGCGCCGGGGGCGACCTGCGGCTGGCAATGGAGCTGACCCGCGACGCGGAGGCGCAGCTCACCTCGTCCGCGTTCCTGTCGACGGGCAACCGGCCGCCGCGCTACACGTGGGGCGCGCCGACGCTGTTCGTCCCGCGGTTCAAGCAGAGTGAGACGGCGGTCTGGTTCACGGTGCTGGCCACGCGCAACGGCCATCCGACGCTGCTGACGTTCGCCAATGCCGACGCCAAGAGCGACGACTGGCGGCTCAGCTCGGCGACGCAGCTGCTGCCGGGGCAGGACCCGCCCCGCATCCAGCTCGACGCGGAGGGCTACGCGACGGTGCTGGCGCCCGACGACAAGAGCATCACCATCAGTCCGCAGTTCATGGGCCCGCTGCACGCCACGGTGGCGGAGGCGGGCGAGACGGGCGTGGCGGCCGGCCTGCTCGAACGGGGCCCCTACACCACGGACGTGGCGGAGCAGATCACCACCGACCGGGAACGCGCCAAGATCGGCGGGTTCAGCTACGACTCGATCTTCAGCGCCGGCGACTACCCGGTCTACGCGCTGCGCATGGTGGGCGGCGGGGCGCTGATCCAATACGCGATGACGCGCACGACGACGACCACGGTGGAGACGGACAAGGCGGATTTCGTCCCGGTGCCTGAGTCGGCCCGCTGGCTCTATCACAACGACAGGGCGCGCCGCTTCCTGAAGACGACGGAGATCAACCAGTACGCGACGGTCGTCCCACCGTCCGGCACCCCGACCCCGGCCGCCATCATCGCCCACACCGGCGCCCTCACCAAGGCCGTGGGCGGCGACCCCTAAACCCATTTCTTTCTTTTACGGCAGGCACGGTGGGCACCACCCGCCGTACGGGGCTGGGCCCTGTCCAGGGGCACGCTCCTCCGGTGGAGGCGGTTGAGCGCCGTTACGTGCGCATTCTTGGCCCCGGCCGTGGTCGTCCCTGACCCACCGCACGGAGCCGGGACACGCTGCTCCGGTGGAGATGGCCGAGCGCCGTGACGTGCGTTTTCTTGGCAATGGCCGGCCACAGTGGTGATGGCTACGCGTCGGTCTCTCGTAGGCGTTGGAGGGCCTTGTGGGAGGGGGTTCCGGGGGCGGCGGTGTAGAGGACCAGGCGTTGGTCCGCGCCGGCTATGGGGAGGAAGTCGCAGTCGAGTTCGATCGGGCCTGCGATGGGGTGGGTCATGTGCTTCGTCAGGGTGCGCTGGACCTCGATGTCACGGGTCGCCCACAGCTCGGCGAAAAGAGGGCTGCGCTCTTTCAGGTCGTCGACCAGGGATCTGATGTCGGCGTCCCCTGGGTAGCGGCCGGTGGCTCGGAGGTCGGCCACGCATTTGCGGGCGAGTTGGAGCTTGTCGGCCGGCGTGGCCTGATTGCCGAAGAGCCAGCGCAGCGTGTTGCGTTCTCGGGATGGCGTCTCTGACAGGTCGCCGATCAGGGCGACCAGCATGCGGTTCCAGGCGAGTACGTCATAGCCGGCGTTGATCACCATGGCCGGGACGTCAGTGAGGCGGTCCAGCAGGCGCCGGACGTTGGCGGGCACCTCGCGCGCGGGCTCGGGGCGGGCCGGGGAGTGGTCGGCCAACCGAAGCAGGTAGTCGTGCTCGTCGCCCGTCAGCCGCAACACCCGGCCGAGCGCGGTGAGAACCTGGTCCGACGGGTGCGGGCCGCGGCCCTGTTCCAGCCTGATGTAGTAGTCGACGGAGATGCCCGCCAGCAGCGCGACCTCCTCGCGGCGCAGCCCAGGGGTCTGCCGGCGCGGGCCGGGCGCCAGCCCCACCTCCGCGGGCTGGATCCGGCTCCTCCGGCTACGCAGAAAGCCGCCGAGTTCCTCCCTGTTCATCCCAACCATGATGACCCAGCCCGCCCAGGGCTGGTACCGCGAGTCCCAGCCCTGGCGGTGCCTACCCGCCCGATACGGCCCCGGATCAGCATGTCCGCATGACGATCCTGGTAACCGGGGCCCGCGGACACGTGGCCCGGAGTCTCATACGGCAGCTCCTGGCGGCCGGCCGGCAGGTCCGCGCCGCCAGCAAAGATCCCGCCGCCACCCACCTGCCCGCCGGCGTGGACGTGGTCGACGCGGGCAGTGCGGCACTCGCGCTGGCCGGCGTCGACCGGATGTTCCTCTACGCCGACCGGCAGGGGCTGGACGCCTTCCTGGCGAAGGCCCGCGAGGCCGGAGTGCGCCACGTCGTCCTCCTGTCGGCCGCTCTGGCGGACCCTGCGGCCACGGACGCGATCGCCCGCATGCACGGCGTGGCGGAAGAGTCGGTGACCGCCTCAGGGCTCTCCTGGACCGCCCTGCGGCCCGGCGCCTTCGCCACCAACACCCTCGGATGGGCGCCGGAGATCATCGCGGAAGGCAAGGTCACCAGTCCATTCCCTGATACCCACTCGGCCCCCATCCACGAAGCCGACATAGCCGAAATCGCACTGAAAGCCCTGACAGAAGATGGCCACGAGAACGCCGTCTACAAGTTGACCGGCCCCGATTCCCTCACCCAACGCGACCAGATGAACACGATCGCGCGAGTGATCGGCAAGCCGATCGAGTGGCGCCTACAGGACTTGGAAGCCCACCGCCAGACTCTGTCCCGCTGGGGCTCACCGGAAGTAGTGGATTCACTCGTCCAAAACTCCATAGCGGCCATAAACACCCCAGAAACGCCATCAACCACATTCACCGACCTAACCGGCAAACCCCCAAGAACCTTTGCCCAGTGGACAGAAGACCACAAGCACGCCTTCACGACCACGAACTAACCAGGGGCCGAGAAGGCCCCCGACGGGGCGCAAGACGCGATCATGGCCGGGGTCAAGAACACGCACGTCACGGCGCTCAGCCACCTCCACCGGAGAGGCGCGCCCCTGGACGGGGGCCGGCTTTGCGCGGCGGGTGGGCGCTGCCCGCGGCCGGGGCCAAGAAGACGCACGTCACGGCGCCCAGCCACCTCCACCGGAGGAGCGTGCCCCTGGACAGGCCCCAGCGCCGTACGGCGACTGGGGCCCACCGGGCCTGCCGTAAAGGATCAAAAAGGTTGTAAAAGCGATCAGCCTTCGGTGTGGGGGAGGCTGCTTGAGGCGACTAGCGTGCGGATCGCGCGGAGGGCCACGGAAAGCGTCGCCAGGTCGAAGTTGTCGCTTTCCCAGATCTCCGAGAGCGTCTGACGGGCCCTGTGGACCGCCGCCGAGTTCGCCTCCGTCCAGCGGGCCAGGCGCTCCTCCGGGGACAGTCCAGGCGTGCTGTGGGCCAGCACATCCCGGGTCAGCGAGGCGTGGGCCGCGTACAGGTCGTCCCTGAGTGCCGCCCGCGCCATCGAGTTCCAGCGGTTGTCACGCGGCAGCGCGATCACCCGCTCCCTGAGGAGGGCCAGCTGGAGGCGGTCGGCGAGGTCGAAGTACACCTCCGCCGCCTCGTTGACCGGACGCCCCGTGAGCGACGAGATCTCCACCAGGTCGAACGTCGAATAGGCGGGCACCATGGCCGCCACCCGCTCCGCCAGCTCCATCGGCACGCCGCGGGCCGCGAAGGAGTCGCGGCGCTCCTCGAAGGCCGCCAGGTCGGGCCCGGCGAGCAGCTTCGGGATGTGGGCGAGCAGGCCGTTCACACCCTTGACGAAGAAGCTCACCGAGCCGGCCAGGTCGAGCGGCGGGCGGCGGTTGCCGAGCAGCCAGCGCGTGCCACGCTCGGCCAGTTTCCTGGCCTCCAGCAGCATCGCGATCTGGATCGAGGTGTCGGCCTTGTTGTCCAGCGCTTCCACCGCGCGGTGGAAGCTGGCCAGGTCGAACACCTCGCGGGCGACGAGGTAGGCGCGGACGATGTCGGGCGTCGAGGCGCCGGTCTCCTCGCTGAAGCGGAACATGAACGTGGTGCCCATCGAGTTGACCAGCTCGTTCACCACCGTGGTGGTGATGATCTCGCGGCGCAGCGGGTGGGCGTCCATGTACGGCCGGAACCGTTCGCGCAGCGCCGACGGGAAGTACGACACCAGCCACGAGGCCAGGTAGGGGTCGTCGGGCAGGTCGGAGGCGAGCAGTTCGGCGTCGGCCACCAGCTTGGTGTAGGCCAGCAGCACCGAGAACTCGGGCGCCGTCAGACCCAGCCGGGCCTGGCGGCGTTCGGCCAGGATCTTGTCCGAGGGCAGGAACTCCAGCTCCCGGTTGACCAGCCCGTCACGCTCCAGGCGCCGCAGGTAGCGGGAGTGGATGTGGAGCATCTCGGGGGCCTGGGCGCGGGTCGCGGCCAGCACTACGTTCTGGGCGTAGTTGTCGCGCAGCACCAGGTCGGCGACCTCGTCGGTCATCGAGGTGAAGACCTGGTTGCGCTGCTTGTCGGTCAGCTCGCCGTCGCGGACGACCTGGTCGAGCAGGATCTTGATGTTCACCTCGTGGTCGGAGGTGTCGACCCCGGCCGAGTTGTCGATGAAGTCGGTGTTGACCAGCCCGCCGCCGCGCGCGAACTCGATGCGGGCCAGCTGGGTGAACCCCAGGTTGCCGCCCTCGCCGATGACCTTGCAGCGCAGGTCTCCGGCGTCGACCCGCAGCGGGTCGTTGGCCTTGTCGCCCACGTCGGCGTTGGACTCGGTGCCCGCCTTGACGTAGGTGCCGATGCCGCCGTTCCACAGCAGGTCCACGGGGGCCCGGAGGATGGCGCTGATCAGGTCGTTCGGCGCCATCGAGGTGACCGCCGCGGGGATGGAGAGCGCCTCGCGGATCTGCGGCGTGATCTTGATGGACTTGGCCGTACGCGGGTAGACGCCGCCGCCCGCCGAGATCAGCTCGGTGTCGTAGTCCGCCCAGGAGCTGCGTGGCAGGTCGAAGAGCCGTTGCCGCTCGGCGAAGCTGCGGGCGGTGTCGGGGTCGGGGTCGATGAAGATGTGCCGGTGGTCGAAGGCGGCCACCAGCCGAATGTGCCGCGACAGCAGCATGCCGTTGCCGAACACGTCGCCCGACATGTCGCCGATGCCGGCCACGGTGAAGTCGGTGGTCTGGATGTCGGTCCCGATCGTGCGGAAGTGGTACTTGACCGACTCCCAGGCGCCACGCGCGGTGATGCCCATCGCCTTGTGGTCGTAGCCGATCGAGCCGCCGGAGGCGAAGGCGTCGCCGAGCCAGAAGCCGTACTCCTTGGCCACGCCGTTGGCGATGTCGGAGAAGGTCGCGGTGCCCTTGTCGGCGGCGACCACCAGGTAGGGGTCGTCGCCGTCGTGCCTGACCACGTCCGGCGGGGGCACGACCTTGCCGTCGACCAGGTTGTCGGTGACGTCGAGCAGTCCGGAGATGAACATCCGGTAGCAGGCCACGCCCTCGGCGAGCATCTCTTCGCGCCCTCCGCCCGCAGGCGGACGCTTCACGACAAATCCGCCCTTGGACCCAGTGGGCACGATAACGGTATTTTTCACCATCTGGGCTTTGACCAGCCCGAGGATCTCGGTCCGGAAGTCCTCCATCCGGTCCGACCACCGCAACCCGCCTCTGGCCACCTTGCCGAAGCGCAGGTGCACGCCCTCGACCCGGGCCGAGTAGACGAAGATCTCGTACTTCGGCCGCGGCAGCGGCAGCACGCTGATCGCCTGCGGGTCGAACTTCAGCGAGATGTACGGCTTGCGGCGCCCGCCGACGGTCTGGAAGTAGTTGGTACGCAGCGTCGCCTGGATCATCTCCAGGTACGCCCGCAGGATCCGGTCCTCGTCGAGCGAGGCGACCTCGTCGAGCGCGCCCAGGATCTCCTCGTTGAGCGCGTCGGCCAGGTCGGTCCGCACGTCGTCGCCGCGCCGGGGGTCGAGCCGCGCCTCGAACAGCCGCACCAGCAGCCGGGCCAGCCGTACATTGCCCGTCAGCACCCGCTCCATGTAGCGCTGGGAGAAGGCGGAGCCCGCCTGGCGCAGGTATTGGGCGTAGACGCGCAGGATCTCGACCTGCTCCCAGGTCAGCCCGGCCCGCAGGACGAGGGCGTTGAAGTTGTCGGCCTGGACCTCGCCCTTCCACAGCGCGATGAGGCCGTCCTGGAAGAGCCGCTTGAAGTCCTTCCTGTCGACCTCGTCGTTCGGCGTGTAGCGCAGGCCGAAGTCGTAGATCCAGGCGTTCTTGGTGGCGGGGTCGTTGTCCCTGTCGATCTCGTACGGCCGCTCGTCCACGACCTCGACGCCGAGCCGCTGGATCAGCGGGAGCGCCCGCGACAGTGAGATGGGCGAGCCCAGCTTGTAGATCTTCAGCCGCCGCTCGCCCTCGGCCGCGTCGTACGGCTCGTAGAGGTTGAGGCCGATCTCGTTCTCGTCGGCGCCGACCAGCTCCTCCAGGCGGCGCAGGTCCACCACGGCCATCTCCGGAGGGAAGTCGGCCTTGTAGCCCTCGGGGAAGGCCGACTGGTAGCGCCTGGTCAGCTTGGGGGCCTCCGCCTCGGAGGTCTGCTCCGCCAGCGCCGTGGCCAGGTCGTCCTCCCACGACCGGGTGATCGCGGCCAGCCGCGACTCCAACTCCTGCACGTCGACGCCCGGCGGCGGCAGCTGCCTGCCGCGCTCGCCGCGGATGACCACATGCAGCCGGGCCAGGGCGGACTCGCCGATCATCGCGCTGTAGTCGAGCGTCTTGCCGCCCAGCGCCTTGAGCAGGAGCTCCTGCATCTTGTAGCGCACCTGGGTGGTGTAGCGGTCGCGCGGCAGGTAGATCAGGCAGGAGATGTAGCGGCCGTAGTCGTCGCGGCGCAGGAACAGCTTGACCTGCTTGCGCTCGCGCAGCCGCAGCACGCCGAGCGCGATCGGCAGCAGCTGGTCGAGCGAGGTCTGGAAGAGCTCGTCGCGCGGGAAGGTCTCCAGGATCTCGATCAGGTCCTTGCCGTCGTGGCTGTCGGGAGCCAGCCCGGCCTGCTCCAGCACGTCGGCGAGCTTGCGCCTGAGCACCGGGATCCTGGAGATCGACTCGCTGTAGGCCACGTGCGTGAACAGGCCGAGGAACCGGCGCTCGCCGATCACCTCGCCCTCCGGCGAGAACAGCTTCACCCCGATGTAGTCGAGGTAGGCCGCGCGGTGCACGGTCGCCCGGGAGTTGGCCTTGGTGATGATCAGCAGTTGCTTCTCGCGCGCCTTGGCGCGTACCTCGGGGGGCAGTACGGAGAAGCTCTCCGAGCCGATCTTGTCGTCCCGCAGGATGCCCAGCGCCGCGCCGGGCAGCGCGCGCAGCGCGTCGCCCTCGTCGGTCTGCTCCAGGCGGTATTCGCGGTAGCCGAGGAAGGTGAAGTGCCCGTCGGCGAGCCAGCGCAGCAGGTCGAGACTGTCCTCGACCTCCGCGGGCTCCAGCGGCGGCGGGTTCAGCGTGAGGTCCTCGGCGGTCTGTACGGCCACCCCCCGCATCTTCCTGAAGTCCTCGACCGCCTGCCGTACGTCGGACAGGACCCGCTGAAGGTCGGCCTCCAGCTGCCCGAGCACCTCGGGGTCGGTCTGCCGGTCGATCTCGAAGTGCATCCAGGACTCGACCAGCATCTGGCCGGTGACGTCCTCCTGGCCCCGGCCGAGCATCTTGCCGGTCATGTCACGGCGTACCCGCATCTGCGGGTGGACCACCAGGTAGGTGTTGATGTCATGCCTGGCGAGCTCCATCGTCACCGAGTCGACCAGGAAGGACATGTCGTCGGTGACCACCTCCACCACGGAGTGACCCGGGTCCCAGCCGTTCTCCTCGAGGGTCGGCGTGTAGACGCGGACCATGGCCCGGCCCTGGGGGCGTACCTCGGCCAGCTGCTTCTGCGACATCGCCGGGCCGTACACGTCAACGGGGCTGCGGTCGAGCAGGTCCTCCGGCGCGATGTGCCGGTAGTAGACGCGCAGGAAGGCCAGCGCGTCCTCGGGGCTCACATGGTCGCTGCCCGCCGCGCATCGTTGCGCGGCTCGCTGGAGCAACTCATCCTTGGCCTCGTCGAGCGGCATTTCGCTCTCACTCCTTTGTGAGGGTTCGCCATGGCTTGTCATAGCCAGGCCCTTAGTTCCCACAACAGTGGGAAGTAGTGCAGGCGGGTCCTGCCTCGCAGGTAGGGGGCTCCCGTCGAGCCGCCGGTGCCCGATTTGGTGCCGATCTGCCGTTCGACCATCTGCACGTGGCGGGTCCGCCACTGGGCGGCGGTCTCGTCGTGGGTCAGCAGATCTTCGGCCAGTTGCCACAGGTCGTCGTGCGACCCGCGGTCCCTCGCCACGGCCAGCAGCGTGCCCATGATCTCGTCGTCGGAGACCGGCAGCCCACGCTGGGAAAGGGCGGTGAGATAAGCATCCCACAGTGTCGGCTCGTCGAGCCGGCGGCGCAGCCTGGTGAGCTCGGCGTCGTCGGCGTCCCTGAGCCGGCCGAGGTAGCTCGGATCCTTCAGCCCCGACAGGAACTCCAGCTCGCGAAACTGCACCGACTGGAAACCGCTCGCCGGGGCGAGCCTGGCCCGGAACTCCAGAAAGTCCTGGGGCGTCATCGTCTCCAGCACCTCGACCTGCTCGATCAGCACCCGCTCCACCGCGTGCACCCGCTTGAACACGTGCCTGGCCTGCCAGAGCTCGCCCTGGAACATGGCCTCGCGGCCGGCCTCCAGCTCGTGCAGCAGCAGCTTGAACCAGAGCTCGTAGACCTGGTGGATGGTGATGAACAGCAGCTCGTCAGGCGCCTCGGACTGAGGCCGTTGCTGGTCGAGCAATTCGGGCAGGCGAAGGTAGCCGCCATAGGAGAGCCGGCCGCCCTCCTCGCCGAATCGCCTGTCGGGAGGAACGGCCGCATCACCGTCGATGCCCACCGAACACCTCCCCAAGCCGCCCGGTCTGCTCGACCGGGCGTATGCGCCTCGCCGTACCGATATCACCCGAAAAGGGGAAAAAGGTCAACGTGACATCGACATCGGCGGGTCGTCCTCAGCAGCTGAGGGCAGGTGTTTGAGCTCGTCGAGTCGGCTCGGAATCTCGGCCATGTCCTGGAGCTCCGCCTGGCACCTTGCGCATGTGTCGAGGTGGCGCTCGAACTCCTCTAGTTCCTCTTCGTCGAGGACACCGAGGACGTAGGCGGCCACCCCTTCATGCATTACCCGGCTACCCCCTTGTCCTGCAGAAGCACACGGAGAGCCCGGATCCCGTAGTAGAGCCTGGACTTCACCGTGCCCGGCGGAATCCCCAGAATCTCCGCCGCTTCACTTATCGTACGGTCCCGAAGGTAGGTCTGCTCAATGACTTCCCGGTGTTCGTCCGACAGGCTCCGCAGCGCGTCAGCGACCACCATGGCCGAGAGCGCCCGCTCCGAGCCGTCAGGCACCGCCAGCATGTCGACTTCCGGCGGCTCGACCTCGTGAGGCCGAACACTCTTACGCCGGCGACCGTCGATGACGATACGGCGGGCCACTGTCAGTAGCCATGCCCAGATGAGGCTGGGCTCCCATTGCAGTCTTGCCGAGTGACGCCAGGCTCTAACGATCGTCTCTTGAACGACGTCTTCGGCCCATTGAAGATCGTTCCCGGTCGACTTGCGTACGTGGCGCAGCAGAGGGCCGCCGAACTCCTGGTAGAGCACCGCAATGCGGTGTTCCGCCTCGGCATCCGCACTCTCTAACCTGCCGGCGAGATGACCTAGCACGGGGCACATCTTTACACCTTCGTTATCACTCCGGTAGTCACTCCGATAACTCCAGTCATTTCTGACTATTTGGACCCCTTGAGTGAACCGGTCCCCGAAGGCCCGCGTACCTCCGATCATGCACAGGCTTTTGCGCGGCGAACTGCTCATGTTCGGCGGCTTCGCAGTGGCTGCCACGGTCACGATCCTGCTGGTCCTGCCACCAGGAAGCTCCGCAGGATCCACTCAGTACACGCAGTCGGCCGCCGGTCCTCTCGGGCCGGCAGACCGCGACCTGCTAGTCAGAGTACGCCAGGCAGGCCTCTGGGAGATTCCTGTTGGCCAATGGGCCCAGACACGGGCCGAGTCAGCGAGCGTGAAGGAGACCGGGAGGCACCTGGTCGAAGATCACACGAAGCTGGACGAGGCGACTCGCGCGCTCGCCGCGAAACTCGGCGTGCCCATCCCAGACGTGGCCAATGCCGATCAGCAGAGCTGGATGGCCCAGCTGTCCGCGGAGAAGGGTCCCGCCTTCGACAAGGACTTCGCCAACCTGTTGCGAGCCGCGCACGGCAAGGTCTTCGCCGTCGTGGCAGATGTGCGGGCGGGGACTCGCAACACCGAGATCAGGAAGTTCGCCAACACCGCCAACACGGTGGTGCTGAAGCACATGACGCTGCTGGAAGGCACTGGCCTGGTCGACTTCGGCGACCTTCCCGAGCCCCCCACGCCCTCACCGGTTCCACCCGTCGCAACGGCGGTCGATACGAGGAGACAGTAATGAGGAGATCCAGACGCACGGCCGCGGCCGTGTCCGCCCTGGCCGTGATGGCCAGCGGCCTGGTGTCCGCGGCCGTGATCGGCGTCGGTCCGGCGCTTGCGGACCATTGCGATCCGGCACAGCAGGGCAAGCCGTCTCAATCACCGACGCAACAAAGGCGACAGCAGCAGGCCCCGGACAACCAGGACCAGCAACAGCAGCAGGACCAGGGCCAGCAGCAGGACAACAACCAGGATCAGCAGCAACAGGACCAGCAGGGTCAGCAGGACCAGGGTCAGCAACAGCAACAGGACCAGCAGGGCCAGCAGCAGGACCAGGGTCAGCAACAGCAGCAGCAAGGCGGCGGAGCCCTCTTGGCCGCGCCGACCCCGGAGCCGCAGGACACCGGCAACGGCCAGGACCAGCAGAACAACAACCAGGACCAGAACAACAACAACCAGGATCAGCAGCAGCAGGACCAGCAGGGTCAGCAGGACCAGGGCCAGCAGCAGCAACAGGACCAGGGTCAGCAGCAGCAGTTCCGCCGCCGGGGCAACAACAACAACCAGAACCCGACGAAGAGCCCGTCCGCGTCCCCCTCCCCCACCGAGAGCGACCACGACGAGGGCGAGTGCGCCGACCTCGGCCCGTTCGTCGAGGACTTCGTCGACATCCGCCAGGTCGGCCGCGGCCAGCTCGCCAACCCCCAGTTCGGTAGGAACGGCTCCAGGGGCACCTTCGTCTCCGCCTGTGGGACGAACGGCAACAAGCACAACAACCCTGACAACTTCATCGTCGCTCCGGGCGTGAGCAACGGCGCTCACCACCTGCACGACTACGTGGGCAACCTGACGACGGACGGGTTCTCGACGGACCAGAGTCTCGCCGCAGGAGGCACCACCTGCCGGTTCGGCGACAAGTCGGCCTACTTCTGGCCAGTGCTCCGCGACCGCAAGGTGGACGTCAACACCAACGACCAGGACGGCAACGTCGGCCAGGTCCTGCGGGCCCGCCAGGTGACCCTCCAGTTCCGCGGCAACGCCACGTCCAGGGTGGTCGCGATGCCGAGGTTCCTGAGGATCATCACCGGTGACGCGAAGGCGGCCACGAACGGCGGAGCGAACGCGAAGGCCGCGTGGACGTGTACCGGCTTCCAGAACCGCATCACTAATAACAAATATCCACTCTGCCCACGCGGCAGCCAAGTCGTCCGTATTCTAGATTTCCCAAGCTGCTGGGATGGACAGAACACCGACAGCGCCAACCACCGCACGCACATAGTGTTCCCGGGCCAGGGTGGCGCCTGCCCGCAGGGAACGAAGGCCGTCCCACAGCTGCGTATGTCCCTCACGTACTCGGTTCCACAGGGACCGTCCTTCGCCGTGGACGCGTTCCCTGAGCAGAAGCACAATCCGGTGACCGATCACGCAGACTTCGCCAACGTGATGTCTGACCAGCTCATGAACTTCGTGGTCAGCTGCATCAACCGCGGACGTCGTTGCTGACGTAGATCGGCCCTCCCGAGTCGCACCCTCAATCGACGACCATGGAGGGAATCGATGCTCCACAGAAGACTGCCCCGGCATGCTCCGAGCAAGCTGGACTCCAGGTGGGTCCGGTTCGGGGTAAGCGCCGTGCTGGCCGCGCTGGTTCTGGCGGGGTTCGCCCTGACCAGGACCGACAGCGGGATCTCAGTGCTCGGCCAAGGGGTGGCTTTCCTCGAGTTCTACGCGGGCGTGTTCGCCCTGGTGCTGCTGAGTGCGACGGTCGGGCTCGGCCTGCTCACCACCGAACGCGTCTTCCTGTCCCCGTCCAACAGGGTCAGGGCACAGCTGGCACACCGGGCCACAGCGATGATCGGGATGGCCTACCTGGTCACGCACATCACCCTCATGGTCAGTCTGGGGCATGCCCCACTGGCCGCGACAGTGGTCCCAATTGCCGGTATCTATGTGGGATTCGGCGCTGTAGCCTTCGACATGATGGTGATCATCGTTGTGTCGGGAATGGTCCGAGGACGGTTCGCGGTGACGGCCAAGCCATGGATATGGCGGACGCTCCACGCCACCGCGTACCTGTCCTGGCCCGTGGCCATCATGCATGGCCTGACCGCGGGCCGTCCTCCGGCGCCTTGGGTGGCGTGGTCCTACATCGCCTGCCTCGCGGCGGTCGGTGGGGCGTTGCTCGTCCGAGTGCTCGCCACCACGCTCAGGCCGGCTCTCCAGCCGGAATGGGTGAAGACGATGGAGGTCGACACCTCACCGGTCGAGCGGCCGGTGGACGTCAACGCGCCGGTTAGCCTCGACGCGGCGCGCAGGAAGTACCGGGAGGCGGGATGAGACCGCACAGGAATGCCCAGGAGGCGCCAGAGTGATCCCGCATAGAGTCCCACGCGTGTTACGCGTGGGCCCGGCCCGGCTGACCGCCGGGCTGGAGCACACCAGGCGGATCGATCTGCCGGCGCACCGGACGCTTCATGGCGAGCCGGTGTTGCGCGATATCGAGACGCTGATCGCCCAGGTGAACGAGGTCGACATGCGCGGCCGAGGCGGAGCGGCGTTCCCCGTCGGCCGCAAGCTGCGCGCCGTCGCCGACGCCGCCGGGGCACGCGAGAGTGTCGTGCTGGTCAACGGCTCGGAGGGCGAGCCGGCCAGCTTCAAGGACACCATGATGCTCATCCGCAACCCGCACCTCGTGCTCGACGGAGCGGTCCTCGCCGCCGAGGCCCTGCACGCGCGCGAGGTCGTCGTGGCGATCGGATCCGGCGGCGAGGTGGCCGAGTCATCGGTCTCCGCGGCCGTGGCCGAGCGCCGCGCCGCCAATGTGGCGGGCGGCCAGGAGAGCCACGTGAAGATCCGGGTGGTCGGCCTGGAGGAGCGGTTCATCTCGGGCGAGGGCGGCGCGCTGGTACGCGGCGTGAACGGCGACGTGGCCATCCCCAACGGCCGCAAGAAGCGCGCCGCCGAGAGCGGCGTGGACGGCCTGCCCACGCTGCTGTCGAACACGGAGACCTTCGCCCAGCTCGCCCTGCTCGCCGAGTTCGGCCCCGAAGGGTACGCCGAGTACGGCACCGCCAAGGAACCCGGCACCGTCCTGCTCAGCGTGAGCGGCGGCGCCACCAACCCCGCCGTCGTGGAGGCGCCCACGGGCACCCCGCTGATCGACGTCCTCGACCTGTGCGAGGCGGAGATCGGCGACGGCGTCCTCATGGGCGGCTACCACGGCGCCTGGATGAGCTACGAGAACGCCCTCTCCGCGGTGATCTCGCGCGAAGGCATGAAGAAGATGGGCAGCGAGCTGGGTGCCGGGATCATCGTCCCGCTCGGCGACTCGACCTGCCCACTCGGCGAGACCACCCGGGTGGCGGCCTACCTCGCCGCCCAGTCCTCGGGCCAGTGCGGCCCCTGCCGCCTCGGGCTGCCCGACGTGGCCCGGGCCCTGCTCGCGCTGGTCGAGGGCACCGGGTCCACGGACGCGGTGCGCCGCACCGTACGCGCCGTCGAGCGAAGAGGCGCCTGCTTCCACCCCGACGGCACCGCCAGGTTCGTCCTCTCCTCCCTGGACGCCTTCGAGAGCGACATCGCCCTTCACCTGGAGTACGGCTCCTGCGGCCGGCCGGTCCGCGGCGTGCTGCCTCTCCCGGAGCACGAGGACGAGCCCGAGTACCGCCTGGACGTGGACTGGACCCGTTGCGAGGGCCACGGCCTGTGCGCGCACCTGCTGCCGGAATTCGTGGAACTGGACGAATACGGCTTCCCGTCCTTCAAGACCGTGCCGGGCTGGATGGCGAAGGAGGCGCGTCGGGCCGTCGACATGTGCCCCGCGCTGGCCCTGCGCCTCAATGAGTCCATAGCGGTACGGGCGGCGGGTTAATCCCCCGGTCCGTCCGCCTGAGCGCGCTCAGGCGGACGGACCGGGCTCCTCTCGTACTGACCGGGCCCCTCCGGCACCGGCACCGGGCTTGCCTGGTTACGCATTTGTGACCAACCTGGCGGCTTCCGGGGTCGTCTCACCGATCGGTTCACCACGATCACCAGGAGACGACCATGGACCGCCGCGACTTCCTCCGCGCCGCCACGCTGGCACCGGTACTGGGGCTGGTCTCCGTACCGCCCGCGCTCGCCTCCTCCGCCCCCGACTGGCCGGGGTTACGCCGCCGCCTCACCGGCAGGCTCGTCCTGCCGGCCGACGCGGGGTACGGCGCGGCGCGGCGGCTGTTCAATCCCGCCTTCGACAGCATCAGGCCGGGCGGCGTCGCCTATTGCGCGACCCCCGCGGATGTCTCCGCGTGCCTGTCCTTCGTCCGCGCGAACCGCCTGCCCGTCACCGCCCGCTCGGGCGGCCACTCCTACGCGGGCTGGTCCACCGGCACCGGCCTGGTGATCGACGTCTCCCGGATGAACTCCGTCAGTCACGCCGCCGGCCGCGCCACCGTGGGCGCCGGGGCCAAGCTGGTCGACGTCTACGACAAGCTGGGCCGCGCCGGCGTGAGCATCCCCGCCGGTTCGTGCCCCACGGTCGGAGTGAGTGGCCTGGCGCTGGGCGGCGGGATCGGCGTGGTCTCCAGGAAGTACGGCCTGACCTGCGACACGCTCGAGTCCGTACGGATCGTCACGGCCGACGGCCGCCTCCTGACCTGCGACGCCGACCACCACCCCGACCTCTACTGGGCGTGCAGGGGCGGTGGCGGCGGGAACTTCGGCGTGGCGGTGTCCTTCACCTTCCGCACGCACAAGACCCGCGACACCACCGTGTTCTTCCTGCACTGGCCGTGGGCCAAGGCCGAGGCGGCGGTCAAGGCCTGGCAGTCCTGGGCGCCCACCGCGCCGGACGAGCTGTGGTCCACGCTGCACCTGACTCGGAACAACGGGCTGGACGTGCAGATCGGCGGTACGTACCTGGGCGGGAAGGCGGCGCTCGACCGCCTCCTGGCGCCACTCGTCGCCCAGATCGGCCGCCCCTCCTCCCGCTACGCCTCCACGACGTCCTACACGCACGCCATGATGGTCATGGCGGGCTGCTCCTCACTCTCGGTCGCGCAGTGCCACCTACCTGGCCAGACCGCCGCGGGCCGCCTCAGCAGGGACACCTTCGCCGCCAAGTCGCATCTGGCCTACCAGAAGCTGTCGGCGGCCGGGATCAGGGCGCTGGTCGCCGGGGTGGCCCGAGCGGGAGAGCACACCGTACAACTGGACGCGCTGGGCGGCGCGGTCGCCCGGGTCCGCCCGGACGCCACCGCCTTCCCGCACCGGGCGGCGCTGTTCGGCGTCCAGTACTACTCGAAAGGCACCGGCCGGGCCTGGCTGCGCGGCATCCACGGCGACATGCGGGCGTATCTGGGCGATCACGCGTACGTGAACTACATCGACCCGGACCTGACCGACTGGCGGACCGCCTACTACGGAGCCAACGCGCCACGCCTGGCCGCCGTGAAGGCCGCCTACGATCCCGGCCGGGTCTTCCACCTGCCCCAAGGTGTGTAAATCGGTCGCCGGACCGGGCCGTGAGCTGGGAAGATCGGTAACATGCGCAACTGGCCGCTCTTCGGGCTATCCGTGACCACCCCCCGTCTCGAACTCCGCATACCGTCGCTCGCGGACCTCGACGAGCTCGGAGACCGAGCGGCCGAAGGCGTACACGAGCCGGGCTACATGCCGTTCCTGTTCCCGTGGTCCGACGCCGAGCCGCAGGAGCGGGCCAAGGCCACCGTCCGCTACCACTTCCGCACCTGGGCCGAGTTCAGCCGGGAGAAGTGGACGCTGGAGTTCGCGGTGGTCTCGGAGGGCCAGGTGGTCGGCGTGCAGGCACTGATGGCCTCCGACTTCCTGGTCACGCGGGAGGCCGGCACGGGCTCGTGGCTCGGCAAACGCTTCCAGGGCAGGGGCATCGGCAGGGAGATGCGCGCGGCCGTACTCCACCTGGCCTTCGAGGGTTTGGGCGCCGAGTACGCGACGACGGAGGCATTCCACGACAACCACGCCTCACTCGCGGTGACACGCCGCCTCGGCTACCACGAGGACGGCATCATCCTGCACAACCGCAAGGGCACAGTGGCAACGGGCCGCCGCTTCCGCCTACCCCGGTCCGACTGGAAGCCGATGAACGGCATCGAAATCCACAACCTGGACCCCTGCCTACCCCTCTTCGGTCTCTAGCAAGGGCCGGTGACCATTCCCTGGGTGAGGTCGTCCGCGACGGCCTCGGGATCGCGCAGGTCCGCCTGCCCGTACCCACCGCCGCCTCCCGACTCGCAGCGCAGCACGTCCCCCGCACTGACCGGCAGCGCGTTGACCTTGAGCATCTCGCGCTGCCGCGGCGTGCCGGGGTTGAGCGTGACGCGCGGCGGCGCGCCGGCCGCGCCCCCGGCCAGGCCCCATGCGGGGGTGACCGAGCGCTCGAACCACAGCGACAATGAGGTGTCGCCGATGAACTCGTACTCCCGGACCACGCCGTTGCCCCCGCGCCACTGTCCCTGGCCGCCGGTGTCGGGGCGGACCTCGTAGCGGGTGACGCGGACCGGGAAGAGCGTTTCGAGCACCTCGATCGGCATGTCGCGCAGCGACCCGTTCACGTTGTTGATCAGGCAGGTCTCGCCGTCGCCACCCTCCCAGGCGCCCCAGCCGCCGACGGTGGCCTCCTGCGAGACGTACAGCTTGCCGGTACGCGGGTCGGTGCCGGTGAACTGGACGATGAGGGAGTCGCCGTAGGAGGCCGCGGCGGCTTTGCCGGGCACGACCGGGGCCAGCGCCTTGACGACGAGGTCGATGAGCAGGCCGAGGTGGGAGTAGTAGTACTGGCAGGCGGCGGGCGACTGGGCCGCCAGCATGGAGCCCGGCCTGGTGGCCACGTCGAGGGGACGGAACGAGCCGCCGTTGAGCGGCACGTCGGCGCTGATGAGCAGCTTGTACGCGACGCGGACGGCGGCGACCGCCTGGGCCGCTCCGCAGTTGACCGGCCCGGTCGCCTGGTCGGCGCAGTCGGTGAGGTCGACGTGGACGCGCTCTCCCTCGACGGTCACGGTGACGTTGACCGGCAGCGGGGTGGCCAGGTCGATGCCGTCGTTGTCGAGGAACCCGCCGGCGGTGTAGGTGCCGTCGGGGATGGCGGCGACGGCCTGGAGTTCGAGGCGCTCGGTCTGGGCGAAGATCTCGTCACGGGCGGCCATCACGGTCGCCACGCCCCAGCGCCCGACGATCTCGGCCAGGCGGCGCTGTCCGGTCATCGCGCAGGCGACCTGGGCACGCATGTCGCCGAGCGTGGCGTGGGGGAAGCGGACGTTCCGGGCGATGACCTCGTGCAGGTCGCGGCAGGGCGCGCCGTTCTCGTAGACCTTCATCGGGCCCATGCGCAGGCCCTCCTGGAAGATCGAGGTGGAGTCCATGGAGCCGCCGGGGTCCTTGGAGCCCATGTCGAGCCAGTGGGCGCGCGAGGCGGCGAACCCCACGAGCTCGCCGCCGACGAAGATCGGGCCGTAGACCGTGACGTCGTTGAGGTGCGTGCCGCCGATGTAGGAGTCGTTGAGCACCCAGACGTCGCCCTCCTGCCAGACGTCACGGCCGAACATCCGCTCGGTCTCGCGAGTGCAGACCTCCAGGTTGCCGAGGAAGATCGGCAGGCCGCTCGACTGGCCGAGAACGTTGTGGTCGCGGTCCATGAGCGCGACGGCGCAGTCCTTGGCCTCGTAGATGACCGGCGTGTAGGAGGAGCGGATGAGGGTGGTGTTCATGTCTTCCGCCGCCTGGAGGAGCGCGCAGCGGATGATCTCTGTGGTCACGGGGTCGATCATGAGGTCACCTTGATGATCAGGAAGCCGTTGGCGTCGACGGTGGCCAGGCAGCCGGGCGGGATGACGGTGGTGGCCGTCTCCTCCACCACGATGGCGGGCCCCTCGATCTCGCCGTCCAGGGCGCTTCTGCGCAGGACGGCGGTGCGGTGCACCTGCCCGTCGAAGATCACATCGCGTACGGCGGGCGGGTGCGTCTCGCGTACCGGAGCCGCGGTGGCGGCCTTGGGGAAGGTGCCGAAGCCGGTGCTGCGCAGCATGACGAACTCGACCGGCGCCTCGGGCGTGGCATGGCCATATCTGCTGGTGTGGGCCTCGGCGTAGCGCCGCGCGATGGCCTGGAGGAAGCCGGGCGCAGCGGGCTCTGTGGCGTCCAGGAGCGGGATCGTGAGCGTGTAGTCCTGTCCCTCGTAACGCATGTCCAGTGCGTGCTCGACCCGCCGCCGGTCGAGGGGGACGCCCTGGCTGTCGAGCGCGGCCATGGCGTCGCGTTCGAGCTCGGCCAGCCGCGCCGCCAGGTGCTCGCCGTCGAGGTCGTCCTGCGCGCGGAAGTACGGATGGGTGAGGTCGCGCCGTACGTCGGCCTCCAGCATCCCCCACGCGGAGAAGGCGCCGGGGAAGCGCGGCACGACCACCTCGCCGATGCCGAGCTCGCGGGCGATGAAGACGGCGTGCATGGCGCCCGCGCCGCCGAAGGCGACCAGGGCGAACTCGCGCGGCTCCACGCCGTGCTCGACCGTGAGCGTACGGATGGCCTGGGCCATCTTGGCGTTGGCGACGTCGCAGATGCCCTCGGCCAGCTGGAGCGGATCCATGTCGAGGGTCTCGGCGAGCGTGGCGACGGCCGTCCCCGCCGCCTCGACGTCCAGCTCCATCAGACCGCCGGCGAACCAGGCGGGGTCGACGCGGCCCAGCACGACGTTGGCGTCGGTCACGGTCGGCCGGTCGCCGCCCCTGCCGTAACAGGCGGGCCCCGGCACGGCCCCCGCCGACTCGGGGCCGACGCGCAGCGCGCCCGCCTCGGCGTAGGCGATGGAGCCGCCGCCCGCGCCGATGGTGTGCAGGTTCACGATCGGCATCAGGACGGGGAAGCCCTCGATGTGCGCCTCGGCGCTGATGTCCGGGCGGCCGTTGACGACGAGGGAGACGTCGAAGGAGGTGCCGCCCATGTCCACGCAGATGGCGTTCTCGCGGCCGAGCAGGCGGGCCGCGGCGACCCCGCCCATCGTGCCGCCGACGGGGCCAGACAGCAGCGTCTGCAGGGGCCGCCGCATCGCGAAACCCGCGTTGACCAGGCCGCCGGAGGACTGCATCACGTGTACGGGCACGGCCAGGCCGCGCTCGGCGAAGCGCCGCTCGATCCGCGACAGGTAGCTGCGCACGACCGGTCCGGCGTAGGCCTCGAGAACGGCGGAGGAGGTGCGCTCGTACTCGCGCCACTCCCTGGCCACCTCGTGGCTGAGCACGATCAGGACGTCGTCGCCGAGCTCCTGCCTGAGGATCTCGCCCGCGCGGAGCTCGTGGGCCGGGTTGGCGAAGGAGAACAGCAGCGTGACCGCGACGGCGTCGAAGCCCTCGGCCTTCGCGCGGTGGGCGGCCCGTCGTACGGCCTGCTCGTCGAGCGGCTGGAGCTCCGCGCCGCGCCAGTCGAGCCGGCCCGCCGCCTCCATGACGTCGGCACGGGGCACCAACGGCGTCGGTTTGCGGTAGCGCAGGTCGAACATGCGGTCGCGGTTGCCGCGGGCGATCTGGTAGACGTCGCGCGCGCCGGCGCTGGTCAGCAGCAGGACCTTGGCGCCCTTGCGTTCGAGCAGGGCGTTGAGACCCTGGGTGGTGCCGTGCACGAAGAAGGAGATGAGGGTCGGGTCGTCGACCACGCGGCCGAGCGCGGCGAAGACGCCCTCGGCGAGATCTCCGGGGGTGGTCGGCGCCTTCGAGGCCAGCACGGCACCGGTCTGCTCGTCGTAGCAGACCACGTCGGTGAAGGTACCGCCGATGTCCATGGCGACGCGAAAAGTCATGGCCGCACCGTATGCGGTCCCGGCCGTCCGCAGGTGTGCCGGGTGCACGGCTTTCGCGCCTGCTTCATGCGTGACGCACCCCTTCGCGGGCTAAGGCGCCACCCCGACAGACGCGGGTGGCGGGCAGGCGTGGCGGCGGTATCTGCCGGGCGCGGTGCCGTACTCGCGCTTGAAGGCGTTGGCGAAGGCGAACTCGGAGGTGTAGCCGACGCGCGCGGAGATCTCGCTCAGTGAGTCCTCCGACTCGCGGAGCAGGCGGGCGGCCGTGGCCAGGCGCCACCACGTGACGTAGCTGAGCGGCGGCTGGCCGATCAAGCTGGTGAAGCGGCGGGAGAAGGCCGCGCGGGAGAGCCCGGCCTTGCCGCCGAGCGTCTCGACCGTCCAGGGATGCGCGGGATCGCGGTGGATCGCGTTGAGCGCCACGCTGATCGAGGGGTCGGCCAGGGCGGTGGCCCAGCCGCCGACCTCGCACTGTCCGGGCTCGGTGTCGAGCCAGGCGCGCAGGATGTACAGCAGCAGCATGTCGAGCAGTGAGGTGACGACGGTGTCGGCGCCCAGGCGCGGACTGCCGATCTCGCTGCCCAGCAGGTCGACGGCGGCGCGGAGCTCGGGATGGTGGCCGAGGCGGGCGGGCAGGTGGACCATGTCGGGCAGGTCGCGCAGGACCGGATGGGCCCGGCTGGGGTCGAGCCGGTAGCCACCGCAGAGCAGGACCGTGGCCGCGCCGGGCCCCTCCATGGAGGCCGAGGCGAACAGGTCCCGCTCCTCCAGCGGGTCGCAGTCAGGGTCGGCCAGCGGGGTGGCCGGGCTGTCGGCCATCGCGTAGCCGTGGCCGTGCGGGAAGAAGACCACGTCGCCGACGCTCAGCTGGACGGGGTCGCCGTCCGGCGGGATGAGCCACGGGGAGCCTTGGATGATCACCTGGAAGCCCGCCGAGCCGGGAGCCGAGGGGAACCACTGGCCCCAGGGGGCGTGCCATTCGACGAGCGCGGATCGGGGCTGTCCGGTGCGCATGATGGCGATCACATCGCTGAGCACGTCCATGGTCGAAGTCTAGCCTGCGAGACGCTCGCGTATAAAAGGCAGATACCCAAGCATTGGCCATCTCGCACCGGGCTCCTACCGTTGTTCCCCATGAGCCCAACCATGAGCGCCGCCCGAATCCACGAGTACGGCGACGCGTCCGTGATCCGCTACGACCGGATCCCGCGGCCCTCGCCGGGGCCCGGGGAGGTGCTGGTCCAGGTGGCCGCCACCTCGTTCAACCCGTCCGAGGTGGGGTTGCGGGCCGGGTTCCTGCGGGACCTGCTCCCGGTCACCCTGCCGTACACGCTGGGCCTGGATCTCGCCGGCACGGTCGTCGAGGTGGGCGCGGACGTACAAGGGCCCGCCGTCGGCGACCGGGTCATCGGCCTCGTGGAGGGGGCGGCGGCCGAGTACACGGTGGCGGCGGCGAGTTCGCTGGTCAGGGCGCCGGAGCGGCTCCCGCTGGCGGACGCCGCCGCCATCCCGGTCGCCGGGCTCACCGCCTGGCAGGCGGTCCACGAGCACGCCCGCGTCGAACCGGGGCAGCGGGTGCTGATCAACGGGGCGGGCGGCGGGGTGGGGTTGTTCGCCGTGCAACTGGCCAAGCTGGCGGGCGCGACCGTGATCGCGACGGCCGGTCCGCGCAGCGCGGCAGCGGTACGACGCTACGGCGCCGACGAGGTCGTCGACTACACCAATTTGTCAGCACTTACTTCGACCCCGTTGCCCGGCGGCATGGACGTGGTGCTCAACCTGGCGGCCATCGGGCCGGAGCAGGCGGCGACGCTGGCCACGCTGGGCGAGGTGATCGTCACCATCGCCACCCCGATCGACGCGCCCCGAGCCACCCACTTCGTGGCCCGCAACGACCCGGCGCACCTGGCCCGGCTGGTGGCGCTGATCGACAAGGGCGAGCTCGTGGTGGAGATCGCCGAGACATACCCACTGACCGGCCTCGACGAGGTTCATCGCCGGGCCGAGGCCGGGCAGACACGCGGAAAAATCATCATTCAAGGGGATAAATAATGATCAAGATTGGCATCATCATCGGCAGCACCCGGCCGGGCCGCAACGGGGACACCGTGGCCGAGTGGGTGCACGACCTGGCCGCCAAGCGCGGCGACGCCGAGTTCGAGGTGGTGGACCTGCGGGACTTCGACCTGCCGCACCTGGACGAGGCGTTCCCGGCGGCCTATGGCCAGTACGAACACCCCCACACCCGTGCCTGGTCGGAGCGCATCGCCTCGTTCGACGGCTTTGTGTTCGTGACCCCGGAATACAACAGCTCCACCTCGGGCGTGCTGAAGAACGCGATCGACTTCCTCTACGCCGAGTGGGCGGACAAGGCGGCCGGGTTCGTCAGCTACGGAGTCGACGGCGGCGCCCGCGCGGCCGAACACCTCAGGCAGGTGCTCGGCCGGGTCAAGGTCGCCGACGTGCCGGCTCAGGTCACGCTCTCGCTGCACACGGACTTCGAGGGGTTCACCGACTTCAAGCCCGCCGCGCACCGCGAGGAGATGGTCGCCACGATGCTGGACCAGATCGTCTCCTGGGGTACCGCGCTGCGCCCGCTCAGAGCGGCCTGAAGCGGGCTCAAGGCTTGAAGCGGGCTCAAGGCTTGAAGTGGCGCAGCACCTCCGGGTTGGCCATGGCGTCGGGATTGGCCGCCTGCTCGACCGGGGTGCCGAGGAGGATCTTGCGTACCGGCACCTCTAGCTTCTTGCCCGACAGCGTGCGCGGGATGCCGGGCACCGCGTGGATCTCGTTGGGCACGTGCCGGGGTGACAGCTCCTGCCGCAGGGCCGTACGCAGGGCCTCGACCAGCGAGTCCGACAGCGTGACGCCCTCGGCCAGCGTGAGGTAGAGCAGCAGCCGCCCCTCCTGCCCGAGCTGGCCGGTGTCGATCACGAGGCTGTCGACGATCTCGTCGAACCGCTCGACGACCCGGTAGAACTCGCTGGTGCCCATCCGGACGCCACCCCGGTTCAGCGTCGAGTCGGAGCGGCCGTAGATCACGCAGCTGCCGTCCTCGTTCAGCTTGATCCAGTCGCCGTGCCGCCACACGCCCGGGTAGACGTCGAAGTAGCTCTCGCGGTAGCGGTCACCGTCGGGGTCGTTCCAGAACATGACCGGCATCGACGGCATCGGCTGCGTGAGCACGAGCTCGCCCACCTCCCCCACGACCGGCTCGCCCAGGGGGTTGAACGACTCCACCCGCGCCCCCAGCGACCGGCAGGGGATGATGCCCGCCCGGATCGGATGCAGCACGGTCGCGCCGACGAACCCGGTGCACACGTCGGTGCCGCCGGAGAACGACCCGAGCGGGATCCCCGGCAGCTGCGCGGCCACCCAGGCGAACCCTTCGGGCGGCAGCGGTGACCCGGTCGAGCCGATGCCGCGCAGCGCCTCCAGCCCCTCGGGCGTGATCCCGGCCTTCAGCGAGGCCATGATGTACGGCGCGCCGACCCCGAAGTAGGTCACCCCTTCCGAGGCGGCGATCCGCCACAGCACCGCGGCGGAGGGGTAGGCGGCCGAGCCGTCGTACAGCACCGGGGTGGCGCCCACCAGCAGGCCGCCGATGAGGTAGTTCCACATCATCCAGCCCGTGGTGGTGTACCAGAAGAACACATCCCCCTCGCCGAGATCCTGGTGGAAGGAGAGCGACTTGAGGTGTTCGAGGATCACTCCCCCGTGCCCGTGCACGATGGGCTTGGGCAGCCCGGTCGTACCACTGGAGTAGAGGATCCACAGCGGGTGGCCGAACGGCACCCGCTCGAACTCCAGCGGCCCCTCCTCCGCGCGCAGCCCTTCCCAGCCGATCACCTCGCCGTGCGGCACGGAGTCGGTGTGCGCGGCGCCGGGCTCGGCCTGCTGCGGCGGCTGCCCTTCTTCGGCCGCGGAAAGGTACGGGATCCAGACGGTCGCGCGGAGCGTGGGCAGCTCGGCGGCGATCTCGTTGACGGCCGCCGACCGGTCGTAGCTCTTGCCGTTGTAGTGGTAGCCGTCGACCGCGATCAGCACCTTGGGCTCGATCTGCTTGAACCGGTCGACGATGCTCGGCACGCCGAAGTCCGGGGAGCCGGCCGACCAGATCGCGCCGAGGGACGCGGTGGCCAGGAAGGCGACCAGGGCCTGCGGGATGTTCGGCAGGTAGCCGGCCACCCGGTCGCCGCGCCCGACGCCGAGGCGGACCAGGCCCGCCCGGACCCGGGCGACCTCCTCGCGCAGCTCGGCATAGGTCAGCTCCTGGCGGGCGCCGTCCTCCGATATGAAGACGATCGCGGTGCCGTCACGTTCGCGCAGCGCGTTCTCGGCGTAATTGACGGAGCTGCCGGTGAACCATTCGGCGCCCGGCATCGTCCCGGTCATGACGGGCCCGTCACCACGTTCGCCGATGACCTCGAAGTAGTCCCAGATCGACGTCCAGAACTCCGCCGGACTGTCGACCGACCAGCGCCACACCTCCTCGTAGTCCGACCCCGCCCGGCCCAGCCACTCCAGATAGTGAGTCAGCCTGGCGCGCGCGATGACGTCTTCGGTCGGTTCCCAGAGAAGTGTGCCTTCAGCAACCATGTGCCCATCCTGTCGGCCGGTAGGGGCAATGTCATACCCGAACCGCCACATAACTTGCTACCGGCGTAGGTGGTCCACCGCCATACGCGCGGCCGTGCCGATCACCGCGTCGGCGCGCGGCTGGTTGAGCGCGGTGCTGACCGAGCGGGTGAACACCGCCACCGCGTACTGGCCGCCGTCGGGATACTCGACCACGCCCGCCTCATTGCGGAGTGTCGGGAGCGTCCCGGTCTTCCCGCTGACCTCCACGTCGTCGTACGGGAAGCCGGAAGCCAGCCGGTGCGGCCAGACCTGCAGGTTCAGGACGTTGCGCATCCAGGCGCACGATTCCGGCGAGGCCGCCTGATCACGCCAGATCAGGCCGAACAGCGCGGCCGTCTCGCGCGGCGTGGCGCTGTTGGCGCGCGGGGGGTCGAGCACCCGCAGCCGCGCGACGTCCTCAGGATCGAGGTACGGCCAGCCGTGCCCGGCGTCCTCGGCCATGCTCTCGTAGATGTCCCGGCAGCTCTGCCGCACCCGCGTCTCGGGCAGCCCGAACCCGTCGAGCATCGCGTTGATCTCGTCACGCCCGACCCTGGCCAGCAGCGCGTCGGCGGCGGTGTTGTCGCTCAGCGTGATCATCAGGTGGCCCAGGTCGCGCAGGGAGATCGTGACGTCGTCGAGCATCGCGCACAGGCCGGTGGGCCCGGTCACCCGGTCGGCGGCCCCCACGGTCACCCGGCTCGCCGGATCGAGCAGCCCGGCGTCGGCCTGGCGGCAGAACTCCACCATCAGCGGCACCTTGAACATCGAGGCGGTCGGCAGCGGCACGTCGGAGCCGAGCCCGAACTCCCGGCCCGAGCGCAGGTCGGTCGCGTGCAGCCACCCGGTCACGCCCGCCGCGCCGAACAGCGCGGCCAGATCCGGCTCGTTCATGCCAGCATCCCGGGTCTGCGGCTGATGTGCCGCACGGGCGCCGCGGCCTCGTCCGTCATCCCGGCGCTCTCTTTCAGCGTTCGTACGGCCACCGCCGAGAAGCCGGCGACCGCGTCCGTCTCCACTCGCCAGGCCGTGGAGACCCGGGAACTGATCGGCGAGCCTAGCAGCGGGCGCCAGACGATCCCAGGGTGGTCCATCCTGGCCCCGAACGCCACCGCCGCCCCGGCGAGCACCAGGCCGAGCCCGGCGCCCTGATGCACCTGGGCGGGCACGTAGCCGTGGCGGCGGCACTCCGCCAGCGTCACGGCGTGCAGCCCCGGCTCCCCCTCCTTGGGCGGCATCAGCAGCTCGCGGCCCGCCAGGTCGGCCAGGTGCACCTCCCCGGCCACGGCCAGGGGGTCCCCCTCGGCCAGCAGCACGCCCTGCGGCTGCACCAGCACCTGCCCGAACCGCAGCCCCGGCGCGTTGATCGGGTGGCGCACGATGCCGACGTCGATGGCGCCTTCGGTCAGCGCGGCCACCTGATCGGCCGTCCAGATCTCCGCCGGCGTCAGACGTACGTCCGGATTGCTCGCGCGGAAGCCCTCGACCAGGGCGGCGATCACCGCGGCGGCCAGGTCGGGCGGGACGCCGAGCTTGAGCGCCCCGCCCCCGCCGTGGCGGACGAGCTCGCGCAGCCGGTCGGCCCTGGTCACGATCTCGCGGGCCTCGCCGAGCAGCAGGCGGCCCGCCTCGGTCAGCCGGACCTGCCGGGCGGAACGGTCGAAGAGCCGCACGCCGAGCTCCTCCTCCAGGCGCTTGATCCGCTGGCTGAGCGGCGGCTGGGCCATGCCGAGCCGGATCGCGGCATTGCCGAAGTGGAGTTCCTCCGCCACCACGGTGAAGTAGCGCAGATGCCGGACAAGGTCCATGACCAGCAACTATATCCACATTTATATCTATGTGGCGCTCATATCGGTATTGGACACCACGCAGCGGGCTCTGGTGTGCTCGGCCCCATGGGGTCACCAAGGGGGACAATGTTCATGAATCTTCAGCCGGAATCGCCGCCCAGGCGAAAACGCCGCTGGCCGTGGATCACCGCCGCCGTGCTGGTCCCCGCCGTCGCGGCGGCCGGCACCATCTGGGTGCTGCGTACGAAGGGCACTCCGGAGGAGACGGCGGACTCGTACCTGTCCGCCTGGTCCGTCCAGAACTATGCGCGGATGCGGGAGCTCGTCGCCGACCCGCCCGCCGACTTCGAGCGCTGGCACCAGCGCTTCCGCGCCGACCTCAAGCTCACCGGCGCGACCTTCACGCGCGACACGGCCGCCGCGGACGGTGTGATCACCTTCCGCGCCGGCCTCACCGGCCCGAAGAGCTGGACGTACGACGGCAAGCTCAAGCTCGTGGAACGCGGCGGCGGATGGCAGGTCGACTGGACCCCCGCCGCCATCAACCCCTCGCTCAAGCAGGGCAGGTCCCTGCGGCTGGTCACGGAGAAGGCCGCGACGGTCCCGGTGCTGGCGGCCGACGGCAGCCGCGTCGACACCCCGGACGCGCCCGGCTCGGTGCTGCAGCTCGTCGAAGGGCTCAAGCAGACCTATCCGGACCGGCTCGCCGACGGGCAGTCCCGCAGGATCGACCTCTACCAGGGCGAGCGGTTCCTCCAGACGGTGGTCAAGCCGGCGGCGCGGACGCCGTTCCACACCACGATCGACCTCAAGGTGCACCGGGCGGGCGCCGCCGCGCTCGACGGCGTGCGCAAACCGGCCTCGCTGGTCGCCGTCCGGCCGTCTACTGGCGAGATCCTGTCGGTGGTCAACAAGCCGGGCGGGTTCAACCGGGCGCTGCTCGGCAAGTACCCGCCCGGCTCGACGTTCAAGGTCGTGACGGCCTCCGCGCTGGTCGCGGACGGGGCGGAGGCGAACGAGCAGGTCGAGTGCCCGCCCGAGCAGAACATCGGCGGCTTCCCCTTCCACAACGCGGGCTTCCACGACTACGGCAGGCTCTCTTTCCGCGATGCCTTCGCCCACTCGTGCAACACCACGTTCGGCGCCATGGGGGTGGCCAAGCTCGGGAACGGCCGGCTCGCCGAGGTGGCCGGCGCGTTCGGCTTCGGCTCCGCGATCACGCCGGGCGTGCCGGCGGTGAAGGCCGAGTTCCCGGCGCCGAAGGACGACACCGACCTGGCCTCCGCCTCGATCGGGCAGGGCAGGGTGCTGGCCAGCCCGCTCAACATGGCATCGGTGGCCGCCGCCATCGCCGACGGCTCCTGGCGCCCGCCCCGGCTGGTCGCCCAGGAGCTGGTGCCGGACCGCACCCTCCGGCCGCGCCCCTTGGAGGACGGCGTGGTGCGGGCCCTGCGTGAGCTCATGCCCGCCGTCGTCACGGACGGAACCGCCCAGGCGGTGCGGTTCCCCTCCGGTACGGCCGGCAAGACCGGTACGGCGGAGTACGGCTCGGGCAAGGAGCCGCCGGCGCACTCCTGGTTCATCGGCTACCGGGGGGACCTGGCGTTCGCGGTGATCGTGGAGGGCGGTGGCGCGGGCTCCGCGGTGGCGGCCCCGATCGCGGCCCGCTTCCTCGGCGGGCTGAGCTGACGTGCGGCCTGGCTGACGTGCGGCCTGGTGGTCAGGTCAGGGGCTGACCGGTCTCCGGTCGACCGGCGTGGTGAGGCCCGCGACCGCGGCCACCACCTCCGAGGCGTTGGACAGATCGGGCAGCACGAGGTCGGCCCCGGCCTCGCGCAACTCGCTCGCCATCGACCGGCCCGAGGCCACCCCGATCATCGCCGCCCCGCCGATCTTGGCGGCCTGCACGTCACGCGTCGAGTCGCCGATCACCACGGTGTTGGCCGCGGTGAACGGCATGCCGAAGCGCGCCTTGGCCCGCCCTTGGGCGACCTGGAGCAGCGTCGCCTTGGGATAGACCTCCTCGCCGTAGCCACCGAGCTCGAAGTCGACGTACTTGTCCAGCCCGAACGCCTTGAGCTTGTGCACGGCGTTGCTTTTGATCGTGCCGGTGAGCACCGACTGGACCACGCCGTCGAGCCCGGCGACGGCCTTGAGCGCCTCCTTGGCCCCCGCCATCACGTGGCCCTCGGTGGCCAGCCGCTTGCGCCGGTCGGCGAAGGCCATCGCCAGCGCGGACAGGAATCTCGGCAGGGTGTCGTCCTCGGTGACGATGCCGTTGACCGCGAGGGTCTCGAAGACGATCTCGGAGTCGGGCCGGCCGCGCGCCGGCGCCAGCTTGAGCAGCGGACGCCCCGTCACGGCGCGGAACGCCTCGGCGTAGGCGTCCCTGGTCACGATCGCGACGTCGACCAAGGTGAGGTCGATGTTCCAGAGCACAAGGCGTTTGATGGCGACCTCCTGTGGGGGATCCAGCCAGGGTACGGCTATCTGCCCGCCCAGGGCTGCCTGCTGGGGGATTCAGGCATAGGTGAGGGCTTGCGCGAGGGTGTCGACGACCGGCAGGCCGGTGGCCTCCAGCTCGGCGCGCGTCGTCATGCCGCCGGTGTAGAGGACGGCCCTGGCGCCCACGTGCTTGGCGGCGAGCCCGTCGTCGACGCTGTCGCCGATCACCAGGATCTCGCGGGCCTCGACGTCGATGGCCTCGATGTGCGCGGTCAGGTGCGCGGCCTTCTCGCCCCCGGTCAGCCCCACCAGGCCGTCGACCCTGGTGAAGTGCCGGGTGATGCCGAAGGACTCGATCAGCGGCACCAGGTGGGTGTGCGGGGCCATCGAGCAGAGCGACTGGGTGCCCGTCCAGCTGGTGAGCGACAGCTCGGCGTCGGCGGCCAGCCCGCAGGCGACGCTGAGACGGAAGTAGTGCTCATGGAAGCCGTTGTCGAGCAGCTCCCACTCGCCCTCGTTGAGCGGGCGGCCGAGCAGCCGCTCGTAGGCGACCCAGATGGGCCGGGTGTAGACCGCGCGGAAGTCGTCAGCGGTCAGCGGCGGCAAATCGTACGACCGGAAGACCTCGTTGGTGGCCCCGACCACGGCGTCGATGTCGTGGAACAGCGTGCCGTTCCAGTCCCAGATGATGTGCTTTGTCATGTCACGATCAGTTTAACGGGCGGGTGTGACATCCCGGTGAACGGCGAAGCCGCAGCCTGTTGGCCGCGGCTTCACCCGTGACTGCGGGTCAGACCCGCACTACAGAGGTGCGGCTAGCCGCAGGCCTTGGCGGTGGTGCCGGCGCCGTTCTGGCCGCCCCGGCCGCCGTTCCACTGGACGCTGGCGCCGCCCCAGGCGCACATGTTGTTGGCCGAGAGCATGTTGCCCCAGTGACGGCCGCCGTTGCCCTTCTTGAAGGCGAACCGGTCGTACCTGCCGTCCGCGGTGTAGACGCTGATGCTGCCGGACGCGGACGTGGCCGTCTTGATCTCGATCCAGTTGGTCTTGCACCTGCCCGACCACCAGAGCTGGATCGTGCCGACCTTGCCGTTGGCCCGGCTGTTGATCGAGCCGGTCTTCACGATCTTGGCTGAGTTGCCGCAGCCGGTCTTGTAGGGGTCCTTGTGGTCGTACGGCTTCGCGGTCGCCTGCGCACTGGCGGGAGAGATCGTGAGCAGGGCCGCCGCCACCGCGCCGACCGCGATGGCCGTCACTCGAAACTTCACTGGAACCGACTCCTTGAGTCCGGGATGGGGTCCGTCTGGACCTTAGCGAGAAGTTTCAAGAAATGGTCAAGGTACTGTGAGCTATTTAACGCGTACCTAACGTGTCTGCAGCAGATCGGGAATCTCCTGCGTGGCGAACCACATGAGCTCGTGCGCCTCGGCGCCGTCCACGGTGAAGCGGGCGTCGTCGTCGCCTCCGTCAGCGGCGGGGAGGGCGGCGACCGCGGCCTGGATGTCCGGGATCGCGTAGAGGTCGTCGACGTGGACCGCGGCCACCTTGCCCAGCGGAACCGGCGCCGTCACGCGTACTCGGGCCCGTTCTTCCAGGTCGGCGCCGATGGAGAGGGTGTCGTCGGGCACCTCGGCGACGACGACCACCCGTCGGGAAGCCGCCTCGACGCCGTCGGCGCGGTCGGCGGCCAGCCGGCGCAGCGAGGCGCGGGCGGCCTCGGTGAGGGCCACGTATTCGAGCTCCTCGGTGTCACCCGAGGCGTACCACTCGGTCAGCGCGGGGGTCACCGCGTAGCCGGTCAGCGGGGCCGGGCCTAGCTCCCCCGCCTCGACCGCTCGGGCCAGCGCGGGGAGCGTGCACGGCAAATAGACGCGCATCACGAACCTTTCACAGCGTGCAAGGGCTCTATCATGCCCGTCGCAACGGAAGTTGGAGCAGAGTCTCGAGTTCCGCGATGGTCGAATCGGCGTCGCGGTGGTGGATGCCCGCCATGCCGAGGCCCCGAGCGGCCAGGATGTTGACCTCGATGTCGTCGATGAACACGCACGCCTCGCCGGGCAGCCCGACCCGGCCGAGCGCGTGCTCGAAGATGCGCGGCTCCGGCTTGCGCATGCCGACCTCTCCGGAGATCACGACCGCGTCGAAGAGCTCGTCCCAGTCGTCCCGGGGATAGACGTTGGACCAGGAGTTGGACAGCAGGCACGTCTTGACGCCGTTGCGCTTGACGTCGCGCAGCATGTCGTACATCACCTCGACCCGCTCGAAGCCCGCGAACATCCGCTCCAGCAGCCCCTCGGCCTCGGGCGAGACCCCGTCGACGGTCAGCAGCCGGGCGGCCAGGTCGCGCTCGAACGCGGCCCCGTCGATCTCCCCGCGCTCCAGCGCGTTGACGACGCTCTCCTGCTCGCCGCCGTAGGCCTGGTCGATCAGCTCGCGCATGACGGCTCGGTAGTGACGGTCGTCGATGCGGTCCGCCTCGATCCACTTGCCGATGGAGACAGAGAGACTGGTGGTGAGCACGCCACCCCAGTCGATCAGTACCCCTGTGATCAAGGCTCCTCCTTGGAATCCCGTTCTAGGGTAGTTGAGCGTCGCACATCACCCGCAGACCCACACAAACCCCGGATAAAAGACGGCCAAATTCCCTGGCTATGGTGAGGTTCCATTGAGCTGACCCCATGGAGGGACCGCCGTGCGGACGACGATCCTGATCACCTCGGATGAGTTCAAAGCTCCTGGTACGGAGCTGTTCGACTTCGACCCGATACTCCCCGGCGGGCCGGAATGGCTGACCAAGCCCACGCTGCTCGCCCTGCTCTCCTCGATCATCGTCATCGCCCTGTGCTGGGGCGCCTTCGCCAAGCCGAAACTGGTCCCCCGAGGCTGGCAGAACCTCGGCGAGTACGCCTACGTGTTCGTCCGCGAACAGGTGGCCAAGCCCAATCTCGGCAAGGACGCCGACCGCTGGATGGGCCTGCTCCTCACGATCTTCCTGACCGTGCTGGTCTGGAATCTGATGGGCGTCGTCCCGTTCATCCAGTTCCCGGTCGCCGCGCACATCGACTTCCCTCTCGGGCTGGCGCTCAGCGTGTACGTCGTCAAGGTCTTCCTCGGCGTCAAGCACCACGGCGTGCGCGGCTACCTGAAGGGCGTGGTGTACCTCGAGGGCCTACCCGGCTGGGCCTACGGCATCTACGCCCCGCTGATCCTCGCCGAGACCTTCATCAACTCGCTGTTCACGCACTTCATCCGGCTGTTCGCGAACATGTTCGCCGGCCATCTCCTGCTGGCCTTCTTCAGCTCGGTCGGCTTCTGGTTCCTGTTCGAGCGGCTCACCGTGCTCGGCGCGGGCATCGGCGTCCTAGGCGTGGCGATGACGATACTGATGACCGCGTTCGAGATGTTCATCCAGTTCCTGCAGGCGTTCCTGTTCGCCCTGCTCGCCGCGATGTTCATCGCGAGCGGGCTGAAGGGCTCGCACTGAAGCGCACGCGGGCGGCCTGGTACTAGCGGGCGGCGCGGGCGGCCACCTTGCGGTGTTCCGTGCTGCGGAGCACCTTGGCCGCCTGCGCGGCCGACGCCACGGGCGCCTTGGGCAGCAGTCCGCGGGCCTGCTTGAGCTTGAGCAGCCGCGTCACCGACTGGTCGAGCCGCTCCTGCGAGATCTTGCCCGACTTCACCGCCGCCAGCACCGCGTTGTAGGCCACGGGCAGGTTGTTCGGCATGAGCAGCAGGTCGGCACCCGCCTGGATGGCCCGTACGGGGATCTCGGCGTCGCTGTATTTCTTGCGCACCCCGTCCATGTTGAGGGCGTCCGTGGAGATCACGCCCTGGAAGCCGAGCTTGTTACGGAGCAGCCCGGTCAGGATGGGCTTGGACAGCGTCGCAGGGTCGCGTGACGGGTCGAGCTTGGGGAAGACGATGTGCGCGCTCATCACGGCGTCGACGCCGGCGGCGATCGCGGCCTTGAACGGCGGCGCGTCGATCCGCTCCCACTGCTCCTTCGTGTGCTTGATCACCGGCAGCCCGGTGTGGCTGTCGATATTGGTGTCGCCGTGGCCGGGGAAGTGCTTGGCGGTGGCGGCGACCTTGGCGTCATTGAAGCCCTTGACCGACGCGGCCACCATCTTGGCCACCTCGCCGGGCTGGTCGCCGAAGGCGCGCTTGCCGATGACCGGGTTCCTCGGGTCGATGTTCACGTCAGCGACCGGGGCGAAGTCCAGGTTGACGCCGACCGCGCGCAACTCCTCGCCGGTGGCCCTGGCCACGGCTCGCGCGTTCGCGGTGTCCTTGGTCGAGCCTATGACCGAGGCGCCGGGGAAGTCGGTCATCAGCGCGCCCATCCTGGACACCAGGCCGTTCTCCTGGTCGGTGCCGATCAGGAGTGGCACGTCCTTCGACGCCTGCTGCAGCCCGTTGGTCAGGTCGACGACCTGGCCGACACCCTGGATGTTCGCCGGGAAGAGGATCACGCCGCCGAGGTGGTATTTGGCGACCACCTTGGCCGGGGTCTGCGCGCCGTACCTCGCCTGGTTCTCGCCCGACACACTGCCGGGGCCCGTGCCGTACAGGACGGGCATGAACAGCTGGCCGACCTTCTCCTGCACGCTCATCTTCGACAGGACGCCCGGCAACCCGCTGCCCTGGCCGGCCGACGACGAGCTCTGCTGAACCGTGGACGGAGGCGCCACCTCCGGCCGGGTCGCCGGAGCCGCACCCACCGGGCCGCCACCACCCCCGGCGCATGCCGCGAGAGCCATCACGAGGAGCCCGGCCGTGCCTGTCCGTCGAAACATGCTCTCAAAGGTATCCATGCCGCGGGACCCCTGAGCCACACAGCCGACAAATGTCCCCTTCCTCCCGGTCCGGTCGGAGCCCCCGCCCTCCCGGTCCGGTCAGAGCCCCAGCTCGACCAGGCCCGGCAGGTGGGAGCGGGCCGCCGCGCGGGCGTGCGCCGCCGTAGCCGCTCCCCGCGCGGCCTGGGCGGCCAGCTGGCACTGGTCGAGTGTGTGCGCCCCCAGCCCGGTCCGTACGGCGGGCAGCGCCGCGGCCCCCATGGACAGCGTGGACACCCCGAGGCCCACGAGCACGCAGGCCATGGCCGGATCGGCGGCCGACTCCCCGCAGACGCCGCACGGCTTGCCGTTGTCGGAGGCGGCCGTAGCGGTCATGGCGATCAGGTCGAGCAGCGCGGGCTGCCACGGGTCCTGCAGCGAACCCAGCGCGGCGGAGTGGCGATCGGCGGCGAAGGCGTACTGGGCCAGGTCATTGGTCCCGATCGACACGAAATCGACCACAGTGACCAGGCTCTCCGCCCGCAGCGCCGCCGCCGGGATCTCGATCATCACGCCCGCCTGCGGGAGCCCCCTGGCGTGGCAGGCGTCGGCGAACCAGTGGGCCTCCTGGGCCGTGGCGACCATCGGCGCCATCACGTGAAGCTCGGCCGCCGCCGCACTGGCTCGCACCGCACCCGACCGGTTCACCGCCGCCGCCACGGACAGCGCTTCCAGCTGGGCGGCCATCACCTCGGGGAATCTCTCGAACAGGCGCACGCCACGCTCGCCCAGGGCCGGGTTCGGCTCGGGCGCGGCGGACGGCAGGAATGCCAGCGGTTTGTCGGCGCCGGCGTCCAGCGTCCGCACCACCACCTTTCCGCCGGGAAACGCGGCCAGCGCCGCCCGGTAGGCCGCCTCCTGCTCCGCCACGGACGGCGCCTCGGTCCGCCCGAGGAACAGGAACTCGGTCCGGTACAGCCCCACACCCTCGGCTCCGGCGACCAGCGCCGCGTCGAGATCGTCCGGGCCGCCGATGTTGGCCAGCAGTTGCACCCGGAAGTCGTCCCGGGTCCGGCCGGGGCCGCCGGTCGTCATGCGTCGCCGCCTGGCCTCGTGCGCGCTGACGTGCCGGGCGATGTCGGACTCGGTGGGCTCCAGCCGTACTTCCCCGGTGTTGCCGTCGACCAGCACCCGGGTGCCGGCCGGGATCTCCGTCGCGCCCGGACAGGCCACGACGGCGGGCACGCCCATCGCCCTGGACAGGATCGCGGTGTGGCTGGTCGGCCCGCCCGCCTCGGTCACGAACGCGGCCACGGCGTCCTTCGACAGCAACGCGGTGTCGGCAGGCGCCAGATCGCCGGCGATCAGCACATACGGCTCACCCGTACCCGGAACGGGTGGCGGGGCCGGCAGGGGGTGGCCCGTGAGGCGGGCGATCACGCGGTCCCTGATGTCGTCCAGGTCGGCGACCCGCTCGCCGAGGTACCCACCCGCACTCAGCAGCATGTCCCGATATTTCGCGAAAGCTTGGTAAACGGCCCGAGGAGCCGCGACGCCCTGGTCGATCAGGGCCTTGACCCCCACCACCAGCCCGGGGTCCTCGGCGATCAGCGCCTGGGCCTTGAGGATCTCCTTGGCCTCGCCGCCGGCCCGGTTGCCCCGGGCCTCCAGCTCCCCCGCGACCTGTCCGAGCGCCGCCACCGCGCGTTCGCGCTCCGGCTCCGGCGGGCCCTCGTAGGTGGAGCCTGCGGGGGGTTCGGGGACGGCCCCGGTCAGCACGTACGCGGGCCCGGTCCCGATCCCCGGGCTGACCCCGGCCCCCCGCAGGTTCATGGTGTCCCGGCGATCGCCGCCAGTGCGTCCAGCACCTCGTCGGCGCCCTCACCCTCGGCCTTGATCACGATGTCCTCGCCCTGCCGGACGTCCAGCCCCAGGATCTGCAGGATGCTCTTGCCGTTGACGGGCTGGCCGGTCACCCCCTTGCTCACGGTGATGTCCATCGGGGCCTTGACGGCGGTCTGCACGAATGTCGCCGCCGGACGGGCGTGCAGGCCCACTTCCGCCGCCACGGTGACCTTGCGCTCGGCCATGTACTCCTCCTTGTCCAACCGGTCCGGACCACCCGGCCCCGGCACTTGCCCCATAGCTCTTTCAGTCCCACAGGAAGAGCTCGTCGCCGGCGTGTACGCGCCCGCCGGTCACGGCCGTCACCGAACCGGCGGGCGCGTCGAGCGCGACCACCGGGCAGACCGGCGAGCGGCCACCGGCCTCGATCGCGGCCGGGTCCCAGGCCACCACGGGCTGGCCCGCACGAACTCTGTCGCCCTCGGCCGCGAGCAACTCGAAGCCCTTCCCCTTCAGCTGGACCGTGTCGATGCCCAGATGCACCAGCACGCCTTTGCCGTCATCCCCGACGATGACATAGGCATGCGGATGCAATTTCATGATTTTCCCGGATATTGGGGCTACGGCCTTGCCGGGTTCCCGCGCCGGATCGATCGCCGTTCCCGGCCCCACCATGCCCGCGGAGAACACCGGGTCGGGCACCGCCGACAGCCCCACGGCCACCCCCTCGACCGGGGCGAGAACAGTCGTCATGGTCTCGCCCTCTAGCCGATGATGTCCTCGATGTCGCTGGCGATCGTGTCCGCCTCGGGCCCGACGACGACCTGCACCACGTTGCCCGCGGCCATGACGCCGTGCGCCCCCGCCGCCTTGAGCGCGGCCTGGTCGACCTTGGAGACGTCACGCACCTCCGTACGCAACCGGGTGATGCAGGGTTCGATGTCGATGATGTTGCCCGCACCGCCGAGCCCCGCGATGATCGCGCTGGCATCAGCCGCCATCCGTCCTCCTCGTAACGTTACGACCAGGCTAAACGTCAGTCGGTCTGGGTCACCTTGTTGAGCCCGCGCGGCGCGTCGGGGTCGATGCCCAGCCTCCGGGCCAGCGCCTCGGTGAGCAACTGCCCCGGCACGATGAGGCCCATGGGCGCGACCCACTCGGGCAGGTCGGGGCCGTTGAGCGCCGCCGTACCCGCCCGGGCCAGCGCCGGGCCGCCGCCGATGGTGAAGGCCGCGGCGCCCGCGGCGACGACCCGTTCGGCGAGTGCGACCGTACCGGACAGCGTCGGGCTGTTCTCGGCGGCGACCAGCAGGGCGGGGGTGTCGGCGTCGACCACGGCGATCGGCCCGTGCAGCAGGTCGGCGTACGACAGGCCCATGGCGTGCAGGTAGCACGCCTCCTTGAGCTTGAGCGCGGTCTCCAGCGCGGTGGAGAAGGCCAGCCCGCGCGCGGAGACCACGGCCCCCTGCTTGTCGGCCAGGCCCTCGACGACCGCGTCGAGGTCGCCCGGCTCGGCGATCAGCTTCTCGACCGCGTCCGGGACCTGCTGGAGGTCGGTCGCGTCCACGTCGGCGCCGAGGCCGAGCGCGAGCACGGCCAGCGCGGCGAGCTGGGTGGTGTAGGTCTTCGTGGCCGGGACCGCCTTCTCCTCACCCGCCAGCGTGCACAGCGCCAGGTCGGCGGCCTGGGCGAGCGGGCTGTCCGGGCCGCCGTTGGTCACGCCGACCGTACTGGCGCCGCAGTCCTTGGCCCAGGTCAGCGTCTCGACGATCTCCTCGGTCCGGCCGGACTGCGAGATGGCGACGGCCAGCACGCCGTCGAGGTCCAGCTTGCGCTTGTACGTCGTCGCGACGGACGGGGCGGCGAGCGCGGCCAGCCGCCCGGCGTGGGCTTCGACCAGGTAGCGGCCGTAGACTGCGGCATTGTCGGAGGTGCCACGCGCGATGAACAGGAGCTGGCGGGTCCGCTCGCCCAGTGCTCTCACCTCGTCGACCCTGGGGAGCAGGGAATCGAGCGTGGCCCGCAGCGCCTCAGGCTGCTCGGCGATCTCGCTGCGCATCTTGGTGGTCATCATCCCTCAAATCGTTACCGGGCAGACTTGACCCTGTTTTGCGACATGTGGTCTAGTCCGGACTAGACCAGTACGAACCATAGCCCATCGCCCAGGTCAGATCGAGGGGAGGATCCGTGGCGCACATCGATCCGGACAGCCCGGTGCCCAAGTACTTCCAGCTGCGCGAGATCCTGCTGGACCTGATCGACAGCGACGAGCTGAGCATCGGCGCCGCCATCCCGTCTGAGCGCGAGCTCTGCCAGCGCTTCGGCCTTTCCAGGATGACAGTCCGGCAGGCGGTCGACCACCTGGTGTCCGAGGGCCGCCTGCACCGGGTGCCGGGCAAGGGCACGTTCGTGGCCAGGCCAAAGATCGAGCTCGCGCTGCAGCTCACGTCGTTCAGCGACGACATGCGGGCGCGCGGCATGGAGCCGGGCTCGCGCGACCTCGACCGGCGGGTCGTACGCGCCAGCGCCCACCTGGCCAAGGAGCTGGGCATCCAGCCGGGCGAGGAAGTGCACTTCATCGAGCGGCTGCGCACCGCCGACGGCGAACCGCTGTCCATCGAGCGCGCGCACATCCCGGTCAAGCTCGCGCCCGACCTGGCCGAGCACGACCTGTCGGGCAGGTCGCTCTACGAGCTGCTGGAGAGCCGCTACGGGCTGGTCATGGACGCCGGCGAGCTGACCATCGACGGGGGCATCGCCGATCCGAGCGACGCCGATCTGCTCAAACTCCCCCGGGGCGGGGCCGTACTACTGTTGCAGCGCAGATCCTTCTCCGGCGGCATCTGCGCGGAGCTGGGCGTGTCCACCTATCGCGCGGACCGCTACCAGCTGCGCACCATTCTGGAAATGCCCACCAGACGGGGCTGAGGGCCCGACCCGGAGGAACGCCCGGTGAACGAGACCACCGCCGCCAGGCCTTCGCCGTTCTCACGCGTGATGAACGTGCTCCAGCGCCTGGGCCGCTCGCTCATGCTGCCCATCGCCGCCCTGCCCGCGGCCGCGCTGCTGCTCCGCTTCGGCCAGCCCGACATGCTCGGCTCCAACGGCGCCGAGCCGGGCGGCCTGGCCGATGTGGCCGGCTTCGGCTGGATGAACCAGGTCGCCGAGGTGCTGGCCGCCGCCGGTGCGGCGCTGTTCGAGAACCTGCCGCTGCTGTTCGCGGTGGGGGTGGCGATCGGGTTCGCCCGCAAGTCCGACGGCTCGACCGCGCTCGCCGCGGTGGTCGGTTACCTGGTGTTCGACCGCGTGACCAAGGTGATGTTCTTCGGCTCGGCGATCAGGGACACGGTCCTGATCAAGGCGGTCCAGCCCCAGGGCATCAAAGAGATCATCAACTACGGCATGCAGAACCCCACCCAGGTGCTCGGCGGCATCATGATCGGTCTGGTCACCGCCGTGCTGTGGCAGCGCTTCCACCGGATCAAGCTGCCGTCCTGGCTGGCCTTCTTCGGCGGGCGCCGGTTCGTACCCATCATCACCTCGATCGTGGCGCTGCTCCTCGGCGTGCTCATCGGCTGGGTGTGGCCGATTCTCGGCGAGTGGATCGGCCACGCGGGCGAGGCTCTGACCACGCTCGGACCGCTGGGCACCGGCATCTACGGCCTGATCAACCGGCTGCTGATCCCGCTCGGCCTGCACCACTTCGTCAACTCGATCGTCTGGTACGTGGTGCCGCAGTGCGAGGTCGGCGGCCAGGTCCTCGGCGGCGACTGGAACTGCTACTTCGGCGGCGCCCCGCACTCCGGCCAGTTCATGGCCGGGTTCTTCCCGATCATGATGTTCGCGCTGCCGGCCGCCGCGCTGGCCATGTGGCGGGCCGCGCCCCCGCACCGGCGGGCGGCCGTGGGCGGCATCATGCTGTCGGCCGGGCTGGCCTCGTTCGTCACCGGGATCACCGAGCCGATCGAGTTCGCGTTCATTTTCGTGGCGCCGGTGCTGCTGGCCGTACACGCTGTGCTGACCGGGCTGGCGATGGCGCTGACCACACTCATCGGCGGGCAACTCGGCTTCGGCTTCTCGGCGGGATTGCTGGACATGCTGCTGAACGCCAGCAAGTCGAACACCCACAACCTGCCGGGCATCCTCCTGCTCGGGGTGATCTATGGGGTGGTCTATTACGTGGTGTTCAGCTTCCTCATCCGCAAACTGAACATCATGACCCCTGGCCGAGAGCCCGAACCAGACGTCGATTCGGGCGAACCACCCTCTTAGCTCCTGGGCGGGCCGTCATAACTGGTGACCCAGTCCGTTGAGCTCGGCCAGTCGCGTTCGGGGCGGTGGGGGTGAATAGCGATGTCCAGCGCCCACAGCTTCGGCGCCGGGCGAACCCTTGCTCGACAGCGCCAGCGAACACACCTCGGGCACCGCGGTGAGGAACGCGCAATCCTCTACGTCGACCACCCGGCTCTCCTGCACCCGTGGACCCGCCTGCATGGCCCGCGCCCGGGAGGGCCGGTCGTCGCTGTACGTGGCATGCTCGACGGGCAATTGCGGCAGGTCCGCGTCGATCCACAGATTCACGCCGTCACCGTCGGCGATGCCGTACAGCGCGCGGAGGTCCGGAGGCAGCACGACGCCGAGACTCTCCTCCACCTCGGCAAGGTCCTCCTCGTATCCGAGGATCTGCGCCATCAGCCGCCGGTAGGAGTGGAAGAGCCGCACCGCCTCGTCCGGATCACCAGCGGGAACCGCGCACTCAGGCGCCCCTTCCTGCTCGTCACCCCGATCGGGCAGGACGGATTTCCTCGATCACATAAAGGGACGGCGGCCGCTACCGAGAGGACTTCGCCATGCCACCGCTACCTAGCAGCCGTCCCCGACATACTGATCATCTCCGCACGTTTGGTGGTATGTCCCCTGGGCGCTTAGCCATTGATTGCCACACAGCGCCGCAGATGGATTACGGACCGCGACACCCGAATCGACATCAGTGGCTCCGACGATAGAGGCCGCCCGAATTCGTTGGAGACAGCCCATAGGCGACTGGCACAGGACCGAAATCCCAGATAGCACCTCTCAGCACCACTCCAACTTCCGGTGATCTTTCTCGCCAATCACCTCGAATCGGTGGGCTGAGCGGGAAAGTTGGTGGGCGATGTATTCGGGGGCCGGGCCGGAAACTCCTTGTACTGTCCCTCTCTCCCTATGACATCGGAGGCCCCATGTCATCCCTTCCGCACGCCGCCATTTCCGACCCGCTCGTGTGGGGACCGCCGGGAGTCGGTCCCGACGAGCGCAAGCTGCGACTGCTCGGGCAGGCACTGGCCGAGGTGCTCTCGGGGCGGCGGCCGCCCGAGAGCGTCGCCGACCGGCTCACCGACCGGGCCTACCGCGACCTCGTCAAGGCGGGGCGGATGATCGAGACGAAACGAGCGCCGTTCGTGGGGAGCCCGCACGTGAAGGAGCCCAAGGACGGCGCGGTCGAGATGTGCCTCCTCGTCCACTGCGGCGAACGCAGCCACGTACTCGCCGTACGGCTTGAGCGGCGCGGCGTCCAATGGCTGTGCACGGACTTCGAAACCGCCTGACAAGACTTCGAAACCGCCTGACAACCGGAAGAAGGCCCCCGCCGACAGGCGAGGGCCTTCTCCCAGAACCGGACCGGTGCGTTATGCCTGGGCGTTCTTGGGATCGCCGTGGCAGCGCTTGTACTTCTTGCCCGAGCCGCAGGGGCAGGGCGCGTTGCGCTCGACGTTGCCGTAGGCGGCGCGCTCGGCCGACGTGCTGCGGACCCGGGTGTGCTCGACCTCGCCCGCCTCACCCGGCGCGGAGTATTCGAGCTCGGCGGGCCGCTCGGGCCCACGCAGGCCGCGCGCGATGATCGAGCGGGTCTCCGCCATCATCGCGTCCTCTTCCTCGACGATCGGGTTCTCCTGAACCTCGACCTCGATGTTGAACAGGAAGCCGACCGAGTCCTCCTTGATGCCCTCGAGCATCGCGGCGAACATCTCGAAGCCCTCGCGCTGGTATTCGATCTGCGGGTCCTTCTGCGCGTAGGCCCGCATGCCGATGCCCTCGCGCAGGTAGTCCATCTCGTAGAGGTGCTCGCGCCACTTGCGGTCCAGGACCGACAGGATGACGCGCCGCTCGAACTCGCGGGTGGCGTCGGCGCCGAGCTCCTCCTCACGCCTGGCGTAGGCCTCCAGCGCGTCCTTCTTGATCTTCGTGCTGATGAACTCGGCGCTGAGCTCCTCGCGGCCGCCGGCCTCCTCGACCACGTTGTCGATGGTGACCGTGACGGGGTAGAGCTCGCCGAACGCCTTCCACAGCTTGTCGAGGTCCCACTCCTCGGCGAAGCCCTCGGCCGTGGCGCCCGCGACGTAGCCGTCGATCACCTCGCCGATGAAGCCCTGCACCTGCTCGTGCAGGTCGGCGCCCTCCAGCACGCGGTGGCGCTCGGCGTAGATCACCTTGCGCTGCCGGTTCATGACCTCGTCGTACTTGAGAACTTCCTTGCGGATCTCGAAGTTCTGCTGCTCGACCTGGTGCTGGGCGGAGGCGATGGCCTTGGAGACGATGCCGGACTCGATCGGCTGCTCGTCGGGGATGTTGAGCCTGGTCATGATCATCTCGACCCTGGCCGAGTTGAACAGGCGCATCAGGTCGTCGCCGAGCGAGAGGTAGAAGCGCGACTCGCCCGGGTCGCCCTGGCGGCCGGAACGACCGCGGAGCTGGTTGTCGATACGGCGCGACTCGTGCCGCTCGGTGCCGAGGACGTAGAGGCCGCCGAGCTCGGTGACCTCGTCGTGCTCGGCCTTGACGGCCGCCTTGGCCTTCTCGAGCGCCTCGGGCCACGCCTTCTCGTATTCTTCTGGCGTTTCGAGCGGGTCGAGGCCGCGCTGGCGCAGCTCAAGGTCGGCGCGGAACTCGGAGTTGCCGCCGAGCATGATGTCGGTGCCTCGACCGGCCATGTTGGTGGCGACGGTGACGGCGCCCTTGCGGCCCGCCTCGGCGACGATCGCGGCCTCACGCGCGTGGTTCTTCGCGTTGAGCACCTCGTGCTGGACGCCGCGGCGCTTGAGCGCCTTGGACAGCCGCTCGGACTTCTCGACCGAGGTGGTGCCGACCAGCACCGGCTGGCCGACGTCGTAGCGCTCCTTGATGTCCTCCACGACCGCGGCGAACTTGGCGTCCTCGGTCTTGTAGACGACGTCGGCCTGGTCCTTGCGGATCATCGGACGGTTCGTCGGGATCGGGACCACGCCGAGCTTGTACGTCTGGTGGAACTCGTTCGCCTCGGTGACGGCGGTGCCGGTCATGCCGGACAGCTTCTTGTAGAGGCGGAAGTAGTTCTGCAGGGTGACCGTGGCGAGAGTCTGGTTCTCGTCCTTGATCTTCACGCCCTCTTTGGCCTCGATGGCCTGGTGCATGCCCTCGTTGTAGCGGCGGCCGTGCAGGATGCGGCCGGTGAACTCGTCGACGATGAGCACCTCACCCTCGGCGACGATGTAGTCCTTGTCCTTCTTGAACAGCTCCTTGGCCTTCAGAGCGTTGTTCAGGAAGCCGACCAGGTGGGTGTGCTCGGCCTTGTAGAGGTTGTCGATGCCCAGCCAGTCCTCGACCTTGGCGACACCGGACTCCAGCACGCCGACCGTGCGCTTCTTCTCGTCGACGATGTAGTCGCCGGTGCTCTCCTCGTCGGGCGACTTGGCCTCGACGCCCCTGCGCAGCCGCGGCACGATCTTGGCGAACTCGGTGTACCACTTACCCGACTGCTCCCCCGGGCCGGAGATGATCAGCGGGGTGCGCGCCTCGTCGATGAGGATGGAGTCGACCTCGTCGACGATCGCGAAGTGGTGGCCGCGCTGCACGCACTCGTCCAGCGACCACGCCATGTTGTCGCGCAGATAGTCGAAGCCGAACTCGTTGTTGGTGCCGTAGGTGATGTCCGCCTCGTACTGCTTGCGCCGCTCTTCCGGGGCCTGCCCGGCCAGGATCATGCCGACCTCGAGACCGAGGAATCGGTAGATGCGGCCCATGTTCTCGGCGCCGACCTTGACCAGGTAGTCGTTGACCGTGATGACGTGGACGCCGTTGCCGGCGAGCGCGTTGAGGTAGGCAGGGAGAGTACAGGTGAGGGTCTTGCCCTCGCCGGTCTTCATCTCCGAGATGTTGCCCATGTGAAGGCTCGCGCCGCCCATGATCTGCACGTCGAAGTGACGCTGACCGAGCACGCGGCGGGCCGCCTCGCGCACGGTCGCGAACGCTTCGGGAAGCAGATCGTCGAGGGTTTCGCCGTCCGCGAGCCGCTGCTTGAATTCGTCCGTCAGAGCGCGCAACTCCGCGTCGGACAGGCTCGTGAAGTCGTCCTCGATGGAGTTGACCTGATCGGCGATCCGCTTGAGCTTGCGCAGGGTCTTGCCTTCGCCGGCACGTAGGATCTTGTCGAGAATGGCTGCCACTTTATGTAAAGCTCCTCGCAGGTCTACCCCGGCGGCGCCGCCAGGAGGAGAGGCTGAGACAAACTTCCCCGTTGCCATCGTAGGCGGTTCAGCAACCAGACACAGCCACCGCGACGACGAGAGCGTCGGGCATGTCTGGGAGAATGGGGTCCAGGCAGAGCGTATGCCGGTAAGCCCGTGGTTTGCACCGTTAGCGGGATATCCGGCAAAGGGAAGGATTTGTGATGGTTGAGGGGCGCAAGTCAGAGCACACGGAGAATCTCGGTAACCATGGCGGCCGCGCGTCCTCATGGCTCGCGGTGACCGTGATGCTGCTCGGCACCGTCGTCGCCGGCTATGGGATGACCGCCGCCAACTGGACGCTCATCTGGATCGGCGCCGGAGTGTTCGTCGTGGGCGGAATCCTCGCCCTCGTCTTCGACATCTTCACCGACGTCGTGATCGACGCGCCCAGGGCGGGACTCCACGCGGAAGACCACCGCTGAGCCTCCGGCGAACCTCGGGGACGCCCGAACCTCCGGCACCCTACCCCTCCAGGCCGCCTGAGCCTCCGACACAGACGCGGAAGGCCGCCGCTCGCGTACGCGCGCTACGCGGCGGACCCCGCTCCCGTGCGCCACGCGTCGCAGGACCCCGCTGACGTACGCGTCCCGGCTCACGTGCGCGTCACGCGGGCGGACGGACCATCGCCCATCCGGGCTTCGCAGCGACCCCTCTCATGCGGGCGTCACACGGCGGGCCTCTCTTATGCGTCTCATGCGGGCGCCACGCGGCGGACCTCTCTCATGCGTCTCATACGGGCGTCACACGGCGGGCCATCGCTCGTCCAGGCGTCACAGCGGACGCCCGCCCATGCCGGGCATCAGGCGGCGGGCCATCGTCTCCTCTTTTCCTCCCGTCGGTTTCTGTCGGTGGCCGCCGCTAGCATCGCGGCATGCATAGCCGTACCAATGTGCTGATATGACGGATCTGACGGCCGACGAGGCGCGGCGGCTGATCCTGCGCGCCCAGGGCCTGCTCGGCGCCGACGCCCGCCGAGGCGGCGTGCACGGCATGCTCCGCAGGCTCGGCGCGATCCAGCTCGACACGATCTCGGTCCTGGCCCGCTCCCACGAGCTCGTCGCCTACGCGCGCCTGGGCGCGGTGGGCAGGCCCAAGGTCGAGCGGGCCTACTGGCACAATCCCGCCCAGAGCTTCGAATACTGGTGCCACGCCGCCTGCATCCTGCCGATCGAGCACTGGCCCCTCTACTCCTTCAGGCGGCGCGCCTACCGCAATCGTCGCTACCGCTGGCACGAGGTGCCCGACCACGTGGACAAGCTGCTGGAGCAGGTACGCGCCTCGGGCCCGCTCACCACCTCCGACGTCGGCGGCGCCAAGAACGGCGGCCCCTGGTGGGACTGGTCCGACTCGAAGATCGGCCTGGAATGGCTGCTGGACATCGGCGAGCTCGTCTGCAGCCGCCGCGTCGGCTGGCGCCGGGTCTATGACCTCTCCGAGCGCGTGGTCCCCGCCGAACTCCAGGCCGAGGACCTTTCCGACGAGGAGTGCATCGTACGGCTGGCGGCCATCGCCGGTGCCTCGCTGGGCGTGGCGACCCGGGGCGACCTGATCGACTTCCTGCGGCTCAAGGGGAGGTTCGCCGCCATCCTCGACGAGACGCTGCTGAGCGGGGCCACGGGGCTGGTGCCCGTACGCGTGACCGGCTGGCCCTCGACCAGGGGGCAGACCAACGCGTGGGCCGATCCGGCGGCTCTGGAGTCGGCGCCGCGCGGGCGGCACCGGACGACGCTGGTGTCGCCGTTCGACTCGCTCATCTGGCATCGCGGCCGGACCGAGCGGGTCTTCGGCTTCAACTACACGCTCGAGCTCTATGTACCCAAGCACAAGCGGGTGCACGGCTACTTCACGATGCCGGTGCTGGCCGGTGGCCGGCTGATCGGCCGAGTGGACCCGGCCCGCGACGGCACCACGCTGGTGGCCAGACAGCTCAGCCTGGAGCCGGGCCTCACCGGCGCCAAGTGGGCCGACGCCCTCAGCGACGCGCTGTGGTCGGCCGCCGAGTGGGTGGGCTGCGACACCGTACGAGTCGAACGCGCCGACCCCGCCCTCATCGCCCACTTGGAGACAGACCCCAGATAGGACCTCGGACCAGACCCCGGGAGTGCTCCAGCCGGACCTCGGGTCGGACACCAGGTGTGCCCGACCCCCAGTCGGACCTCGGGCCGGGCGCACCTCGGGCCGAAAGCCAGGTAGCCCCCGGTCGGACGGACCGGGGGGCGGACCTCGGGTAATCGCCGTCTGAAGCCGGGGCAGGACTGACCGCCACTCCGTCGCCTAATGGGCGGCGAGTGGCGACAAAGCCTCATCGCCTACTTGCGTCCGTTGCCGACGAATCACCGCCACGCCCGCCGATAGGACGGGTAGGTCGTCGGCAGCCACCACGATCACCGCAGGGCATGCGGCAGGACGCGCCACGCTCACCGCAGGTGCAGACGGTCGGCAGCCGCCACACTCGTCGAGGACGCAGGCAATCTGCACCCGCCATGTCCCACCGCAGGGACTGGTGGGCACAGCCGTTACGCCCACCGAGGGGCGCGTAGGTGGCCGATAGCCGTCACGCTCACCGCGGGCGTAGACGCTCGTCACCCGGCACGCCCACCGAGGGGGCGGGCGATCCGTAGCCGCCGCGCCCGCCCGAGGGCGATGTCAGGTGATCTCCAGCATGCGCTCGCGTACCGCGTAGACCACAGCCTCCATGCGCGAGTGGAGCTGCAGCTTGTCGAGGATGTTGCGGACGTGGTTCTTGACCGTGTTCTCGGAGATGAAGAGCTGCTTGGCGATCTCGCGGTTGTTCATCCCCTTGGCCACCAGGCGCAGCACCTCCATCTCCCGCTCGGTCAGCCGCGGCACGGGGAGCTGGGGTGGGCGTTCGCTCTCCTTCTTGCTCATGTTCGCGAACTCGTTGATGAGTTTTGCGGCCATGGCCGGATTGATGAGCGACTGGCCCTCGTGAACTCCGCGCACGGCGGCGGGGACGTCGTTGATCTGCACGTCCTTGAGCAGATAGCCGGTCGCGCCCGCCTTGATGGCCTCGAAGAGGTCTTCTTCCTCGTCGCTGACCGTCAGCATGATGATGCGGGTGCTCGGCACCGAGGCCTTGATGCCTTTGGCCGCCTCGATGCCGTCGCGCCGCGGCATGCGTACGTCCATGAGCACCACGTCGGGCATGAGGCGGTCGGCCAGTTCGACCGCCTCATGCCCGTCGCTCGCCTCACCGACCACCTCGATGTCTGGCTCGGCGGCCAGCGCCAGAGCCAGGCTCCGCCTGATCAGCTCGTGATCGTCCACGATCAGGACGCGGATCGGCTCGCCTCCTGACGGGCGCGCCTCGCCGGACTCCGTCACCAGGCCTCCTCGATCAGCCTGGAGACCGCCATCTCCGCGCTTCGCTCGCTCATGACCTGACTGAGCTCGCTCACGTCTCCTCCTCGTCGGGGGGCCAGAGCCGTTGGACCGCCAATGATGGCATGTCTCACGCGGTCCTAGGGTGGTCGAGAAGATCTTTTAGCGCTGCGTCACGGCTCTACGAGCCGAAGTACGCCATAGTTGTAGCCGCGCCGGTTGTAAACGACACACGGCTGGCCACTCTCCTTGTCACGGAACAGATAGAAGTCGTGGCCGACCAGCTCCATCTCGAGGAGGGCCTGGTCGATGGTCATGGGTTCCGCTTTGTGGTGCTTCTCTCGTACGATGAGCGGCCCGTCGCCGTCCATCTCGATGGGGACGATGTCGTCATACTGCTTGTCGTCGGGGAGCTCTTCTTCTTCGTCGAACTCCGGTACGACCTCGGCCTTGCGCGGTGGCGCCAGGTCGGCGGCTTCGGGCAGCGTCGCGGTGATCTCCGCGACGGAGGGCGGGGCGTGGTTGCCGTGGTGCACCTTGCGCCGGTCGGACAGGCGCCTGAGCCGGCCTTCCAGTTTGTCCAGCGCCATGTCCAGGGCGGCGAATCGATCGTCGGCGGAAGCCTCCGCGCGAATGGCGGGTCCTCGAGAGTGAATGGTCAGCTCGACGCGCTCTCGCTGGCTGGCGATGCGCGGATTGCGCTCCTTCGACACCTCCACATCAACTCGAATGAGCTTGTTGTCCAGACGCTCGATCCTGGCCAGCTTGGTCTCCACCTGGTCTCGGAACCGATCACTCACTCCTGTGTGCCGGCCCTTGACGATGATGTCCATGCAACAGCCCCCCTTCGTCTAACGACTGAGAAAGAGCGCCCGACGACGTGCTTGCCGGGCGGGGTCTTCCGTCTGCCTCTCTGCTGTCACCGTTACCCTCTTCCGACGTTCCGTCACCGGGTTCTCGGGTGGCACCCGCCCGGCCGACCTGGTCTTCGACCCCACATCCGCCTGCTGAGGATTTCGCGGCTCTGATGCCACTACTGCCCTTCTCTCCTGACGGGGGACATCTGGACCCCCGGGAAGGCAGGACTTACCCCTAAGCCGCACCGTGATCGGTCGACAAAGAGTCGCCTTACGTGGACCGTTTTGCCTGCGGCTGGCATCGGCTAGCAGAGCCGGGACTCCCGGCCCTGCGCAACCACGGACCCGAACGGGTGCCATGTCAGAACGCTATCCGCATCGGAGACGAATGTCAGCCTAGGGATCGGTCAAACGATCACTTTCTGTGATTTTCCTCCGATGTGACTCACGTGACGGATGCCCCTTTTTGCGTACGCCGGGCCACATATCCCCCTCCCTCACGGAGGCCTGAGCTGCCCCACCGCTGCCCAGCGGGTAGGCACATGTGACGTCCAAGTGAGAGCAGAAAAATGATCTCTCTTTACTCAGTGTGACCGTAATGGATTGCAAGATCTTCGGCGTGTCGCGGCCACGGTCACCGCCAGCAGGACGTCAACGCCGTGCACCCGGAGTGTCCTGGCGGCTTCGGCCAGTGTGGAGCCCGTGGTCACAATGTCGTCCACGAGTAGCACAGGGGCCGCTGGGCGGGCCTTCGCGGCGGGGGTGACCCGAAGTGAGGCGGCGAGGTTGGCGGCCCGCTGCGTGGCGCTCAGGCCCGCCTGGTCGCCAACCTGACGCGCCTGTCCGAGCGCGGGCCACAGCTCCGCCCGGTGACCGAACGCCGCCAGCTGCCGCACAGCCAGCGCGGCCAGCCTGCCGACCGGGTCGTGACCCCTCGACCGGAGAGCTCGACGGGCGCTGGGCACGGGGACGACCGCCACAGCCACAGGTGTGGCGGGCCGGTCCCCGAGGGGTGTGGCGAGGCGGTTCCCGAGGGGTGTGGCAGGGCGGTCCGCCGCAGCGTGACCGGCGGTGAAGGCCAGGGCGTGGCAGGCGGTGAAGGCCAGGGCCGTCGCCAGGGGATGGGCCAGCGTGGTCTGGCCACGCTCCTTGTAGGCGACGATCGCCTCGCGCACGGCCCCCGTGTAGTCGGCGGCCGACCAGCACTCGGGGAGGCCGTCGGGGGCGGGTCTCGGCATGCGGCGGGCCGGGGCGGGGTCCAGACAGGTCCCGCACAGGCGCGGGCCCTTGGTGCCACAGCCCAGGCAGCTCTGGGGAAGGGCCAGGTCAGCAAGGTCGGCGAGAGCGGCGAACACGAGGACCAGCATGCCCGTCGACCCCGACGATTTCCGCCCACGAACGGCCCCCCGCACGGACGGCCAGTCACCGTCCCCATCAGCCCAAGGACGGCCCCGCCTGAGCGGCGGATCCGTCCCCCCGGAACCCGGTGGTCCAGATGTCCCCTGTCAGGAGAAGGGGCGCCCCTGGCGGGCGGGCAGCTACCGCCCTATCAACCCAGGAATGACCCCCACACGAATGGCGGATCGCCGTCCGGTCAGCACCGGCATGGCGGCCAGTCGCAGCCCGGCCGACTCTGGGGGGAGCTTCCAGCCGACCACGGGAAGCGTCCAGGTGGACCAGGCGGAAGCGTCCGATCAGCCCAGGCGGAAGGGTCCGGTCAGCCCAGGGGGAACAGCGGGGTGTCGGCGTCTGCGGCGATCTTGGAGGTCCAGTTCTGCTTGTCCAGGTTGGACTCCAGGATCTCGTTCTTCTTCTGGGTCCCCGCCAGGATCCGCTCACCCTGCGCGGCCAGCGTCCGCAGTCGCGTGTCCGACGGCAGCTTGGTGATCGTGCCATCGCCCACGTTGATCTCCTTGACCACCGGCCCGGCCTTGCTCTGCGACAGCACCACCAGGTGCTCGCCGTCGCGCCAGGCCAGGTCCCGGATCTTCTCGTCGTCGACCGTGCTCAATGTCTGGAAATTTCCGAGCATGATGGCGGCGCCGCTTCCCGTGATGGCGCCGACCCGGATCTCGTGCTCGCCGATCGTCACCGCCACCCGCACCCCGTCCCTGGCGATCCGCAGCCGCGTGACGTCGAACCCGTCGAGGCTGGGCGCGGCGATGCGTTCAGGCCCGCGCCCGGCGCCCGGATTGCACCGCAGCACGGCGCCGTTCCGGCGGTCGTACGTCCATAGGGTGCCATCCCGATGCCAGGAAGGCGGCGTGAGATCCGCGCTCGCGCCCTGAATCCACTGCTGCCAGCGGCCGTCCGCCGCCGCCGTGGTCACCCAGATGCCGCCCGCGCTCGACTTGGCGGCGATGAGGTCGGCGCCCTGGCCGACGGAGAAGCCGCCGACCGCCACGGCGAAGCCCGAGTACTGGTTGTTCGCCTGGCCGGCGGGTCCGGCCACGGGCCGGCCAGGGCCTTCGGTGGCCATCGCGTAGACGGCGCCCTTGCTGGTGTAGTAGGCGGCGTTCGAGGAGGTGCCCAGCCAGGGGTCGCTGATGTTGGGCGGGATGGTCATGGCCTCTGAGGAGTAGAACGGCTCGCCGTCCAGCTGCACCTCGATGTACCGGCCGTTGGCCACGTTGTTGCTGGTCAGGCTCCATCTGAGCTGGGCCTGGAGTCCCCTGGTGAAGATGCCGCCCGGGTCGATGGGACCGCTGAGGTTGATCACCACGCGGTCGTCCCCGGCCCGTACGGACTCGACCCGCGTGCCGTGCGGGAAGACGTTCTCCACGGCGCCCTGCAGCGCCTTGCTCGGGCCCTTGAGCAGCCGTTCGATGATCGTCTTGGCGAAGCTCTCGGTGGGCTTGAGCCGCAGCCGGACCCGGTCGACGACGAGCATGTCCGAGTTGGCGCCGCCGCTGCCGGGGGTGCCGTTCAGGTAGTAGAGGTTCGTCGGCCGGTACGCGCGGGTGACGTCCGCCTCGGTGAGCAGGAGGCCGCCGACCAGCGACTTGACCCGATAGTCGCCCTGCTGGTCCTTGATCAGCGTGAACGGTTTGTCGACCCCCCCGGAGGTGGGCACGTAGGTGTCGTCGTTCTCGATGCGGGCGACCTGGGTGCCGGAGAGGGTGACGGTGATCTCCTTGTCACCGATCTTCCCCTCCACGTCGTACTTCACCAGGTTGTCGAGGACCGTCACCGGACCGCCGGGCTTCCACGCCTGCCGCGCCTCAGGAGTCAGGTACTTCGCCAGGATCTCCGGGTCGTCGGCGTAAGCGGCCATGGCGGCCTGCAGGCCCGTCACCACCTGCTCCGGCGACCAGCCGGCCTGCGGCGGGATGGCGACCATGCGCTGGAACGGCTTGTTCATCGGGTCGCCGCCATCGGCCTCGCCGACCGGGAACGGACCGCCCACGGGGATCACCGCGCAGGCCGAGCTCCAGAGGAGAGCCGCGACGACGGCGGCGGCAACGCCGAGCCGCCTGATCCGCAACAAAACCGAAGGACTAGTCCTCGTCATAACCAGCCCCGTCCGCCGAGGCGGGCAGCAGTACCGGCGTCATCTGCCCGCGCCACGTACGCCGCATCTCGATCTCCGGTGGCACCAGCGACAGCGGCGACCCCTTCAGGTCGGTCCCGGCCACCCGGGGCAGCGTCAGCCGGAACTGCGAGCCCTCCCCCTGCTGCCCCCACGCCTGCAGCCAGCCGCCGTGCAGGGAGGCGTCCTCACGCGAGATGGCCAGGCCCAGCCCGGTGCCGCCGATGGTCCGCGCCCGTGACGGGTCGGCGCGCCAGAACCGGTCGAACACCATGGTTTCCTCGCCCGCCTTCAGGCCGATCCCGTGATCTCGTACGGCGACCGCCACCGCGTCCCGGTCGGCGCCCACCGTCACCACGACGTCCCTGCCCTCGCCGTGCTCGATGGCGTTGAACAGCAGGTTGCGCAGGATGCGCTCGACCCGCCGGTTGTCGATCTCCGCCATGCACGGCTCGTTGGGCAGCCGCAGCTCGAAGCGGGTGGAGTGGCGCTCGGCCAGCGCCTCGGAGTCGCCGATCGCGCGCAGCACCACGTCACGTACGTCGACCGGGTCGAGGTCGAGCGTGGCGGCGCCGGCGTCGTAGCGGCTGATCTCCAGCAGGTCGGCCAGCATCGACTCGAACCGCTCCAGCTGGGCCTGCATGAGCTCGGCCGAGCGGGCGGCCATCGGGTCGAAGTCCTCGCGGGCGTCGTAGAGCAGGTCGGCGGCCATCCGGACCGTGGTCAGCGGGGTACGCAGCTCGTGGGAGACGTCGGACACGAACTGCCGCTGGACCTGGGACAGCTCCTCCAGCTGGTGGATCTTCAGTGCCAGGTTGACGGCCATCTCGTTGAACGAGGTGGCCAGGCGGGCCAGGTCGTCCTCACCGCGTACCTTGAGCCGCTCGTCGAGCTTGCCCGCCGCCAGGCGCTCGGCCGCCTCGCGGGCCAGCCGGACCGGGCTGACCACCTGCCGGGCGACCAGGTAGGCGATGGCGGCCAGCAGCACCACGAGGCCCAGGCCCACCACGGCGATGGCGAGCCGGACGTTGGACAGCATCCGCTCTTCCTCGCTGATCGGGAAGAAGTGGTAGACCTCGTAGTTCTCGCCGTTGAGGAGGCTGACCACGCCGGCGATGACCAGCGTGGGCGTGGGCTGGCTCTCACCGGTGAACGTGATGGGCGCGGTGAAGCGGTACGGCTTGTCGAAGATGAACTTCCGCTCGTCGCGCCGCAGGGCCTGCTGCAGTGCCAGCGGCACGTCCTCCGGCGTGACGTTGCCCGAGGCGCGCGATCTGCCGGGGTTGGAGGTGTTGAGCACCAGCACCTCGTAGCGCTTCTTGGAGCCGTTCTCGCCGGAGCCGGTGATGGTGTCCATCACCTCGTCGAGCGGGTCGGCGGGCGCGTTGCCGCTCGCGTCGGAGGTCGACTTGGCCTGGTCGTCGGGCTTCTGGCTGAGCGCGTCGGCGATCTGCACGCGGTCGGCGAGCGCCTCGGTGGCCGACGACTGCTGGCGGCTCTCGATGACCGACCGGTTGATCTGGTCGGACAGGAAGACGCCGAGCACGACCACCACGGTCACGGAGATCACCAGCGTGCTGGTGACCACCTGGAGCTGGAGCGAGCGCCGCCATACGCTCCGTGCCCTGCCCGCCGCACGCCGCGTCCGCCGCCGGACCCCGCCGAGAATCTGGCGGAGAGTACGGCGACGGAGTCGTTTCTGGCTAGTCGGGGGCATGGCAGGGTCGGGCGCCGGTCAGGCCGGCCCGGCTTTGTAGCCCACACCACGGACCGTGACCACGATCTCGGGGTGCTCGGGGTCCTTCTCGATCTTCGCCCGGAGCCGCTGGACGTGCACGTTGACCAGGCGCGTGTCGGCCGCGTGCCGGTAGCCCCAGACCTGCTCCAGCAGGACCTCACGGGTGAAGACCTGGCGCGGCTTACGGGCCAGCGCGACGAGCAGGTCGAACTCGAGCGGCGTCAGGTTGATGGTCTCCTCGCCGCGCTTGACCGAGTGGCCGGCCACGTCGATGGTGATGTCGCCGATCTGCAGGATCTCCGGAGTGGGCTCGTCGGTACGGCGCAGCCGCGCCCGCACCCTGGCCACGAGCTCCTTCGGCTTGAACGGCTTGACGATGTAGTCGTCGGCCCCCGACTCCAGACCGAGCACGACGTCGATCGTGTCGCTCTTGGCGGTGAGCATGACGATGGGCACCCCCGACTCCGCCCGGATCCTGCGCGCCACGTCGATGCCGTCGGCCCCCGGCAGCATCAGGTCGAGCAACACCAGGTCCGGGCGCGTGTCCCGGAAAGCGTCGAGGGCTTTGTCCCCGTCTGAGACAAAGGATGGCTCGAAGCCTTCGCCGCGCAACACGATGCCCAGCATCTCGGCGAGAGCGGCGTCGTCATCGACGACCAGCACGCGACCTTTCATGGCCCCTCATTCGTTCTACGCATTCTGGGACATACCCGCACGATCGCTGAAGGTTACCCTTAGTTGGCCCATGCGTGGGACATGAGACCCGCAAAAGACGAGTTTTAGACTTGCATCCGCGACCGCAATCTCAGTCTGCGGTAACGGAACGACTTTCGGCCATCCTTCGATGAGATCCTTGCGCCGGAACGCCCTGGAATGCGGGCGAGTTGCGCCGGCGAATCGTACGCACGACACCAATGCCCCGCCCACCATGCCAGGATTGGGATATGTCAGACGGTCACGGTCCCTCGCCCGAGACGCCACCAGGCTGGGCTCCAGAACAGCCCCCTCCCTACGGCGCCCCGCAGACCTCGCCGTGGACCGCCCCCGGCTTCGAGCACCAACAGCCGCAGCAACCGCCACCCGGCTCCGGTCCGCAACCGCCCTATCAGCAGCCGCCGCCCGGCTACGGCTACATGCCGCACCCGCCCGCACTGCGCCCGGGGATCATACCCCTACGGCCGCTGGGGCTGGGCGACATCCTCGACGGAACGATCAAACTCATCCGGTCCAACCCCAAGGCCGTGCTGGGCCTCTCGGCGGTCGCCGCCCTGCTCGGGGCCGTCCCGATCGCGATCGGGCAGGTGTTCGCCTTCGACACCATGCGCGGCGTGCTGAACGATCCGTCCTCGGCGGAGCAGGCGGACGTGACCGGCCTGTACGGCGGGTTCATCGCCCAGTACGGCGGCGCGCTCGTCTCCTACGCGGTCAGCTTCGTCGTGGTGACACTGCTGACCGGCGTGCTGATGCGGATACTCGGCCGCGCCGTGTTCGGCGGCAAGATCTCCGCCGGAGAGGCGTGGCAGCTGACCAAGAGCCGCGTCCCGGCGCTGTTCGGCGTGGTGGGGCTGATGGCCGTCATCATGCTGGTCCCGCTGGTCGTCATCGCGCTGATCATCGTCGCGGTCATCGCGACCGGCGCGGGCGACGACTCGCCCGCCGCGGCGGGCGGCGTGCTCGTGATCACCGGGCTGCTGCTCATCCTGTACCTCGCCTACGTGCTGTACTTCCGGACCCGCTTCGCGCTCGCGGCGCCGGCCGTGGTGCTGGAGGGAAGGGGCCCCATCGATGCCCTGCGGCGCTCCTGGAACCTCGTGACCGGCGACTTCTGGCGGGTGCTCGGCATCCTGCTGCTCACCTCGCTGCTGGTCGGGCTCGTCGCGGGCATCCTGGAGGTGCCCTTCACCATCGCCGGCACCCTCTTCGGCCTGCTCGGCGAGTCGGCGGGCGCCACCGTGCTGTCCACGGTGCTGATCACCATCGGCGGCACGCTCGGCGCGATGATCACCTATCCGTTCGAGGCGGGCGTCTCGGGCCTGCTCTACGCCGACCGGCGGATGCGCAGCGAGGCGTTCGACCTGGTGCTGCAGACGGCGGCGATCGAGCAGCAGCGTCAGGGCTGGGTGCACGCCTCGGCCGACGAGCTCTGGCACCCGTCCAACTCCGCCAGGCCGTGACGCCGATCGACAGGGGGGAGGCCGCGCGCAGGGCTGCGGATGAGCTCCTCAAGCCCGGATACGAGAAGGAATCACTGCTGGACCAGGCGTACCGGCGCTTCACCCAGTTCGTCGGCGATCTCATGGACGCGGCCACGGGCGGCGGCACGACCGGCGGCATCATCTCCGCCGTCGTGATCGTACTGATCATCGGCGGGGTCATCGCGCTGGTCGTATGGCAGCTCCGCAAGACCTCGCGGGCGAACGCGACGGCGGCGGACGGCCTGTTCGGCGAGCGGAGGATGACCGCCGCCGAGCACCGCCAGGCGGCCGAACGGCTGGCCACCCAGGGCCGCTGGACCGAGGCGATCCAGGAACGGCTGCGCGCCATCGCCCGCGACCTGGAGGAGCGGGCCCTGGTCGACGGGCTGCCCGGACGCACGGCCGACGAACTGGCCGCCGAGGCGGGCCAGGCGCTGCCCGCCTTCGCCGCGGAACTGACGGCCGCCGCCCGCTCGTTCGACGACGTGACCTACGGCGACGTGCCGGGCACCCGGGAGGCGTACACCGCCATGAGCGAGCTCGACGAGCGGCTCCGCCAGGCCAGACCGGTCCCGCTGGCCGGGAGGACCCCATGAGCGTCAGGCCGGTCCCGCCGACCGGGAGGACCCCATGAGCGCCAGACCGGTCCCGCCGACTGGGGGAACCTCATGAGCCTCGACATGCGCCCCCAGGAGACCGGCGAGTCCTACTCCACCGCCCCGACCGTGCGCTCGACCTGGCGGGCGAGCCGGATGATCGTCCTGCTCGGCGCGCTCATCGTGCTCGCCGCGGTCCTCAGCGTGCTACTCAAACCGGACTCCCGCCCGGCCCGCCACCTGGATCCCGCCGACTCCTCGCTGTCCGGCTCGATGGCGCTGGCCGCGCTGCTGCGCGACCGCGGTGTCACCGTCGACCGGGTCGACTCGTCGGGGGCGGCCGCCGCGAAGGCGAACGGTGCCGCGCCGGGCGACCGGCTGCTGCTGATCACCGACGCGACCTACGCCAACACCCGCGAGCTGGCCGCGATCCAGGGCGACCGGGTGATCGTCGGCAACGTCTTCGACCTCGACGAGCTGGCCCCCGGCGTACGGCCGGAGCGGGGCGGCGCCCGCGAGCGCTCCCGCGAGCCGGAGTGCTCATTGCCCGCCGCCAAGGCCGCGGGCAGCGCGTTCATCGGCGGCAGCGCGTTCGCCGGACCGTCCGGCGCCATCGGCTGCTACCCGGCGGGCGACGGATCGACGCTGGTCAGCTACCCCAACGCGGGCGGCACCACGACGGTCCTGGGCAGCGGCGAGTTCATGACCAACCAGCGCCTGGCCGAGGACGGCAACGCCGCGCTCGCCCTCAACCTGCTGGGCTCGGCCAAGGCCGTGACCTGGCTGGTGGCGCCCGAGACGCCGCCGGTGGGCGAGCTGCCCGGCGAGGCCGGTCAGTCCATCTACGAACTGATGCCCGCGGGCATCCCCTGGGCCGTGCTGATGTCGGTCATCACGGTGGCGCTGGTGGCGTTCTGGCGGGGCCGGCGGCTGGGGCCGGTCGTGACCGAGCGGTTGCCCGTCGTCGTGCGGGCCGCGGAGACGGTCGAGGGACGCGGGCGGCTCTACCGGGCCAGACGGGCCAGGGGCAGGGCGGCCGACTCGCTCAGGGCCGGCACGATCGACCGGCTCACGCCCCGGCTCGGCCTCGGCTCCGGCTCGGGGCGGCACGAGCTGGTGGCCGCCATCGCCGTACGGACCGGCCAGGACCCGCAGGAGATCGGCGCCGCGTTGTACGGCCCGCCCCCCGCCGACGACGCCGGGCTCGTCGGCCTGGCACGCTACTTGGACGTCATCGAGAGGACCGTCAGTGAACATTGAGGAGACCGCCCACGTGCCCGGCGGTGACGCGGCCAGGGACGCGCTCAGCGCGCTGCGCGCCGAGGTGTCCAAGGCCGTGGTGGGCCAGGACGCCGTGGTGACCGGGCTGGTCATCGCGTTGCTGTGCAGGGGGCACGTGCTGCTCGAAGGCGTGCCGGGCGTGGCCAAGACGCTCATGGTCCGCACTCTGTCCGCCGCGCTCTCGCTGGACTTCAAGCGGGTGCAGTTCACGCCCGACCTGATGCCGGGCGACGTGACCGGCTCGTTGATCTACGACGCGAAGACGGCGCGGTTCGAGTTCCGCGAGGGGCCGGTGTTCACCAACCTGCTGCTGGCCGACGAGATCAACCGCACCCCGCCGAAGACCCAGGCCGCGCTGCTGGAGGCGATGGAGGAGCGGCAGGTCAGCGTGGAGGGCGACGCGCGCAAGCTGCCCGACCCGTTCGTGGTGTGCGCGACGCAGAACCCGATCGAGTACGAGGGCACCTACCAGCTGCCGGAGGCGCAACTCGACCGGTTCCAGCTCAAGCTGACCGTGCCGCTGCCACCGCGCGACCAGGAGATCATGGTCCTCGAACGGCACGCGCGCGGCTTCGACCCGCGCGACCTGTCCGAGATCAAGCCCGTCGCCACCGCCCAGGACCTCGAAGCGGGCCGCGAGGCGGTGTCGAAGGTGCACGTGGCGCCCGAGGTGCTCGGCTATATCGTGGACGTCTCCCGGGCCACCAGGAACTCTCCGTCGCTCCAGCTCGGCGTCTCACCGCGTGGCGCGACCGCGCTCCTGGCCGCCTCTCGGGCATGGGCGTGGCTGTCGGGCCGCGCCTACGTCACGCCCGACGACGTCAAGGCGCTGGCCAGGCCCGCCCTGCGGCACCGGATCCAGTTGCGGCCCGAGGCCGAGCTGGAGGGCGCGACCTCCGACGGCCTGCTCGACGGCATCCTGGCCTCGGTCCCGGTCCCGCGCTGATGGCTCTGACGGGACGCGCCGGGCTGGTGGCGGCGATCGGCATCGTGGTCGTGCTGCTGGCGCCCGATCCGGGACCCGCGGTCGCGGGCGTCTGCCTGCTGCTGGCCGCCGCGATCATCGTGGACCTGGTGTTCGCGGGCGCGGTCCGCCCGCTGCGCTTCCACCGCTCGGGCGACCGGCTGGTCCGGCTCGGCGGCCAGGCGACGGTCGAGCTGGTGGTGGAGAACCCGGGCGGCAGGCGCGTACGCGGTCTGCTGAGGGACGCCTGGCCACCCTCCGCGGGCGCCTCACCGCGCTCCCAGCGGCTCGACGTGCCCGCCGGAGAGCGCCGCAAGCTCGTCGTCACGCTCACCCCGACCAGGCGCGGCGACCGCGAGTCCGTGGCGCTCACCGTGCGCTCGCTCGGGCCGCTCGGCCTGGCCGCCCGTCAGGGCACCCACCGGGCGCCGTGGTCGGTGCGCGTGCTGCCGCCGTTCCTGTCGCGCAAGCACCTGCCCTCCCGGCTGGCCAGGTTGCGTGAGCTCGACGGCCAGCACCCGGCCCTGGTACGCGGGCAGGGCACCGAGTTCGACTCGCTGCGCGAGTACGTGGTGGGCGACGACGTACGCTCGATCGACTGGCGGGCCACCGCGCGCCGCCACGACGTGGTCGTGCGCACCTGGCGTCCGGAACGCGACCGGCGGGTGCTGATCGTGCTCGACACCGGCCGCACCTCCGCCGGCCGGGTGGGCGACGCCCCGACGCCGATGGCCGGTGCTCAAGCCGGCGCCGGTGGGCTGCTGGTCAAGCCGGATCCCCGGCCGGTGCCGGGCTGGCCCCGGCTCGACTGGTCGATGGACGCCGCGCTGCTGCTGGCCGCGCTCGCCGCCAAGGCGGGCGACCAGGTGGACTTCCTCGCCTACGACCGGGCCGTACGCGCCTGGGTGGCCGGCGCCTCGCGCACCGAGCTGCTGTCCTCGCTGGTCAACGCGATGGCGCCGATCGAGGCGGAGCTGATCGAGGCCGACTCGCAGGGCATGGTCGCGGCGGTCCTGTCCCGGGCCAAGCGGCGCTGCCTGGTCGTGCTGCTCACCGACCTCAACTCGGCCGCGCTCGAAGAGGGGCTGATGCCGGTGCTGCCGCAGCTGTCCGCGCGCCACCTGGTGCTGGTCGCGGGCGTCTCCGATCCGCGCGTGGCGGCGATGGCGGCCCAGAAGGACACGGCCGAGCAGGTGTACGACGCCGCGGCGGCCGAGCACACACAGCTGGGGCGGCGGCGCATCACCGCCCGGCTGCGCCGCCACGGCGTCGAGGTGGTGGACGCGCCCCCGGAGGACATCGCCCCGGCCCTCGCGGACGCGTACCTGGCGCTGAAGGCCGCCGGCCGCCTGTAGCCGGCCTGTGGTCGAGCTCAGGCGCTGGGGGCCACGTCCGGGGCACGTTCGAGGTCGCCGGTCTCGTTCCGGCGCAGGGCCCGCCTGCCGAAGACGATCACGTACGCGAGGAAGGCCCCTTCGGCGAGCACCCCGATGCCCACCCGCACCGGGGTCGGCAGCCCGGACGGCGTGACGAACGCCTCGATGAGCCCTGACACGAACAGCACCCCGACCAGCCCGAGCGCCACGCTGACCACCGCCCGGCCCTGCTCCGCCAGCGCCTCGACCCGCCTGCGCGGCCCGGGGTCGATGACCGTCCAGCCCAGCCGCATGCCGACGGCCGCCGCCAGGAAGACCGCGGTCAGCTCCAGCAGGCCGTGCGGGGTGATCAGCCCGAAGAAGATGTCCAGCTTGCCGCGGGAGGCCATCAGCCCGGCGGAGACGCCGAGGTTGGCGGCGTTCGACCAGAGCAGCACGGGAATCGGCAGGCCCAGGAGGATCGCGTAGATGATGACCTGCGCCGAGACCCACGCGTTGTTGATCCACACGTGTCCGGCGAAGGAGGCGGCCGGGTTCTCCGAGTAGTAGTCGGCGAAGTCGTGCTCGACGAGCTGCGTGATCTCGTCGGGCGAGGCGATGGAGGTCTGCACCTGGGGATTGCTCGCCACCCACGCGCCGAGCACCCACGAGACGGCGATGAACGCCAGCGACGTGGCCAGCCACCACCACCTGGCCCGGTAGGCCACCACCGGGAACGACACGGTGACGAACCTGACGAACTCCCGCCAGGCGGGCGTGTGCGCGCCCGTCACCGCCGACCGCGCCCTGGCCACCAGCGCGGACAGGCGGCCGGTCAGCATCGCGTCCGCGGAGGACGAGCGGACGATCGACAGATGCGTGGACACCCGCTGGTAGAGGTCGACCAGCTCGTCGACCTCGGGACCGGTCAGGGAGGAGCGGCGTTTGATCAAGTGCTCCAATCTGTCCCATACCGGGCGGTGTGCGGTGACGAACGCATCGATGTCCACCCGACCATTGTGGCCGGTCATCCATCGGGTCAATGCCGTTAGGCTCCACGTATGTCAGAGGTTGTGACCGGTGACGCCGTCGTCGTCGAGGTACGGGTGGCCCAGATGCCGTCCCGCGCCCTGGCGCTCATCATCGACATGGCGGTCCAGATGACCGTCCTGATCGCCACGTACGTTGCATTGCAAGCGTTCTTCCTGGTCACCGACACGGCGCTGTTCGCGGCCGTGTCGATCGTGCTGCTCGTGCTGGTGATCGTGGGCTACCCGGTCATCTTCGAGACGGTGAGCAGAGGGCGGAGCCTCGGCAAGCTGGCGCTCGGGCTGCGGGTGGTCAGCGACGACGGGAGCCCCGAACGGTTCAGGCAGGCGCTGTTCCGGGGGCTGGCCGGGCTGGTGGAGTTCTGGATGTTCTCCGGGGCGCCGGCGTTGATCTCCTCGCTGGTCTCCCAGCGGGGCAAGCGGCTGGGCGACATCTTCGCGGGCACGATCGTGATCTCGGAGCGCGGGCCGCGATCCGACGGGCATCTGATCATGATGCCGCCACCGCTGGCCGCCTGGGCCGCGACGCTGGAGCTCTCCCAGCTGCCCGAGGAGGTGGCGACGGCCGCCCGGCAGTACGTCTCCCGCTGGCACGACCTGTCGCCGCAGATCCAGCACGAGGTGGGGATGCGCATCGCGACTCAGGTGGCGGCGTTCGTCTCGCCGGCCGCGCCGTCCGGGGTGCCGCCCCACGCGTACCTGAGCGCCGTCCTGGCCGAGCGTCGCAGGCGCGACCAGGTACGGCTGGCCCAGCGCAACGGCATGACGCCCCCGGTCCAACCTGGACCTTTCCCCCAGCCGGGGCCCTTTGCGCAACCGGGGGCGTACCAGGCGCCTCAGCCGGGGTACCAAGCGCCCTATCCGCCGACGACGCCGCCCGCTCAGCCGTACCAACCTCAGGCCGCCCAGCCGTACCAGCCGCAGGCGCCGAGTGCGCCGGAGTCGCCGCCGCAGGCGACTCCGGGTGGGTTCGTGCCGCCCCAGTAACCCGGCGGGTCAGTAGGCGTACTGGGTCTGGGTGTTGAGGACCTTCAGCCGCTTCGCAGCGGCCGGGTCGGTCCGCTGGTCGGTGATGGTCAGCACGTCCAGGCCCTTCTGGATGTCGCTGCTGTAGATGTGGCCGTTGTAGTAGTAGGCCGACCAGGAGCCGCCGAGGTTCTGGGGCTTCAGCGGGCCGCGGTCGAAGTAGCCGATCTCCGCGGGCGCCGACGAGTCGGTGAAGTCCCAGATCGACACGCCGCCCTGGTACCACGCCTGGACCATGATGTCGCGGCCCGCGACCGGGATCAGCGAGCCGTTGTGCGCCACGCAGTTCTCGTCCCCGGTCTGGTTGCGCGGGATCTTGTAGTAGCTCTTGAACGCGAGCTGGCCGTCGGTGATGTCATAGACCGCGTCCGCGCCCCGCTGGGGACCGACCGCCGCGTTGCAGGCGGCCATGACGCCCCCGCCCAGTTCGTCGGTGAAGACAACCTTGGTGCCGGTGTTGTTGAACGTCGCCGAGTGCCAGAACGCGAAGTTCTCGTCGGTGACCCTGGCCGTGACCTTCGGGTGCTCCCTGTCGGAGATGTCCATGAGCACGCCGTCGCCCATGCAGGCGCCCGCGGCCAGGTCCTTGGCCGGGAACACGGTGATGTCGTGGCAGCCGGTCGTGGGGGCGAGCAGGTCCTCCTGCTTCTCGTTGCCGCCGTCGGGGAAGAGCACCGGGCGCGCGACGACCTTGGCGGAGGTGGGCTTGCCGAGCGGCACCTTGACGATCGAGATCCGGTCGTGCGGCGGCTTGCAGTCGGGGTACGACTTGGCGGGCCCGTACGACGAGACGTACAGGTAGACGGCCGTGCTCTTCTTGCCCGGCCGCGTCTTGTCGGGCACGAGCGTGTGCGTGTGCGAGCCGCAGGCGGTCTCGATGGCCTTGATGTACTTGGGCCGTTTCTTGTCGCTGATGTCGAAGATCCGGATGCCCTCCCACGCCGACTTCACGCTGGGCGTCTCGGCGTCGGCCTTGCAGGAGTCATTGGTCATCGACTCGTCCACCGACAGGAAGAGCAGGTCGCCCTGGACCGAGACGTCGTTCTGGGCGGCGGGGCAGGTGACGCGGCTGACGACCGCCGGCTTGGCCGGGTTCTTGATGTCGTAGATCGTGAAGCCGTGATAGTTGCCCTGGAAGGCGTAGTCACCCTGGAAGGCCAGGTCGGTGTCGTAGGCTTCGGAGTCCTTGAACGGCCCCTGTTTCGGGACGTTGGCGACGAGCTTGACGTTGGCGCTGGCCTTGACGCCGTCCGACGCCTGGGCCGGTAGCACCGGCAGCACCAGCAACGCCGCTCCCGCCACGATCAAGGCGCGGCCGAATCTGGACACCACGAAGGACCTCCTGGTTTGGGTTGGCACTAGCCGCATCACTATGACAGGAAAAATCAGTAACTAGGGGGCGTCGCGGCAATGATGAAGTCGGTGGGTTCGGTGCCCGTGTTCAGATAGCGGTGCGGCAGCGAGGAGTCGAAATAGCAGCTGTCGCCCGCCTCGAGTTCATGGTTGATGCCTGAGACCTCGACGACGAGCCGCCCCCGCAGCACCATCACGCACTCCTCCGACGGATGCGTCCACGGCTCGGCGGCCGACGAGCCACCGGGCAACAGGTGCCCCTCCAGGACCTCCAGCAGTCCGCGACCCGGCGACACGCGCGTGTAGGTGATCCCGTCGGCCGGCGACTTGACCCGCACCCTGGCGTCGGCGCGGATCACCGCCACGAGCGCCGGATCCGACTCCTGGAACAGGCTGAACAGCGGCAGCCCCAACGCCTTGGCGATCTTCCGCAGGGTCTCCAGACTGGGGTCGTCCCGATTGCGCTCGACCTGGCTGAGCAACGCGCTCGGCACCCCCGAGGCAGTCGCGAGCTGCGCCACGGTGAGATTACGTTCGGACCGGAGCTCGCGAATTCTGGTGCCAATCATCCGGCGATCCTATCGATGTAGCGTGATTGAAGGTTTATTGAATTCAAGGAAATCAGCTGACAGGCGGCCCGGAATGTTACATATGTTAAACGCTGCCCAATTCCGGGCGGAGTTTCCGTCGCTGGCCGACACTGTGCATCTGGCGACTTGCAGCCAGGGCGCCCTGTCCGCCCAGCTGGCGTACTCGCTGCAGGAGATCGGCTACTCGCTCCGCGACAAGGGCGCTCCCTGGGAGGTGTGGATGGCCGAGGTCGAGTGGGCCCGCGAGCGGTTCGCCCGGCTCATCGGGGCCTCCCCCGGCGAGATCGCGGTGCTCTCGTGCGCGTCGGAGGCCGCCTTCCAGGTCGCCTCGTCGCTCGACTGGTCGAGCCGCCCCGGCATCGTGACCAACGACCTGGAGTTCCCGTCGATCGCGCACGTCTGGCTGGCGCAGGGCGGACGCGGCGCCCAGGTGCGGGTGGCCGCGGACATGGGCGAGTACGTCGAGGCCGGAGCGTACGCGCGGGTGGTGGACGAACGCGTCAACCTGGTGTCGGTCCCGCTGATCACCTACCGCAACGGCGCCCGCCTGCCCGCCCAGGACGTCGTACGGCTGGCGCACGAGCAGGGGGCGCGGGTGTTCGTGGACGCCTACCAGGCCACCGGGGTCACCCCGATCGACGTTCGCGCGCTCGGCTGCGACTATCTGGCCTCGGGCTCACTGAAGTACCTGCTCGGCCTGCCCGGCATCGCGTTCCTCTACGTGCGCGACGGCCTGGAGCATCAGCGCGACCCGGAGCTGACGGGCTGGTTCGGCCGGGTGAACCCGTTCGCGTTCGACACCCGGCTGCTGGACTTCCCCGGGGACGCGCGGCGCTTCGAGACCGGCACACCGCCCGTGCCGTCGGCCTACGCGGCCAACGCCGGGTTCGATCTCATCGAGCGGGTGGACCCGCGGGCCGTACAGGATCATGTGTCGGAGCTCGTCGAGGAGCTGGCCGAGCGGCTGGCGGCGGCGGGCGAGCGGGTGGCGAGCCCGGCCGGCGCGCGCGGGCCGCAGGTGGCGATAGCGGACGACGACCCCCAAGGGCTGGCCGCCCGGCTGGCCGAGCGGCGCATCGTGACCGCGCCGCGCGGCGACCTGCTGCGCATGTCGTTCCACTACTACAACGACCGGTCCGACGTGGCGGCCGTCGCGGACGCCATCAGCCTCTGCCGCAAGTCCTGAGGCTCCGCCGGTACAACGGAGGTCTCAGGACTTACGCCAGTACGGCGGAGCCGGGTGGGCTCCGCCGTACCAGGTGGCCGGATCAGTGCCAGGTGGCCGGATTTAGTGCCAGATGGCGGGATCAGTGCCGGGTGGCCGGCTCAGTCGTCGTAGCCCCAGCCCCACTCGCGGTAGGACTGCTGGGTCTGGACGTTCAGCTGATCGGCGTGCACCCGTGCGGCGCCGTCGGTCAGCCGGTCATTGATCTTGATGACGTCCAGGCCCTCGTGGAAGTCGGCGGCGTAGATGTAGCCGTTGTAGTAGTACGCCGACCACACGCCACCGCCGCTGTTGTCGGCGCGGGGGCCGCGCTCGAAGTAGCCGATCTCCCTCGGCGCGGCCGAGTTGGTGAAGTCCCAGATCGAGACCCCGCCCATGTACCACGCCTGGACCATGATGTCCTTGCCCTTGACCGGGATCAACGAGCCGTTGTGCGCGACGCAGTTCTCGCTGTCGGCCTGGTAGCGCGGGATCTTGAAGTAGCTCTTGAAGACGAGCCGGCCGTGCGAGATGTCATAGATCGCGTCGGCGCCGCGGTTCGGCCCGGTCGCCTCGTTGCAGGTGGCCGCGCCGCCGCCGCCGAGCTCGTCGGTGAAGACGACCTTCTTGGCGTCGTTGCTGAACGTCGCCGAGTGCCAGAAGGCGAAGTTCGGGTCGGTGGTCCTGGCCGTGACCTTCGGGTTCAGCCGGTCGGAGATGTCGAACAGCACGCCGTCACCCATGCAGGCGCCCGCCGCGATGTCCTTCTCCGCGTACACGGTGATGTCGTGGCAGCCGCTGGTCGGGATGAGCAGCCCCGGCTGGGTCTCGTTGCCGCCGTCGGGGAAGACGACCGGGGTGGCCGCGACGGCCGCCGCGGTCGGGTTCTTCAGCGGCACCTTGACGATCGAGATCTTGTCGTGCGGCGGCAGGCAGTCGGGGAAGGTCGCGTTCGGGTTGTACGACTGCACGTAGATGTAGACGTTCTTCTTCTTGTCCCAGCCCTTGCCCGGCACCAGCGTCAGCGTGTGCGAGCCGCAGTTCGTCTCGACGGACTTGATGTACTTGGGCGCGGTCTTGTCGCTGATGTCGAAGATCCGGATGCCCTCCCAGGCCTCCTTGTGATCCGCCGACAGAGCCGTGCTGTTGCAGGAGTCGTCGCTGCGCGAGGAGTCGACGGCGGTGAAGAGCAGATTGCCGTAGACGGTGACATCCATCTGGCTTCCAGGACACACGACCGAACTGACCGGTGTGGCCTTCTTCGGGTTCCGGATGTCGTAGATGGAGAAGCCGCCGTAGTTGCCCACGTAGGCGTAGTCACCCTGGAAGGCGATGTCGGTGTTGATGGTGGCGGCGATCGGCGCCGGCTTGGGGATGTTCAGCACGTGGGTCACGTTCGGGCTGGTCACCACGGTGTCGGCCGGCGGGATGTCGGCGGCCAACGCGGGCAGCGCCGTCAGTCCTAACGCGACGGCGGCTCCGGCCGCGACCAGGGTCCTGCGAAGGGTCAGCACCCTCGGGCTCCTTCCGGGTCATAAGGCACACATAAATGACAAGATTCTGACCCGGACTGTCAGCTCTCGCCTAGCAAGCACTGTGTCAATAAATTTGCTGACTTGCCCTATTTCCTTGGAGTCGGAGAGGCGTCTATAGTGCGACGTCGCGACTCCCCGCGGTCAAGGAGGTCAGGTGCGCTACGCACTAACCGTCGGCACCTGCGCCATCCTGCTCGTCACCGGCTGTTCGGGGGGCACCTCCGCGGCCCCGCCCGCCCCGACCGCCGACGCCACGGCGCCCGTCATCGCTCCCGGACGACCCGGCGAGGAGGCCAGGACGCTGAGCCCGAGCGAGGCCGCCACCGCCGTACCGCCCCAGAAGGCCAACGCGGCCGACGTCCGCTACATGCAGAACATGATCATCCACCACCGCCAGGCCCTCGACATGGCCCTGCTGGCCGCCTCGCGGTCGGCGAACGACGGGGTGAAGCGCCTGGCGTCGCGGATCAACCAGGTGCAGGGCCCGGAGATCGCCATGATGACGGACTGGCTGAAGGCCCAGGGCCAGCAGGTGCCCGACCACCACGCCGCCCACGAGGGCATGCCGGGCATGGCCACGCCGGAGCAGATGGAGAGCCTCAAGGCGGCCAAGGGCCCGGCGTTCGACCAGCTGTTCGTCCAGCTGATGACCGCTCACCACCAGGGCGCGATCACCATGTCGACCGAGGTCATCACCCAAGGCTCGCACCTGCGCGTCCAGGAGATCGCCGAGGACATCTCGGTGAGCCAGGCGGCGGAAATCCGGCGGATGGGCCAACTGCTCTAGCAGCCGGACCCACCAGGAGGGCGCTCTAGAAGCCGCCCCCAGGAATGTGCCCTGGAAACCAGGAATGTTGGCCTAGGAACCGACCCGCCAGGAATGCAGATATTCCTCCTGCTCGCCGGTGAGCGTGTCGATCCCGATCCCGGCGGCGGCCAGCTTGAGCCTGGCCACCTCGTGGTCGATCTCCTCGGGTACGTCGTAGACGCCCGGCATCAGCCGCGCCCGCTCCTCGGCCAGCCAGGCGACGGCCAGCGCCTGCGCCGAGAACGACATGTCCATCACGGCCGCCGGATGCCCTTCGGCCGCGGTCAGATTGACCAGCCGCCCTTCGGCCAGCAACAGCAGCCGCCGCCCGTCCGCCAGCACGTACTCGTCGGTGTTGGGCCGGACCCCGCGGTGGACCTCCTCGGCCAGCTCGTCCAGGGCCCGCACGTCGATCTCGATGTCGAAATGCCCGGCGTTGGCGAGAATGGCGCCATCCTTCATGAGGGCCAGATGCTCGCCCCGGATGACGTCCCGGTTCCCGGTGACGGTGATGAACAGATCCCCTGCCACGGCGGCCTCCGCCATGGGCCGCACCTCGTATCCCTGGAGGGTGGCGTCCAGCGCCTTGACGGCGTCGATCTCGGTGACGAGCACCCGCGCCCCCAGCCCCTTGGCCCGCTCGGCGACCCCCCGGCCGCAGTAGCCGAACCCGGCCACCACGACGGTCCGCCCGGCCAGCATCATGTTGGTGGCCCGCATGATCCCGTCGAGCGTGGACTGCCCGGTCCCGTAGCGGTTGTCGAACATCCGCTTGGTCCGGGTGTCGTTCACGGCCACCACCGGAAACCGCAAGGCGCTCTCGGCGGCCATCTGCCGCAACCGGATGATCCCGGTAGTGGTCTCCTCGCAACCTCCGGAGACCCCGTCCAGGAGATCGGTCCGCTCGGTGTGCAGGATGTTGACCAGATCGCACCCGTCATCCAGCACCAGATCAGGCCCCAGATCGAGCGCCTGATGAATATGCCGGTAGTAGGTGGCCCGATCCACCCCTGCCCGGGCGTGAACGGCTATCCCATAGCCGCGCAACGCCTGGGCGACGTCATCCTGCGTGGACAGGGGGTTGGAGGCGGCAAGAGCGATCTCAGCGCCTCCGGCCTTCAACGCCCCCATGAGCACCGCGGTCTCAGCGGTGACATGCAGGCAAGCGGCGATCTTCAACCCGTCGAGCGGCCGGGACACAGCGAACCGCGCCCCCACAGCGGTCAACACAGGCATGGACCGAGCGGCCCAACTGATATGCCGCTCTCCACTCTCCGTAAGATCCACCGCTCCACCCCACACTTCCCCGAAGAAGACGGTCAAGAAGACGCACGTAACGGCGCCCCGCCCCGCATCACCGGAGGAGCGTTCCCCTGGACAGACGCCAACCCCGTGCGGGGTTGGCGCTCACCGTGCTCTGCCGTAAAAAATAGAAATCAGTACCGGTAGTGGTCGGACTTGAACGGGCCCTCGACGGGGACGCCGATGTACTCGGCCTGGACCTTGGTCAGCTCGGTGAGCTTCACGCCCAGGGCGTCCAGGTGCAGGCGGGCGACCTTCTCGTCCAGGTGCTTGGGCAGCACGTAGACGCCGATCGGGTATTCGTCCGTCTTCGTGAACAGCTCGATCTGCGCGATCACCTGGTTGGTGAACGAGTTGGACATGACGAAGCTCGGGTGCCCGGTGGCGCAGCCCAGGTTCATCAGCCGGCCCTCGGCCAGGACGATGATCGAGTGGCCGTCGGCGAACACCCACTCGTCGACCTGCGGCTTGATGTTGCGCTTCTCGACGCCGGGCAGCTTGGCCAGGCCGGCCATGTCGATCTCGTTGTCGAAGTGCCCGATGTTGGAGACGATCGCCTGGTGCTTCATCTTCGCCATGTGGGCGGCGGTGATGATGTCGAAGTTGCCCGTCGCGGTGACGAAGATGTCGGCCAGGCCGACGACCTCGTCCAGCGTGGTGACCTGGAAGCCGTCCATGGCCGCCTGGAGCGCGCAGATCGGGTCGATCTCGGTCACGATGACGCGGGCGCCCTGGCCGCGCAGCGCGTCGGCACAGCCCTTGCCCACGTCGCCGTAGCCGCAGACCACGGCCACCTTGCCGCCGATCAGCACGTCGGTGGCGCGGTTGAGGCCGTCGATCACCGAGTGGCGGCAGCCGTACTTGTTGTCGAACTTGGACTTGGTCACCGAGTCGTTGACGTTGATCGCCGGGAACAGCAGCGAGCCGGTCTTGTGCATCTCGTAGAGGCGGTGCACGCCGGTCGTGGTCTCCTCGGTCACGCCCTTGATGCTCTCGGCGATCGCGGTCCACCGCTTGTCGTCGCCGACCGTGCGCTGGAGCAGGTCGATGATGACGTGCCACTCCTCCGGGTCGTCGTCCGTGGCGGACGGGACGGCCCCGGCCTTCTCATACTCGGCGCCCTTGTGGACGAGGAGCGTGGCGTCGCCGCCGTCGTCGAGGATCATGTTGGGGGTCTGGCCGCCCGGCCAGGTGAGCGCCTGCTCGGTGCACCACCAGTATTCCTCCAGTGTCTCGCCCTTCCAGGCGAAGACCGGTACGCCCTTGGGGTCCTCGACGGTGCCCGTGGGGCCGACGACGACCGCGGCGGCGGCGTGGTCCTGGGTGGAGAAGATGTTGCAGCTGACCCAGCGGACCTCGGCGCCGAGCGCGACCAGCGTCTCGATGAGGACGGCGGTCTGGATCGTCATGTGCAGGGAGCCCATGATCCGCGCGCCGGACAGGGGTCGCGCACTTGCGTACTCACGGCGGATGGCCATGAGGCCGGGCATCTCATGCTCGGCGAGCCGGATCTCCTTGCGGCCGAAGTCGGCAAGTGAAAGGTCGGCGACCTTGAAGTCCATCGGGTTTTCCCCTCGCATCACGGAGTTGTCGCGATGAGTTTAGGTGCCGTCCGAGCAAGGTCGCATCTCTACCACCCGAAAACTGACGTAAGAATGTAAGGATGCGCATCACTGAAGCGGCCAGGCGGCTCGGCATGTCCCCGCGAATGCTCCGATACCGGGAAGCTCTGGGCCTTCTGCCGCCGGTCCGGGAGCAGGGTGCGCATCGGCGGTTCGGCACGGACGAGCTCGCGGCCGTGGCTCAGGGGATCGAGCTGGAGAAGCGGTTCGACATCTCGCCCGCCGAATTGGCGTTCGCGTTGCGCGTGCTGAGCGAGCCCGCCGTGGCGGGCGCCGTACGCGATCTCGGGGTGCGAATCGGGCGCATCCCGGCGCCGCGCCGCGCCCTGGACTTCGAGCAGGAGAAGGCGTTGCGCCTCCTGCGAACCTCCGCTCCCGGCCACGCGTCCAAACGGTCATGATGGAACTGCTGATGGCCACCGTGCTCTCCCTCTCCCCGGCGCAGCTGACCGGCGAGGTCAAGGTCTACTTCGCCAAGGGAGACGGCATTCCCGGCAAGGTGGTCGCGGTGACCAGGAAGGCGCCCGATCACGGCGTCGCCGAGTTCGTGATCGAGCAACTGATCGCGGGCCCGACCAAGGCGGAGCGCGGGAGGGGCCTGCACTCCGAACTGACCGGACGGCTGCGCGGGCCGTCCGACTGCGGCGCCGACTTCAAGCTGAAGATCAAGGACGGCAAGGCCACGCTGCGCTTCTGCCGGACGGTGTGGGGCAGCGGGGTGGGCGGCGACGCGCGTGCCCTGCACACGATCGCCGCCACGTTGAAGCAGTTCAAGTCGGTCAAGAAAGTGATCACGCTGGACAAGGACGGCCGCTGCCTGTTCGACCAGTCGGACGCGGGCACGTCCTGCATAACCGGCCACGAGTAAGGGCCGCTAAGCGGCGGAGGCAGGGGCGTGGAGCTGCTGGGCGAGCCACGGCAGGGCCTGCGGCAGCTCCCTGTTCCAGGTGTTGAAGTTGTGCCCGCCGCTGGGCAGGATCAGCGACGACGCCTGCATCGGCGGCTTCACCGCGGCCAGGAACTGCTGCGTCGACCGGTAGTCGCTTTCGCCCTTCTTGCTGCTGGTGACCAGCACGGTGACCGGCGGTGCGGGCAGGCTGGACAGCCGCCACATGAGGTCATTGCGCTGTTCGACCGCCTTGTCCCCGCCGAACAGGTCACCGGTGGTGCCGTCGATGATCGTCTTGTAGTAGCCCGAGAGCGACACGGCCGCCGAGAACGCGTCCGGATGGGTCATGGAGAGCTTCAGCGCGCAGTAGCCGCCGGTCGAGCCACCCAGTACGCCCCAGTAGTCCCGCCCGCTCCCCACCCGGTACGAGGCGATCATGTCCCGCCGCACATCAGTGGCGAAGTACGTCTGCACCTGCGGCCCGTTCGGCACGTCGACGCACTCGGTGTCGCGCGGCAGCACCACACTCGGCCGCATCATCACCAGGATCGTCGGCTTGACCTGGTGCTTGGCGATCGCGCTCGCCATCCGCCCAGGCAGGTCGAGCCGGGTCATGAGGTTGCGCGGGTCGCCCGGGTAGCCGGTCAGCGACAGGATCGCAGGGAAGCGCGCCTGCTTGTCGGTGAAGTAGGCCGAGGGCAGGAAGATGTACGCCTCCTCGCTGAGGTGCGTGGTCGGCCCCGGCATCATCACCTGCTCGATCCGCCCGCCCCGTACGGCCCGCTGGGACAGCACCTTGATGCCCGCGCCGACGCCCGCGACCGTGATGGGCGCCGATCCCGTGTCGGTGCCGAGCACGTCGTCCCACGAGCCGTAGAAGCCGAAGTAGGAGTTCCCGATCAGGGCGAGCGCCACCAGCGTTAACAGCTGGTCTCCCGCTAGCACACCCACCCTGCCCAGTACGGCCGGCCAGCCGCGGCCGCTCAGCCGGGGCCACAGCCACACGGTCGCGACCAGCGCCCCTACCGCGAGCACCAGCACGAGAAATTGAAGTTTCACCGAGGTCAGTCCCATATCGCCCTCCACGATAGGCATACTCCGCGCGGCGTAAGCATCGGGTTAAGCCCTTGCGGCAAATCTGTCGGCGCGGACCCCGGTTCGGCTCTTCGACCTGATCGCCGGTTGGCCCGGTCTCGGACCGGAACCACCTGATCACCACCGGCGAGCTAACACAGCCGTTATAGAGCCTCGAATCTAATATGGAGCTGTGAAGAGGCTCGCGCGCCCATGGGTGCCGACTGTCACCGGCTACGCCTCACTGATGATCGGTCTGCTCGACATCATCAGGGCCGTGGCCCCGGGATTCGGTCGCACGAGGATGGGCCAGTGGTCCGATCTGCTGCCCGGCATCGTCACCACGCTCGCGCGGGCGACGGCCCTGATCGTCGGCATCCTGCTGGTGATGCTGGCGCACGGGCTGCGCCGCAGGAAGGCGCGGGCCTGGCGGGCGATGGTGGTGCTGCTGCCGGTGAGCGCGGCCGTAGAGCTCGTCCACCTGCGTCACCTGGTCACGGCCGTGCTCAGCCTGGTCGTCTGCCTGGTGCTGCTGCTGAACAGGCATGAGTTCGTCGCGCTGTCCGACCCCCGCACCCGCTGGCGGGCGCTGTGGAACTTCCTCGGACTCGGCGCCCTCGACCTCGGCCTCGGCTACCTGCTGGTCAGCGCCCACCCGAGGGTCATCGTCGGCGACCCGAGCGTGCTGGACCGGTTCCAGCATGTCGTGTACGGCCTGGTGGGCGTCGAGGGCCCGGTCACCTACACCGACGACCGCGTCTCTGACCTGGTCTACCTCTCGCTGATCGCGCTCGGCACACTGACCGCGGTCACCTCCCTCTACCTGCTGCTGCGCCCCGAACGCCCGATCTCCGAGCTCACCGAGGACGACGAGCGGCGGCTGCGCGACCTGCTCGGCAGACACGGGCAGCGCGACTCGCTCGGCTACTTCGCGCTCCGCCGCGACAAGAGCGTGCTCTTCTCCCCCTCGGGCAAGGCCGCGATCGCCTACCGGGTCGTCTCGGGCGTCATGCTGGCCAGCGGCGATCCGATCGGCGACCGCGAGGCGTGGCCGGCGGCGATCGACGGGTTCATGGCCAAGGCCAGACGGCACGCCTGGGTGCCCGCGGTGATCGGCTGCGGCGAGGTCGGCGGCGAGGTGTGGACCCGCAGGACCGGAATGTCGGCGCTGGAGCTCGGCGACGAGGCGGTGGTCGAGGTCGCCGACTTCACGCTGGAGGGCCGGGCCATGCGCAACGTCCGCCAGATGGCCAACAGGGTCGAGCGCGGGGGCTACACCTGCCGCGTCCGACGGGTCGCCGACCTGACCGGGGACGAGAAGGAACGGATCAAGCAGGCCGCCGTCTCCTGGCGCGGCACCGACACCGAACGCGGCTTCTCCATGGCGCTCGGCCGCTTCGGCGACCCCGCCGACGCCGACTGCGTGGTGGCCACCGCGCACAAGGACGGCGAGATCAGCGCCGTGCTGCACTTCGTGCCGTGGGGGCCGCACGGCATCTCCCTCGACCTGATGCGCAGGGACCGCGACGCCGATCCCGGACTGAACGAGCTGCTGATCGTCAAGACCCTCCAGGCCGCGCCCGAGATGGCGATCAAGCAGGTCTCGCTGAACTTCGCGATGTTCCGGGCGGTGCTGGCCAGGGGCGAGCGGCTCGGCGCCGGGCCGGTGCTGCGGGCGTGGCGCGGGTTGCTGGTGTTCCTGTCGCACTGGTTCCAGATCGAGTCGCTGTACCGGTTCAACGCCAAGTTCCGGCCGATCTGGGAGCCGCGGTTCGTGGTCTACCCCAATGCCCGGGATCTGCCGCGGATCGGGGTGTCGGCGTTGCAGGCCGAGGCGTTCATCACGCTGGGCCTGCCCAGCCGCGGCTGGCGCCGCGCCACCCGCCTCATCAGACGCAACACGGCCCCACTCACCTCGTAGCCGCGCACACCCGGGGAGGAGCGCGTCAGGCGGTCGGTGTGTGCGAGCGGTCGAGGTCCGGCTCCAGGTAGATGACCCGGGCGATCGGTACGGCCTCACGGATCCGCCGCTCGGCCTCGTCGATGCCCCTGGCGACCTCGGAGGCCGAGTCGTCGTGCGAAACCGCGATCTTGGCCGCCACCAGCAGCTCCTCCGGCCCGAGGTGCATCGTGCGCATGTGGATCACCCGGTCGACCGCCGGCGTGCTCTCCAGCGCGGTCCGGATCTGGGCCTCCATCTCCGCCGAGGCCCCCTCACCGACCAGCAGCGACTTGGTCTCGATGGCCAGCACGACCGCGATCACGGCCAGCAGCAGGCCGATCATCAGCGTGCCGACCCCGTCCCACACGCCGTCGCCCGTGATGACCGCCATCGCCACGCCGAACAGCGCGAAGATCAGGCCGAGCAGCGCGCCAAGGTCCTCCAGCAGGATGACCGGCAGCTCGGGCGACTTGGACCGGCGGATGAACGTCACCCACGACTGACTGCCGCGCAGCGGGTTGGACTCCCTGATCGCCGTACGGAAGGAGAAACCCTCCGCGATGATCGCGAAGATCAGCACCGCGAACGCCCAGATCGGCGACTCCACATCGTGCGGATGCAGGATCTTGGTGACGCCCTCATAGAGCGAGAACGCCGCACCGATCGTGAACAGCACCACGGCCACCACGAACGCGTAGAAATAGCGCTCGCGCCCATATCCGAAGGGATGCGCCTTGTCCCGCTCCCGCTGCGCCCGCTTGCCGCCGAGCAGCAACAGCAGCTGGTTGCCCGAGTCGGCGACGGAGTGGATGCCTTCGGCGAGCATCGAGGACGACCCGGTGAAGAACGCGGCCACGAACTTCGATACGGCGATCGCCAGGTTGGCGGTCAACGCCGCAATGATCGCTTTGCTACCGCCACTCGCGCTCACCGAAAAACTCCACTCATCATGATCATGTCGTTATAGGCCCGAAAAGGGATCCTATTGCGAAATTCTGGCCTTGAGCTCCGTGATCGCCGGCACAGGGGTCGGATCGACGCCATATCCGAGAGCCAGATAGGTGGCCGCGTAGTCGCCCAGGCCGATCAGCGAGGCGATCCGCTCCAGCGGATGCGTGCCTTCGGCGGACAGCTCGGTGACGGGCACGTCGCGGTCGTTCGCCAGTCGTACGGTCGCCTCGCGGCGCCGCGACACCCGTGGGTCCTCCTCGACGTCGCGCAGCATCACCAGCCTGAGCGTGCGGCTGGCGGCGTCGGCGAAGATGTCGCGCTCGGCCATCGGCCCGTCGAAGGCGGCCACCTGGTTGTGGCCGGTCTCGGGCAGCTCGCCGTAGATCGCCGGGTATTTGGCGTTGGTGTTGAGCTGGCAGGCCAGCCGGTAGCCGGCGACCGCGGCGACGGAGGACGAGCCCCAGATCATCGGCACGCTCTCGGCCAGCTCCATGGCCAGCGCCTTGCCCGGGTTGACGAACGACTCGCTGGACGGGCGGCACCGGTGCGCCATGTCCTCCATCGTCCCGGCCACCCGCTCGTAGAGCTCCTCGTCGGCCTTGACCAGGCCGAGCGAGGCGGCGGACACGATCAGCGGGATCGTCAGCAGCCAGAGGTTGGCGCGGGCCTGCCCGGTCGCGGGCACCGCCACGTAGACGGCGGAGGCCTGTCTGGCGATCGCCTCCAGGGGTGAGTCCGCGCTGCCGACCGCGAGCAGGGAGCAACCGCGCCGCACGGCCTCCATGGCCGCCGACAGCGTCTCCTCGGTGCGGCCCGAGCACGACACCGCGATGACCAGATCGGTGGCGCCCACCCAGCCGGGCAGCTGGTGGGAGCGCAGGGTCATGATGGGCATCGGGGCGCCGTTGCCGCAGACCGCGGCCAGGACGTCGCCCGCGATCGCGGAGCCGCCCATGCCCAGGACCACGATCGCGCGCGGGCGTACTCGGGAGATCAGCCGGTCGACGCCCGCCTCGACCGCGGCGCGGTAGGCGATGCGGACCTGGGCGGCCGAGGCCGCCACCGCCACCAGCATGCCGCCCGGATCGGCCTCAGTGAGATGGTGCTGGTCATCGAGCCGCTCGGGCTCCCAGGTCACGGCTTCCTGGCCTCGTCGACGAGCAGGACGGGAATGTCATCCCTGACCGGGTAGATCAGGCCACATCCCGTGCAGACCAGCTCCTCGGTCTCGCTCTCCGCGCGCAGCGGTGACTTGCACGCCGGGCAGGCCAGAATCTCCAGCAGCCAGTCGTCGATCTTCACACTGACACCCCTCTAACCATGGCGAGGACCTCGTCCCGTATCGCCGTCATCTTGCTCTCGTCAGCCGCCTCGGCGTTGAGCCGCAGCAGCGGCTCGGTGTTGGAGGCGCGCAGGTTGAACCACCAGTCGGCGCCGGTCACGGTGAGCCCGTCGAGCTCGTCGACAGCCCCCCTGGAGCCGAACGCCTCTCGTACGGACTGGAGGGCCGCGTCCTGGTCGGCGACCGTGCTGTTGATCTCGCCCGAGGCGTGGTAGCGCGCATAGGCGCCGATCAGCTCCGACAGCGGGCGGTCCTGCTCGCCGAGCGCGGCCAGCACGTGCATCGCCGCGAGCATGCCGGAGTCGGCGAACCAGAAATCGCGGAAGTAGTAGTGGGCGGAGTGCTCGCCGCCGAAGACCGCGCCCGTGCGGGCCATCTCGGCCTTGATGAACGAATGCCCGACGCGGGTGCGCACCGGCTCGCCGCCGTGCTCGCGGACGATCTCCGGCACCCCCGCCGACGTGATCAGGTTGTGGATGATCGTCGCGCCCGGGTATTTGCCCAGCTCGCGTACGGCTACCAGCGCCGTGACGGCGGACGGCGAGACCGACTCGCCGCGCTCGTCGATCACCCAGCACCGGTCGGCGTCGCCGTCGAAGGCCAGCCCGAGGTCGGCGCCCGTCTCGCGGACGGCTCGCTGCAGATCGCGCAGGTTGGCCGGCTCCAGCGGGTTGGCCTCGTGGTTGGGGAAGGAGCCGTCGAGCTCGAAGTAGAGCGGGATCAGCTCGATCGGCAGGCCCTCGAAGACGGCCGGAACGGTGTGACCGCCCATGCCGTTGCCCGCGTCGGCGACGACCTTCAGCGGCCGGATGCTCGACAGGTCGACCAGCTTGCGCAGGTGGTCGGCGTAGCCCTGGAGCAGGTCCTTCTCGATCAGCGAACCGGTCGGCTCGGCGGCTCTGCCAAGCAGCTCGGCCGCGCGGTCGCGGATCTCGGTGAGGCCGCTGTCGCCGCCGATCGGCACCGCGCCCGCGCGGCACATCTTCATGCCGTTGTATCGGGCCGGGTTGTGGCTGGCGGTGAACATCACACCGGGCAGCCCCAGGCTGCCGCTGGCGTAGTAGAGCAGATCGGTGGAGCCCAACCCGGCGTGCACCACGTCGGCGCCGCGCGAGCGCGCCCCGCGCACGAATGCCGCGGACAGCGGCCCGGATGACTCCCGCATGTCATGCGCGACCACGACCGATCGCGCCCCTGTCACCTCGACGAAGGCCGCCCCCACGGCCTCGGCGGTCGGCTCGTCCAGCTCGTCAGGCACCACGCCGCGAACGTCGTACGCCTTGAAGATCTTGGCGAGGTCGCCCACTCTCCAGCTCCGCCCCTAGGTCGTCACGTGTACGACCGAGCCTACCGGTCGCGATGTTGCTGGGCGGACCGAAGAACGCGCAGGTGCCCCCTCCGCCCGACCTCGACCCCTTGGCCGACCGGCTCGCCGCCACCTGACGGCGCGGGCCTGGCGGCCTCCCTGACGGCGTTGGCCAGCGCCTCGAGGTCGTCGGAGCTGGGCGATGTGCCGTCCGTGGGCAGCCGCACCACTTCCCAGCCGCGGGGAGCGGTCAGTCGCTCGGCGTGTTCGGCGCACAGGTCGTAACAGTGTGGCTCGGCGTACGTCGCCAGAGGGCCGAGAACAGCGGTCGAGTCGGCGTATACGTACGTGAGCGTGAAGACTGCAGGCTGACTGCAGGCGGTGCGGGAACAGCGGCGGACGGGGCTCACGGAGGGACCGTATCTGGTAAGAGTGCGAGGCGCCACTATCTGGGCGCTCTTAACGAGCGTGTCGCCACAATTCGGACACCTGTCGCAGCCTTTCTCCCCAACTGCCCCGAAGCCGCCTCCCCGTACACTTGCCGTGTGAACCAACGGCGTGGCCCCAGACGGCGTGACCGGCACGGTCGCGGCATGCGCGGCCCCCTCGCGCCCTCCCATGTGCCGATCGCCAGATCACGCAGCGAGCGGTTCGACGATCTCGTGCTCGACGCCGTCGACCGGCTCCGGCCGCAGTGGGGCAAGCAGCTGGCGGCGGTGGAGTTCGCGGTCGAGGAGGTGCCGCCGCTGAGCGAGCTCGGCGACGGGCCCCGGCTCGGCTCCGAACCGATCCCGTTCGGCCGCGCCGACGTCGCGCGCGGCCAGGATCCGGCCGCCGTCGTCATCTACCGGCGGCCGCTGGAGGCCCGCGCCCGTGACCGCGACACGCTGGGGGCGCTGGTGCACGACACCGTGGTCGAGCAGGTGGCCACCCTCCTCGGCCTGTCACCCGAGACCGTCGACCCGGGCTACGACGACCGCCGCTGACCGCCTGGACCAGCGCGGCGGTCGAAGGTTTGGCAACCCTTGCCTAGTTGCAGAGAGTAGCCATACGATTACCGTGCGTGTTCATTCGTTCCATGCGAAGGAGAGCATCTGTGGGCAGGCACGAGAAGCCCGACAGCCCGAAGGCCGAGGCCCTCGATCCGAAATCCGCCGCGAGCCGAGAAGCCAGCTCCAACAAGGACCAGAACAAGACCTCCAACGGCGCACACAGCGCCGACTCGAAGGACGGAAAGAAGTAGTGAACGACACGGCGCAGGGGGTTGAACGCCTGATCGAGCACCTCGACGAGTTCGACGACATCGGGCCACGCGTCAAAGGGGCGATCCGCGCGGTGCCCCGCCATCTGTTCATCCCTTCGGTCGCGCTCCCCGTGCCGACCACCCCCGACAGCGCGTACATCATCGACCGCGACGCCGACCCGGACGCCTGGTGGGACGCGGTCTACTCGCCCCACTCCATCGTCACCCAGCTCGACGACGGGGCCACCGACATCAGGGACAAGGTGGGCGGCTACTCCTCTTCGGCCTCGGCGCCGAGCACCGTCGCGGACCTGCTCCAGATCCTGGACACCGTGCCAGGCCGCCGGGTGCTGGAGATCGGCACGGGCACCGGCTGGACCGCCGCCCTGCTGTCCCATCTCGTCGGCGCGGAGAACGTGACCTCGATCGAGGTCGACCCCATGGTGGCGGACCAGGCCGCCAAGAACCTGAGCGCGGCCGGCGTGCACCCGCATCTGATCGTCGGCGACGGCGCGGCCGGCTGCCCGGAGCGGGCGCCGTTCGATCGGGTTCACGTCACCTGCGGCATCCGCACCGTGCCGTACACGTGGGTGGAGCAGTGCCGTCCTGGCGGGGAGATCGTGCTGCCCTACTGTCCCGGGTTCGGCGACAACCACGCCCTGCGGCTCGTCGTCGCCCCGGACGGCACCGCGTACGGCCGCTTCCTCGGCTTCGCCTCGTACATGATGATGCGCTCCCAGCGTCCCGTCGCGGACCGCCCGGCCCGTGGCCCAGAGGACAAACACCGCTTCACCACGCGCGTGGACCCCCGCACGATCGCCTACGCTCCGTCCGGAGCAGACCTCGCCATCTCGTCGCTGACGGGCCTGACCTCGAGCGGCAGTGCGGAACCGGACGAAGACGGAGAGCTGTACCGGATGTGGGTGTCCGACCCCGACGAGGCGTACTCCTGGGCGACCGTGGCGTGGCGACCCAACACAGAGGAGTACGAGGTCTACCAGGTAGGCCGGCGGCCTCTGTGGGAGGAGGTCACCGATGCCTACTTCCGCTGGGTGAGCTGGGGCAAGCCCGGCCGCGACCGGTTCGGCATGACCGTCACTCCCCACGGCCAGCAGATCTGGCTGGACGCCACGCCCATCGGGGAAGCACGGATGACGTGGCCGTCGGCTTCGGGAGCGGGGTCCAGGTTCGGGCGGGTGCCAGCGGCTGTTCGGTGATCGGCGACCCGCCCACCACGCATGCGAAAAGGGGTCCCACGGCAGCCCGTGCGACCCCTTCTCATATATCCCATATATCGCTAACCCTTATATCCCTAAACGGCCTCTCGCTTGATCCTTCTGCGCTCCCGCTCGGACAGCCCACCCCAGATGCCGAACCGCTCATCGTGTTCGAGTGCGTACTCAAGGCACTCCGCACGTACTTCGCATGATCGGCAGACCTTCTTGGCCTCTCGGGTGGAGCCGCCCTTCTCCGGGAAGAACGCCTCCGGATCCGTCTGAGCGCACAGCGCACGCTCCTGCCAGCCGAGTTCTTCAGCGTCAAGCTCATCCTGTGCGATGACCAGATCGGTCACTGCACACCTCCCTGCCGCCCGCCCGCAATGGAGCCCCCCATGGAACGCCTTCCTTACTACCCACCCACAGGAAGGCGTAACAACATGGTTGTAATTACACGCGTGTGCCGTACGTGGAGTCAAGCGGCATGCCGGTATCCGGGGAAAGACCAGATCTCGCCCCGGTGTGCATGGCATGTGATGTTCGCACCCCGGCCTCGTCCCTGTTTCCATGGCGTTGGCCTGGGGTGTTGCAACGTCTGGCAGTGGTCCGAACCGTACCAGGGCGGGAGAGACTTCCGCCCGTGGCCCACCTTCTCTCTAGCCGTGCTTTAACGGTCTCTTACCTGCGTGGCTCGTTGGGGCTGTATATGGCCGTGGGGTCGATCGGGTCGTCTCCCTGCCGGGGCGCGTCGCCACCCAGCGCGTCACCACGGAACATCGACTGGTCGAGCCGGACAGTGGACTCCGCCGGGTGGTCGCCCCATCCGGCCGCCTGGGGCTGCGACTGGTGGTGCGGCTGGTAGGGCTGCGGCTCGTACTGAGCCGGCTGAGGCTCGTAAGGGACCTGATGGGCGGGCGCCTGGTGGGCCGGAGGCTGCGTCGGGTAGCCCGGCTGCTGTTGCTGCGGGTGCCCGAAGGGGTCGTCGTACGGCCTGGCCTGCTGCTGGCTCGCGTAGTCGGGAACGCGCAGGTCGGAGGGGGCGCCGGCCGCCGAGTGCTGGTAGGTCTCGGCCTGCTGGTAGGCGTCCAGGAGCTGCTGGGAACGCGGGTCCACCGGCGGGTCGGGCTCCTGGTAGGCGGCCGGGGTGGCGTACTCGTGACCCGAGAAGCCGGTGAAGGGCTGGCCCTGCGGTTGGCTCTGGGGCTGGCTCTGCGGCTGGTCGAAGGCGTTGTGGCCGAAAGGCTGCTGGCCGAACAGGGGCTGCGGCGGGGCTTGGTTCTGCGCCGGGGGTTGGGCTGGGTCGGCGGGCGCCCACGGGTTCGGCTGGCTGTCGACCGTCTGGTAGGCGTTCGCCTGGCTGTCCATGGGGGCGTAGGCGTTGGGCTTGCTGTCCGCGGGGACGTACGAAGCCGCCTGGCTGTCCGGTGTGCTGAACGGGATCAGCTGGTTGTCCGGCGTGTTGTACGGGATCGCCTGGCTATCCGGGGTGTTGTAGGTGATCGCCTGGTTGGCCGGTGTGTTGAACGGCTGGGAGAAGGCGCTCGGCTGGCTGTCCGCGGGGACGTAGGGGGCGGGCTGGTACTCGGGCTTCGGCTGGTGGCCGCCGTCGGGCGTCGGGAAGCTCGGGTCCGTCTGGCCAAAGCCAGGCTGGGGCTGGGGCTGGGGGAAGCCCTGGTCTGGCTGGTCTCGGTCGGTCGTGGCGGGGAATGCGACGGTGACCGGCTGGGGGGTCGAGGCCGGCTCAGGAGTGTAGGGGGGCTGCTCGGGCTGGCCGCCGAAGCTGGGCGGCTGCTGGCCGTAAGCGGGCTGCTCGGGCGCGCCACCATAACTCGGCGGCTGCTGACCATAGGCGGGCTGCTCAGGCTGGCCGCCAGGGCCCGGAGGCTGCTGGCCGTAGCCCGGCTGCTCCGCCGGAGCTCCGAAGCCGTCCGGCTGGCCACCGAAGCTGGGCGGCTGCTGGGCATAACCGGCCTGACCGGCCTGCTCCGCCACAGCCGGACCGCCGTAACTGGGTGGCTGCTGTCCATAACCCGGCTGCTCACCGCCGTAGCTCGGCGGCTGCTGGCCATAAGCAGGTTGCTCAGGCTGGCCGCCAGGGCCCGCAGGCTGCTGGGCGTAGCCGGGCTGCTCGGGCTGGCCGCCATAGCTGGGGGGTTGCTGACCGTAAGACTGCTGATCGGGGAGTTGCTGACCGTACGGCTGCTGCTGGCTGGGGGGCTGCTGACCGTAAGGGGCGTTGGGGAACTGCTGGCCGTACCCCTGCTGGGGCTGGACGGCGGGGCGGTCGGGCAGGACCTGTGGGAGCAGGTAGACCAGCGCGATGGCCGTCAGCGCGAGCACCGGCACGCCCCTGATCACGAACTCCGCCGTCAGCCGCGCACCGCTGCCCGCGAAGAGCCCGAGGATCAGCGTGATCGCGCCGAACAGGGTGGCGATGCCGAGCATGGCCGCCGCGCCGAACGCGACCGGCTTGGCCTGGGACGACGGTGTGCCGACCTTGGTGAGCAGCACTACCGAGCCGAGGAGCAGCGCCGTGGTGACGGGGCTGGTGAAGTTCGCGAAGTTGCTGAAGGCACGGTCCGCGAAGGAGAGGTCGGCGACCACGGAGCCCGAAGAGCTGACCAGGACCTTGCCGATGGCCACGAGGATGTTCAGTCCGCCGCCGGCGAGCATGAGCCAGGCGGCCGGCTCCCTCAGCCGGGCGACGTCAAGTTTGCTCACAAGTACCCCCATCGGACCCTTTGGCCCGAAGGGAGTTTGCCACATCGATGACTTTGGCGGCGGATGTCCGAGCAACCTCTTACGTGCTAGACGTCCACATAAAGCATGGTTTGCTGGGTTTTTCGGAGACCGAAGCGTTGTAAAGCCGCCTCCCGAGACAGGCGTGTCGGTGGCCGGTGCGAGACTGGTCCGCATGCACATCGTGTCCCTCGCCGGCGGCATCGGCGGCGCCCGCTTCCTGCGTGGCCTGCGGGCGACGGCCCCCGACGCCCAGATCACCGTCATCGGCAACACGGGCGACGACATCACCCTGTTCGGCCTGCGCGTCTGCCCTGACCTCGACACTGTCATGTACACCCTGGGCGGCGGCATCGACGAGGAACAGGGCTGGGGCCGCGCCAAGGAGTCCCATGCCGTCAAGGAGGAGCTGGCCGCCTACGGGGTCGAACCGCAGTGGTTCGGGCTGGGCGACCGCGACTTCGCCACGCACATCGTCCGGTCGCAGATGCTGGAGGCCGGCTACCCGCTCTCCCAGATCACCGAGGCGCTGTGCGCGCGCTGGCAGCCGGGCGTGCGCCTGCTGCCGATGAGCGACGACCGCTGCGAGACGCACGTCGTGGTCTCCGACGAGCGCGGGCGGCGGGCGATCCACTTCCAGGAGTGGTGGGTACGCCTGCGCGCCGCCATCCCCGCCGAGTCGATCGCGCTGGTCGGGGTCGAGACCGCCAAGCCGGCGCCCGGCGTGCTGGAGGCCATCGCGGAAGCCGACGTGGTGATCCTGCCGCCGTCCAACCCGGTGGTGAGCATCGGCACGATCCTTCAGGTGCCGGGCATCCGCGAGGCGCTGCTGGCCAAGACCGTGGTGGGCGTCTCCCCCATCATCGGCGGGGCGCCGGTGCGCGGCATGGCCGACGCCTGCCTGACCGCGATCGGCGTCGAGACCAGCGCCCAGGCGGTGCTGGACCTCTACGGCGCGGAGCTGATCGACGGCTGGCTGGTCGCCGAGGAGGATTCCGGCGTCGCTCTCGACGGGGTCAGGGTGGAGTCACGACCGCTGATCATGCACGACGCCGACGCGGCGGCCGACATCGCCCGCGCCACCCTCGACCTGGCCCTGGAGCTCGCCCGATGACCCCCATGAGTCCGGCCGGTCGTGTCGAGGTGTTCGGAGTCCCGGGCATCGGTGAGGTGCGGCCCGGTGACGACATCGCGGCCCTGCTCGGCGACGCCGACCTGCGTGACGGCGACATCCTCGTCATCACCTCCAAGATCGTGAGCAAGGCCGAGGGCCGGGTCCGCCAGGCCCCCGACCGCCTGGCCGCCATCGCCGAAGAGACCGAGCGCGTGGTGGCCAGGCGCGGCGACACCGTCATCTCGCAGACCCGCCACGGCTTCGTCATGGCCGCCGCCGGGGTCGACGCCTCCAACACCGCCCCCGGCACGGTCCTGCTGCTCCCCGAGGACTCCGACGCCTCCGCCCAGCGCATCCGCGCGGCCTTGGCCACCCGCGCACGGGTGGGCGTGATCATCTCCGACACCTTCGGCCGCCCGTGGCGCCACGGGCTGACCGACGTGGCGATCGGCGCCGCCGGCGTGACCCCGCTCGAAGACCTGCGTGGCGGCGCCGACACCCACGGCAACCCGCTCAGCGCCACCGTGACCGCCCTGATCGACGAGATCGCCGCCGCCGCCGAGCTGGTCAAGGGCAAGCTCGCGGGCGTGCCCATGGCCGTCGTACGCGGCCTGTCCCACCTGGTGACCGAGGAGGACGGGCCGGGCGTCCGGGCGCTGGTCCGGCCGGCCGACGAGGACATGTTCCGCTATGGCTCGCGTGACGTGGTGTTCGCCCGCCGGACGATCAGGGAGTTCTCCGCCGAGCCGGTCGACTCCGATGCCGTACGCCGGGCGGTGGCGGCGGGCATCGCCGCGCCGGCGCCGCACCACACGACCCCGTGGCGGTTCGTGCTCGTGGAGTCGGCGCAGACGAAGGTGAAGCTGCTCGACGCCATGCGTGATGCCTGGATCGCCGACCTGCGGGCCGACGGGTTCACCGAGGAGTCGATCACCAAGCGGGTCAGGCGCGGTGACGTGCTGCGCAACGCCCCCTACCTGGTCGTGCCGTGCCTGGTGATGGAGGGCTCACACACCTACCGTGACGAGCGGCGCAACGCCTCCGAACGCGAGATGTTCATCGTGGCGACGGGCGCGGGCGTCGAGAACTTCCTCATCCAGCTGGCCGTCGAGGGACTCGGCTCGGCGTGGGTGTCGTCCACGATGTTCTGCCGCCCGGTGGTGCGCGAGGTGCTCGACCTGCCGGAGTCGTGGGACCCGATGGGCTGCGTCGCGGTGGGCCACGCGGCGGCCCCGCCCCGGGACCGTCCGCCCCGCGATCCGCACGACTTCATCCTGACGCGCTGACAGCCAGTCAAAGGCAGTCAAGGGCCCATTTACCGTTAATAAGGTTTCCTTTACATTCGGAGCATCCCCCCATGTAAAGGAGCACTCCATGAGAAGGATGCTCACGTTACTCACCGTGGCGGTGGTCTCGATCGCCGCCACGGTCTACGTCGCCGAGCCGGCCCTGGCGCACGGCTACATCAACTCCCCGCCCAGCCGTCAGGCCTTCTGCGCGCAGGGTCAGGTGCCCAACTGCGGCGACATCATCTACGAGCCGCAGAGCGTGGAAGGGCCGAAGGGGCTGCGTAACTGCCACGCCAACAACGCCCGCTTCGCCCAGCTCAGCGACGAGTCCAAGCCCTGGCCGGTCACCTCGGTCGGCAACTCGGTGACCTTCAGGTGGACGCTCACCGCCAGGCACTCCACCAGCACCTGGGAGTACTTCATCGGCAACACCCGGGTCGCCTCGTTCAACGACGGAGGAGCCCAGCCACCGGCGACGGTCACCCACACCGTGAACTTCGCCGGCTACAGCGGCCGGCAGAAGGTCCTGGCGATCTGGAACATCGCCGACACGTCCAACGCCTTCTACTCCTGCGTCGACCTGAGGTTCGGCGGCGGCGGCGGGAACCCGACCCCCACGCCCACTCCGACCCCCACCCCGACACCCACGCCGACCCCGACGGTGACCTCGCCGGGTGGCACCTGGGCGCCGAATGTCGCGTACGCGGTGGGCGCGATGGTCACGTACGCCGGGCTGTCGTACAAGTGCATCCAGGCGCACACCTCACTCCCCGGATGGGAGCCGCCGAACGTACCGGCGCTATGGCAGCGCGTCTAGCGCGCGGAATTCACGAGCGAGCGAGGGGGTGCCGGGGCTTCCCGGCGCCCCCTCATTACGTGTCTTCCTCAATACGTCGTCGGCTTGCAGGTGGGGTGGCACAGGCGGCGGGCGAGCGCGGCGAGGAAGACGTCGATGATCTCGTCCGGCTGCTGGGCGATGTGCAGGGAGCCGTTCGTGACCGACGTGATGTCGGACAGGCTCGCCCGGTCCGCGTTGCCGAAGGCGATGATGACGATCTGGATGGGCTTGTTCGGGTCCCACTCCTCGCGGAGCTTGCTGATCAGCTGCGGCAGCTTGATGCCGCGACCGTCGTCCTTGCCCGCGGTGATCACCAGGAGCGTGTTGTTCATCTCCGCGCGATACTTGCCCGCGACCTCGTGGAAGCCGCCGAGTATCGCGTCGTAGAGCGAGCTGTCACGGTCGGGATGCGCGGTGATCGTGGTGGTGAGCTGGTCGAGTACGCTCCTGCGGACCAGCTGGCCGCTCTCGGGGCGGTTGATCGGTCCCATGCTGACGCGCTGCTGGTAGCCCTTGGCCTGGCCGAGCCCGACGGCGAACTCCCACAGCCCCATGTACGTGGTGTCGGGGAAGAGCCGCAGCCCGATCTTGGCCGCGGCCAGCGAGACGCCCAGCCGGGTGGTGTCCTTCAGCTTCTCGGCCATGTGCTTGGAGGTGTCGGCGAGCACCAGGATGTTCGTCGGCGGCGCCAGCCTGCTCCACGCCTGCAGTGCCTCGTCGATGTCCTCGGGCGACACCGAGGGCCGGGTCTTCGGGGCGCCCGTCGGGATCTCCGGCCCCGGCGAGATCGGGCCCTGCGCGCCGTCGCCCGAGTGGAAGCCGGCCCGCCGTACCAGATCCTGGGCCTCGGCGCCGCGTAGCCAGTCGGCGAAGAGCGTCGAGGCTTCGGCGACCGTGGGGTCGGTGGCGGTGACGACGTACGGGTAGTCGAGATTGATCGTGCCCTCACGCGGGCGCAGCGCTACGACGGGGTCAGCCGAGGGCTGCTGGTTGTGCGTCCACACCGACTGCTCGGGCACGATGACCACCGGCCGCTGCCAGAACGTGTGGTCGTCCACAGCGGCCAGCATCGAGCGATAGTCGGGCGCCGAGCCCGCCTGCGCCCAGCGGACGAACGCGGTCAGCGCCTTGTCGGCCTCGGGCCCGTTGCCCACGACGTCCCTGGCGGCGGCGACCGTGGCGATGCCCGCGCCGACCAGTGACGGGTCGGGGACGCGCACGATGTCGGGCTCGTTGGCGTTGGGCGTGAGCCGGCCCCGCACGGTGGAGGGGAAGACCATCCGCCAGTTCATCTCGGTCTTGCCGACGGAGAAGCGCTGCGCCAGCGACGACCGCGTGGCGAACACCAGCGGCGACGTCGCCACCACGCTCTCCCCCGTGGGCAGCGCGCTCGCGCCCTGCTTGCGGGCTAACCGGATCCAGGCGGAGGAGTCGGCGATCCAGCCGTCGGGCCGCTCGCGCAGCACGCCGGCCCGGTCGCCGATCAGCGTACGCAGCACGGTGGCCGGAGGCTGCTCGGTGACCTGGACGAGCACGCACCGGCCGCCGATCGAGTTCTTGGCGTCGTTGAACTTCCCGGCCGCCTCCATGGCCGCCGGAGCGATGTCCACCGCGGCGGCCACGCTGACCAGAACAGGCTCTCGTGTCGTGCACAGCGCGCCGGCTCCGCCGAAGAGCACGACCACGGTGGCGGTGACGATGGCCAGCGCCCCCGCCCCCGCCAGCAGGCCGCGTTGCAGTGCCTTCCTGCGGCGCTGCTCGGCGGGCAGCGCCGCCCGGTGTCGACCCAGCCGCACGGTGCACCTCTCTTCGGGGACTGCCGATTCTTCCAGCGTCGCCCACGACTGGCGCAAGACTCGGTAGAACTTGTTATAACTACGCCATCGGGAGTACCCGCCTGACGCTCTGGCAGACACCGTCGCTCGCCGCCGACGCGGCCAGCCGCTCGTCGTCGGGCCGGCCGTACTCCGTCGTCCGCTGCCGCACCGGCCGGCCGGTGACCTCGACCATCGCGCGCAGCTCGCTGATCGTCTTGTACGAGCCGTTCTCCGACCCGGCCATCCGGCTGATGGTCTCCTCCATCAGCGTGCCGCCGAGGTCGTTCACCCCGCCCTGGAGCACCTGGTGGCACAGGTCGTCCTGGAGCTTGACCCAGGAGCACTGGATGTTGGAGATCGCGCCGTGCAGCAGGATCCTGGCCAGCGCGTGCACGGCCCGGTTCTCCTGCGCGGTCGGGCCCGGCCGGGCGACGCCCGCCAGGTAGATCGGCGAGCTGGTGTGCACGAACGGCAGCAGCACGAACTCCGAGAACCCGCCGGTCTCCTCCTGCAGCCGCCTGATCAGCTTGATGTGCCTGACCCAGTGCACGTGGGTGTCCACGTGGCCGTACATCATCGTGGACGTCGTCGGGATGCCCACCCGGTGCGCGGTGGTGATGACGTCGATCCACTCCTTGGTGGGCAGTTTGCCCTTGGTGAGCACCCAGCGGACGTCGTCGTCGAGGATCTCCGCCGCGGTGCCCGGCAGCGAGTCGACGCCCGCCTCCTTGGCCGCGTGCAGCCAGTCCTCGATGGACAGGTTCGTCCGGCTGGCGCCGTTGATGACCTCCATCGGGGAGAAGGCGTGCACGTGCATGCCCGGCGTCCTGGCCTTGACCGCCTTGGCGAGGTCGAAGTAGGCGGTGCCCGGCAGGTCGGGGTGAATGCCGCCCTGCATGCACACCTCGGTCGCCCCGGCCCGCCACGCCTCCTCCGCACGGTCGGCCACCTGGTCCAGGCTGAGCGTGTAGGCGTCGGCATCGGTCCTGCGCTGGGCGAACGCGCAGAAGCGGCAGCCGGTGTAGCAGACGTTGGTGAAGTTGATGTTCCTGTTGACGACGTACGTCACCTCGTCGCCGACCGCCTGCGCGCGCAGGTCGTCGGCGATGCGGGCCAGCTCGTCGAGCGCCCCGCCGTCGGCCGACAGCAACGCCACGGCCTCGGCCTCACTCAACCCCGCCGGATCCGCCTCCGCCCGCCGCAACGCCGCCCGCACCTCGGACGGCGTATGCCCCCCAGCCGCGCCGGAGTCCAGGCGCTCGCGCAGGGCCTCCCAGTCTCCGTAGACGTTGTCGAAGTCGTCGCGCCGGTCGTTGGTCCGGCCCGTCGTGTCCACCTCGACGTGTAGATCCACCCGTCCAGAAGCCGCGAATCCCCCATCCGGCTCCTGCCACGGCCGCCCCTGGAGCACCGCGTCCTCCCGCGCCAGCCCCGTGACCGGATCCGCCAGCGCCGCCACGTGCGCGAACAGCCGAGGGTCCAGCCACGGCTCCCCCGCCAGCACATACTCCGGATAGATCGTCAGCCGCTCCCGCAGCTGGAACCCCGCCTCCCCGGTCCGTGCCGCCAGGTCGTCGATCTGCGGCCACGGCCGCTCGGGGTTGACGTGGTCGGGCGTCAGCGGCGACACCCCGCCCCAGTCGTCGATCCCGGCCCGGATCATCAGCTCGTACTCGGCGTCGACCAGGTTCGGCGGCGCCTGCAGCCGTACCCGGGGCCCCAGGACGAGCCGGGCCACCGCGATCGTGGCGGCCAGCTCCTGCAGGTCGGCGTCCGGCAGGCCGCGCATGGCGGTGTCGGGCTTGGCGCGGAAGTTCTGGACGATGACCTCCTGGACACCGCCGTACTCGCGCGCCACCCGCCGGATCGCGAAGATCGACTCGGCTCGGTCCTCGATGGTCTCGCCGATGCCGATCAGGATCCCGGTGGTGAACGGCACGTTCGAGCGGCCCGCGTCCTCCAGCACGCGCAGCCGTACCGCCGGATCCTTGTCCGGAGACCCGTAGTGGGCCGCCCCCTTCTCCTCGAACAGCCGCCGCGAGGTCGTCTCCAGCATCATGCCCATCGACGGCGCGACCGGCTTGAGCCGCTGCAGGTCGCGCCAGCTCAGCACGCCGGGGTTCAGGTGCGGCAGCAGCCCGGTCTCCTCCAGCACCCTGATCGCCATCGCGCGCACGTACGACAGCGTGTCGTCATAGCCGTGCGCGTCGAGCCACTCGCGGGCCTGGTGCCAGCGGTCCTCGGGCCGGTCCCCCAGCGTGAACAGCGCCTCCTTGCACCCCATCGCCGCCCCCTGGGCGGCGATCTCCAGCACCTCGTCAGGACTCAGGAACGGCGCGGGCAGTTTGTTCGGCGCCGTCGCGAACGTGCAGTAACCGCAACGGTCCCGGCAGAGCCTGGTCAACGGGATGAACACTTTCCTGCTGTACGTGATGACGCCTTCCCTCCCGACCGCCGTCAATCCGGCATCCCGGATCCGGGAGGCGTGTTCGAGCAACGCGTCAAGGTGCTCATCGCGGGCGTGGAGCAGCACGGCCGCCTCGGTGACGTCGAGGGTCTTGCCGTCGCGGGCCCGGGCGAGAGCACGGCGGAGTGCGGAATCACTTACGAGACTCATACCGGCACACTACGACGGGCTGGGTTCACGACCCGCACCTAGGGGAGGGTCAAAAGGCGCGGTAGTCGCGCACCGGCATTCTCGGCCCGCGCGCGGGCGGCCGCAGCCCGGTGAGGTAGATCAGGACCGTCGCCCGGTGCCGGTGGCCCATGTAGGGCTCCAGCAGCCGCATCATGCCAGGATCGTCGGTCTTCTCGCCGGTCAGCGTGTAGCCCACCAGCGTGGCCAGGTGGAAGTCGCCCACGCTCACAGCGTCGGGATCGCCGAAGGCCCGCTGACGCACCTCCGCCGACGTCCACACCCCGATGCCCGGCAGAGCCCGCAGCAACCGGTCGAGCTCCTCGCTGGTGGCGGCGGCCTCCAGCTTGGCGGCGTGCCAGGCCGCCGTGGCGATCGTCCTGGCCCGCACGGCCTCGGCACCGGCCCGATGCCAGTGCCAGGACGGCACCTCCCGCCACACGCCCGTCTCGGGCACGACCCGCATCCCGTCGGGCGCGGGTCCCGGAGCGGGCTCCCCATAGCGGTTCAGCAACCACCGCCAGGCCCGCCACGCCTCACGCCCGACGACCTTCTGCTCAAGTACGGCAGGCACCAGGGCCTCCATGACCCGGCCCGTCCTGCCGATGCGCAACCCCGCGTGCTTCCTGGCCACGTCCTCCAGCACGGCGTGTCGCACGCTGAACCCCGAGGCGTCGTCATCGGCCCCGAGCAGGGCGGGCAACGCCTCGAGCAGCCACGCGGCGCCCGGCCCCCATGCCTGCCCGCACACGCTCCCCGCCCGCACGCTCACCCGCAGGGTGCCAGGGCCGTCGGGGGTTCGGGAGGTGCGCCACACGGCACCGTCGTGCGTGGTGCGCCAGGTGGGATCGCCGGTGCCGCGCCGGTGCGGGCCCAGCACAAGGCCCAGGTCCAGCACACGCCCAGGCTCCCACCACCGCTCCATCACCCCTACAGTCTGCCGTCCCCGTACGCCTCCGGGCGCCGGTGGCCCTTGTCAGGGGCGCGCGTATCGGCGGCCGGCCATGTGCGGGTTCAGCGGGCGTATTCCTGGAGGCCCCCAGCCCTGTATGGCGGGTGGCGGGTGCCCACCGCTTGCCGTACAGGAAGAAAAAAGGGTTTAGACGTCGCTTGAATAGCGAACAGCGCGCTCAGGAAGCTCGATGCCAGGCCAAATGCGTACACCTGCCTGGAGTTCGTTGCCCGGGCCCACCACCGCGCCGTCGCCGATCACCGCGTCGCACACCACCGCGCCCGCGCACACCCGCGCCCCCCGGCCCACCACCGAGTCCGTCACGGACGCGCCCGCGTGGATCACGCAGTCGTCGGCCAGCACGCTGCCCAGCACCGAGGCGCCCGCCTCGACCACGACGCGCGCCCCCACCGTCGAGCCGCCCTGCACCTTGGCCTCCGGCGAGACCACGGCCCCGTCGAGCGCCAGGTATTCGCCGGTCGGGCCGGGCAGCGCGGGCGAGGCCAGCCGGCCGAGCACCAGGTCGCGCGAGCCGCGGACGAACGCGGCGGGCGTGCCGACGTCGAGCCAGTAGGTGCGGTCGGCGTAGCCCAGCACGAGCTCGCCCGACTCGATGAGCCCCGGGAAGGTCTGTCGCTCGACGGACACGACCTCGCCCCTGGGGATCTGGTCGATGACCGAGCGGGTGAACACGTAGCAGCCCGCGTTGATGCGGTTGGTCACCGGGTTGGGCGTCTTCTCCAGGAAGTCGGTCACCCGCCCGTCGTCGTCGGTGGGCACGCAGCCGAACCGGGTCGGATCGTCGACCTCCGTCAGATGGAGCGTTACAGCAGCGGAACGGTCCACATGGGTGCGAACCTGGTCGCCTATGTCGTGGCCGGACAGGATGTCGCCGTTGAGTATGAGCACGGGATCGCCAGGACCCGAGGTGAGCGCCTCGGCGGCGTTGCGGATCGCGCCGCCGGTGCCGAGCGGCGTCTCCTCGGTCATGTATTCGAGCGAGAGCCCGAACGCCTCCCCGTCACCGAAGACGGGCTCGAACATCGAGGCTTTGTAGGAGGTCGCGAAGACGATCCGGCGCACCCCGAAGGATCGGGCACGGGCCAGTTGATGTGCCAGGAACGGCACTCCGGCGGTGGGAAGCAGCGGCTTGGGCGTGCCCAGTGTCAGCGGACGCAGGCGCGTGCCCTGCCCTCCGACCAGGAGGATCGCCTCAAGGTCTGGCAAAGAGCTCTCCATCACTCGGTGAGGTTATCCAACTATTCGATCGCGCGCTGGTAGGAGCTGAGATGCGCCTCCACGGACGCCTCCCAGGTGAACTCGCGGGCTCTGGCCAGACCCGCCTCGCGTAGCTGCAGCCGCCGCTCGGTGGAGGCGAGCAGCTGGCCCAGCTCTCTGGCGATGCTGTCGGCGTCGGGCTCGGTGTAGGCGACCGCGTCGCCGCCCACCTCGGGCAGCGAGGTGCGGTGGGTGGTGAGCACCGGCGCGCCGCAGGCCATCGCCTCCAGCACGGGCAGCCCGAACCCCTCGCCGCGCGACGGGAACGCCACCACGACCGCCCCGCCGAGGAACCCCGGCAGGTCCGGGATGCTCAGGTAGCCCGGCCGCACCACCTTGACGGTGGCCTCGACCTCCCGGCAGGCCTCGTCGACGTCGTCCTCGTGGACCCCGCCGCCGAGCACCAGCGCGGGCGGGTGGTCCAGGCTCTTGACGGCCATGGCGAAGCCGCGGATCAGGTTGGGCACGTTCTTGCGCGGGTCGAGCGCGCCGAGGAAGGCCACGTACGGCTGGCCGTGCAGGCCGCACCTGGTGACCGCGCGGAGCATCTCGGCGTCGCTCGGCGGGTGGAAGACCCGCTGGTCCACGCCGTGGTAGGCGACGTCGATGCGGGTCGGATCGGCGGCGAGCACGCGGATCAGCTCGTCCCTGGTCGCCTTGGACGGCACGATGACGCGGGTGGCGTGACGTACGGAGGTGCGGGTGGCGGACCTGAAGAACGAGGCCCGGACCGGGCTGTGCTGGTCGGGCTCGGTGAACCAGGTGACGTCGTGCACGGTCACCACCGTGGGCAGGCCCGCGCGGATCGGCATCGAGTAGTAGGGGGCGTGGATGACCTGCGCCCCCGCCTGGCGGGCGAGCAGCGGCACTCCGGTCTGCTCCCAGGCGAGCCTGGCCGCCCGGTTGGTGATGGCGACGGGGCCAGGCATGATCCGGGCCGAGGGCGCGAGCCGCCCATAGCGGTCGGCGTCGGCGCGCTGGCAGACCACCGCGAGGTCGGCACCCGCCCGGTCGAGACCGGCGACGAGCCCGTCCACGTATCTGATCAACGCCCCACGGTCCGCGGGGACCGCCGCGGCGTCGACGAGCACTCGAGGCATTACGAAGATCTTCTCCCCTCAAGATCAACGTGGGACCTTTCGCCCCCCTCTACGGTTCAGCTTATGACCACTGAGCCCCAAATCGTGGTCCAAATCACACCGAGTCGCGCCGAGCTGCGATTCCCGCCATACCCGCGCAGATCAGGTCGCCAATGATGATGACGATCCGCGATGAAAGAGCCACGGCGATGGCCGGCCCGGCGGGCATCACCGGCGACAGCACGCCCACCATGACCACTTCCCGCACACCGGCACCGGCGGGAACGACGAACGACATGATGCCCAGGGACCACGACAGGGCGAAGGCGCCGATGGCGAAGAGCAGGCCGCTCTGCGGCACGATGAAGTAGAGGTGCACGCCGTAGGAGATCCAGCCGGCCAGGGCCCAGCCGAGCGCGGTGAGCATGCCGCGCCGGGTCAGCCGGCGTTCGAGGGGCTCGCGCTTGAGCTTACGCAGCCCGAACCCGATCAGCCCGTTGATCACCTTGGGCTCCAGCAGCACCAGCAGCACGGGGACGAGGAGCAGCAGCCAGCCGAACCGGTCCCAGCCGAGCATGGCCAGCGTGACGAGCAGGCCGCTGGCCAGCTGGATCGGCATCATCAGGAAGAACGCCGCCGCGCTGCGCGGGCGGGGCACGCCGAGGTCGCGGCCCATCTCCATTTGGGCCAGGACCGGCCAGACCGCGCCGGGGATGTACTTGCCGAGCTGGCCGACGAAGAACACCTTGGCGGCGGGGCGCAGGGGCAGCGGCGAGCCGAGGTCGGCCAGCAGGGTGCGCCAGGTCATCATGGCGCACAGCAGCGCGGCCACCACCCCGACCAGGGAGGCGGCGAGCAGCGGCCAGCTCAGCCGGGCGAACCCGGCGACCACGGCGTCCCACTGCGACGCCACGGCCCACCCGCCGAACCCGAGGGCGACCAGCAGGAACCCGAACCGCACGGCCTTCCGCAAGCCGGGCGCCTTGCCGGATGTGCCGGGCTTGATGGTGCTCACAGCGGGCGGACCCGCTCGGGCGGCTGCGGGAGGTCGGCGCCCGCCGGGCGCCGGGGCGTCTTCGTCGCCACCCACAGGTAGGTGGGCACGATCGGCAGGAGCAGGCGCAGCACCGCGCGCGGGGTGCGCGCCAGCACGGTTCGCACCACGCGGCCCAGCGCGCCGGGGAACAGCTCGGACCCGGCGAACCGCGTCGGCGTGGCCAGCACCGGGAAGGTGTAGTCCCACACGTGGAAGGCCCGCAGCATCCGGCGTAGCCCGCGCCGGGTGCGGTAGCGCTCGTAGTAGTGGTCGGCGCGGCCGAAGGCGCGCACGTAGCGGTCGGCGAGCGCGGGCGGCAGGTAGGACAGGAAGGGCAGCTTGTAGTGCGGCTCCATGACGCCGAGCCGGTTGCCCAGCCCCAGGTAGAGCACGCCGTCGTCGGACAGCACCCGGTGCATCTCGGCGACCACGGCGTCAGGGTCGACCACGTGCTCGTAGATGTGGTTGAACACCAGCACGTCGAGCGACCCGTCGGGGAACGGCAGCGCGGTGCCGTCGCCGCAGACGAACGCCACCCGCTCACCGAACCGGTCGGCCGCCTTGCGCAGCCCGGGCACGTCGATGTCGATGCCCAGCGTGTGCTCGGCCCCGGCGCCGGCCAGCTCGTCGGCGATGAACCCGGCCGAGCAGCCGACGTCGCCGACGGTCAGCCCGCCGAGCGGGCCGTGGAAGTGCTCCACCACCGCGATGATCTTGGCGGCCTTGCGCCGGCGTTTCTCCTCGTCAAGCATCGCCGACTGGAACTCGGAGTACTCCAACTGCGCGACCCGTTCCTTACCCACGCCGCCCAACAGTACCCGCGTACGAGAGGCGCCGAACGATCGAAGACCCGATCGTCTGGCTATCCGTGACCGCCCCCGGTTAGCCTTGGCCAATGCTCCGCCGCCTGCTGCGCGTCGTCCTGGCGCTGGTCGCGCTCGGTTTCCTCGGCTACGGACTGGCCAGGAACTGGGGTGAGACCACCGCGGCCGTGACCGCGCTGTCGCCGTGGGCGGTGCTCGGGGCGTTCGCCGCGGTGCTGGCCGGGCAGTTCTGCATGCTGCTCGCCTGGCGTGGAGTGCTGGCCGGGCTCGGGTCGCCGCTGCCGTTGCCGGTGGCCGGGCGGATCATGTTCGTGGGCCAGCTCGGCAAGTACATCCCCGGCTCTGTGTGGGCGTACGCGGCGATGATGGAGCTCGGCCGCGACCACGGCAGCCCGCCGCGCCGGACGTTCGCCTGCATCTCGCTGTCCCTGGTGATCAACCTGGGGGTCGCGCTGTCGATCGCCGCCGCGACGCTGGCGACGCAACAGGCCGTGCGCCAGGCATGGTACCTCCTGCTGCTGGTCCCCGTGATCATCGTGTGCCTGCATCCCAAGGTGCTCACCTGGGGTCTCAACCTGGCCCTGCGTCTGGCGCGCAAGGAGCCGCTCGAAAGCGTGCTGCCCGGCCGTACCGTGCTGGTCGCGGTGGGCTGGACCGCTTTGGGCTGGTTCGTGTACGGCCTGCACACCTGGCTGCTGTCGGGCAGGTGGGACCTCTACGTGGTGGCGACCGGGGCCTACGCGTTCGCCTGGGCCACCGGGCTGCTGACGTTCGTCGTGCCCGCCGGGGTCGGGGTGCGCGAGGGCGCCATGATCCTCGTGCTCTCGCCGCTGCTCGGCACCGGCCCGGCCTACGCGGTGGCGGTGGTGTCGCGGGTGGCGTTCACCCTGGGCGACGCCGTCGCCGCGGGCATCGCCTTCCTGCTGGGCCGTCAGGCGTCGAGGAGCACCGCGGAGTACGACGACCAGAACGGCTCCGGGTCGACCGCCTTGACGCCCGACCGCAACCGCTCGGGCTCGCCCGGGGCGTAGAACCGCTTGATCGCCCCGTGGAGCGCCTCGACGTCGTCCGGCTCGACCAGCAGCCCGTCGACGCCGTCCGTGATGTGGTCGGCGAGCGCGCCGACGCGGGTGGCGATCACCGGCACGCCGTGCTCGTGCCCGAGCCAGACGTTCTGGCTGGCGGTCGCGTTGCGGTAGGGCAGGACGAGCGCGTCCGCCGCGGCGAACAGCTTCGGCACGTCCTCGGCGGCCACGTAACCGGGCCGGAGCTCCACCCGGTCGCCGATGCCCAGCTCACCGATCAACGCCTGGGTCCCGTCGAGCCCGCCCCAGAACTCACCCGCCACGGTCAGCCCGACCCCCTCCGGCAGGGCGCGCAGCAGCAGGTCGAGCCCCTTGTACGGCCGGACGATGCCGAAGAACAGCAGCCGCCCGTGCACCTCGGCGGAACGCTCCCCGGTCGTGGACGGCAGATGCGGCGGCAGCCCGGCCACGCTGACAGGCTTGCCGGTCAGGGACGCCGCCAGCTCCGCCTGCTGGTCGGAGTGGGTGAGCACGGCGTCGACCCGGTTGAGCAGCGCCTTCATCAGCGGCCGGTCGTAGGGCTTGCGCTCGTGCGGCAGCACGTTGTGGCACAGGGCGACGGTCCTGGCCTTGCCGCCCAGGCCGTACAGGATGCCGAGGTAGGCCGGCACCTGCACCGGGCTCAGGACGGCCAGGATCACCAGGTCGGCCGAGCGCAGCCGGCGCCCGCACGCCACCCAGCCGCCGGGATTGCGCCAGTCGAGCCGGCGCAGCGTCTTGGGGAAGGGGGTGCCCTCGGGCGCCGAGATCGTCTGCTGCCCCGGATAGAGGAAGGCCGGGTATTGCGCCCGCCATGACTCGATCACCACGTCGTGGCCGAGTGCCGTCAGCCGGTGCGCCAGCTCGGTGGTGTGCTGCGCCCCGCCCCCTTTGTAGGGATAGGTGGGGCCGACGATGGCGATGCGCACGCTATTCGCCCCGCGAGCGCACGATCAGGTCGGCCAGCAGCGCCACGGACCCGATGAGCAGTCCCGACAGGAAGATCATGACGGTGTTGGCCGGGAAGTAGAACGGATGCTGGATCATGTCCCAGATCCCCTTGACGAACCCGATCGCCACCAGCCACAACGCGGGCGGCATGAGCACCTTGAGCGGGTTGAAGTACATGATCATCCGCAGCACCTGCAGGATGTAGCGGTAGGCGTCGGAGACGAAGCTGAACTTCGACTTGCCCGCCCGCTTGGCGTAGCCGATCGGCATGTAGTAGACGTCGTGCTGGTTCGACAGGAACGACAGCGTGATCGTCGTGACGCAGGAGAACCCGGGCGGCAGCAGCCGCAGATAGGGCTTGGCCACCGACTTGCGGAACGCGCGCAGCCCGGAGTTGAGGTCGGGGATCTTCTGCCCGGCGAGCTGCTCGGCCACCTTGCGGATCACCCACTTGGCCGGGACGCGCAGCAGCTTGTGCGACCCCTCCTCGCTGGTGCGGGCGCCGACCACCTGGTCGACGGTCGTGTCCTTCTCCAGGATCTGGACCAGCTCGGGGATGCGCTCGTTGGGGTAGGTCATGTCCGCGTCGGTCCAGACGACGATCTCGCCCCTGGCCTCCTGCGTGCCGATGCGGCGCACGGTGCCCGACCCGCCGTTGCGGTGGAAGGCGCGGATCCGCAGGTGCTCGAACCGGGGCGCGGCCTCCTGCAGCCTGGCCAGCGTCTCGTCGGTGGAGCAGTCGTCGACCGCCACCAGCTCGTAGGTGTAGCCGCTGGAGTCCATCGCCTTGGTGATGCGCTCGACCTCGTCGATGACGTGATCCTGCTCGTTGTAACAGGGCAGGACGATCGTGACGTATGGCGCTTCTTCCACGGCGTTTCCACTCTGGGGGGTCTCAGACGTGCTCACGTGCGTCGAGGGTACTCTGCCCAGCAGGGAGAAAAGTCCACACACAGGTCAGGCAACGGCCATCCACACGCTGATCCCGAACCCCCAGGTGCCGTTCGGCGCGTCGATGAGCGAGCGCTCGTCCTGCCGCGACACCAGGGCCATGACCTGCGTCTTCGGACCGTACGGGGCGACCTGGCCCGCTTCGGCGGCCAGCAGGACCGGGACGCGTCCGACGGCGCGGACGCGCTCGATCAGGCGGCGCACGTCTTCTTCCTTTGCCGTATTCTTCCCGGCCTCCACCAGAACCTGGGCCGTCGGGCGGTCGCACATGCCCCGGACGACCTGGGTGAACCGGTTGGCCGTCACCCGCTCGATGATCAGCACCGAGGCGTTCGGCGGGATCTTGGCGCACATCGCCTCGACGGCCGCTCGCTCGCCCCGCTCCACCGGGGTGAACGCGGTCCCGATCGAGGTGATGGCCGGTGGCACCAGGATGAGCAGGGCGCCCACGACGGCGATCCACCGGCCGTACCCACGCATGGGCGCCCGGGTGCGCACCCACTCCAGCCCCCACACCGCCAGCAGGATCATCCCGGGGATCACCACCGGGACCAGCCGGCGCGCGGCCCACGGATGGTCGGGGGTGATCTCCGGGCGCAGCAGCGTGGTCACCGTGGTCCAGCCGATGACGGCCAGCGGCAGCAGCCACTCGGCCGGGGTGCCGTTCCTGAGCAGCCGCCGCACCAGCACCGCCGCGGCGAGCGTGGCCAGGACGATCACGGGGATGCCGACGTACCAGCTCACCCAGTGCAGGGACAGCTCCGAGTACAGCCGGGTGCCGTCGACGGGCAGGCCGTTGGCCTTCTGCGTCTGTCTGATGAACTCGGAGGTGAGCCGGTCTTCCTGCGTCGTGGCCACCCGTCGCACGGTCTGCAGCCACGGCCTCACGGCCAGTCCCACCATGACCAGGACGACCAGCGCGGCTCCCACGTTCGGAAGCCACCTGGGCAGCCGGATGCGGGCCAGCCGGGGCGCGGCGAGCGCGCCCGCCAGGGTGAGCAGGAGAACGGCGGCGCAGATGGCCAGCAGCGGATTGACCGACTTGGACAGATGGGACATATACGGCCGCGCCAGCACGTACGCCGCCAGCAGCCCCAACCCCGCACCGGTCGCGAGCCCGGCCAGGAGCGGCAACCCGAGCGCCCCCTGGGGCCTGCCGAGGCGCCGCCAGGCGATCAGCGCCCCGGCGAACGCCAGGACCGGCAGCACGTCACGCAGCCCGTCGATCCTGACCAGCACGGCCAGCCCGAACACCAGCCCGCCCAGCCCCGCCGCCCAGCCCCGCGACCTGTCCTCCCGCGACAGAGCGTCGTGGACCAGCGCCAGGCCGCCGAACAGCAGCACCAGCGAGGGGATCTCGCTGAAGGTGGTCCGCGAGGTGTAGAGGATCGGCAGGCTCACCGCGAAGGCCAGCGCCGCCACCGGCGCCCAGCGTCCACCGGCGAGCCGGCCCACCACCCCCGCCAGCGTGAGCACGGCCAGCGCCCCCAGCACGGCCGGTGTCAGCAGCATGGCGCCGAGCCCGCCGAGCCAGTCACCCGCGGCGAACAGCAGCGGCGGTCCCGGCATGAACTGCGGCACCACCGCCCCGTCCGCGGGGTAGAACCCGATGCTGTCGAACTTGAGCGCCGGATCGGGCCCGCCGAACGCCTCCACCTGCGGGGTGATCGGCAGCGAGCCGTGCCGGGCCAGCCAGATGGCGTACTGCGCGTACGTGGCGGGGTCACGCCTGACGATCAACTGCTCGGTGTGCGTGATCGCGTTGAACACACCCGACCCCACCGCGACGGCGACGACCGCGCCGACCTGCCGCCCGGTCGCCTCGACGACCTTCAGCGGCCCGCGAACGGCGAAGCGGCACAGCAGCCCGATCACCACCACGCCGAGCACCAGCGCGGGCACCGGCTGGTACCAGCCCGCCAGCAGCAGCGGAAGCGCGGCGAGCAGCCAGCCGGCCACGATCAGGGCAGGCAGGATCGAGACCACGGCGAGCACCCGGCCCGCCGACGGCCTGCGCGTCCGGTCCGGCCAGGCGATTCTCATCGGTGATCGCGAGCGTATCCAACGCGCGGGCCCCGCGACGCAGCCACGGGCCTTCGGCGCGTCAGGTGCGTCTGGTGAGCGCGGTGGGACTCCGCCGCACGTCCGGTGTGGGCGCCGGTTACGCGAGATCGTCAGAAACGCGGGTAGCGTACGCGACGTGCCGGTGAAACGGGAGCGGGAGAACGTACAGGTGGAGGAGGCGACGCCCGTCGGCGCCCCCGCCCGGACGGCCTCGCTGGTGCGGCGGCACGGCTGGTTCCTGGCGATCCTGACCCTGGGCACCGCGCTGCGGGTGATCACGATGCTGGGCTACCGCCCGGCCCTGTGGTTCCCCGACTCCTACACCTACATCGTCACCGTCTTCCATCCGCGCCCCGACCTGGTGCGTCCGGCCGGTTACTCGGCCTTCATGAAGGCGCTCGAACCGTTCCACTCGTTCGGCGCGGTCACCGCCGCGCAGCACCTGCTCGGCCTGGCGACCGGCGTGCTGGTCTACTGGTGCGCGCGCCGGGCGCCCAGGTGGGCGGCGACGCTGGCCACGGTGCCGGTGCTGCTGGACGCCTACCAGATCGAGCTGGAGCACCTGCTCGTCTCCGACACGCTCTTCATGTTCCTGATCGTCGCCGCGGTCGCGCTCACCCTGGCCGACCGGTCCGTGGTGGTCGCCGTCGGGCTGCTGCTGGCCGCCGCCACGCTCACCAGGACCGTCGGCCAGCCGCTGATCGTCGTCGTGGCGGCCTGGTTCCTGCTGCGCAGGCGGGTGGGGCCGGCCGGGGTGGTGGTCGTGGCCGCGCTGGCGCCGATCCTCGCGTACGGGGGCTGGTTCTACGCCACCTACCACCGCGTCGGCATCGTCGGGGCGAACGGCGCGTTCCTGTACGCCCGGACGATGTCGTTCGCCGACTGCGCCAAGATGGACCCTCCACCGGATCTCAAGGTGCTCTGCGACCCCCGGCCGCCCGATCAGCGGCCACCCTCGCAGGAGTACATCTGGGCCAAGGACTCTCCGCTCGTCGCGCTGCCCGACATCACCTTCACCCAGCAGACCGACGAGCTGGCGGCCAGGTTCGCCTCGCTGGCCATCCGCAAGCAGCCGCTCGACTACGCCGCCTCCGTGCTGTCGGAGCTGGGCCGTTCGTTCGTCTGGGGCCGCCCGGTCTACCCCGACCACGAGATCTACGACTACTACGAGTTCCCCGCCACCTCGCCGCCGCCGCCCGGCCGGTGGGCCGCGCAGCTGGGCGTCGACCTGGGCAAGCGCTACGAGCAGGGGCCGATCGGCACCGAGGTCGTCGAGCCGTACGCGGGCTGGATGCGCGCCTACCAGGACGTGGCCCGGCTGCCGGGGACCGTGTTGCTGGCCGTCCTGCTCGTCCCGCCCGCCCTGGCAATCGGGCGGCGACGCTCCAGGCTCGTGAGGGGGATCTATGAGCCGCCCGCGTGGCTGCTGCCCTGGTCGACGTCGGTACTTCTGCTGGTGATGCCCGCCGCGGTGGCCGAGTTCGACTACCGGTACGTCCTGCCGGCCGTACCCCTGGCCTGCCTGGCGGCGGCCCTGACCACCCGCCTCGACCTGGGCAAATCCTAAGAGTTTGCCCAGGATATTCCACGATATGTCCAGCTCTGAGTATGCTTTTGCCCGGTAACATCACGCCTGAGTCACGGTCGATTCTCTTGGTCATGGCTGCGGGCACGCCGTCCGTGACCTAGTCTCGTGGCGCAGAACGACCGAGCCGACCGGACTGGGCGAGGGGGCGCATGAGTGACCATTGGAGCGTGTCCGTGGAGGACCGCAGGGTCGCCTCTACACAGCCCGGCAGCCGGATGTCGCGCCGGGCGGCGGCGTCGAACCCTCCTCCGCCGCCACCCGAGGATTTGCCGCCCCGCGGCCACCGCGGCGGCGGTAACGGCGGCGGCAACAAGATGCGCGTGCTGGCCTGGATCAGCATCGCGACCACCTCGCTCATGGTCGCCGGCGCGCTGACCGGATACACGCTCTACCGCGACGCCTTCAGCAACATCAACCAAAAGGGCTTCAAGGAAGACATCCTCACCCCCCGGCCTCCGGACACCGGCGCGCTCAACGTGCTGCTGGTCGGCTCCGACACCCGTGCGGGCAAGGGCAACGCGAAATACGGCCAGAAGCTCGCCAGGACGGCCGACGCCGGCGGCAAGCGCACGGACACGATCATCCTGATGCACATCTCGCCCAACCGGGACCAGGCGCGGCTCATCAGCTTCCCGCGTGACTCGATGGTGCAGATCCCCAGGTGCAAGAACGACACCACGAAGCAAGAGATGCCGTCCCGCCGCGACATGATCAACTCGGCGTACAGCTCGGGCGGGGTCGCCTGCACGATGTCCACGCTGGAGACCCTCACCGGCATCCGCATCGACCACTACGTCGAGGTCGATTTCAGCGGCTTCAAGGCCATCGTCGACGCCCTCGACGGCATCGAGATCTGCCTCCAGAACGGCGTCGACGACAAGAACTCCCACCTGAAGCTGCCCCCGGGCAAGAGCCTGCTGAACGGCGAGCAGGCGCTGGGCTACGTCCGGCTGCGCCACTACGGTGACGGCAGCGACATCCAGCGGATCAAGCGTCAGCAGATCTTCCTGAGCAAGGTCGTGCAGAAGGCCACCAGCAGCCAGCTCCTCACCGACATCGGCAAGCTCACGAGCTTCATCAAGGCCACGGCCAAGTCGGTGACGATGGACCCGGAGCTGGCCAACGACACCGCTCAGCTCATCGACATCGCCAAGAGCGCGCAGAAGATGACGGCGGGCGGGGTCAAGTTCACCACGATCCCGTGGCAGCCGGACCCCGAGGACAAGAACCGGGTGGTCTGGAAGCAGCCCGACGCCAACGACCTGTTCAACGCGATCAAGAGCGACGTCGAGCTGCCCGAGGCCGCGGCGACGACCAGCACCACCAAGCCCAAGATCAACGTAAAGCCGGAGCAGGTCCAGGTCCAGGTGCTCAACGGCACGACGACGCAGGGCAAGGCCCGCGAGGTCGCCGACCTACTGAGCAAGGAGGGCTTCAAGGTCACGGGTGTGGGCAACTACCTGGCCGCCGACGGCAAGAGTCAGGCCAACACCCAGGTCCGCTACGCCAAGAAGGCGGCCGACGGCACCGCGTACAGCGACGTGCTGATCAAGGCGATGCAGCCCAAGCCGGCCCCGACGGCGGGCAAGCTCAAGCCGACCACCACCGACGTCTACACCCCTCCGGTGCCCGTGCCCTCGTCGACCCCGGCCACGGCGAACCCGCCCGTGATCCAGCTGATCATCGGCGAGGACTTCAAGTCGGTCAAGGTCACCAAACTCCCCGACAGCGTCACCAACAGCACGATCTCCGCGGACAAGCAGAAGAACGTCTGTACCTGACCTCCAAGTTCCCTGTGTAACCGGGTGTTCTCGCACCGCTAGTGAGACAGGAGCCTCGCGGCCGGGATAATGTGTTGCGGTCGGCGACGCGGGTTCGCCCCACGCGATCAAGGACGCGTGCCGCGTGCTGCCTGTCGCGTTCCCCCGACCCCGAGTGAAGCTGAGCGACTCCGTAGTGTCTGACACGAAGCACTCCCCACCGACCACGACTCCCCAGGGCCCCGGTGACGCCGATGAGGCCACCGGTCCCGCGAGCACAGGAGCTCAGTGGCCGCTGCCGGAGGAGGCTTTCTGGAGTGAGAAGACGGATCCGCACGGCACCACTCCGCCCGAGGCGGGGCAAAAGGAGCCCGAGCCGGAGCCGTCACCTGAGCCCGAGGCACCCAGACGGAAGCGCGACCCTTATCTGGACAACGTCAAGTTCGTCCTGATCGCGTTCGTGATCGTCGGCCACTCGCTGGTGCCGACGCTCAACACCGACTCCGCCAGGTCGCTCTACATCTTCATCTACACCTTCCACATGCCGCTGTTCGTGCTCATCAGTGGCTACCTGTCCAGAAATTTCTGGAACTCCAACGCGAAGACCAACAAACTGGTCGACACGTTCGTCGTGCCGTACGTGATCGTGGAGGTCGGCTACGCGCTGGTCCGGCTTGGTCTGGGGCAGAAGTGGAGCCTCACGATCATCGACCCCGCGTGGATCAACTGGTATCTGCTGGCGCTGCTGTTCTGGCGACTGTCCACACCCGTGTGGAAGCGGATGAAGCACCCGATCCCGGTGGCGATCGCGATCTACCTGTTCGCCGGGTTCTCGCAGATCTCCGGTGACTTCAGCATGGACCGGTTCTTCGGCCTGATGCCGTTCTTCGTCATCGGGCTCGTGATGCAGCCCGAGCACTTCGAGCTGCTCGACCGCCGGTGGATCAAGATCGTCTCGGTGTTCGTGGTGCTCGGCGCCGCCGCGGTGTCGATCTTCATCGCACCCAAGGCGCCGCTCAAGCCCTTCTACTACAAGCACAGCTTCCAGGACATGGACCTGTCCTGGTGGATGGGCCTCGGCGTACGCGCCGGGCTGCTGATCTGCGGGCTGGCCATGAGCTATGCCGTCCTGTCGCTGGTGCCCAGGCGTGAGACGTGGTTCACCGATCTCGGCACCCGCACCCTCTATTGCTACCTGCTCCACGGCATCCCCGTCCTCATCGCCAAGGACCAGGGATGGCTGGAGCTGCCCTGGCTGCACGGCCCGCTCGGGGTGCTGGCGATCAGTGCGAGCTGTTTCGCCCTGGCCATCGTGCTGTGCCTCCCCGAGACGCGCACCGTGTTCAAGTGGGTTCTCGAACCCCGCCTAACCTGGCTATACCGCCGCCCTTCAGGAAGTTAAGCGGCAATTCCCCCTGCATTTACGCCGTTGACCGGGTGACCGCGCAGCATCGTCCGCATGCGGGTTTGCGTCGCCACCACCGTCCACCATCCCGAGGACGCCCGGATCATGCACAGGCAGCTCCGGGCGCTGCTCGACGCGGGCCACGAGGTGACCTACGTCGCGCCCTTCACCTATTACAACGTGACGCCCGCGATGGGCGTCACCGCGATCGACGTGCCGCGCAATGCCGGCTACGGCCGGGCGCGGGCAGCGCTCCGGCGCGGCCTCAAGCGCGCCGACCTGCTGATGGTGCACGACCACCGGCTGCTGCACGCCCTGCCCTTCCACCACCCGCCCATTGTCTGGGATGTACGGGAGCAGGTCACCGCCAGGCAGATGGCCCGGGCCGAGAGGCGTCACCACGTGATCACCTCCGCCGTGGTGCCGGAAGCCACCCTGGTGTCGGCGGAGCCTCCACCTCCCAGTGACACCAGGGTGGTGCACATCGGGCGCCTGTCCGCCGAGCGCGGCGTCTCCGAGCTCATCGGGCTGGCCGAGCGACTCGTCCCGCACGGCATCCGGATGGACCTGATCGGCGCCAGTGACCGTGAGATCCGGCCGCTGCTGCGGGACGCGCAGCGGGTCGGGCTGCTCGACTGGTTCGGGTACGTCCCGAACCGCCATGCCCTGCGCATGGCCGAGGGCGCCCTGGCCGGCCTGGCCCTGTCGGAGGAAACCGGTCCGAGGACGCCGACCAAGATCCTCGACTACATGGGCCGGGGGCTCCCGGTGATCACCACGCCGCATGGCTCGATGGCCGAGCGCGTCGGGTGCGGGCTCGTGGTGCCGCTCGACGTGGACGCGCTCGTATACGCCGTACTCGATCTCAAGGAGGACCCCGCGCGGCGGGCGGCGCTGGGGGCGCGCGGCCACGCGGAGGCCCGCCTACGGCACCACTGGCCCGATCACGCGGCGGAGTTCGTGACCAGGATGGAGAGGTGGGCCGGGGTCAGCATGCCCGCCCACTCCCTGGCCGTCTAGGAGGCAGGCCGGGATGACAGTTCCCGGCTGGTCGGGCCCCGGCCCGTGAGCTCTTCAACCGCCGCGTCACGCCAGGCTTGGGGGCAAACCGGGGGTGACGGTCAGACCGGTGGCGCCGCGACGCCGGGCACGAACATGTGGGTTGCGGCCCAGCTGGCCAGCAGGCGGAGCTTGTCCTCGGAGTCGCTGCCGGGTTCGGTGCCGTAGGCCACCAGGGTGAGGTCGTCGGCGGCCAGCGCGAGGGATTCGTAGGTGAGATGGAGGTCGCCTACGACGGGGTGGTGGAAGGGTTTGGCGCCCTTGTGGTGCTGGCGGACGTCGTGGTGGGCCCAGCGGGCGCGGAAGTCGTCGCTGCGGGTGGACAGCTCGCCGATGAGATCGGTGAGGGTCTTGTCGTAGGGGTCGCGGCCGGCCTGGGTGTGCAGGAGGGCGACGGTGTCGTTGGCGGCGCGTTCCCAGTCACCCCAGAACTGGTGGGATCGGGCGTCGAGGAAGATGAACCGGGCGTGGTTGGGGGTGGCGCCGCGGGCGGCTTCGATCATGGGGGCGTACAGGGCGCGGCCGAGCAGGTTGGTGGCCAGGACGTCGCCACGGCCGTTCATGACGAAGGCCGGTGCCTCGGTCATGGCGTCCAGCAGCCGCTGCACATTGGGCCGCACGGTGTGCGGGGCGGGGCGGCGCCGGCGGCGCGGGCCGGGTCCGGCGGTGCGGGCCAGGTCCTCCAGGTGGGTGCGTTCTTCGTCGTTGAATCGCAGGGCGCGGGCCAGGGCGTCCAGGACACTGCCGGAGACCCCGGACAGATCGCCGCGTTCCAGGCGGGAGTAGTACTCCACGCTCACCCCGGCCAGCTGGGCGACCTCGGCGCGGCGCAGGCCGGGCACCCGCCGCCTGCCGGAGGACGGCAGCCCGGCCTTCTGCGGGCTGATCCTGGCCCGGCGGGAGGTCAGGAACTCACGGATCTCGCTGCGGTTGTCCACTTTTCCAGGTTAGGCGGCCTTCCCCCAGGGAGGGGTGCCCTGTCATTACACCTTTAGCCAGTGCCTTCCACCCTGCCTGACCAGCGCTTTTGATGGGTAGTGGCTGATGCCTGAAACGGAGGGCCCGGCCAGGCTCGCGACGGCTTCGAGCCGCGCCCGCCCGCAGGGGGCCGACCGTTTCGAGCCGTCCCCACCTGCGGGAGGCCGGCCGTTTCGAGCCGCGCCCGCCCCAGGGGCGGGTTGGCCGTGCGGACAGAGCATCTGCGAAAAGAGCAATCTGCGAAAAGAGAATCTGAAGGAGTGAAGGTTATGCGTGGTGTGGTGATGCACGCTCCCGGCGACGTTCGAGTGCAGGACCTGGACGACCCGCGGATCATCGAACCGACCGACGCGATCATCCGCGTCACGGCGACCTGCGTGTGCGGGTCGGACCTGTGGCCCTATCGCGGCGTCGAGGAGGTCCACGAGCAGCCCATGGGCCACGAGTACGTCGGCGTGGTCGAACAGGTCGGCAGCGAGGTCAAGACCGTCAAGCCCGGCCAGTTCGTCGTGGGCACGTTCGTCGCCGCCGACGGCACCTGCGAGATCTGCCGCTGGGGCTACCCCTCTTCCTGCGTCCACCGGGTGTTCGTCGGCCAGGTCGGCACTCAGTCCGAGCGCGCCAGGATCCCCTGGGCCGACGGCACCCTGGTGGCCACTCCCGGCGCCCCCGGACCCGACCTGATCCCCAGCCTGCTGGCCGCCTCCGACGTCCTGGGCACCGGCTGGTTCGGGGCGGTGGGAGCCGAGGCCGGCCCCGGCAAGACGGTCGCGGTCGTCGGCGACGGCGCGGTCGGCCTGCTGGCCGTGCTGGCGGCCAAGCAGCTGGGCGCCGAGCGGATCATCGCCATGAGCCGCCACGAGGCGCGCCAGAAGCTGGCCATCGAGTTCGGCGCCACTGACATCGTCACCGAGCGCGGTGACGAGGGTGTGGCGAAGATCAAGGAACTGACCGGCGGGCTGGGCGCGCACTCGGTCGTCGAGGCGGTCGGCACCCAGGAATCGATGCGGCAGGCCATCGGCTCCGCCCGCCCGGGTGGTCACGTCTGCTTCGTGGGCGTCAACCACGACGTCAACCTCAGCGGTGAGGACCTCTTCTTCGCCCAAGTGCACCTGCTCGGCGGGCCGGCCCCGGTGCACCGGTTCCTGCCCGAGCTGATCCAGCTGATCTGGGACCGGAAGATCGACCCCGGCAAGGTCTTCGACCTCCAGCTGCCCTTGGAAGAGGCCGCCGACGCCTACAAGGCGATGGACGAGCGACGCGCCATCAAGGTGCTCCTGACCGTCTGACCCCGGCCAAGACCGGTCTGCTGTCTGATCACTCTGCGGTGGAACCACTCGGCGCGTCGACTGCTGATGGCGCGTTGCCGCGCAGGATGAACGCGATCGTGTCGCCCAGGCTCCGCTCGATCTGCTCGGCCGGAATCGCGCCGCTCACCGCCACCGTGCCGAAGCCCTGCAGCGTGGCGGTGACCGGCAGGCTGACGCGATCCACCGGCCCCGCGCGGACCTCGCCCCGGCGCTGTCCGTGCTCGATCAGCTCCATGGTCAGGGTCTCCAGGCGCTGCTTGGCCGCGATCAGCTGCTCGGAGGCGGCGGTGTCGTGCTTGACGGAGTACATCAGGTCGAGGAGGGCCGCGTTGGCGGTGGCGAAGCCCACGTAGGCGCCCGCGATGGCGGCCAGCCGGTCGGCGAAGGAGTCGTCGGCCCGTTCCAGTGCCCCGGTCATCGCGGTCGCCAGCCGCTCGTGCCCCTCCAGCGCCAGCGCGTCCAGCAGGGCCTGCTTGCTGGTGAAATGGCGGCTCGGCGCGGCCGGACTGACCCCGGCCTCACGGGCCAGCTCGCGTAGTGACAGCGCCCCCGGCCCCTTCGCAGCCAGCGTCTGCTCGGCGCGGGTCAGCAGTGCGGCGCGGAGGTCTCCGTGGTGGTAAGGCCGGGTCTTCATGCTCTTCAGCCTAGCCCTGAGTGAGCGGCGTTCACATTGTTATCACTGCATACATTGGGGTGTGGCGAAGACATCCGGCTGGAACGCGCTGCCTCCGTCTAGGGCCGTTCGAGGTCGTAGGTGACGTCCGCCAGGCGGATCGTCTGGACCAGCGGGTCCTCGATGATCTTCCGCAGCTCGCCGATCGTGGCCAGCGAGTCCACATAGGCGTAGGCCAGACCGTCGTTCGCGGCTTTGCGGAGGCGGGCCAGGCTCAGGTCGAAGTCGTGCAGGTTGTCGTCGTCGTAGTCCTTGAGGATGCCCACCCAGCGGCGGAAATTCGCGAGGTCCATCTTGATCGCCTCGTCGGGCAGGATCTGGTGATCCTTCTTGGTCGTCAGTTCGGGCATCGGGGCTCTGTCCCACGTCGTCATCCCGCCCCACGTGATGGGAATCGAACTGGGGCGCCGCTCATACACCACCTTGTCGACGGAGCCCCGGTATCTGGCGGTGAAGGCGCTGAGTTCATCGGCGGTAAGTGGCTTGGCGAATTCGATCACGGCCAGCGCATTGAGCCGCTCGGGCAGCCTGGCGAGGACCTTGCGGCTGTCGTCCTTGCGCTGGCTACCGGTGCTCACGTTGGCCAGGGCTCTGCTGAGGGTGGTGTTGGCGCCGTTGCCGAGCGGCAGCCTGCCCACGTGGCCGAAGAAGTCCTGGGTGATGATGTGCTCCGCGCCTCCGTAGCCGGCGACGAACCCGCCGGTGGCCCGCACCGGGTTGACGGAAACGGTGAACGACATCGACAGCGGCGTGGTGGCGCCCGTTTCCCGGACCTCGATGTCATAGCCGGGGTTGTAGATCTTGAAGGCGGTGCCGAGCACGTCCGTCATGCGCATTTCCCGGTCGCCGCGCCGCTGGATCAGGCTGGAGCCGACCGTCGCCACCAGGACGAGCACGACCAGCGCCGCCAGGACCATCGTGGCCGTACGCGTGAGGCCCCGCCGCACGGCCCGGCGGGTCGCCTTCCGGTCGAAGTCGGGCATGGGCAGCAGATCTTCGTCAGTCATGGGGAACTCCGTAGATATCGGCGAAGGCGGCTCTGGCCCGCCACACGGCGGTCTTGATCGTGGCGTGCTTCTTGCCGGTCATCGCGGCCACCTCGACCAGCGAGAAGCCCTCGAAGTAGACCAGGGCGAGGAGCCTGCGGTGCTGCTCGGGCAGCCTCTCCAGGGCGTCGCGCACGGCCAGCGACTCGGCGTGCAGCGCGGGCACGCCGAGCTCGTCGGGGTCGGGCAGGGCCAGCTCGCGGCGGTGGCGCCGGACATGGTCGACCAGGACGTTGCGGGCGATGGTGAGCAGCCAGGCGGCCGCGTTCTCGCCGCGCCAGCCGAGCAGCGCCCGGGTCGCCTTGACGAATGTCTCCTGGGCCAGGTCTTCCGCGAGGTGGGGGTCACGGGTGCGGCGTAACAGGAACCCGCACACGAGCGCCCAGTGCTCTCGGTACAGCTCCTCGATGATGATGCCCTCCGCGTTCTTGCGATTGTCACAACAGAGCAGACGCGATCGGGGCAGGAATGGTCACACGGCTTTCCGGTTGATGTACTGGACTCATGTCTTCGCATCTGATCCAGGGCCGCACGGTGAGCATGCCCGTCCAGGTGAGAGACGCCACGGTCTGCAGCGTCATGTATCCCGTACGGGCCGACGCCGCCAGGGCGGTGATCGCCTACTCGGGGCTGGACGTGGCCGAGGTGTTCCCGGGCAAGGCCATCTGCGTGCTGGTGTTCGTCGATTACCGGGAGAGCGATCTGGACGCCTACCACGAGGTAGGCGTGGCGTTCCTGGTGCGTCCGCCGGGCGTGGCGCAATCGGTCGGGCTGGGCGATCTGCGGCGGGCCGGGGTGTTCATCCACTGGCTACCGGTCGATCAGGAGTTCACCTTGGACGCGGGCCGCCGCATCTGGGGCTTTCCGAAGGAGCTGGCCGACATCGACCTGCGGCTCGACTCGGCGTACAAACGCTGCGTCCTGCGCAGGGACGGGCGGCTGGTGCTCGACCTGCTGCTCAGACCGGGCCTGCCCGCGCCGGGCGCGGGCGCGCTGGTGCCGCTGGACGCCTTCACGCATCGGGAGGGCGTGACGCGGCGCGTCCCGTGGTCGGTGACGGCCCGGGGCGTCCGCGTACGGCCCGGCGGCGCGCTGATCCGCCTGGGCAACCACCCGATCGCCAAGGAGCTGAGCGAGCTCGGCCTGCCGAAGCGCCCCCTGCTCACCACCACGGTCGCCCACGCCGCCATGACCTTCGGCGACGCGATGGCCATCTAGGCCCGGGCGCTCCACCGTCCGTCGACGCGGCTGATCCGCACCGGGTGGTCGAAGCACTTGCTCACCAGGTCGGTGGTCAGCACCTCGTCCACCGGCCCCGACGCCATGCACTCGCCCTCCCGCAGCAGCAGCGCGTGGGTGGTGCTGGCGGGCAACTCCTCCAGATGGTGGGTCACCAGTACGGTGGCCAGCGCCGGGTGCTCCCGGCGCAGCACGTCAAGGCTGGCGAGCAGTTGCTCTCGGGCGGCCAGGTCCAGCCCCGTGGCGGGCTCGTCGAGCAGCAGCAGCCGCGGCCTGGGCATGAGAGCGCGCGCGATCAGCGCCCGGCCCCGCTCGCCCTGGGACAGGTAGGGCCAGTGTGCCTCGGCCTTGCGCGCCATCCCCATCATCCCGATCAGCCGCAGGGCCTGCTCCTCCTGCTCGGCGGTGGGCTGCCAGCGAGGGACGAGCTCGATGGTGTTGGTGGCCCCGGTCAGCACGAGGTCGCGCACCCTGAGATTGGACTCCAGCGAATGGCGTGGATTGACGTGTCCCAGGAAGGAGCGGAGCTCGCGCATGTCGACCCGGCCGAGCCGATGCCCCAGGACCTCGACAACACCTCGCGTGGGGTGCTTCACCGCCCCCAGGAGGTCGAGCAGCGTGCTCTTCCCGGCCCCATTGGGCCCCAGCAGGGCCCAATGCTCGCCCGGCCCGACCGTCAGAGAGATCGAGCGCAATAGAGAGGTGCCATCACGCACCACATCAACCTCGACGGCACGCAGAACGGGCCCACCGGCAACAGGATCCATCTACGCAGGCTATCAACAGTCATCAGATGTCTGAGGACTGACCGGTCCTCAGACGATCGGCGGGCGGCCCAGCTTCACCATGCGCCACGCGGTACGCCAGGCCATCGGGCGGCGCTCGCCGGCCGGTGTCCGCAGTCCCTCGAAGAACCCGGTGAACCACGCCTTGATCGCCACCCCGGATCGGCGCTCCCTGATCAGCGTCAGCACCACCCAGTCGAGCAGGTAGAGCGCCGCCAGCGGCCACGGCAGGTTGCGCCGCGCCAGCCAGACCCGGTTGCGCGCGTTGAGCCGATAGAACTCGGCGTGGCGCGTCGGCGGGACCTGCGGGTGGTACATGACCGTCTCGGCGTCGTACTCGATCCGGTAGCCCTCACCCAGCAGCCGCCAGGCCAGGTCGGTCTCCTCGTGAGCGTAGAAGAACTGCTCCGGCAGGCCGCCCACCTGGAGGAAGGCCGAGCGGCGGATCGCCGAGGCGCCCCCGAGGAAGGTGGTGACCGGCGAGGATCGTTCGGGGTCGCCCGCGCGCAGGCGCGGGACGTGGCGCCGCTGGCCGATGCCGCCTTCGGGGTCCATCACCCGGAAGGAGATGACCGCGAGGTCGGGCTCGGTGGCGAAGCGGTCACGGACGTGGGAGACGACCTTCTGGTTGGCGTACCAGCCGTCGTCGTCGAGGAACAGCACGACATCACCGGAGCACTCCTCGACGCCGCGGTTGCGGCCGGCCGGGATGCCGGTGTTGCGTTCGAGCCGGACCGTCTTCACGGTCGCGGACGAGCCCACGGGTGGCGTCGCCGACACCTCGGGCACGTCGGCGCCGTTGCCCACGATCACCACCTCGACGTCGCCGTCGATCTGGTGCAGCGCGGACTCGACCGCCCGGTTCAGCTCCGCGACCCGGTTGCCCATGGTGAGGATGACGCACGAGATCTTCAACGGGTCATCGTCCTGACGCGTCGAGAACACGGGCGGAGCATTCTTTCATGATCACCGAGTCTGCTGGTATGCATATTTCCTGATATTGGTGGAGCCAAGCGTATCGGAACCGAAGGTGAACCCCCGCCAAACTGCGGACGTCCGATCAATACGACGAGCGAGGGGCCTCGCCGGTTCCGATGTGTGCTCACGCAAGCCGCCTCGATGCCAGGATGCTGACCAGGTGCAGGACGGTCTGCAGGACCGCGGCCACGAAACAGGCGATGAGCAACACGCGCGAGGCGAGTAGATCGCCCGCGACGGCGTCGATCACCGCGGCTACGACCGCGAGCATGGACAGCTCGATCGGCTGCACGATCCGGTGGAACTTCGTCGCCCCCACCACCCGCCGGGCCAGGCCCAGCAGCCCGGACCGCAACTCCCCCGCGGACGCCTCGGTGGCGGTCGGCAGACCCCCCTTGGCTCTGGCCACGTCCACGAGGTCGGTCTCGGCCTTGATGAGGATCGCGCCGAGCGCGGCGGCGACGCCGAGCACGGTGTACCAGTCGGGCAGCACGGCCGACGTCCGCCAGCCCAGCCCGATCAGCAGCGCGGCCTCGGTGAAGTAGGCGCCGACGCGGTCGAGGTAGACGCCGACCAGCGAGGTGCGGCCCGTCCAGCGGGCCAGCTCACCGTCGGAGCAGTCCAGCAGCAGATAGACCTGTACGAGCAGAGCGGCGCCCACGGCGGCCCACAGCCCCGGCAGAGCCAGTACGACCCCGGCCACGATCCCGGCCAGCGTCATCACCCAGGTGAGCTGGTTGGGCGTGATGGAGGTCTTGGCCGTCAGCCAGGTGACGTAGATGGACAGCCGGCGCATGTAGAGCACGCCGGCCCAATGCTCACCGTTTCTGCGCTCGAGGTGTCCGGCGGGCTGGGCGACCCGCCGGATCTCAGCGACCGAAGGCCCGGACATAGTCCCCCACCCGATCGCGGACCTCGGACTCCGACATGCGCAGGTGCTCCAGGATCGTGTAGCGGCCGGGACGGGTGGCAGGTGCCAGCGTGACGGCCTCGGCGAACTGCTCGCCGCTCAGGCCGATGTCGGCCGGGACGACGGGCAGCTCATGCTGTCGCAGGCAGTCAGTGACCTGCTTGAGCCGGGCGGCGTCCTCCCTGAGGAAGAAGCAGAAGGCGGCACCGATCCCGGCGAGCTCGCCGTGATTGGAGGTGCCGGGGAAGAGCTGATCCACGGCATGAAGGATCTCATGGTCTCCACCACTCGCGGGCCGAGACGACCCGGCGATGACCATCGACATGCCCGACAGAATCAGCGATTCGGCCAGAACCGTCAGGAAGGCATCGGACTCGATGGAGTCGGTCCGGCCGACCAGCGCCTCGGCCGCCATGCGGGCCATCGAGCAGGCCAGCCCGTCGATGGGCTCGCCGCGCTCCACGTTGCCGAGCTGCCAGTCGTCGATGGCCGACAGGTTGCTGACCACGTCGCCGACCCCCGAGCGGACCAGCGACTCGGGAGCGCTGTGCACGAAGTCGAGGTCGACCAGGACCGCCAGCGGCATCGGCACGCCGAACGTGCCCTTGCCGCCCTCGTACACCAGCGAGGCCGTGGGCGAGCAGATGCCGTCGTGGGAGAGGTTCGTGGCCACGGCGACCATCGGGATGCCCGCCAGCGAGGCGGCGTATTTGGTCGCGTCGATGGTCCTGCCGCCGCCGACGCCGACGACCACCTCGTAGGCGCCCTTGCGCAGGTCGGCGCCGAGCGAGACGGCCGCGTCGACCGAGCCGTCGGACACCCTGAACACCTCGGCCTCGCCGAGCGTGGGCGCGATCAGGCCCTCGATGTGGTCGCCCTGACCGGGGCCCACGGCGACGGCGACCCGGCCGGAGGTCGCCACCCGGGTGTCGGCCAGTAATGCGCCGAGCTCCGCCACCGCGCCCCGCCTGACCATGATGGCCAGGGGCGCGGGCAGCATCCGCGCTAGAAGCGGCATGCCCGCCTCCTCAGTAGCGAACGGCTATGGTACGAGCCTTGGCCAGGTCGTCGTGGTTGTCCACCTCGACCCAGTCGACCTCTCCGATGGGCGCGACGTGGATCCGCTCGCCGCGCGCCACCATCTCCTGGTAGCCGTCCTCGTAGTAGAGCTGCGGATCGCGCTCGAAGGTGGCCTGCAGCGCGTCGGCCAGGCGCTCGGCGGCGCCGGGGCGGATGAGCGTGGCGCCGATGTACTCGCCGTAGGCGGTGGCCGGGTCCATCAGCTTGGTGATCCGCTTGAGGTCGTCGCCGTCGAGGGTGACCTTCATCTCCTCGTCGGCCAGCCGCTTCACGTTGTCGACCGCGAGCAGGATGTCGCTGGTCTCGGGCGCCGACAGCAGCGTCTTCTCGACCGAGACGGGGTGCACGGTGTCGCCGTTGACCAGCAGCGCGCCCTGCGCGAAGTAGTCGCGCGCGCACCACAGGGAGTAGGCGTTGTTCCACTCCTCGGCCTTGTCGTTGTGCACAAGGGTGAGCTTGACGCCGTGCCGCTTCTCCAGCTCGTCCTTCCGCTCGTGTACGGCCTGCGCCGCGTAACCGACGACGATCACGACCTCGCGCAGGTCCACCTCGGCGAGGTTGCGCAGCGAGATGTCCATGATCGTGGTCTCACCGTCGACCGGCACCAATGCCTTCGGCAGCGTGTCGGTGTACGGTCGCAGGCGTCGTCCGGCTCCAGCGGCCAGCACCATTCCCAGCAACGTGCACTCCTCAGTCGAGCATCTACTCCGTAGGACCCAAAGGTTAGTTGGCTTTTGGCCCTCACCGGGTAATCGACCGTTAGTCTCGCGTTTCCGTAGCGGTCGCGGCCACCCCCGAGGGAGAGGTGGCGAGCCAGCAGGTAAGGCTCTCCCACCCGAACAGAACCCACAGATACGCGGCGAGCAGCACGAACCCGCCGGTCACCACGCCCACGATCGCCGCCAGTGAGATCACGATCATCCGCCCCTCCCAGCCCAGCCCGTACGTGCTCAGCCACGGCGGCGGATAGGCGCGCTGGCGCAGGCGATAGATCAGGTCGTAGTGGTGGAAGGCCAGCGCGCCGAGCAGCACGAAGATCAGCACCGGTGGCACGTCGTGGGCGAAGCCGCAGGCCGCGATGAAGGTGTATTCGATCAACCGCAGGATCGGCGGCACCAGCCAGTCGATGCGGCCGTCATGCGGATGGGAGCTGCCCGGCCCGGCCAGCAGCAGCGTCACGGCCGGCGCGAAGACCGCCAGCCCGTCGGACCCCGCCACGCCGATCAGCAGCAGCACGCCGATCACGAACGCCCCGGCGATCAGCGGGGGCAGCGGCGGGAGCTGCCCGGACACGAGCGCGCCCATGCCGCGCGACAGCGGCCCGTCGTCGCGGTAGGCCACGACGTTGCTGCTCGGCACGGGTGTCATCTGCACCGAGGTCATCGCGCGGACCTCGCGATCCGGCCGAGGAGCAGGTAGACGGTCGCCACGCCGCCCCAGCCGAGGAGCGCGACGAAGGTGACCCGGGCGTTGTACACGCCGGCGGTGATCGCGATCAGCGCCATCCGCTCCCCGATCGGCAACACGATCGCTTTCTTCATCCACCGGAGGACCTTCTCTCGCTCCATGCGGTGTGCCAGGCGGAGGACTCCCGGCTTGGGTACGCCGTGATGCTCTCCCTCGGCCGAGTTGAGCAGCGAGCTCACCGGCTTGGCACCCAGGGCGCCGGCCCGGTTCGCGTCGGCCACCCCGCCCGCGAAGGAGTAGTTGATCGAATGCCGTACCGTCTGCAGGATCATCGCGGCGACGGCGAGATACCAGATGCCGTCAGGGCCGCCCTCGCTCAGCGGCAGCCCGGCGGCGTAGCCGAAGGCGAGCCCCACATAGACGACATACTCCTTCAGCCGGTCGGCCATGCTGTCGAGCCACGCGCCCAGCGGCGTGAAGGCGCGGGTGTAGCGGGCCAGCTGGCCGTCGAGGCAGTCGCAGGCGAACGACAGGTAGAGCAGCCCGGCCCCGGCGAGCTGCGCCCCGCGGTTGCCCGCCCCGAACCAGACCGCCGACAGCACGGCCAGGCCGATCGAGATGCCGGTGACGGCGTTCGGCGTGAGCTTCAGCCGGGCGGCGGGGCGGATGAGATGGCGGGTCCAGGACGAGACGAGGTAGGTGCTGACGAAGCCGTCGTCCGCCTTGACCGAGGTGTCGAGGCGTACCTGGGACTCGTCGACGTCGGCGAGCCTGCTGACCGCGGTGTCCGCCGAGACCTGGCCGGTCACCCGGTCGCAGTGCAGCTGCCCGATCCCGGCGGCGCGTACCTTCACCCCCGATCTGACCAGGCCCACCAGCAGCAGGTCGACCGCCTCGACGGTGGTGACCGGGCCGAGCTTGCCGGTCTCGGCCAGGTCGGCCAGCTCCTCGGCGACGTCGGCCAGCGCGATCAGGTCGGCCTGACCGGCCTGGAGCACGCCGCGGAAGGTGGCGTTGGCCTCGGGCACGAGGTGGAAGGAGCTGCCGGCCGCGACGATCTTGCCGCCCTCGACCCGCACCGGCGGCCGCATCGGCGCGGCCGTGGCGTCGTAGGAGACCAGGGCGCTCGTGTCGCGCTTGGGATGCTCCAGGAGCAGCGAGAGTGCCTCGGTGTGGGTGACGAGGTCGGCGGGCAGCACGGCCAGCGTCCCCGGCGCGGCGCGCGCGAGCTTGGCCACGCCGCGCAGGTCGGTGCTGAGGCCGCCGAGCCCGTCATTCGGCGACACCACCTGGACGTCGAGGACGGACAGCTCGGCCAGCTGGCCGTTGAGCCGGTCGAGCAGCGTGCCGTCGGCACAGGACAGTCTGCAGGCGGGCGTCGTGGCGAGCAGCACCACCGAGGTGGTCGTACTCTCGCGGGTCAGTGAATCGGTCACGGCGCAGGTCTCCTCCCGGTCGCGAGGGAGTGCGTGGACACAGCGTAGCGACAGGGCAACGCGATATCACGGAACCGGACCGTTACGCTCCCCCTATGGAATCTCGGCTGCGCTCCGTAGGGGTGGTCCTGGCAGGTGGCGTGGGTCAGCGTGTCGGCCTCAACACCCCCAAGCAGCTCATCAAGATCGCCGGTAGGACGATCCTGGAGCACACGCTCGCCCTGTTCAACGGCTCGCCCGACATCGACGAGGTCGTGGTGCTGATGGCTCCGGGCTTCGCCGACACGGTCAAGGAGATCGTGGAAAGGGGCGGTTTCGACAAGGTCAGTCAGATCGTCGAGGGCGGTGCGAGCCGCCCTGAGAGCACGTGGCGCGCGCTCAAGGCCCTGGGCCCGAGGGAGTGCAACGTGCTTCTGCACGACGCTGTACGGCCCCTCCTGGAGCCCCGGATCATCACGGAGTGTGTCAGGGCCCTGCAGACGCATTCGGCCGTGGGCGTGGCGATCCCGAGCTCCGACACCGTCGTGGTGGCCGCCCCTGGGCCTCATGGCGAGACCATCCACGACGTTCCCGACCGATCCCGGCTGCGGCGCGTCCAGACGCCGCAGTGCTTCCGCCTGTCGCTGATCCGCGAGGCGTACGAGCGGGCCTTCGCCGACCCCGACTTCGACCGGCGGCCGGCCACCGACGACTGCGGCGTGCTGCTGCGCTACCTGCCCGACATCCCGATCCACATCGTGCCGGGCAACGAGAGCAACATGAAGATCACCCATCCGGTCGACGTGTACATCGCCGACAAGCTCCTCCAACTGGCCGCCACCAGCGCGCCGGTTCCCGACCCGAGGGACTACCGGGAGGCGCTCGACGGCCGGACCATGGTGGTCTTCGGCGGCGGCTACGGCATCGGCGCCGACGTCGTCGAGCTGGCCACCGGCCACGGCGCCCGCGTGCACTCCTTCTCGCGTACCCAGAACGGCGTGCGGGTGGAGGACTACGACCAGGTGGCCAAGGCGCTGGCACAGGTGGGCCGGATCGACTACGTGGTCAACACCGCGGACGTGCTGCACATGGGCAAACTCGCCGAGGTCACCGACGAGACCATCGCCGAGGCGGTGGGCGTCAACTACCTGGGCCCGGTCAACGTGGCCCGCGCCGCCTACCCGTACCTGCGCGAGAGCGCGGGCCGCCTGCTGCTCTACACCTCTTCCAGTTACACCAGGGGCCGGGCCGACTACAGTCTCTACTCCTCGACGAAGGCCGCCGTCGTCAACCTCACGCAGGCGCTCGCCGACGAATGGGCCCCCGACGGCATCCGGGTCAACTGCGTCAACCCCGAGCGCACCGGCACACCCACGCGCGAGCGCACGTTCGGCGAAGAGCCTCCGCACACCCTGCTCTCACCGCGCGCGGTCGCCCAGACCTCGCTGGACGTGCTCATCTCCGACCTGACCGGGCAAGTGATAGACGTGCGCCTGAACGACGCTTGACCCGCTCAGGCCGGAGTTTCCGGAGGGGATGACCAGGTTCAGCGCGGCGGTCGGGCGAGTCTGCGCGGGCTCGTGAGGAAGCCCCAGCCCCAGGACATGTGCATGGCGGCGTACACGATCGGCAGTCTGGCCTTCACCGCCCCCGGCAGCCCGCTGCCGGTCAGGACGGACCCGGCCACGATCGCGAGGGCGTAGCCGCCGGGCGCGATCAGCGCGAGGGGGAAGAACGGCGAGACGAGCAGGCCGAGCAGGATCGCCAGCACCGCGGCGGGGGGCGCCAGGTAGCGCAGGTTGATCGTGCCCTCGTGGGTGCGCGAGACCACCCGGCGCCAGCGCCCGTAGTGGAAGTACTGCTTGGCCAGCGCCTTCACATTGGGACGGGGGCGGTAGGAGACCCGCATGCGCGGCTGGAACCAGACCAGCCCGCCGGTCTGGCGGATGCGGTGGTTCATCTCCCAGTCCTGGGCCCGCTGGAAGTGCTCGTCGTAGCCGCCGACCCGGTCGAGCGCCGCGCGCCTGAACACCCCCAGGTAGACGGTGTCGGCGGGGCCCGCCGTGCCGCCCACATGGAAGGCGGCCGCGCCCACGCCGATCTTGGAGGTCATCGCGCACGCGACGGCCTTCTCGAACGGCGTGATGCCCTCGGCCGCCATGACGCCGCCGACGTTGTCGGCGCCGGTCTCCCTCAGCGTCTCCACGGCGACGCGCAGGTAGTCGGAGGGCAGCATGGCGTGCCCGTCGACCCTGGCGATGATGCCGTTGCGGGAGGCGCCGATGGCGGCGTTGAGCGCGTTGGGCGTGCGACCTGTGGGGTTGGGCACCACGGTCACCCGCCGGTCGGCCGCCGCGATGGCGTCGGCGACCTCTTGGGTACGGTCATGTGAGGGCCCCACGGCGAGAACGACTTCGATCTCACCTGGGTAGCTCTGGGCGAGGACCATGTCTACGGCCTCGCGTAGATGCCGCTCCTCATTGAGGACCGGCATGACGACGGAGATGGGCGGCCAGCCGTGCGTCTCCGCTGGCGCGTGCGGCGAGTCGGGGAACTGCTTCATGGCGGGGCTCACGCTACTGTACGAGCAGGGGAGGACGGCAATCCCGCGGTGGCACGAGGGGGGCAGGGCATGCGCGACCCGGGCGAGGAGGACGCTGGAGTACACGTGGGCGGCGACGCCTACGGTGGCGTCAAGCTCGTGGGCAGGCGCACGCGCAGGCCGCTCAAGAGCGCCAAGGCCCGGCGCCGGAATCTGATCCTCTCGGGTGTGCTGTCCGTGGGCGTCCTGGCCGGCACCGGCGTGGTGTGGGCGGCGCCGACGCGGATCGGCACGGTCGACGCGGGCGTGACCGAGGCGGCCCCCCGCGGCGCCATGAACATCCTGCTCGTCGGCGTCGACAAGCGCGACGACCTCACCCGCAAGCAGCAGAACGAGCTCAAGCTGGGCCGCGAGTCGGGCCAGCGCACCGACACCATGATGGTGATCCACCTGTCGGAGGACCACAGCAGGGTCACCGTGGTGAGCCTGCCGCGCGACACCTGGCTGACCATCCCCGGCAAGGGCGATCACAAGATCAACTCGGCCTACCAGTTCGGCGGCCCCAAGCTCGCCCGCCAGACCGTCGAGCAGGCCACCGGGCTGCGGATCAACCGCTACATCGAGGTCAACGTCCTCGGCTTCATCAACGTGGTCGACTCCCTCGGCGGTGTCACCGTCTGCACGCCCGTGCCGATCAAGGACCCCAAGGCCGGGCTCGACCTCGCGGCCGGCACCCACGAGTTGAAGGGCGTCCAGGCGCTCGGCTACGCCCGCACCCGCGCCACCGCCCGCTCCGACCTCGACCGCATCGACCGGCAGCAGCAGGTCATCTCGGCGCTGCTGAACCGCGCGCTCAGCGCCAGCACACTGGCGAACCCGGCCCGGCTCAACTCGTTCGTCAACTCCACGCTGAGCACGATCAAGGTCGATCCCGACGACGACCTGATCGGGCTGGCCACCCAGCTCAGGGATGTCTCGCTGGACAACGTGAAGTTCGCCGACGTGCCGCTGGCCAACGTGGACTTCAAGGCGCCGACCGGGGAGTCGGCGGTGCTCTGGGACAAGCAGGCTTCCCGTGACCTGTTCGCCAAGATCAAGGCCGACGAGGACCTGTCCAAGCCCAGCCCCACTCCCAGTTCGTCCGCTTCGTCCTCTGCCAAGCCCACCATTCCGCCGGATCGGATCGCGCTCAAGGTGCTCAACGGCACGCTCATCACCGGTCTCGGCGCCCGCACCAAGACGGCGCTGGTCGCCGCCGGGTTCAACGTCTCCGGCACGCCGGGCAACACCAAGCGCAAGGACTACAAGAAGACGGTCGTACGTTATGGGCCCGGTCGCGAGGACTCGGCCCGCACGGTCGCCGCGGCCATCCCCGGCGCCGATCTCGTCCAGATGGACGAGGACGGCATCGAGGTGATCGTCGGCAGCGACCAGCCGAAGATCGGTAAAGTGAAGACCTCGACCACGCCAAGCGCCAAGCCCACAACTACGCCTGTAACTAAAACGGCGACCCAGAACATATGTAAGAAATAGGCATATCCGCCAGCCGTTCGGGCACGTGACAGCCATGGTGGTCAGGTCGTGGCGAGAGGAACCGCTCACTGTCTTGCATGCCGTCGGAGACCTCGACGTGGCCGGCGCCCCGCGCCTCCAAGCCGCGCTCGACCAGGTGCTGGCCTCCGCCGACCCCCCGAAACTGGTGCTGGATCTGACCGACGTGCCCTTCTGCGACTCCGTGGGGCTGGGTGTGCTGGTGGCCACCCACAACCACGTGCAGCACGCGCACGGCAGGCTCATCCTGGTCCTCGCGCCCGGCATGATCAGTCATCTGCTGACGATCACGAACCTCGACCGGCACTTCGAGACCTGCTCGTCGCTGCTGGAGGCACGGGCGGCGCTCGGGGCGGCGGCCTGAGATCGAGCATTTGTGGAAGGTGTGCTAAACGATGTTCATGACATTCGGGTTCATGAAATTCGGCGCGCATCTTCCAGCGGTCTCGTAGGGAGCCAGTCACGTTGTTCGATCAGTTCCCCGAGCCTGCCCGCAGTCAACTGGCCACGGCCTTCGACGAGGGCAAGACGCGGCCGGAGTGGTGTTTCACGGAGGGCCCGGCGCGGCTGGCGTTCTGGGCGCCCTACCGCGGCGCGGACCCGGTGATCACCTGGCAGTTCGAGCCCGGCCCCGACCCCGACCGCGCCGCCGGCCTGCTGCGCCGCGGCCTGTCGGAGATGGGCCTGGACAAGATCATCCACGACATCTCCCTCAAACCCGGCCTCACCCCGCTCGTCGACCGGGCCGTCGAACACCAGGCGCTCCTCAGCGCCGGGTTCGTGATGGAGGTCGAGCGGCTCATGCTCGAATGGGCGGCCGGGAGTGACGTACCGGTCGATCCGGGCCGGCTGACCTACCGCCCCGCCCGCGGCCTTGGCGCCGCCTCCATACTCGACCTGCTGGTACGCATCTCGGAAGGGTCGCTCGACTACGACACGCAGGTGGAGCTGGCCACGGCCGGTGCCGAGCACGAGGCCCGGTGGATGTACGACGACCTGGTCAACCGCAAGGGCAAGCCCGACTGGTTCGTCGTCGGCTACCTGGGCGATGACCCGGTGGGACTGGTGGCGCCGGACGATCATTCCATCGCCTACATCGGCGTGGTGCCCGAGCACCGGGGCCACGGCTACGTCAACGACCTGCTGGCCAAGGGCACCGCGACGCTGGCCGAGACGGGCGTCGAACGCATCGTGGCGGCCACGGACGTGGGCAACACCCCCACGGCCAACGCGTTCCGGCGCGCGGGCTATGCGGAGGTCGGCCGGCTTTTCCGCTATTACTGGAGGAGATCTTGAAACTTGGTGTCATGTTCGACCGCGCCCTGCCGCCGGAGGAGCTGATCCCCTTCGCCAAGGAGCTGGACGGCACGGCGGTCGACGACCTGTGGGTAGTGGAGGACCTGGGCTGGACCGGCGCCATCTCCTCGGCCGCCACCGCCCTGGCGGCCACGTCCCGCCTGCGCGTGGGCATCGGCATCACCCCCGCTCCCCTGCGCAACCCGATGCTCCTGGCCATGGAGCTGGCCAACCTGGCCCGGCTCCACCCCGGCCGCCTGGCCGCCGGGATCGGTCACGGCGTACGTGACTGGATGCGCCAGGTGGGCGTCGCACCCCCGTCACCTCTGGCGCTCCTGGAGGAGACGATCACCTCGGTCCGCGGCCTCCTCCGGGGCGAGACGGTGACCCTGCACGGCCGCTCCGTACACCTGGACGGCGTCTCCCTGGTCCATCCGCCCGCCGAACCGCCTCCGGTCCTGGCCGGCGTCCTCGGCCCCCGCTCCCTCGCCCTGTCGGGCCGGGTGGCGCAGGGCACGATCCTCCCGGAGGGCTTCAGCCCCGAACAGCTCCCCACCCTCGTGAGCCACATCGGCGCCCCGGCCGACCACGAGGTGGTGACCTTCATCCACCTGTACATCGGCCCCGACGCGCGGGAGGCGACCTGGGACGTCGCCGTGGGACAGGCCGGGTTCCTCAAGGTACGGCCGGAGGAGGTCGTCATGGCCAGGGGCTCCGCTTCGGAGGCCGCCGACATGGTGCGGCAGATGTGGGCGGCGGGCGCCCAGACGGTGGCGGTACGACCGTTCGGCGCGGATCCGCTGTCACATGTGACGAAGCTCTTGGCGGCCTTGTAGCGCCTATACCGTCAGGATCTTGGGGCCTGGAGGCTTGGGTACGTCAGCTGTTGTCGCCGCCGCTGCCGAACTCCCCCTCCACCCGCCGCACGATCTCCATGCTCCTGGGCAGGTAGGCGGCGTAGAAGTCCTTGCCGCACTCCAGGTCGTCGAGCGCGGCCTTGATCTCCCTGCTCAGGTATTGCCGGGCGGTGCCCACCGGAATGCGCGGCTCGTAGTACTGCCCGGCGGGCAGCCCCTTATCGGGAATGTCATCGTTCAGGGCGATCTGCTGCTTCTGGGCCTCGAACTCCTGGCCGCCCCGCCGGCTCATGTCCACCGGCCTGAGGGAGGCCACCTGGTGTCCCTTGCTCTTGAGGCAGTCGCCCATGGCCGAGGCCAGCCCGACGAGCTTGGGGTCCACGTTGAGGTCGCGGTCCAGCCGCTGGGCGATCAGCTCGTTCTCCTGCTTGGCCCAATCCTCGTCGGACGTGACGACCTTGCCGGTGACCTGCTTGAGCCCCTGTGATCTGCACGCGGTCAGCGCCTTGCCGTAGGCGGCCCGCTGGGCGGGCGACAGCTGATTTTTGATGGCGAAGTTGGGGCTGTCCGACTCGCGCCAAAGAACACGCTTCTCCCTCTGCTCGGGGTGGACGAAGTCGACAAAGACCCCGAAGCCCTGCTCCGTACGCTCCTTCTTCATCGCCTCGTAGTCGCCCAGATTTGCCCTGTCGGCATCCTCGGAGATCTTCACCTCCGGGACCCAGGCGACGTACTTGAAGCCGCGCTGCTTCATGCAGTCCGCCACGACTGTCTGGATCCGCCGGGGCTGGTCGGTCCTACCGCCGCTCACGACGACCGGGGCCACCGGCGGGGCGGCGGCGCAGCCCGCGGCGAGGCCGAGCCCCACGAGAGCCAGAGTGCATCTCTTGATCATGACATGGAAGGATACACCGTTTAACGAAGCATGTGCAGAAGGCGGCCGAACGGCGGATGCCCAATCAGTCGAATGGCCGATGGCGACGCCCGGCCGCCAAGCCACGATCGCTACATGAGGCGAATCACGGCAATACCCAAGGCCCCCCTGACCGCCTTAGCGCTGGCAGGGCTGACCGGACTAATCGCACTGACTGGATGCTCAATAGAACTGGACGCCAAAGAGGTACACACCGCCCAGTCCTTCCCCTACAGCGGCCCCCAGCTCACCATCAAGTCCTCGCTCGGCGGCCTCCGCATCATGCCCGGCACCGGCGCGACCGTGCAGGTGGAACGCTGGCTCCGCGGCAAGGCGACCAACGAGGGCAACGCGTCGTGGTCTCTGAGGGACGGCACCCTCCGCCTGAGCGCCAACTGCACGGTGGTCTTCGGCGACTGCGGCGCCCGCTACCACGTCAAGGTGCCGCCCGGTATGCGCCTCGTCGTAGAGGGGGACGACGACGGCATCATCCTCCAGAACCTCACCCAGGACGTGGACGTCTCGAACGGCGGCTCGATCAAGGCGTACGACACCTCCGGCAAGCTCCGCCTCCTGAGCGACGACGCCACCATCTCCGGCGAACGCCTCAAATCCCCCAACGTCCGCGTCCGCTCGAACACCGGCGCCATCGACCTGTCCTTCGTCACACCCCCGACCAACCTGGACCTCCTGTCCAAGGACGGCTGGGTGACGGCGACCGTACCCGACGGGGCCTACCGGGTCACAACGAAGAGCCAGGACGGACGCGAGCGGTCGGAGATCAAGAGCACGGAGAGCGACCGGACCATCGTCGCGAGAAGCGGCACGGGAGACGTACGGATCCTCGCCAAGTAGGGCCCCCTCCGACCGGCGGGGCTGTGCGCGCGCCAGAGGCGTAAATTGATTTACACTTATTTCAGTAAGTTGATCTACGTTGTTCTCCGTAAACTGGTTTACGCTAACCCTCTGGATCACGCCCAGCAAGAGAGTCACACATGCGCAAACCAGCCGCCATCGTGGGCAGGGACCGCCAGTGGCGGACCATGGAACGCTTCCTGCTGGACAGCGTCCCTCGCATCGCCCTGTTCTCCGCCACCGGATTCACTCCCGACCTCGTTGAGGCAGCGGGCTCTCGCCCCGACACGGTGCTCGTGGATCTGAAGCGGCTGTACGGGCTGAGCTGACCTGATTTCGCGTCGGCCACGATCGGGGCCGCCTCGCGAAATAGGCGTCCGAAGCTTGAACAAAGCGCAGACATCAGCCTTGGTAGAGGCGGTCAAGCCCGACAAGCATGATCCGGGAGTCGGCATCGGCAGCCGTCGTCAACTCTCCCGTGAAACCACATCCCCCGTAACAGGTCAGGACAGTGTCACGCGTGTCATAACCCTTCTTATCGAGCAGTGTACGAGCCCTGGCCAGGCGTTCCAGGTGATGGTGGCTTATCACCTCACCCCATTTGACCTCACCGAGCGACAGAATTTTCCGCGGCAGCCCGGGCTCTTGCCCGGCGAGAACCGCGACGTCGATCTCGATCTGGGTCCGCTTCGCGGGATCACCCACCACTCCTGACCCGACCTCAGCCGAAAAGCCGCCGTACAGCGTTTCCCCCGGTCTCAGCGCGAAGTCCCGGCACAGGGATTTAAAGTGCGGACCCACGACCTGAGCGAGGAATGTCTGCCGCACGGACCCCCACACCCTCTCCGCCCGGTGAATCTCCAGTTCCGGCCAGCGCCGCCGCATGATGGCCTCATAGAACGTGATCAGCGGCTCCACAATGCGATAACGGAACCGCCCGGACCTGAACAGGCCGGGCTCGCGCGCGACCAACGCACAATCCTCAAGAACTTTCAGAGGGTGAGTGATCTGATCGGACCTGCGTCCGACGTAATTGGCGATCCCGCCGTTGGTGGTGTTGCCACTGGCGATGGCGGCCAGCACCGAGTGATACAAAGCGGGATCCCGGATATCCGATTCCTCCGCCAGCAGGTATCTCGCCTCGCGGAAGAGCGGAGTCTGCGGATTCAGAACCGTCCTGATGACCCAATCATCGAAATCCGCCAGGCCCGCCGGCGCATCTCCCCGCGTGAACTCGTACCATAAGCCGGCGTCCCACCGAGAATCGTGTGCACGAGTACGGCCAGCCGCGGGTCCGTGATTCCCCAAAACTCGGCGGCGTCCCTATAGCGAAAGGGGTGGATGACGAGTTCGAGACCGGCCCTTCCGCGCAACGGCGCCTGCCCCGCAAGCAGACCGCCCATCACGGACATCGCCGACCCGCAGAGCACCAATCGCGCCTTACTGTCCCGCCCGCTGCCTCCCGGCCCTAGCTCCCGCTGGATGATCGACGGCGGCGCCGGCGAGGTTCGGGACAGGAATGGGAACTCATCGAGTCGGCCACACCGCCTGGATGATGTGTTCACGAACATGTTCGTTACGAACGCGTTCGTGGTACTGTGCTCTTCATGAGCACGAGCGACAGCGCCCAGCAGCCGTCCCGCAGCCGCCGCGAACGCCCGGCCAAACCCGCGTTGACCAGGCAGGGGATCATCGACGCCGCGCTGACGATCATGCGTGACGAGGGTCTGCACAAGGTGACGATGCGCCGTATCGCCATCGCCCTCGACACCGGGCCCGCCTCGCTCTACGTCTACGTCCGCAACACCGAGGACCTGCACGCCCAGATCCTCGACGCCCTGCTCGGCTCGATCACGGTGCCCGCCCCCGATGCCGGGACCTGGCGCGACCGCCTCAAGGCCCTGCTGAACAGCTACCGCGACGTGCTGTTCCAATATCCGGATATCGCCAGGATGGCGCTCTCCACCCAACCCAGCGGCCCCAACTACATGGCACTGGTCGAGGCGGTGCTCGCCCTGCTCGGCGAAGGCGGCGTGACCGGGCGGGCGGCGGCGTGGGGCCTAGATCTCTTGCTGCTGTATCCGACCGCGTCCGCCGTCGAGCACAGCCCAAGATCGGCGGCCCAGGAGGCCGCCGACCTCTCCGCGCTGGGCGAGCAGATCGCCGCCGCGGATCCAGCTCGCTACCCGCACATCGCCGGACTCGGCGACGAGCTCATCTCGGGCGACGGGGCCAGCCGCTCCGACTGGGCGTTCCACGTCCTGGTCGACGGCATCCTCGCCGCCATCCCCCGTACCCCTCACGCATAGGAGCCAGCATGTCCGCACGTTCCATCGCGATCGTCGGCGCCGGCCTCAGTGGCCTGGTCCTGGCACGCGTCCTGCAGATGCACGGCATCGAGTCCACCGTGTACGAGGGCGAGTCCGCCGCCGATGCCCGCAGCCAGGGCGGCTTCCTAGACATGCACGAGGAGTCCGGCCAGTACGCGCTGCGCGAAGCCGGCCTCTACGAGCGGTTCCGCCGGCTCACCCAACCACAGGGCGAGACCCTGCGCGTCCTCGACAAAGCGGGCACGGTCTTCATCCACCACGAGCCCGAGGGCGGCTATGGCGGGCGCCCCGAAATCGACCGGGCCGCACTGCGCAACCTGCTCATCGAGTCCCTCGACCCCGGCCGTATCGCCTGGGACCACAGGGTTACCACGGCCCGCCGGCTCGCCGACGGCCGGCACGAGCTGACCTTCGCCAACGGCAGGAGCACCACCGTCGACCTGCTGATCGGCGCGGACGGCACCTGGTCCAAGGTACGCCCCTTGGTCTCGCCTGCCACCCCGCGATACTGCGGAATCTCCTACCTGGAGCTGCAACTCACTGATGTCGCGACACGCCACCCTGAATCGGCCACCGTCGTCGGTCCCGGCAGCATGTTCGCCCTGTCCGACGGCAAGGCCCTGATGGGCCACGGCGGCACCGACATCCACCTTGGCGCCTCACTACGGGTGCCGCAGGACTGGACGACCACCTCCGGCGTCGACTGGTCCGACGCGTCCGCGGCCCGCGAAGCCCTGCTCAAGGAGTTCGCCGGCTGGAGCACCGAACTGACCGACCTCATCCGCAACTGTGACGACACGATCGTCCCGCGACTGATCTACGCCCTGCCGACCGGCCACTCCTGGCCCCGGACCCCCGGCGTGACGCTGGTGGGCGACGCCGCGCATGTGATGTCGCCGTACGCCGGCGAGGGCGCCAACCTCGCCCTGCTCGACGGCGCCGAACTGGCGCTGGCCATCGTCGCCCATGGGGACGACGTGGAGGCCGCGCTGACCCAGTACGAGACGGCCATGTTCCCCCGCGCGACCGCCTCGGCCGAAGGGTCCGCCCAAGGTCTGGACATGTGCTTCGCCCCGGACTCGCCGCGCGCCATGGTCGACTTCTTCGGCAGCGCCGGCGTACCCGTGGAGGAGCACTGAGCCGACGGCGGCAGCTACGCTCGCGCGGCGGCGCGCTGGCCGTAGACGTGGACCGTCTGCCCACGGTAGCCGGTGTCGCGCAGGTGACGGTGACCGATGCGTTCGGCCACCGAAAGGGAGCGCACGTTGCCGGGCAGGATGAGGGAGATCACCTCATCGGCGCCCAGCGCGCCGAAACAGTAACCGAGGGATGCACGAGCCGCCTCGGTGGCGTAGCCCTTGCCCCAGTGCTCGCGAGCCAGGCACCACCCGACGCCCAGCCCGGGGAAGCCGTGCGGTCGCCACGGCCCGGCACGACCGACGAACCGGCCCGTGGCCTTCTCGACGAGCGCCCAGTGCGAGTAGCCGCGGATCTCCCGATGTCCGATGAACGTGGCCAGACTCCGCCAGGCATCAGCCGGCGAGGTCCCCACAGTCTCCGCCAGCCCGCCGGTCACCTCGGGGTCGGCGAGCATCCTGGCGTAGTCGTCGAAGTCGTCGCCGGTCAGCGGCCGCATCACCAGCCGCTCGGTTTCGATCACGGTCATGACGAGGAGTATGTGCCACGCGCCGCCGGCGCCTCAACCGGCCACCGCCCCTGCCCTGACGGGTCTCACAGGTTCCTCGCGATGGTGACCTGGGGTCGCTGATCGTAGAAATCGCCCCACGTGCGCATGTCCGGATCTGTGGGATAGCGGTCATTGTGGACCTCTCACCGGGGCCGCCAGGCTTGACGCCGTGAAAGATCTGGTGGTCGCCCTGCTCTCAGGGCCGATCGGCACGCTGCTGGTGCCGGGATACGCGCCGCCGGACGGCAACCGCCCCGGCGTGGCGTACCTGAACCTGCTGCACAGCATCGGCACTCACGCCCGCCGGGCGGCGTCGGTGTGCGGCGGACCCGGCGTGTACGCAGAGATCAAGCGAATGTGATCCCGGCCGCGTTACGGGAGGCCCCGCCGACCGGGGCTGACCATGGCGTCGGTGTGTACCGGCGCGCTGCTGCTGGGCGCGGCGGGCCTGGTCCGGGACCGGCCGTGCACCACGCACCACCGCAGCAAGGACAAGCTGGCCGAGCAAGCGGCCAGGTCATCAGCGGACCGGGCGATGGCGTTCACGACGGAGAGCCGCGAGGAGGAGCGGGTGCTGGAGGCGGCAATGGCTCAGGGTGCCGCGGACCCCGTGGCGGGGTGGCGGCACGTCCGGGATCGCGCAGCATGGGGGTGTCGGTCGGCCCGAGGCGGACATGCGGGCGAGACCGCTTGCGATCGTCAGCGGTCCCGCCCAGAGCATCATCAGCCGCAGTGCACACCAGACAAGAGGCGGGATTCATCCTTGACGCCCGCCTCAACATCGAGGCATTTGCCGGGAGCTGAGACGTACACCGGCCCTGCGTACTGCGCATAATTCCCCGCGTCGACGTCGGCCCACCACCCACCACCAGCAACCATGATCTTCACCGACTTCCAGGTGGTGGTTCCCGCCGTGGAGCCGTAGCCGTAAGTGAGGGCGCAGTTCTTGTTCGAGCTGGAGTTGTAGTGGACCTCCAGAGTGCCCACCCTCGTACCGGTCTTCGGGATGGCGTAGACGCCGACCCTGGTGTACCCGCTGCCGCAGGGACCGGCCGCACCGGCCGGCGTGGCTCCCACCATCAGCGAGGAAGCGACTGTGGCCGCGCTTACCAGGGCAGCAAGTTTCGTGCGCATCAGCATCCTTGTCCTTCCGGGCCTGTCACTGTCTCTCGCAAGCCCCATGGGTTTAGCCGGCGACCGTACTACATTCAACGTAGTATGGTCAATGCGGTGTGTCGCCACACCCAGTCCGGAGCCGACATCGCCCCAGCCGTCTCAAGAACGGCCCTCAACAGAGGCAAGAGGAGTCAGCCGCTGGTTGGACATGTCCAGAACGCGGACCCGCTGGTCACACCATCTGTCCGCATTCAAGATCGACATAAGCGTGAATGAGCGGCGGTTATGCTTCCCGACGTCTCGCATCACTTCTCGTACGCTCGCATCAAGCCGATTCCGGCACTTCCACGGAACGGCGACGGACCAGGAACGGAGCTTGGAGGCCGCTGTGGCGATGCCCAAGAAAGGATCACGGCTCATCACCGTCGGCGACACCGCCTTCCGCTGGCGAGTCCGACACAAGCCCACCCAACGCCAGGGCGACAACTGGTCTCCACTCACCTTCACCGTTGAGCGAGCCGAGGAGCCGGGGAACGTTCTTGTGGTGTCTCTCCCCTGCGCCCGGCCGGACAACTGGCAAGGAGAGCGAACAATCGCCATCCGCCCGGTCCTCGTCGCCGGATGCGTCCAGAGAGCCCTCGAACAGGGCTGGAACTCCGGCCAACGGGGCACGCCGTTCACCCTCACCGTTACCGAGGACGAACTACCCGGCCTCCTGGGCGAGCCGCCGCAATACCTGATCCCCTTCCTCTGGGGCATGATCCCGGAAGGTGGCGGCATCGAAGACCTCCCCCGATGCACTCAGATCTGGAGCCGAACCGACCAGCTGCCTTCTGATCAGTAGCGGCAGTGCTCCGGTGCCGGCGTTGTATTGGCGTTGCCTCGTCGTCGCGCTGGTGGGACGATCACAGGCCATGTCGCTCAACGGTAGATCGCAAAAGGATCTGGCGGCCGCGGTGAACGTGCTGACCGCCCGCTGGGCAACGACCTGCTCCGGCGAGTCGGCCGTCATGTCCGGAGTGGGCGCCTGGCCGCTGCTGGCATATCTCGCGACAGCGGCCGACGGTCCGGGACGGGTCGAACTGCAAGACGCCATCGGAATGGACGCCACCGCAGCCGCCCCAGCAGCGCGGGCCGTCCTGGCGGCTCTGAACGCCTCGCCAGCGATCAAGGCGGCATTGGGATTGTGGACCAGGCACGACCTGCCGCTACGGCCGACCTGGGCCGCGGCGCTGCCCGCGGGCATGCGCGGCGAGCTGACAGGAGACACGTCCGCAGATCAGCTCCAGCTCGACGCGTGGGCGGCTCGCCAGACCGATGGAGCAATCCCCACCATGCCCGTCTCCGTGACCGAGGAGACACTACTCGTCCTGGCCAGCGCGCTCACCGTCCGTACCACCTGGCTCCGCCCATTCACCGAAGGTGCCACTCTCGTCGAGGCAGGCCCGTGGGCCGACCGGGAGATCGTCGTGTTGCGGCGCAGCACGCGAGTCCTCAACCGTGTCCAGGTGGCCGATACACCGGCCGGTCCGCTGACCATGTTCCGCATCATGGGCACAGGCGGGATCGACGTGCACCTCCTGCTCGGCCACGATTTCCGGAAGGTCGCCGACGTGCTCAACCCCGCCCGGGGGCACTTCCCCGGGATCAGTACTGAGCCACTTGCCATCGCCCAAGCCCGCCAGAACGCCACCGCCACGTTCCAAGCGCACGGCTTCGAAGCCGCCGCAGTGACTGCGATGGGTGCCGTCGCAGCTGGCATCGCGCCACGGCCTCCTTACCGAGCCAGAAGAGTCGACGTCGACTTCACGCGTCCTTTTGGTTTCCTCGCCGTCGACCGTCGAAGCCGGCTCATCCTGACCGCCGGCTGGGTCGCGGAACCCGAGACCGAGCACCCAGAAGAGATCTAAGAACGTACCCGAGACGCTGCGGCCGGGCGAGGTCCGAGGGAGGACCGCGCCCGGCACTTCCTCATGATTTGACCCTATAATCGGCTCGACGACCTATGACGACACACGCCGAACCCTCACAAGACGCCTCCGCGCAGCTGGTTGACGTGTTCAAGGCGCTCGCCAACCCCGTACGGCTCCAGGTGCTCCAGTGGTTGCGCGATCCCGAGCACCATTTCCCGATGGAGCAGGCGATCGCCGACCCGTACGAGGTCGGTGTGTGCGTGAGCCACATCCAGGCCAAGACCGGGCTCGCGCAGTCGACCGTCTCCGCCTACATGGCGTCGTTGCAGCGTGCCGGGCTGGTCCGCGCCACTCGTGTCGGGAAGTGGACGCACTACCGGCGTGACGAGGAGCGCATCGCCCGGCTCGTCGACGTGCTCGGACGCTCGCTCTAACAACCTCACCCACGCGCTCCCTGCGCTGCGACGTTTTGCCTCATATCGACAATATGCGATACTTCGCTGCGTTCCTGGTCATGGTTGAGGCGGTTCCGTACCGTCGGATAGGCAGGAGAAGACATGGGCGCGATCAATGGGATGGATCTGGGGCGCTTCGGGGTCTGGACGTTCGACTTCGAAGACCAGCCCGCGAGCATGATGCGAGAGTCCATCCAGGAGCTCGAAGAGCTCGGCTGGCCGGCGTTCTGGATCCCGGAGCGGGACGGACGTGAGGCGATGACGCACGCCGGATTCCTGCTGTCGTGCACCGAACGCATCAGTGTCATCAACGGCATCGCGCGGATCTGGTCCCGCGAGCCGCGGTGGACCCAGGGGGCGGCATTGCTCCTGGCCGACGCCTACCCGGATCGCCACCTGCTCGGCCTCGGTTTCGGAGGTGAGCGGCCCGGGACCAAGCCGCTGCAGGCGATGAGCGAGTACCTGGACGAAATGGACGCCACAACGAGCGCCAATCCCGCGCCTCGGGCGCCAATGCGACGCCTGCTGGCGGCGTACGGACCAAAGATGCTGGAAATGGCCCGTGATCGGTCCGAAGGCGCTCATACCTACCACGTGACGGTGCGGCACACGGCACAGGCGCGGGAGGTGCTGGGCGGCAGCCCGTTCCTCGGCGTCGAGCAGGCGGTGCTCCTGGAGAGCGACCCGGACAAGGCGCGGGCGATCGCGCGCGAGCATCTGCACGTGTACTTCACGACGAAGTACAACATCGCCAAGTTCCTCCGCCTGGGCTACACCGAAGCCGACATCGACGGCGGCCGTGGCAGCGACCGGCTCGTCGACGACCTCGTGTACTGGGGCGACCTCGACACGGTCGTCGGCAAGCTGTACCACCACCTGGACGCCGGCGCCGATCACATCGGCATCCAGGTCCTCGGCATCGAACCCGGCCAATCGGCCATGCCGCAGTGGCGCCGGCTAGCCGAGGCGCTGCTGCCCAAGCGCGCCGCCTAGGCGGTGTGCTCCGAACACAGGCAGCCGACCCCCTTCTCGATCCACTCCTGGCCGTCCCACACAGGATGCCGCGCGATCATCAGGGCCGCCACCTCTGCGGCGATCGTCTCCTCGCTCATGGCGGAGTCGCGGCGTACCCAGGTCTCGTCACGCAGCAACTGAAGATAGTCCCGTACGTCGGCCAGGAGCTGAGGACCGCCCACATCGCCATGGCCGGGCACCACCACCCGCGGGCTTTCGGCGGCCAGCCGATCCATCACCGCCAGCCAGCGGGTGCCCGACACATCGGTGTCATGCGGCGGGAACCAGGGGAAAATGGCGAACTGCCCGGCCTCCACCAGATCGCCGGTGAACATCACCCCCGCGTCCGGGACCGTGATCACCTGATCGCCCTTGCTGTGGGCCCGGCCGGTGGCCCGCAACTCGACCACCCGACCGCCGAGGTCCAGATCATGCTCATGGTCGTAGACGACATCGGGAGTCGCCAATCGGACCCCCTCAAGCCGACGCGCGACCGACTCCCCAAGCCCCTTGAACATCTCGATATAGCCGGGCCCCTTCACCTTCAGGTCCTCGGCCTGCGCCCGGTTGATCAGGAACGTCGCCTCCCCCGCGAACACCTGAGCGCCGAACGCGTGCTCGGGATGAAAATGCGTCGTGGTCAGGTACAGCTTGCGCCCGTTGGCGAAGTCGGCCGCGAACTTCAACACGGTTTCGGCGTTCGCCGTACCCATACCGGTATCGACGACAAGGACCGAATGCGTACCGCCGATGAGACCGATGTTCGGCACCAGCGGCACCCGCCGGTTCGGAATCACCACCAGATCGCGGGCGAGCTCCTGTACGTCAGTGACCTGAACAACGGGGTCGGCCACCACAAACTCGGCCATACGGACTCCTCAGAAGTGGCAGATTTCGGTCTAACCACTCCATCGCGAGACGCTCGGAGGCGTCCAACACCGATTCCGCACGCCCGATGCCGTACGGGTATCGTCGCCGCTGATGGACCTACGCACGCTGCGCTACTTCGTGGCCGTCGCCGAAGAGCTCCACTTCGGCCGCGCCGCCGTACGCCTGCACATGACACAGCCGCCACTGAGCAGGGCCATCAAGCAGCTGGAGACCGACCTCGGCGCCGTCCTGCTGCACCGATCACCCACCGGAGTCTCGCTCACGCCGGCCGGAGCAGCACTCTACGACGAGGCGCGCACCCTGCTGGAGCAGGCAGATCAGGCCCGCACCAGGGTCGCGGCCGCGGCGGGCACGGCCACCATGACGATCGGAACCCTGGCCGACAGCGCCGAACAGGCCGGCACCCAACTCGCCGCCGCCTTTCGGCAGCGCCATCCAGGCTTGAACGTCCGCATTCGCGAAGCCGACTTCACCGATCCGACCACTGGCCTGCGCTCCGGCCTCGTCGATGTGGCCCTCACCCGAGCACCGTTCGACGAAACCGGCATCACCACCCATGTCCTGCGCTCCGACCCGGTCGGAGTGGTCCTGCGCGCCGACGACCCGCTGGCCGGCCGTGACCGCCTGCGCCTGAACGACCTCGCCGACCGCCGCTGGTTCCAGCTACCTGAAGGTATCGACCCCGTCTGGCGGGCGTTCTGGAGCCACCCCATGGGCCTGGGCCAGGACGGTCCGGTGGTACGAACCGTCCACGAGTGTCTTCAGGCGGTCCTGTGGAACGGCACAGTCGGGCTGACCACGCTCGCCCACGCCCTTCCGGAGGGTCTCGTCGCGGTTCCGCTGCTCGACATGCCGCCCAGCCGTTTGGTGGTCGCTTGGAACAGCACCGACACCAGCCCGCTCATCCGCTCATTCCGGCAAATCGCCGCCGCTGTCTACCGCCGTGCCAGCTAGTTAGCGACAGTGGCTGTGGTGCTTGACGGGAGCAGCCACCGAGCCGCAGGTAGCGGCGGGCACCCCGTTGGGGGTGTATTGCGCCCGCGACGGGCGGCAGGCCACCGTGGACACCGCCCGGGGACTTGTGCCATTGCTCTTACCCGCAGCCCTGGGATCCGCGTTTCTGGAGCCCATATTCCGACCACAGTCGCGCCTTCCGGGACAGGCACCCCAAGTCGTACGCCTGGGCCACCCCCGGCATCCGCGCCAGCCGACGGCTCGGCGAGTCCAAGTCGGCCTTGGGCCGCATCGACAGCCGGTACGACTCGGGCATGTCCGACACCCTGGTGGCCGCGACGAGCGCCTTGTTGTCCGCGTACGTCTTGACGAAGTTCCGGTAGGCCGCCCTCTGGTCTTCGTACACGTACGATTCGAGCCCGGGGACCCGCTCGATGACGGCGACGATCGCCTTCCTCTCTTTGACCGTGACCGCCGACTTGTTCGCCTTGCCCCGTCCATGCGCACAGGCAGGCACGATCCGCCGCGGTGTTTCCTCGGGTACGGGAAGACCTGGCGAGTTGGTCCGGACCGAACCGTAGGTTGTCAGCCAGTTGGTTTGGTGCCCTCGTAGATTTGGGCGATCTCCGGTGCCTACTCAGTCACCTGCTGAAACCTGTCGATCAGAGGCATGACCAGAGGTTACTGTTGCGACGGGATCTCATCATTTCTCGCTGTTCTCGGCCATCCCACGGAACAGTGGCGGAACAGGGTAGGAGATTGCTCATGGCGATCCCGAAGAGGGGTTCGCGGCTCATCACCGTCGATGACACCGTATTCCGCTGGCGCGTCCGTCGTAAGCCCACGTATTGCCAGGGAAACAGCTGGGGCCCGATGACGTTCGCGGTGGAACTGGCCGGCACGTCGGGTCGCGTTCTTCTGGTGTCGCTCCCCTGCTCACGGCCGGACGCATGGTGGGGAGAACGGACGATGGCCATACAGCCGGCGCTTGTAACGGCAACCATACGCACGGCGCTCGGTCACGGCTGGGATCCGCGGCGAGCAGGCAACGCCTTCGAGCTTGCCCTCACTGATGGGGGCTTGACCAAGCTGATGAACGGCCAGCCGCCTGCCTACGACGTCCCTTTCATGCGGAGGTAGCTTCCAAGATCGCTCAGGTGTGCACGCCTGCGCACGAACACCGGATCCAGCTTTTCCTGGGCTGCCGGCCCGATCAGGGTCACCCCAACGTGGTCTGCCGCAGATCCTTAACCACGGCTGGGTCGACCGTGGGATGTCCTGCACACCACTCGCCATGCAGGTCCAAATCCTCAAACGAAGTGGCGATTGCCGCGCCCGGAACGAAGTACAAGGGGTCGAGCTCGTACGTCGCCAGCGTTCCGTCTCTTACGGGAGCGACGATCGCCCGCGGAGGGGCCAAGGGCCGCGTCCCGACCAACTCTTGGCGATAGCCGCGCCCCTCCGTCCATACCTCGATGATCGTATGGGCGCTCAGCGCTGTCGCGGCGGCCTGGATCCACCGCCGCCGATCGAGGAGTGACCCGAGATGGTCCAGCTTGGGCGCCCCTTGCTCGTCTGTTTCGCGGATCTGATCGTCAACGACGCTGAAACGCAGGTCGCTGATGATCTCGACGTTCGCCTTTCTGTGTTCACCGTCTTGAAGATGGAGTGCGTCCGTCATCAGAGCAGCCAAGATTCTGGTGGGTAAATCCGGATGCTGCTGACCAACTCCGAAGTACATTGCAGGGCGCCTACGAACGGCCTCGTCCCAGCTCAGCACCGTAATATCCGCAGCGGAGTACCGCCGTCGCCCCATCGTGCCCACCTCCGCTGGCAAGCGTCATCCTCACCTGGATAGACCGTAGCCAGATAATCCGAGACTTTCCCTAGAGATCTGGAGCGGACGGGGAATCGAGCCCCTGACCTTCTGTTTACAAGCAGGATCAAGGACGTCCACGAGCATCCACAGCGAACAGAACAGCCTGCTCATGGCCTCCCGCAGGACTTCGGCTCCAACTCCGTCCACGTTCGCCCGCGAGGTCAGAGGGCCCCAGTTTCGTCCAGATCAGAGTCTTGACCTGCCCTTCCGGGACTGATCCCACCACCATCGACTAGGGTCATCTGCGGGCTCCATCAACAGAGGCGCTAGCAATCTCGGTGCATGCGTCGCTGTCTGAAGCGCCGTACGTGACGCTCGTACTGGCCAACTCGCGAACGCTGAGCCCGATCGATCAAGAGCGTCCGAGGGTCACAGGCCGACTCGTACAACTCAACCTCGAATGGATCCGCATCCCACTCGACGAGGCGCGCGAGAGCCGCTCGATCCTGCTCAACCGTATGCCGACGGCGAACCTCATCCCTCCACGCCCGGCCGCTCGCCTCCGCCTCATCCATGGCGCCCAGAGTACGCGGGGCTGACGAATTCAAGTAGCGTCGCTGCCTTTGCGTCCATCGCCTGGACAGACTGCGACCATCCCGGCCCCGCATCCCAACATCATATCCGGCCTCTTTGAAGCATTGTCGCCGCTCCAGCCTTCAAAACCAGGTCGGCGATCGCCCAGATATCCTGCTCAAGTCAGCCTAATAGGCGCCCAACTCCATTCGTTCGCTCGCGGCGCCGTCGAGCAGATTAAGCATCGGGAATGTCCGCCTTCGCTGCCAGGATCGTATTCCGTGGGATGATAACCAGCCGTTCGCCGGGGTCGACGCTGACCCCGGGAGGGAGACGATCCTCATACGACGCCGTCAGGTCCGACCCGATGACCGCGACGTCACCATTGTCGAGCTCCCAGATATCTGGACAACTCGAATTGCCGGAACTTTGTCCGAGCTCATGGGATGACTTCCCCATGCGCCGAAGGAAAGACGCGGTTGGATCCGCTTCCCATTTTTCGGTCATGACATTTCTCCCGAGAGATCGTGACCGCTATTATCATTAGCGAGGGCGGTGGAATCGATGTGCGACAGGCAAACGTTCTCATCGTGGGTCTACATCTATAGCTACCTGGGATTCCCTTAGCGTGCAAGCGGGAATTGCATCACAAGTACCCAAGCCGGTAATTATGGTGACAGACCAGCAAATGTCAGCCGTGATCGCAACCGCCTTGGCGATCAAGGCAGCCGAAGGACTTGGCGAGTGTTGCCAAGCCGAGTTCGGCGGCGATGGTCGGGTTGGTGCGGCGCAAATTCGAAGGTCTCGATTACGCGCAGCCCGCGCTCGCTGATGCCGACGCCGATCCGGAAAATGAAGCCAGGGGCTCTTCGTCAGGAGTTGGGGTAGGCCGCTACAGAGGATCCTGCGTTCGAGAAGTAACTTCGAGGCCTCTGGCGAGAGATCATGCCGTATCTGAGCCCGAGCGACGGCGGCGTAGTCAACACTGTCTCCGGCACCGTCGACGACAGCGTGGTGCAGGCGTGCGATGTCCACGGCGGCATCGGCTTCGGGGTCCCCGGTCGAACCGAGCCCTGATGCGAGTCAGGCCATCGAACGGAGCGGCCGTTCAATAACCCGACCGTTGACACCGTGGATGCCTCGCGTGCGAACGGCATCGGCCAAGCTCTCCGTTTCCAGGACGGTTGTCCACCTGTGGGGCTTGACCCGAATCCGGTGATGGTCGAGACCAACGTATATGTCCCAGGAGCAGACACTGTGAGCCAGACCTCGAAGTCCACGATCTCCTCGGCGGACCGGCCGGAGAGATGAATCCTCAGCCGCTCCAGTCGCGTCGACCGGGTACGAGCCCCCTGGCGGAACAACTTTCCCGCAGGTCGGTCAGTTGTCCAATTCCTCCGACGCCACCGTCTCATCCGCGGGCGGGGGCTGGATCTCCGCCTTCATCCCCCAGTCCGACAACCGGAGATCCTCCTCGAAGGCGTAGTACGGCTTTTCTCCGGCGGACTTGTCGAGGCTGTCGTTCGGGTCGTGCCACGCACTCCATGCCCTGCGGACGAGCTGGTCACGGCCGATCCACAACCGCCAGGACACCTTCCAGCTGGCGTACTTGCCCGTGGGCTTGCTGCGGAAGCCGATGCGCATGCCCGGGTTCACCTTGTGGAGTTGCGCGAAGGTGATGGTGCCCTCGTAGAGGGTGGTGCGCACACCGTCGTAGACCCCGGTGGCCCGCTTGCGCGCGGTGGTGGCCAACACCGCTCTTAGCGTGGCAGGGTCGCTGAGGCTGACATGGTGGCCGGACTTCAGAACAAGCTGGCATGGCCACTCGTACGTGACCCAGCTCTTGCCCGGCGGCAGCGGCCGGTCAGGGTCGGGCTTGGCGTACAACTGGTAGCCGCGCTTTCCGATGCAGACGTTACGGGTACCGTCGCGTCCCAGGTTGAAGTTCGTCAGGTCTGTGGCCACGATCTTGCCCTTGCCGAACCCCACGACGCCGCGCACAGGCTTGAAGGCGGACCAACTGCCGTACCAGTTCGCCCGGGTACGCTGGACGATCTTCACCCCATGACCCGGGACGAGCTGGCGCTGAATAGCGCCGGCTGGATCCATCACGGCTTTGGCCCTTACGGCCGGCCCTGCAGTGACCGTGGATGCGGTCACCAGGAGAACCACCACGGCCATTCGTCGCCTCATCACGTAGGGATCTTCGCAGCGACAGATCTCGTCGAAATCACATCTTGATCGGTGACTGGACCTAGCTAGTGCGGGTCCACGATGGATCCCTTGCCCGGCTTGGTGGTGATGAGCCCTCGTTTCCTGAGGGCCTCCATCGCCTTGCGGACAGTGACGCGGGCGACGTCGAACTCTTCTTGTAGCTTCACCTCGGAGATGAGCGTCAGGGTCGGGTAGGTCCCGTCCTCGATGCGCTCCGCCACGACGTTGGCTATCTGCTCCCACTTGTAGAGCCGCGGGTCCCATTCGATCACAGGACGACCTTAGATATCCCTGGACCTGATGCATAGAACAGGCAGGCCTAGCGATGGCATGGCTCCGGGGACCGACGCTGGCGGTATGGCGTCGGCGAGTGGCGGTCGGGAGCTCCAGCGGGTGGAGCCTCTCGTCGTGTGCACCCCGGCTTGTGGTGTCGCGGGTGCGCACCAATCGGCACCCACTCATCGGCGCCCCCGCCACGCAGTGGAGCCGCAGCTGTACGCGCCTACACCTGCGGCTGCGAGATCGTCACTGGTCCCGGTAGCGGGCTATCCTCGGCAGCCTGCGAGCCAATTCCTGCTCGTCGTCGAAGTCCCACTGCTCTCCGTGGGGGATGCCGCCGAGCGCCGGAATCAACGGGAAACCGCTTGAAACGCCGCGTGCACTCACAGCTTCGCCGAGCCCGTCCGGATCCTTTCCGGTCACCTGTTCGTAGGCGTGATACGCCACGTGGGCCAGCTGCTCGAACTCAGGTCGCTCTTCCCTCATCTGCTCCGGATCTTGGCGCTGGCGCTTGGTTGAGCTGCCATATGACTTCTCCAGCTCCAACAGGTGCAGCACCTGGGGCTGCTCGATCAGCCGATCAGGGCAGTCAGTGATGGTGTCGAACGTCTTACGCCCCAAGCTGATGAGCCAGCTCACGAAGTACTCGAAGCCGTCGAGCGAACCCATGCCGAACACGAACCAGTACGTTGCATAAAGATCGATGGTGCAGCCGCGGTTGTGTGTGATCGTCCACCAACTGTCATAGTCGATGATCTCTTCGACCGGACGGCGAGAGAGCTCGTCTTCCAACCACGCGACACGCGTTTTCCTCGTGTCGGTCTCACGTCCGGAACGCTCGATCAGGTCCCAGAACTCATCGACATCCATGCCGCGTGATGCTGACACCCCTCGGCCACCTTGTAAAGATCACGGAGCAGGCTGAGATTGAAGATCAGCCAGCGTTCCGGCGAACCCGGCCCGCCCCACAAGAAGCAGCGGGTCTCCGCACGTCAACGCTTACTTCAACAACTGCCGGGCGATCACCATGCGCTGGATCTGGTTGGTGCCCTCGTAGCCCTCGATGGACAGGTTCGCGCCTCGTCTACCACGCCGCTATGGGCCGGCGATTACTCGTCCGCGTGCTCAGCGGTGACGAAGCTGCCGAGGTTGGGGACGGTGTAGACCCTGCCTGCGTTTCTGAGGCGTTCCATGGCCTTGCGGATGGTAGGGCGGGCAACGCCAAACTCCTCCATCAGCTTGACCTCGGAGATCTTGAACTTGGGCCCCCACTCCCCTGAGTCGATCCGCGCCTGGAGAACTTCGAGGATCTGCTCCCAGCGGGAACGATCCTCATCAAACTCCCACATACGGGTGTGCTCGACATATCTGGCCACATTACAAGGCTAGAGGGGAGCTTCACGGCCCTCCCAAGCGGATCATGAAGCTCCATGGAGCTTAATGGAATAGACAGGCACTTACAGGCTGCCGTACTCTGGCGGTATGGCGTCGGTAACTGGTGGTCGAGAGCTCCTCCGGGTGGAGCTTCCCGCCGTGTGCGCCCCGGGGGGTGTCGCGGGGGCAGCCCGAGCGGCACCAGTCAGTCACCAACGCCGTCCCCGATCATGCGGCGCGAGCCATCGCGGGCAGCGTGACGATCCCCTCACGACAGTGACAAGAGACCAAGAGATACGGAGAGCGCGCGACCGACCTCGAGACCTCCCACGGCCTCCACCCAGCAGCTCCCCGAGCGGACGTCACCCTCGTGGACTGGTATCCGTGGTATCCGAGCAGCACAGTCACTCGCGTACGCGCCTACACCTGCGACTGCGCACCAGTCGTCTACGAACTGTGCGCCGCGGGCGGACACACCTACATACGGCGCTGCGACTGGTCCACCTACCCCACCTCGATCATGGAGAGCGAACGCATGATCGACCGTCGCGCCCAAGACCTATGGATGCGCATCATGAGCGGCGAGGCGAGGTAAGCGACACGCGGCACCCGTGGCACTGTCCGTCACCACGACGGCACGGGCTCGTCATCCGGCAGAAGGTCATTGAAATCCAGGAGATCACGACATCCGCGCGCCGAGAGGCCGTTGGTGAGTGACGCCTGGACCTGGGCGGACAACCCCGACGCCGAGCATGTCATCGCAGGGCTTCCTCCGACGGTCATCTTTGAGGTTGAGCGGCTTGCCGACCAACTCGCAGTCCTCGGGTGGCCGCAGTCTCCGGGTTTCGTCTGGCTGAGGATACGGCGAAGCGGCTTTTTGGCTGGGGGTTTGGGGGGCCGCGCCCCCCAATGTCACGGCCTGAGCCCCGGCGAAGACGATGCTTGTAGGGCTATTTGAGGAGTTGCCGGGCCATCACCATGCGCTGGATCTGGTTGGTGCCCTCGTAGATTTGGGTGATCTTGGCGTCGCGCATCATCCGTTCCACCGGGAAGTCCCGTGTGTACCCGTACCCGCCCAGCAATTGCACCGCATCAGTGGTGATCTCCATTGCCGCGTCCGATGCCGCGCACTTCGCGGCGCTCGACAGGAACGTGAGGTCCTTCTGTGGCTGGCCGTGCATGGCCAGTTCGGACTTGGCCGCCGCGTGGTACGTCAGCTGCCGAGCCGCCTCCAGTTTCATCGCCATGTCCGCGATCATGAACTGCAGTCCCTGGAAGTCGGCGATCGGCCGGCCGAACTGCTTGCGTTCCTTGACGTACCCGATGGCGTAGTCCAGTGCTCCCTGGGCGATTCCCAGGGCCTGGGCGGCGATGGTGATGCGGGTGTGGTCGAGGGTCGCCAGGGCGGTCTTGAAGCCGGTGCCCGGGTCGCCGATCATGCGGGAGGCGGGGATGCGGACGTTCTCCAGGATCACCTGGCGGGTGGGAGAGCCCTTGATCCCCAGCTTCTTCTCCTTTGGCCCGAAAGAGACGCCTTCGTCGGATTTTTCCACGATAAAAGCGGAGATGCCGCGAGGGCCGGCCGTCGGGTCCGTGACCGCCATCAGCGTGTAGTACTCCGAGACGCCCGCGTTCGTGATCCACATTTTTGTGCCGTTGAGCACATAGTGGTCGCCGTCCAGCACCGCCCGGGTGCGCATGGCCGCGGCGTCCGAGCCGGCCTCCCCCTCAGAGAGCGCGTACGAGAACATCGCGTCCCCACGGGCCACCGGCGCCAGGTATCGGGCCTTGAGGTCGGCCGAGGCCGACAGCAGCAGGGGCACCGTGCCGAGTTTGTTCACCGCCGGGATGAGCGAGGACGACGCGCAGGCGCGGGCCACCTCCTCGATCACGATCACCGTGGCCAGCGCGTCCGCCCCGGCGCCCCCGTATTCTTCCGGGACGTGAACGGCGTGCAGGTCAGCCGTCACAAGCGCCTTGTAGACGTCCCAAGGGAACTCCTCGGTCTCGTCCGTCTCCGCGGCGCGCGGGGCGATCTTCTCGTCGGCGAGGGCTCGAATCGTCTCCCGGAGCATGTCGTGCTCTTCGGCGGGCGCGTACAAAGGGAAGTCCATGGCGAAATACTAGGACGTCCGACCATCTTGTTACTAGGCGGTACAGTTTGCGGAAATGCCCAGGTGGCACAGAACGAGGTAGCGCGGGCCGGTAACATGCCTGGCACTCGAAAGGAGCTCTCTCGTGCCATATCGCCTCACGGTGATCGGGACCGGATACCTGGGCATCACGCATGCGTCCTGCATGGCGGATCTAGGATTCGACGTCCTGGGCCTCGATATAGACGCCGACAAGGTTCGCCGGCTCAACAGCGGTGAGCTCCCGATCCACGAACCGGGGCTCGAACCCGTTCTCCGCCGTGGACTCGACTCCGGCCGCCTGCGCTTCACCACGTCCTATGAGGAGGCGGCGGCCTTCGGCGACGTGCACTTCGTCTGTGTGGGCACGCCCCAGAAGCGCGGCGAGTACGCCGCCGACGTCTCCTACATGGACAGCGCCATCGAGTCGCTGGCCCCGCACCTCAACCGTGAGTGCCTGGTGGTGGGCAAGTCGACGGTGCCGGTGGGCACCGCGGAGCGGCTCGCCGACAAGCTGGCCCGGCTCGCCCCGGCCGGGGCCGAGGTCGAGCTCGCCTGGAACCCCGAGTTCCTGCGTGAGGGCTATGCCGTGGAGGACACGCTCAAGCCCGACCGCATCGTGATCGGCGTGCGTTCCGAGCGGGCGGAGAAGGTGCTGCGCGACGTCTACCAGCCGCTCGGGGAGATCCCGATGGTGGTCACCGACTTCGCGACGTCCGAGCTGGTCAAGACGGCCGCCAACGCGTTCCTTGCCACCAAGATCTCCTTCATCAACGCGATGGCCGAGGTCTGCGAGGCCGCCCACGCCGACGTCACAAAGCTGTCGGAGGCGCTGTCGTACGACGACCGCATCGGTGGCCGGTTCCTCAACGCCGGGCTCGGGTTCGGCGGCGGCTGCCTGCCCAAGGACATCCGCGCGTTCATGGCGCGGGCGGGCGAGCTGGGGGCGGACCAGGCGCTGACGTTCCTGCGCGAGGTCGACGCGATCAACATGCGCCGCCGCGCCCGCATGGTGGACCTGGCGCGTGAGCTGGCGGGCGGTTCCTTCCACGGCTGTACGGTCGGCGTGCTCGGTGCCGCCTTCAAGCCGAACTCCGACGACATCCGCGACTCCCCCGCGCTCGACGTGGCCGTGACGATCGGCCAGCAGGGCGGCCAGGTGACCGTGTACGACCCGATCGCCCTGGACAACGCCCGAAAGGCACACCCCGAGCTGCACTACGGCGAATCGGCCCTGGAGGCCGTCCGAGGGGCACACGTGGTGCTCCTGCTCACGGAGTGGCCGGAATTCGTCGACCTGGACCCGGAGGAGCTCGGCCAGGTGGTCGCGGCCCGCCGCATCGTCGACGGCCGCAACGCCCTGAACACCGAAACCTGGCGCTCGGCGGGCTGGCACTACCGCGCCCTGGGCCGCCCCTAAAGCACCCCAAGAACCCCAAAGCGCCATAAAGCACCAAGACCACGCTTGCCGGCCGAAAGGCAGCCGCCCAACGGCCGGCCGGCGAGGTGCTAACCGCCCAGCCGAGCCGCTTCGGCGCGCAGGCGTTCGCCCTTGGCATGGGCCTGTTCCTTCAGCTCGCCCTGGAACTCCTCCATGCGTTCCCGCAGCTCAGGGTCAGACACCCCCAAGATGCGTACGGCCAGCAGCCCCGCGTTACGCGCCCCGCCCACCGCCACAGTGGCCACCGGCACCCCGGCCGGCATCTGCACGATCGACAGCAGCGAGTCCATCCCGTCCAGGTACTTCAGGGGCACCGGCACCCCGATCACCGGCAGCGGCGTCACCGAGGCCAGCATCCCCGGCAGGTGGGCCGCGCCCCCCGCGCCGGCGATGATGACCTTGACGCCGCGCGCCGCGGCCTGACGGCCGTACTCGATCATCTCCGTCGGCATCCGGTGCGCGGAGACCACGTCGGCCTCGAACGGTACGCCGAACTCCGCCACCGCCTCGGCCGCGGCCTTCATCACCGGCCAGTCGGAGTCACTGCCCATCACAATGCCGATCATCACGCCGCCCTCAACGCCAGAGATCTCACGTGTACTCCCCAGTGGTCAGGTAGACGGCGGCGTGCCTGGCACGAGCGCGTACGGTCTCGAGATCGTCGCCCACAGCGGTCACATGGCCGATCTTGCGACCGGGACGGACCTCTTTGCCGTAGAAGTGCAGTTTGATGCCGGGGTCGTGAGCCATCACGTGCTCGTACCGCTTGAACAGGTCGGGGTCGTCGCCACCGAGCAGGTTGGCCATGACGACGACGGGCGCGCTCATCGACGGCGAGCCGAGCGGCAGGTCGAGCACGGCCCGCAGGTGCTGCTCGAACTGCGAAGTGCGGGAGCCGTCGATCGTCCAGTGGCCGCTGTTGTGCGGCCGCATGGCCAGCTCGTTGACCAGCAGCCCGTCGGCCGTCTGGAACATCTCCACGGCCAGCAGCCCGGTCACGCCCAGCTCGTGCGCGATCTGCAGCGCGATCCGCTGGGCCTCGGCGGCCTCCTCCGAGTCCAGGCCGGGGGCGGGCGCGAGCACCTCGACGCAGATCCCGTCCTGCTGCACGGTCTCCACGACCGGGTAGCTGACGCCCTGTCCGTGGGGCGAGCGGGCGACGAGTACGGCCAGCTCCCGCTCGAACGGCACGAACGCCTCGACCATCATCGGCACACCACTGCTCAGGGCCTCCGTGACCTCCGCGGGGGTCCGGCAGACCCACACCCCGCGCCCGTCGTAGCCGCCCCTGATCGCCTTCAGCACGACCGGCCACCCGTGCTCGGCGGCGAAGGCGGAGACGTCCTCGACGCCCGACACGCGGGCCCAGGCCGGACAGGGCGCGCCGAACGAGGTCAGCCGCTCGCGCATCACGGCCTTGTCCTGGGCGTGCACCAGCGCGTCGGCCCCGGGCCGCACCGCGTACCCCTCGGCGGCCAGCGCCCTGATGTGCTCGGTCGGCACGTGCTCGTGGTCGAACGTGATCGCGTGACAGCCCGTGGCGAACTCGCGCAGGTCGGCCAGCTCGCGGTAGTCGCCGAGTCGCGTGTCGACGATGACCCTGGCGGCGCTCTCGTCAGAGGTGTTGGCCAGCACCCGCAGTTCGACGCCCAGCGCGATGGCGGACTGCTGCGTCATCCTGGCCAGCTGGCCGGCGCCGACCATGCCGACGACCGGCCCGATTGGACTGTTTGCACTCACGCCAGCTGAGCTTACCCAACCTGCTCAGGCGGGGCCGCGCCGCACGCCGACCGTGGTCAGGCCCTCCGCCGCCTTGATGACGCTGGCCAGGACGATGATCTCGGCCTCCTTCTTCAGCGGGTGGGCCAGGGCCGACGCGCCCGCCTTGGGGCGCTGCCGGTAGACGACGCGCAGCGCGTCGAAGGCGAGCATGGTGTCGGCCGACAGGGGGAGCGCCATCGTGGGCTGTTCGGGCAGCTCGACGTCGATGTCGAGCCGGTCCGGCCGTACCCGCCCGGGAAGCGCGGCCAGCTCGTCCCGCAGGCCGCGTACGGGATCCCCGGCCGGGAAGCGCACGCCCGCCACCCCGGCCGGGTCGGTGAGGTAGGTGAGGTGACGCTGCGCCACCACGCGGGCCTGGCTGATCAGCCCCGCGTCGGGGGTGATGGTGGTCGGCGTCTCCGGCGCCGCCCCGCGCGCGGGGATGGGTCCCGCGCCGAGCCGCCAGCGTCCGCCCTCGCGCAGGAACACGAAGTACGCCGGCGACGGCTTGCTCGCCAGGGCGGCGAACCAGTCGCCCTCGCCGGGCAGGAAGAAGCTGGGCTCGCTGTAGAGAGCCGGGCGGCCGTTCCGGGTGCCCTCACAGGCACGACCGCCCAGCGTCCTCTCCACCCACGTGGTCAGCTCCGCGACGGCGGCGCAGTCCCGCCGCTTCCATGCCTGGTCGAGCTGGCCGAGCAGCTGGAACGCCTGTTCGGCCGTCGCCGTGTCGACGCTGTGGGCGGCCGCCGGAGCGGAGGTCGGATCCTCGGGGGGCGCCACCGTGGCGACGCCTGTGGTGCCGCAACCGGCCGCCATGACGGTCAGGCCGGCGAGCAGGACGAGCAGTCGAAGCGGCACGGGTGAACCCCGAGGGTCGTGGCCGTCTGCGACGGCGGTCCGTCTGAGCCCATCGCCGGTACGTACCGGCGATCTGCCACCGCAGCGTAACGCCCCAGATTCGTAATTGTCGGGCATAAGGCGATTTTTGTAAGCGTGTTGATAGGGGTGGGATGTCATCCGCCGTGGCCCACCACCAGCCTGACGGCCGGTACGCTGAAGTGGTCATGACCTGATTTGCGCCACGACCGGGAAGGGCCGAGTAGCAGACGTGAACTTCGCCAAGGGGCTCTACCAGCGGTTCTCGTCTCTCCTGCACGAGCTGACGAAGTTCGGGACCATCGGTGCCATCGCGTTCGTGGTCGACACCGGCCTGTACAACGTGTTCCTGGCGCTCGGCATGGGCCCGCTGACCTCCAAGGTGGCGGCCACGGTCATCTCGGCGACGTTCGCCTACCTGGGCAACCGCTTCTGGACCTTCCGGCATCGCGAGCAGAGCGGCCTGGGCCGCGAATACTTCCTGTTCTTCCTGCTCAACGGCATCGCCCTGCTGTTCGGGTTGCTGACCATCGGGTTCACCAAGTACACCCTGCACCTGCACGACCTGCTCAGCCTCAACATCGCCAACTTCGTCGGCGTCGGCCTCGGCACGCTGTTCCGCTACTGGTCGTACAAGAAGTGGGTGTTCCTGGAGGCCACCGAGCCCATCCCCACGGAGCTGCCCGGGGTCAAGCAGGACCGCTGACCACGCGGGTCCTGTCGTTCTCCTCTGCGTGGCGCAGGAAGATGGCGAACGTCGCCGGACGGCGCCGTACGAGCTCCAGACGACCCCCGTCGGCGGCGGCCAGCGCGCGGGCCAGGGTCAGCCCCAGGCCGGTGCCCCCGGCCCCGCTGACGTTGCGTTCGAAGACCTTGGGAGCGATGTCGTCGGCGATGCCGGGGCCCTCGTCGGAGACCTCGGTCACCACGTAGTTGTCGCCACTGGTCGTGGTGACGGTGACGGTGCCGCCGCCGTGGCGCAGGGAGTTCTCCAGCAGTGAGGCGATGACCTGGCCGAATCCACCGGTGGTGGCCAGCGCCCTGAGCCCGCGTGAGCCTTCGAGCAGCAGCGAGCGGCCCTCGCCGCGGAAGACCGGCTCCCACTCGGTGACCTGCTGGACCAGGACCTCGTCGATGCCGACGGGCTTGGCCTGGGCGTGCCGCTGGCGGCGGGCGGCGGCCAGCAGCTCGTCGATCACGGCGGTGAGCCGCTCGGCCTGCACGATGGCCGCCTCCCCCTCCTCACGGACCACCTCCGGCTCCTCGCTGGCGGCGACGATCTCCTCCAGGCGCATGGTGAGGCCGGTCAATGGGGTGCGGAGCTGGTGGGAGGCGTCGGTGGCGAACTCGCGTTCTCTGGTGAGCAGGTCGGAGATGCGGGTGGCGCTGCGGTCGAGCACCTGAGCCACCCGGTCGAGCTCGGGTATGCCGTAGCGATGTTTGCTGGGCCGGGCGTCCCCGGACCCGAGCCGGTCGGCGATCTTCGCCAGGTCCTGCAAGGGCAGCGTCAAACGGCGTGACTGCACGATGGCGAGGCCCACCGCCACCGCCAGAGCCGCGACGGCCAGGGCCACGATCAGGAGCAGGCGTGCTCGAACATCCTGCTCCACCTGGTCCCGGTCGCGGCTCACCCGGACATAGATCCCGTTCTCGGACTGGGCGTCCGCGGTCATCTCGTGGCCGGGCGGCGGTGGGGTGCCGACGATGGTCGCCTTGGGCTGGGTGGCGCGCTCGTAGATCTGGATGTAGCGGTCGGGGTACTTCTGTTTGAGTTGCTGAGGATCGAGAGGTGTGTCCTGGATGCGGGCGTACTCGACCTCCCCCACCAGGCGCGTCGCCTCCGCCCTGAGCTCCTGGGCCGCCTCGTCGACGATCAGACGGCTGACCACGATGCCCAGGGGGACCCCCAGCAGCAGGACCGCGATGACCGCGACGAGCAGGGTGGATGTGAGCAGGCGTCGGCGCATCTCCTACTCGCGTTCGAAGCGGAAGCCGACTCCTCGGACGGTGGTGATGTAGCGAGGCTTGGCCGCGTCGTCGCCCAGCTTGCGGCGCAGCCAGGAAATGTGCATGTCCAGGGTCTTGGTGGACCCCCACCAGTTGGTGTCCCACACCTCCCGCATGATCTGCTCACGGGTGACGACCTTGCCGGCGTCGCGGACGAGCACGCGCAGCAGGTCGAATTCCTTGGTCGTAAGATGCAGCTCCTTCTCTCCCATCCAGGCTCGGCGGGAGTCGGCGTCGATGCGGACGCCCTGCACCACCGGCGTCTCCGAGGTGCCCCGGCGCAGCAGCGCACGCACTCTGGCGAGCAGCTCGGCGAGCCGGAACGGCTTGGTGACGTAGTCGTCGGCGCCGGCGTCGAGGCCGACGACGGTGTCGACCTCGTCGACGCGGGCGGTGAGTATCAGGACCGGGGTGCCGTGCCCTTCGGCGCGGATCCGGCGCGCGACCTCCAGCCCGTCCATTTCTGGCAGGCCGAGGTCGAGAACGATGAGGTCGATCCCACCCGACAGGGCCCTTTCCAGGGCCTGCGGGCCGTCGGGGCTCACCTCAACCTGATAGCCCTCTCGGCGCAGCGCACGCGCGAGCGGCTCGGAAATCGAGGTGTCATCCTCGGCGAGAAGTACGCAGGTCATAAAGCGATCGTAGGACCTTAGGCGATCGTTTCCCGGTCACAGCGCGCGGTTTGACTCGTCGTTGACCTATCCATTGACCTGGGCAAACACAGATAAATGTCAGTTAGTCCCGCTTAAATTACCGCACTCGTCGAAGACAAAGGCGATTCCCGATCTTGCAGAATCGCAAAACCTTCTGTAGCGCCCGGCGTGTCGCGAAAACGCGCGCGCCCGCCGGGAGTACCGGCGGGCGCGTGGGACGGGCTCGATGGAGATTCACTCATCCGAGGAGGGCGGCTCGGCGTAGCGGGCGAGGTAGAGCTGCTCGCCCAGCGCCCTGATCAGGGACAGCTCGGTCTCCAGGTAGTCGATGTGGAGCTCCTCGTCCGCGAGGATGTCCTCGAAGATCCGCGCGGAGGTCGCGTCGCCCTTCTCCCGCATGAGCTGGATGCCCGGCCGTAGCCGGGACACGACCGACAGCTCCACCTCCAGGTCGGCCCGCAGCTGCTCCTCGACCGTCTGGCCGATGTGCAGGGTGCCTAGGCGCTGGTAGTTGGGCAGGCCCTCAAGGAAAAGGATGCGATCGGTGAGGCGCTCGGCGTGGCGCATCTCATCGATGGATTCGGCTCGGGTGTGCTCGGCGAGTTTGGTGTAGCCCCAGTTCTCCTGCATTTTGGCGTGCAGGAAGTACTGGTTGATCGCGGTCAACTCCGCGGTGAGCTGCTCGTTGAGCAGCTCGATGATCTGGATGTCGCCCTGCATGAACGGGCTCCTCGTGCTATGCGGTTGTGAGTTCCTCAGACCGCTTCAGGATCGCACATATCTTCCTGACACAAGTCGCACAGTCGCCCCCGGCGCCCGTGGTGTCGCGGATCTGCTTGGCACTCCTCGCGCCCGCGGCAATGCAGTCGTGCACCTCGTTCTCGGTCACGGCACGACAGACACACACGTACATGCGGGGAAAAGCCTCTCACGTCGAAGGGGACACCAAAGGTTAGGCACACCTAAGGTAACCCACTTCGGTAAGGCTTGCCTATGTTAGGTACGACACAGATCAGTGACCCCGGGCGATCCACTCCTCCAAGTGCGGCGCCTCGGCCCCGATCGACGTCGAGTCGCCGTGACCGGTGTGCACGACCGTCTCGCCGGGCAGCCCCAGCAGCCGCCGGGCGATCGAGTCGACGATGGTGTCGAACGACGAGTAGGACCGGCCGGTCGCGCCGGGCCCGCCTTTGAACAGCGTGTCGCCGCTGAACAGGACGCCGAGGTCGGGGGCGTACAGGCAGACCGCGCCCGGCGCGTGGCCGGGGGTGTGGAGCACCTCCAGCGCGATCCCGCCGACCTCGACCTTCTCGCCGTCGGCCAGGGGCTCGTACGGCACCTCCTGGCCGTACACCTGGTCCCAGAGGACCTGGTCGGCGGGATGCAGCCGGATCGGCGCCCCGGTCAGCTCGGCGAGCTCCTTCGCGGCGTTGATGTGGTCGTTGTGCGCGTGCGTGCAGACGACGGCCTTGACCGTCCGCTCACCGACGCGGTCGGCGATGGCGCGCGCGTCGTGCGCCGCGTCGATGACGACCACCTCGCGGGCGTCGCCGACCAGCCAAACGTTGTTGTCGACGTCCCACGTGCCGCCGTCGAGCGAGAACGTCCCCGAGGTGATGACCCTGTCGATCATCTAGAGGACCACCACCGAGCGCAGCACCTCGCCGCGGTGCATCTTGGCGAAGGCCTCCTCGACCTCGTCCAGCGCGATGGTCTCCGTCACGAACTTGTCGAGCGGGAGCCGCCCCTGCAGGAACAGGTCGATCAGCATGGGGAAGTCGCGCGAGGGCAGGCAGTCGCCGTACCACGAGGACTTGAGCGAGCCGCCGCGCCCGAACACATCCAGCAGCGGCAGCTCCAGCGCCATCTCGGGCGTCGGCACGCCGACGAGCACGACGGTGCCGGCCAGGTCGCGGGCGTAGAACGCCTGCTTGTACGTCTCGGGCCGGCCGACGGCCTCGATGACCACGTCGGCGCCGAAGCCGCCGGTGAGGTCGCGGATCGCCTCAACCGGGTCGTTCGCCCGCGAGTTGATCGTGTCGGTGGCGCCGAAGCCGCGGGCCCATTCGAGCTTGTTGTCGTCCACGTCGACCGCGATGATCTTCGCGGCGCCGGCGAGCGACGCGCCCAGGACCGCGGCGTCGCCCACGCCGCCGCAGCCGATGACGGCGACCGTGTCACCCCTGGAGACGTTGCCCGTGTTGAGCGCGGCCCCGAGCCCGGCCATGACCCCGCAGCCGAGCAGCCCGGCCACCTCGGCGGGCGCGTCGGCGGAGACCTTGGTGCATTGCCCCGCGGCGACCAGCGTCTTGCCCAGGAACGCGCCGATGCCCAGCGCGGGCGAGAGCTCGGTGCCGTCGGCCAGCGTCATCTTCTGGGCGGCGTTGTGGGTGTTGAAGCAGTACCACGGGCGCCCGCGCAGGCAGGCCCGGCACTGGCCGCACACGGCCCGCCAGTTGAGGATCACGAAGTCGCCGGGCGCGACCCCGGTGACGCCCTCGCCCACCGCCTCGACCACGCCCGCGGCCTCGTGCCCGAGCAGGAACGGGAAGTCGTCGTTGATGCCGCCCTCCCGGTAGTGCAGGTCGGTATGGCACACCCCACAGGCCTTGACGGTCACCACCGCCTCCCCTGGTCCGGGGTCGGGCACGAGCACCGTCTCGACCGATACTTCCTGGCCCTTACCTCGGGCGATGACTCCCTGCACTTCGTACGGCATGGCAGCCATCTTGTGTCAAGGGGATGATCTCCGCAAGGCGTAGGGCTGCACCATCCCGATCCCCCGCGCCGGCCTGCGCCGGATCCTGCGGAGCTCGAAGCCCGTGTCGCCGTCGAGACCCTCGGCCAATTCGGCGTCCACGACGATGGTGCCCGGCCGGGCGATGGCGGTGAGCCGGGCGGCAAGATTTACCGTCGTGCCGAAGACGTCGCCCATCATGGGCAGGACCGGGCCGTAGGCCAGGCCGATGCGCAGGTCGCCCGGCTCCACCAGGTCGAGCGCGATCGCCGCCGCGTCGGCCGGGGTGTGGGCGGTGAACAGGACCTCGTCGCCGAGCGTCTTGACCAGCCGGCCGCCATGCGCGGCCACCACGTCGGAGGCCCGCGCCTCGAACCCCTCGACCAGCGCGGCCAGCTCCCGCTCGTCGAGTTCGCGGGCGCGCCGGGTGAAGGAGACGAGGTCGGCGAAGCCCACGGCGATCGACACGCGGGCGGGGATGTTCTCCTCGTCGAGGTCGGCGACGGACAGCAGCCGGGTGCCCGCGGCGGCCAGTTGGGCCCGCCAGACGTGGATCAGCACCTGCTCGAAGTCGGGCAGCAGTAGCCGGGCCGTGTCGAGCACCCGGCCGAGGTCGTCGTCGGACGGCCGCTCGCCGGGCGGCAGCATCGCGCCGATCATGATCTCGGCCTGCCACTGGGCCAGCCTGGCCGTGGTCTGGCCGAGCGCGCGGGCCATCCGGATGACGGTCGGCTCGTCGAGCAGGCCGTTGCCGAGCATCCTGCTCACCCGCCGCAGCGCGTCTACGTCACCGTCGGAGAAGGCCACCGCGTCGTCGGCGAGCGAGGCGAAGCCCAGCGCCCGCCAGATGCGCTCGGCCAGCGCCGGCGACACGCCGGCCTCGGCCGACACCTCCGCCTTGGTGTGACGGGCGGGCATGCCGACCAGCAGCCGGTCGATCTCCTCAGCGGTGGGCCTGTTCAATGGCCGTCGATATCTCCGTCGGAGGCGTCCTCCAGGAGGCGGAACAGGTCGGTCCTGACGTCCTGGATGTGGGGGATGTCGCGCAGGGCGATCTGCCCCCGGTCACCCGCCGACTCGACGGTGAGCGTGCCGCAGCCGAGGATGCGCTCGAAGAAGGTCTGGTCGGAGCTGACCGTGTTGACCTTGGCCATCGGGATCTCGTCCGTCGACTTGTTGAGCACGCCCATGCTGATCGTGAAGCGGTGGGTGGTGAGCACGTAGCCGGTGTTCTTCCACTGCAGGTACGGCACGAACGACCAGATCGTCAGCAGCAGCACGGCGACGACGCCGACGGCGATCCTGGCGTAGTTGGCGTACTCGAAGCTGCCGGGAATGAGGAAGAGCGCCACGCCCGAGGCGGCGACGATCAGCACGAGCGCGATGAAAGGCACCACGAGCCGCTTCCAGTGCGGGTGGAACGACCTGATGCGTCGCTCACCCTGCGTCAAGTGGTGGTCGGGGAGGGTCATGGGCAAATGGTGTCACCTCCGCGCCCTCGGGGCTACGAGGACGCGCGAACGTGGACGACGTCGCCCGCGCTCAATGTGTGCCGCTGGCCGTTGGCGGTCACCTGGAGGTGTCCGGCCTGGTCGATGCCGGTCGCCTGGCCGGTCAGCACCTGGTCGCCGGGCAGCTCGATCCGAACCTGCCGCCCGATGGTGGCGCTCGACGCCTGGTAGGCGGCGCGCAGGCCGCATGCGTCGGCGTCGCCGCCCGCCTCGGACCAGTCGCGGTAGTGCCGCTCGACCTCCCTGAGCACGGCCCTGAGCAGCGGATCCCGGTCCACGCACGCGGCCTGCTCGATGGCCAGCGAGGTGGCCGTCTCCACGGGGAGCTCCTCGGGCTTGAGCGAGACGTTCAGGCCCATTCCGATGACCACGGCGTCCTCTGCCCGCTCGGCCAGGATCCCGGCCAGCTTGCGCTCGCCGATCAGCAGGTCGTTCGGCCACTTGAGCCGTACGTCCACCTCGGCCAGCCGGCGCACGGCCGAGGCCGCCGCCACGCCGTACAGCAGCGCCAGCCACCCCTGCGCGGCGATGGGCACCCGCGGGCGGAGCAGGACGGACACGGTCAGGCCTGAGCGCGGCGGCGCGATCCAGGTGCGGCCCAGCCTGCCCCGGCCGGCCACCTGCGACTCGGCGACCAGGATCCGGCCCTCCTCGGCGCCCTGTCTCGCGGCCTCGGCGAGATCGGCGTTGGTCGAGCCGGTGCTCTCGACGACGCTCACGCCGGTCCACAGGCCGCCGGGGCGTACGAGGGCGCGGTTGAGCGCCACCTCGGACAGGGGCGGGCGGTCGAGGTCGGAGTAGCGCGAGTCCGGCATTCCTCCATCTTCGCCCAAGCTCGACTGTCCTCTGGCGCCCCACGCGGGTGAAGATGGGGAGATGAGCAGACGTCTGGATCCGCGCAACTGGGCCTCGTGGCGGCCGTTCGGCCTCGGGCTGCGCAAGCCGAACAACTATCTGGAACTGCTGAAGGCGTTTCGATCGGTCAAGGGCAACAGGCGTTACGCCTGGCGGATTCTCCAGCAGGGCACGTGCGACGGGTGCGCGCTGGGCACGCGGGGCATGCGCGACTGGACCATGGACGAGATCCACCTGTGCAACATCCGGCTGCGGCTGCTGCCACTGAACACGATGCCGGCGCTCGACGTCTCGCTGCTGGGCGACGTCTCCGGGCTGGCCGGTAAGAAGAGCGCGGAGCTGCGGGAGCTGGGGCGGCTTCCCTACCCCATGCTTCGGCGGGCGGGAGAGCCGGGCTTTCGGCGGATCTCGTGGGACGAGGCGTTGGGGGTGGCCGCCGGCGGGCTGCGGGACGCGCGCTTCGGCGCCTACCTGACCAGCCGCGGCATGCCGAACGAGAACTACTACGTGGCGCAGAAGGCGGTCCGCGCGCTGGGCACCAACAGCGTGGACAACGCGGCGCGCATCTGCCACTCCCCCTCGACCGTCGCGCTCAAGCAGACGATCGGCGCGGCGGCCACCACCTGCTCCTACACCGACTGGATCGGCTCCGACCTGATCGTCTTCATCGGGTCGAACCCGTCCAACAACCAGCCCGTGGCGATGAAGTACCTCTATCACGCCAAGAAGGCCGGCACCCGTGTGGCCATGGTCAACGCCTACCGCGAGCCCGGCATGGACCGCTACTGGGTGCCGTCGAACGCCGAGTCGGCGGTGTTCGGGACGAAGATCACTGACGAGTTCTTCGGCGTGAACGTGGGCGGCGACATCGGCTTCCTCAACGGCGTGCTCAAGCATTTGATCGAGAACGACTGGGTGGACAAGGCGTTCGTCGACCAGCGGACCTCCGGCTTCGAGGAGGTACGCCAGGCGCTGGCGGAGCAGTCGTGGGAGGCCCTGGAGGCGCTGTCCGGGGCGACCCGCGACGAGATGCTCCGGCTGGCCCGGCTGCTCGGCGAGGCGAAGTCGGCGGTGCTGGTCTGGTCGATGGGCATCACGCAGCACGCCTTCGGCGAGGACAACGTCCGGTCGATCGTGAACCTGGCCCTGGCGCGCGGGTTCCTGGGGCGCGACAACTGCGGGCTGATGCCGATCCGCGGGCACAGTGGGGTGCAGGGCGGGGCCGAGATGGGCGCGTACGCCACCGGCCTGCCGGGCGGCCTGCCGATCACCCCAGAAAACGCCGCAAGATTTACCGATATTTGGGGATTTGAGGTGCCGACGGCGCCGGGTCTGACGGCGACCGACATGATCGACGCGGCCCACTCGGGCGACCTCGACGCGCTCATCTCCTCGGGCGGCAACTTCCTGGAGGTACTGCCCGATCCCGGCTACTGCCGGGAGGCGCTGTCCCGGCTCAAGCTCCGGGTGCACATCGACATCGTGCTGTCCTCGCAGATGCTCGTGCCGTCCGAGGGCGACGTGCTACTGCTGCCCGCCCAGACCCGCTACGAGATGACCGGCGGGGTGACCGAGACGTCCACCGAGCGCCGGATCATCTTCTCGCCCGAGATCGAGGGTCCCCGGATCGGCGAGGCGTGGCCGGAGTGGAAGATCTTCGGCGAACTGGCCGCCCACACGAACCCCGAAATTTCGGCAAAAGTCCGTTTCACCGGGACGCCGCAGATACGTGCGGAGATCGAGCAGGCGGTGCCGTTCTACCAGGGCATTTCCGACCTCAAGGCTTTCGGGGACAACGTCCAGTACGGCGGGCGCCACCTGTTCGCCGACGGCCGTTTCAACACCCCTGACGGGCGCGGCGTGTTCTCCGCCGTCGAGCCGCCCGCGCTGGAGCGCCCCGACGGCACGTTCATGGTGGCCACGCGGCGCGGCAAGCAGTTCAACAGCATGGTCCACGAGCGCCTCGACGGCTTCAACGGCGCGATGCGCGAGGCCGTGCTGATGAGCCCCTATGACGCCGACCGCCTCGGCCTGCCCGACGGCACTCCGGTCGAGCTGCGTTCGGGCGAGCGTACGTACGGGGGCAAAGTCCTCCGCGCGCCCCTGATGCCGGGCAACCTGCAGATCCACTGGCCGGAGGGCAACGTACTCCTCGACGAGACCAGGCGCTCGCCCCAGGCCAGGATCCCCGACTACAACGCGCTCGTCACCGTGCGGCGGCTATGACCGACCGGCTGACCCGCGTGGGTCCCACCACCCGCATCCGCGTCCGCGAACTGTCCGGCTCCACGGTCCGCGACCGGCGCGACGACCTCGCCACCGAGGAGCCGCTGGAGATCCGCCTCACCGCGCTGGACGGGACGCGCAAGACCGTCGCCATCACCATGCGCACCCCCGGCCACGACTTCGAGCTGGCCGCCGGGTTCCTGCACGGCGAGGGCCTGGTCAAGCCCGGCGGCATCGCGGCCATCGCGTACTGCACCGACGAGGACCTCCCGCCGGAGGCCCGCTACAACACGGTCACCGTACGCCTGCACGGCCCTATCCCCGACCTGCCGTCGCTGGACCGCCACTTCCTCACGTCCAGCGCCTGCGGCGTGTGCGGCTCGGCCAGCCTCGACGACCTGCACGACCGCTGCGCGCCGCTCCCCCGCGGCACCCTCGCCCTCACCCCCGAGATCCTGTACGGCCTGCCGGACGCGCTGCGGGCGGGCCAGGGCGTCTTCGGCAAGACGGGGGGCCTGCACGCGGCCGGGCTGTTCCGGCCCGACGGGACGCTGGTGGCGCTCAGGGAGGACGTGGGCCGGCACAACGCGGTGGACAAACTGGTCGGCTGGGCAGCACTCGGCCAGCGGCTCCCCCTGACCGAGCATGTGCTGATGGTAAGCGGCCGGGCCAGCTACGAGATCATGCAGAAGGCGCTGGCCGCGGGCATACCGGCGGTGTGCGCGGTCTCGGCCCCCTCGTCGCTGGCCGTGGACCTGGCCAGGGAGTTCGGCATGACGCTCGTCGGGTTCCTGCGCGGGCAGCGGTGCAACGTGTACGCGGGTCAGGAGCGCGTCCCAGTGGAATGAAGCGTTCCGTTCTGCTATTGTTGGAACAGAACAACTCGTTCCGACAAGGAGCCTGAGATGAGCGTTCACCCCTTCCGCGTCGAGATCCCCCAGGCCGACCTCGACGACCTGCGGACCCGCCTCGCCATGACCCGCTTCACCGACGAGATCGCGGACGCCGACCAGGGTGTGGGCGTGGCGCGGGTCCGCCGCCTGGTCGGCCGCTGGCTCGACGGCTTCGACTGGCGGGCCCAGGAGGCCAGGCTCAACGCCTACCCGCAGTTCACCACGGAGATCGACGGGCAGAACATCCACTTCATCCACGTCCGCTCTGCCAACCCCGACGCCCTCCCCCTGATCCTGACCCACGGCTGGCCGGGCTCGATCGCCGAATACCTCGACGCCATCGAACCTCTGTCGCGGCACTTCCACCTCGTCGTGCCCTCGCTCCCCGGCTACGGCTTCTCCGGCCCGACCACCGAGCTGGGCTGGAACAACCAGCGCATCGCCCGGGCCTGGGCCGAGCTGATGTCCCGCCTGGGCTACGACCGTTATGGCGCGGTGGGCAACGACGCGGGCTCGATGATCTCCCCCGAACTCGGCCGGCTCGCCCCCGAGCACGTCGTCGGCGTCCATGTGACGCAGCTGTTCTCCTTCCCCTCCGGCGACCCGGCCGAGTTCGCGAACCTGAGCGAGGAGGACCAGGCCGGGCTGGCCGTACTCGACTGGTTCTGGAAGGAGAAGGGCGCCTTCAACGTCCTGCAGTCGCAGCAGCCGCAGACGCTCGCCCACGCCATCACCGACTCACCCGCCGGGCTGCTCGGCTGGCTCGCCCAGCTCTTCGACGAGGACCTGGACGACGACTTCGTGCTGACCAACGCGGCGATCCACTGGTTCACCGGCACCGCCGGCTCGGGCCTGCGCCTGTACTGGGAGAACGCCCGCATGGAGACGCCGAAGGAGCCCACGACCGTGCCGACGGCGCTGGCCATGGCGGAGGGCGACTTCAAATCCATCCGCGCCTTCGCCGAGCGCGACCACACCGGCATCGTCTCCTGGAAGACCCTGGAAGCCCCGGCCCACGGCCACTACACGGCCCACACCGCCACAGAAGCCATCACCACCGACATCAAAGCCTTCTTCGACGGCCTTGGCTGACGTCAGCCGGTGTTCTGCAGGCCCGCCGCCACCCCGTTGACCGACAGCAGGAGCAGGGTCGACAGGCGTTCGCGTTCGTGGTCCGACAGGGTGCCGGTGCGCATGGCCGTCAGCGCGCGTAGCTGCAGGTGGGACAGCGCGTCCACGTACGGGTCGCGGAGCTGGACGGCGCGGGAGAGGACCTTGCGGTTCTCCAGGAGGCGGGTGTGGCCGGTGACCTGCAGCACCAGGCTGCGGGTCCGGTCATACTCCTCCATGACCTGGCGGGCGAAGTCGTGGCGGCCGCCGAGTGCCAGGTAGCGTTCGGCGATCGATCTGTCGGTCTTGGCCAGCGACATCTCCGCGTTGTCGAGCAGCGCGTTGAACAGCGGCCACTCGGCGTAGGCCGCCTTCAGCTCGTCGAGTGAGGCGACCGCGGCCAGGCCGGTGCCCAGGCCGTACCAGCCGGGCAGGTTGACCCGGGTCTGGGCCCAGGCGAAGACCCAGGGGATGGCGCGCAGGTCGTCGAGTGAGCGGGGCGCGCCGAGGCCGCGGCGGGCGGGGCGGGAGCCGAGGCGCAGGGAGCCGATCTCCTCCAGCGGGCTGACCAGGGCGAACCACTCCGGGAAGCCGGGGGCTTCGGTGAGCGAGCGGTAGGCCTGCTCCGAGGCCGTGGCCACCTGCTCGGCGAGCGAGCGGAAGCGGTCGGCCGCGGCGGCGGTGCGGGAGCCGACCGAGGGCGAGGAGGCCATCAGCACCGCGTTCGTGACCTGCTCCAGGTGGCGGCGGGCGATGGCGATGTGGCCGTAGCGGGCGAAGATGACCTCGCCCTGCTCGGTGACCTTGAAGCGGCCGGCGACCGAGCCGGGCGCCTGGGCGAGCACCGCGCGGTTGGCGGGGCCGCCGCCACGGCCGAGCGCGCCGCCGCGGCCGTGGAACATGCGCAGCTTCACATCGTGCTTCAGCGCCCAGGCGGTCAGCTGCTCCTGCGCCTCGTACAGGCGCAGCGTCGCGGCGGCCGGGCCGAGCTCCTTGGCCGAGTCGGAGTAGCCGAGCATGATCTCCATGCGCCTGCCGTTGGCGGCCAGCCGCTCGCGCATCGGCGGCAGCTCCAGCATGCCGGACAGCACGTCCGGGGAGTTGGCCAGGTCCTGGCCCGACTCGAACAGCGGCACCACGTCGAGCACGGGCGCGCGCTTGCCTAGCGCGTGCTCGGCCAGCTCGTATACGGCGGCGATGTCGTCGGCGGAGCGGGTGAAGGAGACGACATAGCGGGAGCAGGCCGTGACGCCGAACCGCTCCTGGATCCAGGCGATCACCCGGATCGTGGCCAGCACCTCCTCGGTGCGCTCCGACAGCTCGCCGCCCGCCCTGATCTCCTCCAGCGCGGCCGCGTGCACCTGGGAGTGCTGGCGTACCTCCAGCTCGGCCAGATGGAAGCCGAACGTCTCGACCTGCCAGATGAGCTGCTGCAGTTCCCCGTACGCCTGACGCGCGGCGTGGCCGGAGAGCGAGTCCTGGGCCAGGCGCAGGTCGGCGAGCAGTTCGGCCGGGGCGCGGTAGGCGAGGTCGAGGTCGCGGCGGAGGGTGGCGGCGATGCGGGCGGCCACGAACATCAGCCACTGCCGGTGCGGCTCGCTCGGCGAGCGGGTGGCCATCTCCGAGACCACCTCGGGATGGGCGTCGACGGCCGCGGCCAGGGCCGCCCTGAGCTCCGGCGACGGGGGCGCGAACTGCTCGGCCGCGGTGAGTGTGCGGGCGATGCGCGTGCAGGCCGTCTCGAGGGCGGTCAGCACGTGGTCGGACTGGATCTGGACGGTCTCGCGGGTGACCTTGGCGGTCACGTTGGGGTTGCCGTCGCGGTCGCCGCCGATCCAGCTGCCGTAGCGGATGAAGGGCCTGGCCAGCGGCGGGCGGGTGCCGGTGCCCTCGCCGAGCGCCGCGTCGAGCGAGCGGTAGACCTGCGGCACCATGCGGAACAGCGTCTCGTCGAAGGCGGCCATGGCGGTGCGTACCTCGTCGAGCGGGTCGAGCTTGGTGGAGCGCAGCTGGGCCGTACGCCACAGCAGGTCGATCTCCTCCAGCAGCCGCCGGCGGCTCTCGGCGCGCTCGGAGGCGCCGCGCCCGGCGGCGTTGTACTCGCTCAGCTGGCCGCTGACCCGCTGGATCGCGGTGACGACCGCGCGCCGGCGCGCCTCCGTCGGGTGCGCGGTCAGGACCGGGTGCAGCTCCAGCCCCTCGACCAGCTCGGCGACGCGTTCGTGGCCCAGCTCGTGTACGGCCTGCGCCAGCGACTCCCGCTCCACCCGGTCCTCGGTGTCACGTTCGCGCAGGATGCGGATGCGGTAGTGCTCCTCGGCCAGGTTGGCCAGATGGAAGTAACAGGTGAACGCGCGGGCGATCTGTACGGCCCGGTCGATCTCCCACTGCGCGACCATGGCCGTGATCTCGTCACCGGTGACCTCGCCCCTGCGGGCGGCGATCACGGCCTTGCGCAGGCGTTCGACGTCGGCCAGCAGATCCTCGCCGCCCTGCTCGGCGATCACCTGCCCGAGCAGCTTGCCGAGCAATCGCACGTCCTTGCGCAGCTCATCGGGCATCTCGGTGACCGCGGCACTGCGACGCTCAATCCCCTGGTCAATCATGCTTCAAAGGTATCCACAAGCGTGGAATGTCCGTAAGGCGGTCTCACGTATTGGACTAGACCAATGCTCAGGTGGGCCGGGACACCGCGGCGAGCAGCTCGGGGAGGCGGGGGAAGCCGATCTTCGCGCCGAGCCGCCGGCCCAGCACCTCGGCCAGCAACCCGTAGAACGGCGCCAGCACGGACACCCAGAGCAGCCCGAAGAGCAGCGGCACCACGAACGGCACCGACAGGAGGGAGATGCCCAGCAGCGCGCCCACGCCGGAGACGAACGCCTGGCCGCCCTGACCGGGCGCGGCCCCGCTGAAGGCGTTCATCCGCTCGGGCATGGTGTACGGGATGACGACGCTGGTCACGGAGCCGACGCCGAATCCGGTCCCGAGCGCGCCCAGGCCGATGAGCACCGCCGGGACGATCCCCTCCGGGTGGCCGGCGAACAGCCCGGCGGCGACGGCGATCAGCGTGAGCAGCGGCGTCGCGACCAGCGCGCCGGCCAGGTGGCGGCCGGCCAGATCGGTGCTGAGGCCGCGTTCGGAGCCGATGGTCACGGCGTTCATCCAGAGCGAGCGGCCGTCGATGCCGAACGAGTTGGCCGACTGCAGGGCGATCATCATCCCGGCCGACGCGGTGAGCAGAATCGGCGTCGACGCCCCGGCGTCTCCGGAGCGGGTGACCGAGAAGCCCAGCACGATGGCCACCAGGACGGAGGAGAACCAGCCGACCCGGTAGCGGGGCTCGCGCATGATGTACTTGAGCTCCTTGGTGACCACGGCGGCCAGCGGCCCGCTCGGCACGAACCGGTCGACCAGGCCGCTCCCCCTGCGTACGGAGGCCGCGCGCGTGGAGGAGTCGGGTGTGACCAGGGCCCGGCTCAGCGCCTTGATCCACAGCCAGCCGACCACCACGACCACGAGGGCCACGACGACGAGCTCGGCCAGGCCGGTCAGGCCGCCGTCGGCCATCGCGTGCGCGGCCATGCCCGAGGGCGTCCACCTGAGCAGGGCCGCGACTTGGCGCAGCATCCCCGCCGGGTCGCCGATGTTGCTGTTGAGCAGCAGGTTCGGCAGTTGCGCGAGCAGCACGACGAAGATCGCGGCCACGGCCAGCAGGTCCCGGCCGCGCCTGGTGCGCAGGGCGCTGGACAGCGCCGTGGTGACCAGCCGGGAGGCGACCAGGCAGAGCGCGAACTGCAGGAGCACCGCGACGATCCCGAGCAGCACGCCGCCGACGCCGGTGGCGAGCCCGGCCAGGGCGCCCGCCGTGATGATCAGGGTGGCCAGCGGCCAGACGCCGGTGGCGGAGGCGGTGAACATGCCGACCGCGAGCCGGTGGGTGGGCAGCGGGAACAGCGACAGCCGCGCCGGGTCGAGCGTGTCGTCCAGGCCGAACGCCAGCAGCGGCACGACCATCCAGCCGATGAGCATGATCGAGAACACCACGACGACGATCGACGCCGCGACATCGTGCGGCGCCAGCCGGAGCAGGCTCATGAGCAGGAAGCCGATGACGCTCACGAACACGGACATGATGAGGGTGAAGATGAAGCCGAGCTTGCGTTGTATGTCGCCGCGGAGGTTGCCGGCCAGCAGCCGGAGCTTGAGCTGGGCGAAGAGCGCGACAGTGTTCACGCCGGCTCCTGCTTGCCCCGGCCGAGCCAGGTCAGACCCGAGTCGCCGTTGTCGCGCGGACCGCCGACGAGCTCCAGGAACGCCTGGTTGAGGCTGCGTCCGGCGCGTACCTTCTCCAGCGGGCCCTGGGCCACGATGTGCCCGGCGCTCATCACCGACACCCAGTCGCAGAGCCGCTCGACGAGGTCCATCACGTGGCTGGAGAAGATGACGGTCGAGCCCGAGGCGGTGAAGCGCCGGAGCACTTCAGTGAGCGTGTTGGCGCTGACCGGATCGACGCCCTCGAACGGCTCGTCGAGGAAGAGCACGGAGGGGTTGTGCAGCAGCGCCGCCGCCAGGCCGATCTTCTTGCGCATGCCGGTGGAGTAGTCGACGACGAGCTTGTCGGCGGCGTCGGCCAGGTCCATCACCCGCAGCAGTTCCTCGGCGCGCTGCTCGACGTCGGCCTTGGCGATGCCGCGCAGCCTGCCGTTGTAGAGGAGTAACTCGCGGCCCGACAGGCGTTCGAACAGCCGCAGCCCCTCGGGCAGCACGCCGATGCGGGCCTTGACCTCGACGGGATCGCGCCACACGTCGAAGCCGTCGATCTCGGCCTGGCCGCCGTCGGGGCGGAGCAGTCCGGTGATCATGCTCAGGGAAGTCGTCTTGCCGGCGCCGTTGGGGCCGACGAGCCCGGCGAAGCTGCCCGCCGGGACCACGAGGTCGATGCCGGCCACCGCGATCTGCGGGCCGTATCGCTTGAACAGGCCGTGCGTGTGAACCGCCTCCGTCATGGATCCACTGTAGGAGCCGGGTTAATGTTGCGCGCATGACTGCTGCCGAGGCCGTACCGGACCCGCCGGACATTCACACCACCGCCGGGAAAATCGCCGACCTCGAGCGCCGGCTCGACGAGGCGGTCCACGCCGGGTCGGCGGCGGCCGTGGCCAAGCAGCGCGACAAGGGCAAGCTGACCGCGCGGGAGCGGGTGCTGGCGCTGCTCGACGAGGACTCGTTCGTGGAGTTCGACGAGTTCGCCAGGCACCGGTCCACGATGTTCGGGCTGGAGAGCAGGCGACCGTACGGCGACGGCGTGATCACCGGTCACGGCACGATCGACGGGCGCCAGGTATGTGTGTTCTCGCAGGACGTGACCGTGTTCGGCGGCTCGCTCGGCGAGGTCTACGGCGAGAAGATCGTCAAGGTGCTCGACCTGGCCCTGAAGACCGGCTGCCCGATCATCGGCATCAACGAGGGCGGTGGCGCCCGCATCCAGGAGGGCGTGGTCGCGCTCGGCCTCTACGCCGAGATCTTCAAGCGCAACGTGCACGCCTCGGGCGTGATCCCGCAGATCTCGCTCATCATGGGCGCCGCGGCCGGCGGGCACGTCTACTCCCCCGCGCTGACCGACTTCGTGGTGATGGTCGACCAGACGTCGCAGATGTTCATCACCGGGCCCGACGTGATCAAGACCGTGACCGGCGAGGAGGTCACGTTCGAGGAGCTCGGCGGCGCGCACACGCACAACACCAAGTCGGGCGTGGCCCACTACCAGGCCACCGACGAGAGCGACGCGCTCGACTACGTCAAGGCGCTGCTGTCCTACCTGCCCTCCAACAACCTGGACGAGGCGCCGGTCTTCGAGGGCGCCGGTGACCTGGAGCCGGATCCCGAGCTGGACCTGCTGATCCCCGACTCGGCGAACCAGCCCTACGACATGCACCGGGTGATCGAGCACGTGCTCGACGACGGTGAGTTCCTGGAGGTCCACGCGCTGTTCGCGCCCAACGTGGTGGTCGGGTACGGCCGGGTCGACGGTCAGGCGGTGGGCGTGGTGGCCAACCAGCCCATGCATTTCGCCGGGTGCCTGGATATCAACGCCTCCGAGAAGGCAGCCCGTTTTATTCGAACATGTGATGCTTTTAATATCCCGATCCTGACTTTTGTAGATGTCCCGGGATTCCTCCCAGGGACCGATCAGGAATGGAACGGAATCATCCGCCGCGGGGCCAAGCTCCTCTACGCCTACGCCGAGGCGACCGTGCCACTGGTGACGGTCATCACCCGCAAGGCGTACGGTGGGGCGTACGACGTCATGGGGTCCAAGCACCTGGGCGCCGACGTCAACCTGGCGTGGCCCACGGCGCAGATCGCGGTCATGGGCGCGCAGGGCGCCGTCAACATCCTCTACCGGCGCGAGCTCACCGCGGCGGGCGACGATGCCGACGCCGAGCGGGCCAGGCTGGTGACCGAATATGAGGACACGCTGGCCAACCCGTACATCGCGGCCGAGCGCGGCTACGTCGACGCGGTGATCCGACCCGCCGAGACGCGGGCTCAGGTCGTCAGGGCGCTGCGGGCGCTACGGAACAAGCGGGCCTCGCTGCCGCCGAAGAAGCATGGGAACATCCCGCTATGAGCGCCTATCTGCGGATCGTTCGTGGGGACGCCACGCCGGAGGAGATCGCCGCCCTCGTGACCGTTCTCGCGACACGGCAGGCCGTGCCGGAGCCGGCGGTCATGCCGCGAAGTCAAACATGGCGAAACCCGGCGAGAGCGATGCGTAAGGCACCCGCACCGGGGAAGTCGGGTTGGCGGATGAGCGCCCTGCCTTAGATAGATCCTGGGAATCGGGTGTCAAGTTCTCGAGGAGTTGGGACTATCTAGAGAAAGTAGGCGTATATAGTCAGCCGATCAACTAACCGCGGCCTGGAGGACACATGGCCATCCCAGACCTCATGCCGCATGCTGTGGCAGCGAAGTACGCCGTCCTGGTGGACGTCGGTTATCTCTATGCTGCCGCAGGCGAAGTGCTGCTGGGCGCCAAGGAGCGCAAAGAATATCGAGTGGCCGCCGATGAGCTGATCCAGAGTCTACAGAAACATGCGCTGGAACGTATATCTGGCGAACTTCTGCGGATCTATTGGTATGACGCCGCTCGCGACCGTGTGCCGACCGTCGATCAGCGGGTCATCGCCCAGTTGCCCTGGGTCAAGGTACGGCTTGGCAACCTGAACGCCCGTGGCCAGCAGAAGGGCGTGGACGCGCAGATCAGGAGCGATCTGGAGGCCCTGGCCCGGCATCATGCGGTGACTGACACGATCTTGCTCGCCGGAGACGAGGACATGGTCCCCGCGGTGGAGGCGGCGCAGGCGTACGGGGTGCGCATCCACTTGTGGGGCGTCGAGCCGCCGTACGGCACCAACCAGGCCGAACGGCTGGTTTGGGAGTCGGACACCGTGGAAGTGATCACTGCTGAATTCCTGAGGCCCTTTTTCAGCCGTGCTCCGCAACCCGTTCCAGTCGCCCCGCCGGTGACCGCTCCGTCGCCCGCGCAGGTGTTCGCCGGGCGCGCGCCCGTCAAACCGCACGTCAAGCCCGGCCAGGTGGCCAAGCTCGGGCCCAGCCGGCCACGCGTCGAGGACGTGGGCGAGCACGTGGCACAGAAGTGGATCCTCACCCGAGGCCGCGACAACATCCGCGACCTGCTGCCGGGGCCGATCCTGCCGACGGTCATCGACACCGAACTGCTCATCGAGGCGGAGAAGGAGCTCGGCCACTCGTTGCGGCCGTTCCCCGAAGCGCGGGTGTGGCTGCGCGACGGGTTCTGGGCGCGCGTCTACCGGGAGTTCGACCTAGGTGTGGGCGTCTCGTCCAAGTGACGTCTGATTTCCGCTGGTCGGTGGGTTTGACCTGCTGACCAGCGATTTAACGATCAGGTCCGATTCCCGCCAGTCGACAGGCCGGGCGAACGCATACGCTCGGTGTCATGTCACCACTTGAGCTCGACTTCGACTCCTGCTACCGGGCGGTAGCCGCCCGGGACGCCCGATTCGACGGGCGCTTCTACACGGCGGTGACCTCGACGCGGATCTACTGCCGTCCGATCTGCCCGGCTCGCACGCCGGCCTCGCGCAACGTGCGGTTCTACCGGCACGCGGCGTCGGCGGAGGCGGCGGGCTTCCGCCCGTGCAAGCGCTGCCGCCCGGAGCTCTCCCCCGGCGATCCGGGGTGGGACCTGCGCGGTGACCTCATCGGGCGGGCGCTGCGGCTGATCGATGACGGGGCCGCCGACGAGCGTGGCGTGGCGGGGCTGGCCACGCGGCTGCACATCACCGAGCGGCACCTGCACCGGCTGTTCGTGGCCGAGCTGGGCGTGGGGCCGCTGGCGGTGGCCAGGACCAAGCGGCTGCTGCTGGCCAAGCAACTGCTGACCGAGACGCGGCTGCCGGTCACCGAGGTGGCGTTCGCGGCCGGGTTCGGGAGTGTGCGGCAGTTCAACGCCACGATGCGGGAGACATACGGGTTCACGCCGAGCGAGCTCCGCGCGACCGCGGGCGGCCCTTCAGGCCCCGCCGTTTCCGCTGTTTCCGCGCCGCCGGCGGTCGAGGTGGTGGCCGGACCCGCGACGCTCCGGTTGCGCCTGCACCGGCGGGAGCCGTACGACATCGCGGGCGTGCTCTCCTTCCTGACCTCGCGCGCGATCCCCGGCCTGGAGGTGGCCAGCCCGACGTCCTACAGCCGGGCCGTCCCAGGCGGGACGATCACGCTCACCCCCGAGCCCGGCCACATCGCGCTCGACGTCGCCGTGGACGACACCCGGCAGCTGGCCCGCATCGTGGCCCGCTGCCGCCGCCTGCTCGACCTCGACGCCGACCCCGACGCCATCGCGGCCGCGCTGGGCGAGACCTCACTGCGCCCGCTCATCGAGTCCCGGCCCGGCCTGCGGGTGCCGGGCACGTTCGACGGCTTCGAGCTGGCCGTACGCGCCGTCGTGGGCCAGCAGATCTCCGTCGCGGGCGCCCGCACCCTGCTCGGCCGGATCGTCGAGCGAGCCGGGCGGCTCACCGAGCGTCCCGGCCTGACCCACCTGTTCCCCACCGCCGCGGAGCTGCTCGAGGCGGACCTCACGGGGCTGGGGCTCACCAACCGCCGCGTCGCGACGCTCAAGGAGCTGGCCATCGCCGTCTCCGAGGGCCGGATCGACCTCGACGGCGGTCAGGATCCGGGCGAGGCCGTGGCCGAGCTGCTCGACGTTCCCGGCATCGGCCCCTGGACCGCCAGCTATGTCGCGCTGCGCGCGCTGCGCGACCCCGACGCCTGGCCCATCGGCGACCTGGTGCTCAAGAAGCGCATGGCCTGCCTGGGCATTCCCGACGACCACATCGAACGGTGGCGGCCCTGGCGGGCCTACGCCGCCCTGCATCTCTGGAGCTCCTCATGATCGACGCCCAAGTCATGCCGACCCCGATCGGCCCGCTGTCCCTGCTGTGCCGTGATGGCGTGCTGGTCGCGGCTGGCTTCACCGCCGACCCCTCGGACATGTTCGTCCGGCTGTCGCCCGCACTGCAGGCCGAAGGGCTGGACGTGGTGGACGATCTCGGCCCCGCCGCGCAGGCCGTACGCGACTATCTGGACGGCGACCTCCTGGCCCTGGACGCCATCCCGGTCGAGCAGCCGGGCACGGCCACCCGCAAGCGCCTCCACCAGGCACTCCGCGAGGTCAAGCCGGGCACCACGGTGACGTACGCCGAGCTGGCCGAACGCGCCGGCATGCCCAGGACGGCGGCCCGCGCGGCCGGGTCGGCCTGCGCCCAGAACCTCATCGCCCCCTTCGTCCCCTGCCACCGGGTGCTGCCCGGCTCGGGTGGCTATGGCGGCTACTACTACGGCGTACCGGTCAAGGAGTGGCTGCTCGCCCACGAGTCCGGCCGGCTCTAGCAACTCCCCGTCATGGTGCGGCAGCGCTCTGTACGATTGGGTGGATGGCCGGAGCACACGAATACAGGGGCGAGCCGGAACGAACGCCGGCTCAGTTGATCCTGGGATTTCTGGACGCACGCGACATCTCGGTGCCCGAGGAGGCTCGGGCCCGCATCCGCACATGCACGGATCAGAGCCTCCTCGACCGCTGGACCGTCAGGGCCGTGACCGCGCTGAGCGTGGACGAGCTGTTCAGCTGAGCCCCCGCTCTCAGCGGCCCTGTGGCGTTGTCATCAGGTGGCCGGGGCGAGTTGGCGGCGGGCCTGCACGCCGGCGAGTCCCGCCACCGCCAGCCCGGTCAGCCCGAGCAGCGCGGCGGTCCAGGCCGGAGCCGTGTAGCCGAAGCCCGCGTCGATGGTCAGCCCCGCCGCGAACGACCCGATCGCGTTACCCAGGTTGAAGGCACCGATGTTGGCCGCGGAGGCCAGCGTCGGGGCGCCCGCGGCGGCGTCCAGGACCCGGGTCTGCAGCGGCGGCACGGTCGCGAAGGCAGCCACCCCGAACAGGGTGATCGTCACGATGAACGCGACCTGGTTCCCCGCCACCAGCGCGAGGACCACGCCCAGCAGCGTGAGCAGGGCCACCGAGCCGTAGATGCTCGGCATGACGGCGCGGTCGGCGAGCCGGCCGCCGATCAGGTTGCCGACGACGAGCCCCACCCCGAACAGGGCCATGACGACCGGCACGGCGCCGGGAGAGAATCCGCCCACACTCGTCATGATCGGCGAGATGAAGGTGATCACCGCGAACACCGGCGCGAACCCGAACACGGTCATCGCCAGCGCCAGCCATACACCGCCCTTGCGGAAGGTCGCCAGCTCGCGCAGCATCCCACCGCCTTCGGGCCGCGGCTGGGCGGGCACCAGGGCGAGCACGCCGATCAGCCCGGCGACGCCGATGGCCACCACGACCCAGAACGTCGCCCGCCAGCCGAACGCCTGCCCGATCCAGGTGCCGAGCGGCACCCCGAGCACGTTCGCCAGGGTCAAACCGGTGAACATGAGCGCGATGGCGCTGGCCCGCTTCTGCGGAGCGACCAGGTCGGCGGCCACCACGGATCCGACGCCGAAGTAGGCACCGTGCGCGAACGCCGACAGGAACCGGCCGACCATGAGCACACCGTACGAAGGCGCGAGCGCGGAGAGCAGGTTGCCCACGATGAACAGCACCATCAGCGACAGCAGCATGGTCTTGCGGGACAACCGGCCGCCGAGCATGGTCAGCGGCGGCCCGCCGATGGCCACGCCCAGGGCGTAGCCGGACACGAGCAGGCCGGCGGCGGGGATCGTGACGGCGAAGTCCGCGGCCAGCTCCGGCAGCAGCCCGTTGATGATGAACTCGGTGGTGCCGATGCCGAAGGCGCTGATCGCGAGGGCGAACAGGGCGAGTGGCATAGAATACTCCTCAGACGACGTTAGTCAGCGTAGACATTATTTGCACACGCCGACTAACTGACCATACAACCTTGTCCGGGAAGGTGTCACATGCCGCTAGCCGATGACGCCGTCGAGGCGCGCGCCCAGGGCTGGCGCACGCTCGCCGCGCTGCACGCCAGAATCGAGGACCGGCTGGAGCGGGCCCTGCAGAAGGAGCACGAGCTGAGCGTGAGCGAGTACACCGTGCTCGACGTGCTGGGCCGCCAGGACGGCTGGCACATGCGCATGCAGCAGCTCGCCCGCGCGGTCGTGCTGAGCCAGAGCGCCACCACCCGCCTGGTGACGCGGCTGGAGAACCGTGGGCTGCTGTCCCGCTACCTGTGCGATGACGATCGCAGGGGCATCTACACCGAGGTCACCCCGGCCGGCCGCGAGCTGCTCGCCCAGGCGAGCCCCACCCACGACACCGTGCTCAAGGAGGTGCTGGCGGAGGCGGCGGAGCTGCCGGAGCTCGCCCCGCTCGCCGCCGTCATCGCCTGAGGCACCGTCTACGGTTTGACGTTGCTCTGCACCTCACCCACCGGCACGTCGCGGGTCACTCCCACCTCGACCGGCGCGAACTGGACCGGCACCGCCTGGCCCGCCACCGTCACCGGCCACACGGTCGTCACGGTCAGCTGGTAGACCTGGCGCGGCTGGTCGATCGACGAGCGCAGATACTGCACGCCGCAGGTGAACGGGGCGCCCTTGGCGTACGGCTTGCCGGTGGCCCCGCACTGCTCACGCACCTCGGCCCGGTCCTTGCCGGTGCCCGCGTCGATCTTGATGTCCTGGAGCGTGGCGACCACGGTCGCGCTCATGACGCCGGGCAGCGTCGCGGTCGCCGTACGCCGAGGCTGACCGATGCCTTCGAGCCACACGAACGTCGGCAGGTTGACGAAGCTCTTGGCATCCGGGCTCAGCTTGACCGTCGGCTGGGGCACGGTGATCGCCGCCCGCGCGATCTCGGCCAGCTGCGCGATGGTGATGCCGGAGGGCGGCGTCTGGTTCGGCGGTACGAAGACGAACAGTTCCAGCCCGGCCCAGCAGGTGGCGCCGTTGGGGTCGGACGCGTCGTAGGCGGGCGTCCACCAGTTCCCCGGTTGCCCCTTCTTGTCCTTGAACTGCTGGACGAACTTATTGAAACTGTCCTCGTCGGCCTTCACCCTGGCGAACTGGGTCTTCGAGTCCGTCTGGAACTTGAGCATCTCGTCGGCGCTGAGCCCCGGCTCATACCAGCAGGGCCGTTTGATCCGATAGCCGTCGCTCTTGCCACCCTTGCCCACGTCGCCGCTGACCACGATGCCGGAGTGCGTGAGCTTGACGGACGCGGTTCTGCCCTGCTGGCCGGTCCTGACGTCCGTGGTGGATTGGGGGCCGGGCGTGGGCGTGGCCAGCAGGAGCGACCCTGCCATGAGCACCGGGATCAGGGGATTCATCAGCTGCACCCTTCTTTGTCCTGGCGGAATTCCCTGATCCGCCACACACCGTCGTCGCCGCGATGCGCGAGCACGGTTTGGAGGTAAGGAGCGCGCACCCAGTCGGGCTGGGGCGCGACCGCCTTGCCGGTGGGCGTGGAGACGAGGCGTACGCCCCGCTCGTCCACGCAGGTGTCGACCTGGGCGCCCTTGCCCATGACCGACGTGATCCGCAGTCTGGAGAGACGCGCGACGCCGCGCGCCGACTCCTGCCGGTCGGCGAACCCGCGTACCCATTCGCCGGCCTGCGGAATCACAGACGGCTCGACATGACGCAGGTAGCCGGTGTCGCCGGTGACGACCGCCTTCCACCGCTCCACGTAGTAGTCGGCGAAGAGCCGTTGCAGCGCGCTGGCCGACGGCCCCTTCTCCACCTTGACCTTCAGTTCGTCGCCGACATCGACCGTCTTGCCCTGGGTGGACGTGGGAGCGGGCGCCGCGGTGGTCTCGCCGGTGACGGGGGCCGCCACGCCGCCGGGGGTGTACGGCCGCTCGGGCGGGCCGCAGCCCGCCGCGAGCAGGAGCGCCAGCATTACTACCGCCATCCGCCTCATGCCGTCGACTCCCTCACGATGTGGATGCGCCACGACGGCAGCAGCTCGTCGATCAGCGCCTCGGTCTCGGGCGCCATCCCGCCGCCATAGGGGTGGGAGGACGAGCGCCTGCTCAGCCCCTCGACGACCGTCCGGAGCCGCAGCACGTCCCCGGTGGCGTGCGTGGCCCGCAGCAGGTCGCGCCAGAGCCCCTCGTCGTCGGTGGCCAGCAGCAGGGCCGCGCGTACGGCCGCGACCGCGGCGTCCGGCTCGCCGTGCGCCAGCCGCAGCTCGCACAGCCGGTGGGCGGCGTCGGCGACCCCGGCGGCGACGTCGTACTCAAGGTCGTCGCCCGCCAGCCACGCGTATCTCCCGGGCGGCCGCCCGCTCAGCAGCGGGCCTCTGACCAGGACGAGCGCCTTCTCCAGGAGTACGGTCCGCGCCGTGGGATCGCCGTGCGAGCGGCGGACCAGCTCGCGGAAGAGCGCCCAGTCGGTGCGTACCGCGGGTCCCAGTCGCAGCCTGCCCGCCTCGTCGACGTGCAGGTGCTCGCGGCCCAGCCAGTCGACGACCCTGGCGATCGTGGCGTCCCTGACCATGGGCTGTACGCCACGCGGCCACAGGACGCCGCCCAGCACGACGGGGTGCACGCCACCGGGATGCGTGGCCAGGTAGACCAGCAGCTCGGTGGCCAGCGCCATCCGCCCCTCTTCGAGCGGGTCGCGGCCGACGATCTCGATGGGGCCGAGCATCCTGATCTCCACCGCGGGCGGCGCCAGCTCCTCCAGCGGCTCCGCCTCTGGCACCGCCTCGCCGTCGAGCTGCTCCGCCGTACGGAAGAGATCGATCAGCGCCTGGTAGTGGCGGCGCGGCAGCAGTTGCGCGGTCACCTCGAAGCCCAGCTCTGCGATCTTCGCCTTGCCGTCCTCGGTGATCTCCAGGGTCCAGGTGGCGTGCGGCACGTCGCCCGTCACCACGTATCCGGCGGTGTCCTTGCGGGCGAGCAGCGCCAGGCGGCGCGCCTCCTCGTGGGTGGGGGCCACGGCGGACAGCAGGTAGTGGGCGTCGCGCGGGCTGCCGGTGACGCGCCCGGTGAGCACCTCCTGGCGCGGGGCGGCGGTGGCCTCCAGCTCGGGCAGCACCTCGGCCAGGCTGCCCACGGCCCGGATCCGGTCGGGCGCGATCGCCGTCAGCTCGTCGCCGAAGCCGACGAGCGTGATGCGCATCCGGTCGGACCAGCGGTTGGTCGCCAGTTCCACGGCCAGCGCCGCGAGCGCCGCGGTGGTCTGCGGGCCGCGGATGTTGATCAGGCCCTGCGCCGCCTCCAGGTCGATCAGCACCCGGCCGCTCTCGTCGGCGCCGAGCGAGACCAGTCCGGGGTACGGGGCGCCGCCGGGCTGCTCCTCCAGCAGGCGGCCCTCGTGCGCGGCCAGCCGCCACACCTGGCCGCCGTCCTGGGCGATCCACGGCGCGGGCGCGTCGCCGTCAGGCGGGTGGATCCACAGGTCGAGGTTGCGTGGCGACAGGTGAGCGGCGTAGACGGTCGGCGGCGTGCGGCCCTGCGTGGCCAGCTCCGCGCCGAGCAGCCTGAGCCCGATGTCGAGGATGCGCGTGCCCGGCGCGTCGGCGCCCAGCCTCAGCGCGACCTCGGCCTTGGCCGCGTCGTCGCGCGGCCGGACGATGCGGCGGCCGAACGCGCGCCGCCACAGCTGCTCACGCCGCCGCCTGGCCAGCACGACCAGCAGACCGGCCGCGGCCAGCGACGCGGCGGCCAGGTAGTCGGTCAGGTCGACTCCTGGGCTCTGCACCACGGGCTGCTCGGCTCCGGTCTCGTGTCGCGCGTGCGCCGGGCCCTGCTTGACGCTGGAGGTCTGGCGGGCCTCGTCGGCGACTCGCCGGTGTTCGCCGTGCGACCCCGCCGGGTGCTGCTTCAGCGTCTGGGCCCGCGCCTGGTTCACGGGTACGACGTGCGCGTGGCGCGCGTCGTCGGGCATGTCGAGCACCCAGCCCGGCCTGATCAGGTCGGCCATCCGCAGGCGGGTGCCGTCGGGCTGCTCCTTGTGCTGGTTGAGCCGGTAGATCTCCGGATATCGGCGCCCGTCGCCCAGGCACTTCTCGGCGATCTCCCACAGGCTCTCGTGGTGCCGGCCGTGGGGCGGCTGGACCACGTACACCTTCTTGGTGGCCTGCGCCCGCACCGGCTGCTCCACGATCGGCGCGGAGTAGGCGACCGTCGTCATGGGCGGCGCGGTGGGCGGCGGCGCCGCCAGCTTGATGATGGGCACGACCATGGCCCCGGCGGTGAACAGCACCAGTACGGCCGAGACGAGCTTGTTGGCCAGCGCCTGGGACCCGCCCGAAAGCGGCACCCTGGCGGGCATGCCCACCCTGCGTACGCCCGCGTAGACCTCGACGATCACGCACGAGAAGAACTGCAGCCAGGCCAGCCACACGAACAGCACCAGGACGGCCATGATCGTGCTCGGCCCCACGCGGCTGTTGAGCACGTCGAGATCGAGCAGTTCGGGAGAGATCGGCGGCCCGACGAACGTGAGCAGCGCGTACGGCACACCGCCGACAATCGCCACGAGCACCGCGAGCGCGCCGAGGCCGGCCAGCACGTCGCCCACGCTCCGCCTGGCCGGGATGCGCACGGGCGCCTGCCCGGGCCCGTGCGGCCGGCCCGCTGGACGCGCTGGGTCTCGCGTCGGCATCGCCTCTCCCTTCTCCGTGTTCAGGGTCCTGCGTGGTGGTGTTCTGATCCATCGAGTGAGCGGAATCGGTCTGGCTCACCTGGCCTGTGGCCCGGCCGTGGCCTCGCCCTCCATCTCGGTGCCGGGGAAGCCGATGGCCTGCAGGAAGAAGGCCGTCCACCGCACCTTCACGGAGACGGTCACGCCGTCCTGTCCCTGCGCGACGGTGCACGTTCCCCTGGTCACGTCGGCGCTGCCCGCCGCCGCGATCACCTCGTCGGCCCGGTCGCACACCTGGCCGTCGCCGAGCAGCCGGATCTCGCCCGTCTCGTGGAGGTGGTCGGCGTCGATCTGGTCGGCGCCCGCCCGCGCGGCCTGCTCGGCTACGTCGGCGGCCCGCAGCCGCGCGTTGATCGCCCCGCCGCCGTCGACGAGCAGCCCCGCCAGCAGGAACACCGCCACGGAGAACAGCACGGTGAAGACCGACATCGTCCCGCGGTCGCGGCGGCTCGTTCGGCCCTCTTGCATCGCTCCAGAAACACCGCGGCTCATTCGGTCCTCCTGAACTGTTCCAGGGGCACCACCGAGGTGCCGGTCATCCGCTTGGTGCCGGAGAACCCCAGGAAGCTCAGGTCCAGCTCGCAGGTGACCTCGGCCTGCACCTGGCCGCCCTCTTCCCACTTGGAGCCGGCGAGGGACACCGCCGGACCCTGGCATCGCCCGTCGAGCGCGGCCTTGACGCTCCTGTCGGCCGCGTCGCCCGCGTCGTCGAACGACCGCCGCACCGAGGCGGCCCGCGCCGCGTCCCGTGCCGCGCCGTTGACCTCGCCCTGCGCCTCGACCAGCCGGCCCGCCCCCGCCAGGAACATCAGGAACAGCAGGAAGATGGGCGCCAGCATGACCGTCTCCACGGCCATCGAGCCGCGCTCACGCCACCGGTTCTGGCTCGTCCGCAGCCGGTTCTGGCTCGTCCGCAGCCGGTTCTGGTTCATCCGCAGTCGTCACCCCCGTCGTCCGGGCGGAAGCACTCGACGGGACCGCCCGAGGTGGCCGTGATCGTGAACGTGAGCTCCGGCAGGAGCGGGATGACCTGTACGGCGCTGCCGGTCACGGTGACGAAGCGCTCGTCGGGCTCCTTCTCCGCGGTCGTGACCGCGGCGTTCGAGAGCAGGCGGGGTCCGATGGCCCGGACGATGTCGGTGGCCTTGGTCGAGGCCGCGCCCTCCCAGTCGCCCGAGTCGAAGGGGGCCGACCTGGCCACCCTGGCGCCTTCCTTGGCGGCCGCCTCGGCCACCTGACGGCCGTGGAACCAGAGCGCCACCTGCACGATGAGCAGCACGGCCGCCAGGATGACCGGCATCAGCAGGGCGAGCTCGATCACGGAGGCGCCGCGGTCGCGTCGTGCCCGGCGGCGCCGCCCCGGAGGTCGGCTTGGTCGCCGAGGTTGCCCGCGCGGGCGCCGGGCACCTGTCACGTGCGCCCGCCGGTCTGGCCGAAGCTGGTTTGGAGCTCGCTCTGCTTCCCCTCGACCAGCTGCTTGATCAGCGTGGCCAGGCCGAGGGCGACACCGGCGATGATCGCGGAGATGATCACCCACTCGACCGCCGAGGCGCCCCGGCTGGGGGCGGTGCGGGCGCGCTGGATACGCACGCTGAGGCATGCCTGCAGGTAGATGACCCAGGGATGATTCATTAGGACCCCAACATCTTCATAGCGGCGGGATAACTGAGAAAGATCACGAAGCCCGCGCAGAGCAGCAGCTGGGCGACGAGCATCGACTGGGAGCGCTCACCGGCGCGGCCTTCGATCTCGGCCAGCTCGCGGCGGCGCAGCGTGGCGGCCCTCGCGGTCAGGGAGGCACGTACCTTGGCGCCGTCGTCGGCGACCAGGCCGAGCGCGGCGGACAGGTCGCGCAACTCGTCGACGTTGATCTCCTCGCCGAGCTGGCCGAGCGCCTGCCAGGGGGTGATGCCGACGATCCTGGCGCCGGCCAGCGCCTCGCGGATGCGCGACATCGCCCAGTTGGGCTGGTCACCGCTGACCGAGACCGCCATCATCAGCGCCTCGGGCACGCCGCGGCCGCCCGCGAGGTTCATCGAGACCAGGTCGAGGAAGGCGCCGACGACGTGCCGGAAGTCGCGCCGCTTCGCCGCCGCGTCACGCCGTACCTGAACGTCGGGCAGGAAGAAGAAGACCAGCGACACGAGTACGGCCGACCAGAACGGGATGGTCAGGGACGTACCCCACTCCATCAGCACCAGCCAGCCGAGCAGCACCGGGAACGCCAGCAGCCCGGCCGACGCGAGCAGCGCCTTCGTGGCCAGGTAGCCCTCGAACGACCGCCCGACCAGCGCCAGATCGGCCTTGACCGACCGGACCTCCCACCCTCGCGCTTGGTAGAGGCGGGCCAGCCGGACGCCCAGGCCGCGGCGGAAGGCGGAGACCTCCTCGTCGGGCAGGGCGAGCTGGATGCGCGGCGCGTCGGCGTCCTCGCGGACGGCCTCGATCGCCAGCAGTCGCGACACGAGGCCGGGGCGGGCCGGGAACAGCGCCCGGAGCAGCAGGAACAGGCCGAGGCCCAGCACGCAGCCGGCCAGCACACCCTCAACCATGACCGCCCCCTCTCTCCATTGCCGCCCTATCCATGACCGTCTCCGACGAGCAGGCGGGTGGGCTTGCTATCCATGACCGCCTCCTACGAGCAGGCGGGTGGGCTTGTCGAACCGGGCGAGGCGCCGCATCCAGGCGAATCCGGCGCCGAACAGCCCCGCCACGACCGCCAGCACGGCCTGGCCGAGGAGGCCGCGGTATTCGCTGACGTAGGAGGGGTTGAAGACGACGAGCAGCCCGGCGAAGACCAGCGCGGTGATCACCACGATCTGGACGCTGCGCCTGGTGGCCCGGCGTTCGGCCTCGACGCGGCGGCGCATGTCGAGCTCCTCGCGGGCGGACACCGCCAGCGCCCCGAGCACGTCGCGCAGGCCGGGGCCGCGCAGCTTGGAGTTGAGTATCAGCGCGGCGACCACCAGGTCGGCCGAGGGGTCGTCGAGCTCGTCGGCGAAGAGCGCGAGCGCCTCCGGCAGCGCCATGCGGGTGTGGAGGCGGTCGACCAGGGCGCGCAGGTGCGGTTTGAGCGTGGGCGCGGCGGCCCTGATCGACGACGGGATGGCCTGTTCGAGCCCGGCCGCGCCGGCGATCGTGTCACGCAGCGACTCCGTCCAGGCGGCCAGCCCTTCGAGGCGGCGCATCGCGGCTCGTTCCTCGGCGGCGCCGCCTGACAGGCCGCGCCAGGCGAACACCAGCAGCACCGTGCCCACCGCCGCGACCGCCCAGCCGGTCACGACCAGCACCAGGGTGGCGGCCACCGCGGCGATCGCGGTGCGGGTGGTGAGCGTCTTGAGCAGCTCGCGCTTGGGGCGGGCGGGCCGGACGCGCATGCCGTACAGGGAGAGGAAGAACAGGAACAGTCCGCCGCCGACGAGCGCGCCGGCGAGCAGGGCGAGGGGATCGAGGTCGATCACAGCCAGCCTCCGGGGTTGTATCCGTGGGCGGCGAGCTCCTCCAGGCAGGAGACGGGGGCGTGGGGCAGGGCGGTGCCGTCGGGGCCCGGGATGAACACCTCGCTCGACAGGACGCGGCCGTCGCAGCCGTTGACCTCGCGGATGCTGGAGACGTAGCGCCGCAACGTGCCGCCGCGGCTGTAGTCGTTGCGCTTCTCGACGAAGACCACGAAGTCGATCGCGCCCGCGATGAGCATGTGGGTGGCGTCGATCGGCAGCCGCTCGCGGGCCTGCAGGGCGTAGGTGGAGATGCGGTTGAACACCTCCATGCTGGAGTTGGCGTGGATGGTGGACAGGGAGCCGTCGTTGCCCTGGGTCATCGCGTTGAGCATCGTGACGATCTCGTCGCCGAGCACCTCGCCGACGATCACCCGGCTGGGGTTCATCCGGAGCGACCTCCTGACCAGCTCGGCCATGGTGATCTCGCCTTGGCCCTCGGAGTTGGGCAGGCGCTGCTCGAAGGCGACGACGTTGGGGTGGAGCTCGGGGAACTGGTCGAGGCCGAGCTCCAGGGCGCGTTCGACGGTGATCAGGCGCTCGTGCGGCTGGATCTCGTTGGCCAAGGCTCTGAGCAGGGTCGTCTTACCGGCGTTCGTGGAACCGGCGATCATGATGTTCTTGCGGGCGCCGACCACCGCGCTGAGGAACCTGCCCACCTCCGGGCTCAACGTGCCGTTGCCCACGAGATCCGACATGAACACCTTGCCCAGACGGGCGCGGCGGATCGAGACGGCCGGCCTGAGCGTGACGTCCATGACGGCACTCAGCCGCGATCCGTCGGGCAGGCGCAGGTCGAGCTGCGGGTTGGCGGTGTCGAACGGCCTGCTCGACAGCCCCGAGTAGGCCGCCAGGATCTGGATCAGCTCGATGAGCTCGTCATCGGACTCGGCGACCGGCTCCTGCATGAGCTCCTGGCCGTCGGCGTAGCTGACGAAGACGCGGTCGCAGCCGTTGATGTCGATGTTCTCGACCTCGGGGTCGTCGAGCAGCGGCTGGAGGCGGCCCACCCCGAACAGCGCGGCGTGGATCCCGGCCGCCAGCGCCTCCTCCTCCTCGACCGTGGGAGGAGTGCGGCCCAGGCCGATCTCGCTGCGCGCGTGCTCCTCCAGGACCTGGGAGATCAGCGCCCTGGCGAACTGGCGCTCGTCTTCGCCGGTCATCGAGACCAGGCCGTTGACCTGGTCGAGGCGGCGCTGGTGGGCAAGGCGGTCGCCGACTTCTTGGCGGAAGCGCTTGACCAGGGAGTGATCGATCACGGGCTGCTCACTTTCGCGAGGACGCGTGTCGTACTCCCGGTTGTACGTAGCGGACCTCTCGCGAGGTTGAATGCCATGCCGAAATTCATAGGTTGCTCACCAGCCGTCCCGCGAGATCGCGCGCCGTACGGATGAGCAGACAGCGGTCGAGGCGCCCGCCCCACTGGCCGCGCAGCAGCTCAGCGCCCTTGGGGTCGTGCGCGAGACCGTGGACGAACTTGACGCTCGGACCGACGATCCTGCGTACGTCGTCGATCGAGGAACGATAGTTGCGCGGGTCGGCGATCACGGCGACGCCGTGGGCCTTGGTGATGGACAGGCGTTCGCGCAGGTGGGCGACGTGGTCGAGAGTCGCCCGGGTGAGCAGCACGACCTGCTCGGCCTGCGCCATCAGGTCGCCGAGCTGCGGATGGCCGCCGAGCCGGCCGCAGTCGGCGATCACGTCGGCGTTGGGGATGGCGGCCAGCGCCCTGCCCAGCGGACCCCACAGCCAGGTGAGCCCGGCCGCCTGCTCGCCGTGGGTTAGCCCGGCCAGCACGTCGAGGCCGCCGACGATCTTCTGGGTGTGCTGGTGGATCTGAGCGGGTTCCAGGCCGCGCCGGGCGGTCGCGGCCAGCGTGAGCAGGCCCTTGCCGGGGTTGAGCACGCCGCCGTCGGCCGCGGGCAGCCGGTAGGCGAGATCGCCGCCCGCGGGGTCGCATTCGGCGAGGAGTACGGGACGCGGCCACACCGCCGCGAGGGCCGTCGCGGCAGTGGTCACACCAGGCGCGCCCTTGTCGGCGGCCAGTACGATCAGCGCCACGTCAACTTACTCCGGGCAGGTCGGCCACGGCGATCTCACCGCTGGAGGCGTATTGGACGATGGTCTTCGCCGCCGGGGCGTCGACGATCACGGTGATCAGGATGGATCCGCCGGCTCTGCCTCCGTCGCTGACGCTCTCAACGAGGGCGCTCTGTGCGAGTACGCGGCTTTCCGCCTGGTCGGTGCGGCCGGGGACGTACACGACCTGGACCCGATGGCTTCTTTCCAGGCCCGCCGGGAACTGCCCCGGTTTCAGGGAGAGGCCCACCTTGGCCTTGCCGGGCACCAGCTCGCTACTGGCCCTGACGCCCATGTTGTGGGTCAGCAGGGTGCCGGGCACGATCGTGACGGCCGCGAAGCTCTTCACCACCTCGAACCGCTGTGACCAGGAGACGTAGTCGAGACCGGTGTTGGCGATCTGCACCTCTTCGAGCGCGGCCGCGGTGAACTGCTGGCCGGCGCCGATCTGCTGGGTGACCCTGATCGCCGAGACGCGGTCGCCGCTGCGCAGCACGAGCAGCGTCGTGGCGAGCGCGCCGCCGAGGATCAGGAGCACGGCGAGAGCGGCCAGGGCGGGTTTGCGTTCGCGGGGTGGCACGGGGAGCTTGCGCGAGGCAGGGCCGGACAACCCCGCCGTGTTGACGGCAGGCTTTTCACTGGTCCTCATGGGTGGGGGGCTCCCATTGTGAATTGTCGAATTCACGCCATTATGTGCACCCGCCGGTGGGGGCGGGGCTGGAATGCGAGGAACCATGCTCGTTTCGCAGGTGGCGTGGTGTCAACAAGAAATAATCAATGCCTATTGTTTACAGTGAGTTGACCTGGGTGGTTTTTCGGGATAAGCGCGGCGATGGCGGGACAGAGCGGGGTTTTTTCGCAGCTGGAGGTTGCTGACGTGGGGCGATCCCTTGCGTCCCTTATCTCACAACATTCCCTCCCTTAACACGCGATGGCGACCATGCCCTAAATGGGCAGCCAAATCAGCCACTTTCCACAGGCCGTAATTACCGTCCGCGGTTATCCACAGGTCGGCCTATCCATGCCATTGCCGACAACCTCGGGACCTACCCTTTGTTCTGGCGTTACCTTTGCGCCCAGGCCCGATCGAGGAGACGGCACATGCGGATCATGCTCACCGTGCTCGGCGAGCAAGGCGATCGTGACGTTGTGATCGAGGGTGACAACGGCGCCACGGTGGCGAGGGTGAGTGAAGCCCTCAGCGGTCAGGCGCCGCTGGCCGAGGTCGTCCGTCTGCCCAGGGCGCGAGCCCCCTACGGCATGTCGGCAACTGAGCCCGGCGCCCGCCCCTCGGCGCGGCGCACCCAGTCCGGCGGATCGTCCGAGTCCAGCCGGTTCGACGCCCCCCACCCATTTGACGTCCCGGGCGCTCGGCGTGACATCGGCGGCGCGTCCATCCGGGATCGGGGCGACGGGCTTGGCAGGTCGGGTGACGGGCTTGGCAGGTCGGGCGATGGGTTCGGCCGGGCGGGTGCCGTGCTCTGGCGCAACGGGCGGCCGCTCGACCCGCGCGCCCTGGCCGGGGCGGTGCTGCGCGACGGCGACAAGGTCACCCTCGACGCCCATCTCGCCCGCGCCACGATCATCCAGGAGCCCGGCGGTGTGGCCGAGGTGCGGGTGGTGGGCGGTCCGGCCGCGGGCGCCGTACACCGCCTGGGCCTCGGTGTGCACGTCATCGGATCCGACCCGATGTGCGCGATGACCGTCGCCGACCCGTCCCTCGCCCCCGAGGCCGCCATCCTGCGCGTGACCCCCGACGCGATCACGGTCGAGCCGGCCCGGCACCGCGCGCCCCAGCAGGCGCAGCGACTCAAGCTCAAGGGCCGGTGGGCCGACGAGGTCGCCGAGCTCACCGCCCGGGTCGCCGAACGCGAGGCGGCGGAGGCGGAGCCCGTCCACTACGAGCCGCCCGAGCTGGCTGCCCAGCCACTCACCGAAGCTACCGACTGGGCCGAGCACACGCTTCTGACCTGCGGCTCCTCGGTGTTCACACTGACCGCGATCGAGCCGCAGGACGCGCACCTGGCGCCCCTCCCGGAGGGCGGCGTCGCCTACAACCGGCCGCCGCGGCTGCGCAGGCCGGAGCCCGAGCGCACCTTCGAACGCCCCCTGGAGCCCACCCGCGCCGAGGGGATGCGCCTGCAGTTGCTGGCCGCGCTCCTGCCCGCGGTGATGGGCGTCACGCTGGCCTACGTCATGCGCCAGCCGTACTACCTGCTCATCGCCCTGATGACCCCCCTCATCATGATCGGGCAGTGGTGGAGCGACCGCCGCCACGGCAAGAAGCAGCACAGGAAGGCCGCCAAGAAATACAAGGAGCGGCTGGAGGCGTACGAACTGGCGGTCGAGCAGGCCAGGGCGGAGGACGAGCTGATCCGCCGATCCGACGCGCCCGACCCGGCGCAGGTGCTGCTCACCGCCACCGGCCCGCGCCGACGGCTGTGGGAGCGCCGCATCCACGATCCCGACGCGCTGCGGCTCAGGGTCGGGCTGGCCGACCTGCCGGCCAACCTGGAGCTGTCCGAGGAGAAGGGCGGCGCGATCTCCCCGCCGATCTGCCGGTCCGTGCCGGTGGCCCTGGCCATGCGCAGGCTCGGCGTGGCCGGCGTCACCGGCCCGCGCGACACCGCGACCGGCCTGGCCGGCTGGCTGATCGGCCAGGCGGCGACCCTGCACAGCCCCCGTGACCTGGCCATCGTGGTCCTGTCCGCGCACGCCGACGGCGAGCACCGCTGGGGCTGGGTCCGCTGGCTGCCGCACTGTGCCCCGCGCGGCGGCGAGGACTGCGTGGCCCTGGTCGGCACCGACCCGGAGTCCGCCGCCCACCGCGTCGCCGAGCTGGCCGCCCTCATCGACGAACGCCAGAACACCGCCATCCCCGAACTCGGCAAGATCCCCACCGGCTGGGACGACCTGGGCGGCCCGGAGACACCGGCTCTGACCTCCTATGACGTACGCCCCTACGACGTCCTGGTCGTGCTCGACGGTGCCCAGGTCCTGCGCGGCCTGCCCGGCATGCCGCAGATCCTGCGCCAGGGCCCCCGGTCGGGCGTCTTCACCCTCGCCATCGACGACGACCAGCGCCTGCTCCCCGAGGAGTGCGCCACCGTCGCCGCGTGCGCCGCCGACGGTCAGGTGCGCCTACTCGGCGGCGGTCTGGAGGCCATCGGCCCGGTTCTGGCCGACCTGGTCTCACCGTCGTGGTGCGACCGCGTGGCCAGGGCGCTCGGCCCGATCCGTGACGTGAGCAGGGACGACCCGGCCGGCCACCTCCCCGAGGCGGTCCGTCTCCTCGACCTCCTGCGCCTGCCCGCCCCCTCCGGCCACGACCTCGCCACCCGCTGGCACGGCCACGGCTCCACGAAGGCGGTCATCGGCATCGGCCCCGACGGCCCGTTCTCGGTCGACCTGCGGGTGGACGGTCCGCACGGCCTGATCGCCGGCACCACGGGCGCGGGCAAGTCGGAGCTGCTGCAGACGCTCATCTGCTCGCTGGCGGTGGCCAACCGGCCGGACCAGCTGACGTTCGTGCTGGTCGACTACAAGGGCGGGGCCGCGTTCAAGGAGTGCGTACGGCTGCCGCACACGGTCGGCATGGTCAGCGACCTGGACGGCCACCTGACGCAGCGGGCCCTCGACTCCCTGGCCGCCGAGATCCGGCGCCGCGAACGCCTGCTGCTGGCCGCGGGCGCCAAGGACATCGACGACTACACCGGCGAGCCGCTGCCCCGGCTGGTGCTGATCATCGACGAGTTCGCCGCCTTGGTGGCCGAGCTGCCCGACTTCGTCAACGGTCTGGTCGACATCGCCCGCAGGGGCCGTTCGCTGGGCATCCACCTGATCCTGGCCACCCAGCGGCCGGCGGGCGTGGTCACGGCCGACATCCAGGCCAACACCTCGCTGCGGATCGCGCTGCGGGTCACCGAGCCCGCCGAGTCCTCCGACGTCATCGACCTGCCGGACGCGGCGCACATCTCCAAGTCGACGCCTGGCCGGTGCTACGTGAAGTCAGGGGTGGGGGCGGCGGCGGCCGTACAGACGGCCAGGGTGGGAGGCAGGAGCCCGGTGGCAAGCACCTCGCTCAGAGCCGACCCGACGGGCGCGGGGGCGACACTCGGTCCGAGTGCGATGCTCGGCCCAGGCGGCTTGGCGGGTGCGGGCGGTCAGCTGCGGGTGGTCGACGTGGACTGGCGGTCCTTGGGCAGGGCGCTGCCGCCACTCCCGGAGCCTCCGGAGGGGTCGACGATCACCGACCTCACCGTCCTCGCCGACGCGCTCATCGAGGCCGCGCGCCTGACCGGCGTACCAGAGCAACCAAGCCCTTGGCTGGAGCCGCTGCCCTCGGCCGTGACCCTCGACGAGGTCACCACTGCCTTGATGACTGGACCGCTTGCCGGGTCGCCGACCTTCTCCGCATCGGCGACGAACACCGGATCGGGGACATTCGCCGAAGTCGGTCCGCTGGCCTTCGGGATGATCGATCGGCCCTGGGCGCAGGATCGGCGCCCGCTCGCGCTGGACCTGGCCCAAGGCGGCCATCTGCTCATCGCGGGAGCGGCCCGCAGCGGCAGATCCACCGCGCTACGGACGATCGCGGGCGCCATCGCCGCACAAGCCTCCCCTGCCGACGTCCACCTGCACGCCATCGACTGCGGATCGGGCGCGCTGCTCCCGCTGATGGCCATGCCGCACTGTGGCGCGGTCGTCACCCGCGACCAGCTCGACCGCGTCGAACGTCTGCTGTCCCGCCTCCGCGCCGAGGTGGGCCGCCGCCAGCAACTGCTCGCCGAGGCCGGACACGCCTCACTGGCCGAATACCGCCAGGCGGGCCACCGCCTCCCCTGGCTGGTGCTCATGGTCGACCGCTGGGAGGGCTACGTGGCGGCCTTCGAGGGCTACGACTACGGCCGCCTCACGGAGTCGCTCCTGCAACTCCTCAGAGAGGGTCCGGCGGTGGGGCTGCGGGCGGTGGTGACGGGTGACCGTTCGTGCCTGCTCGGCCAGGTCTCCACGGTCTTCGATGACCGCCTCCTTCTCCGCCTGGCGGACCCGGCCGACTACGGGCTGGCCGGCCTGCCGATGAAGGGCCTGCCCGCGTCGATGCCCGCCGGCCGCGCCCTCTCGATCGGCGAACACGGCATCATCGAGAGCCAGATCGCCCTCCTGACCCACGACCCGTCGGGCCCAGCCCAGGTAGCCGCCCTCCAGTCCCTCGCCCGGGCCGCGGCCCCGCTCCGCAGCGTCCCGACGTACGCGTCCACGTCGGCACCCGGGAGAGCCACCCCCCAGCTCACTGCGACCTCCTCTGCGACATCTGCGACAAACCACCGCAGAGCCCTGATGGGCGCGCCAGACGGCGCATCAAGCGGCACCTCGGGTGACACATCGGGTGGCACCTCGGGTGGCACGTCAGGTGGCACCTCGGGCGACAGCATCCCTGGCGGCATGGCAAACGGCACCTCAGGCGGCACGTCGGGTGGCGGCTTCCGGGGCGACCTGCCAGAGGGTTCGGCCGGAAGAGGTCGGTCGACTCGGCTGGGACGCGGCGCGTGGCTCTGGGAGGGCGAGCCCCCGCTTCGGGTCGACGCGCTTCCCATGCGCATCACCGCCGGCCAGGCCATGGACCTGGAGCCGAACTTCACCCATCCCTCGCCGCTGTGGGCCCTGATCGGCGCAGGCGGCGACGCCCTGGCTCCGATGGGCCTGGACCTCCTCGCCCACGGCCCCGGCGCCGTCGTCGCCGGACCGGCCCGCTCCGGTCGCTCCTCGGTGCTGGTCACGGCCGCCAGGTCGCTCATCTCGTACGGCACGCCGGTCATCGCCATCGCTCCCCGGCGTAGCCCCCTACGTACGCTGGAGGGCGCCCTCGCCATCCTCGGCGGCGACGGAGCGGGCCTACAGGAGTTGCTCGCCGACCGCGAACGCTACGTGGTGATCGTGGACGACGCCGAGCTGATCAACCCGGACTCCCCCCTCGGGACGGTCCTGGAAGAGGTCCTCCGATCAGGCCGAGACGGAGACCACGGCCTCATCATCGCGGGCGCGACAGGCGACCTGGCGACGGCCTACCGCGGCTTCGTCGCCGAGACCCGCAAGTCGCGCACCGGCGTACTCCTGTCGGTGCAGAGCCCGGCCGACGGCGACCTGTTCACGGTCCGCCTGCCGCGCGGCGCCGTCGGAGGCCCACCGGGACGCGGCCTGCTGATCACCATGGGCAACACGACCCCCATCCAAGCGGCCATCTCGGACACCGGCCCGCCGTAGAGCCAGGCGGATTGGACCTCGACCTGCCGTAGAGCCAGGCGGACCGGACCTCGACCCGCCATAGAACCAAACAAACCGGACCTCGGTGATCCGGCAGGGCACCGCCTCCACAAACGACCAGGAGCCCACCGCCCGCATCGCCGCCGAAGCTGATCCTCTCCGGCGCCGCCGCTCCCCAACCCCCGACGGAACGCCGCCCCCGCTCACGCGAAGTCCAGGAGGGTCCGCAGAGTTACGTCGCGTACGGCCGCGACGATCCGAACGGCGAACCCACCATAGCCATCAAGGGTGCCCCTCCCCACACAACCCGTTACTCGCACACTCTGCCCGGCCCTCCTTCAAGCGCCTTCTACCTGGGCTGACACCGCTCGCGTGCACTTGGCGACAGCCTCCTTTACGACAAGTCGCTTCGGGGACCTGCGAGGGGACGGGTACAGAGACCATATTGCACTGATCTGTCCAAAACGTGCTACCGTCGCGGTATGGCGCGGCCGAGGGAGTTTGAGGAGGAGCGGGCGATCGAGGCGGCCATGCGGGCGTTCTGGAGCGCGGGCTACGAAGGGACCTCGACCCAGGACCTCTGTGAGGCCACCGGGCTGGGGCGGAGCAGCATCTACAACACGTTCAAGAGCAAGCATGATCTGTTCGACCAGGCCCTGCGGCGCTACATGGACAGCAAGACCGCCTGGCTGATGGAGTTGCTCGAAGGCGATCTTCCGGTTCGGGAGAAGGTGCGGACTCTGTTGTGGCAGGCCGTCGATGTTGAGACTGGCGATCCGGTCGGGTGTTTGGTGGTCAACTCGCTGGTGGAGTTGGCGCCGCGAGATCCGGCGGTGGCCGAGCAGCTTCGGCGGGACGGTGAGCGGCGGCTGGCGGCGCTCCGGGCGGCGTTTGAGCTCGGACAGAGCCGTGGCGAGTTGCAAGCCGGTAAGGATCCGGTCGCGCTGGCGCATTTCGTGGTCGCGGCGATCAGTGGCATGCGGGTGATGGCGCGCGGGGGGTCGGATCGGGGAGCGCTGGAGTCGGTCGCGAAGACCACGCTCGACGCGCTTTTCTGACGCCCGGATCGCTCCACCCGCGCAGCTGACGCCCCGGGACACGCCCCACGCGAGCAGCTTGACGCAGCTGCGCGCGAGCAGCCTGATGCGGCCCGATGTAGCCCGGGGCGGTCCAACGCGGGCAGCCTGGTGCGGCCCCAGGCCGGGCAGCCTCAGGCGGGCAGGCCAGGCGGCAGGCCGGGGGGCAGGCCCAGGCGGGCAGGCCGGGGCGGGCAGGCGGCCCGGGACGACCCACGCGAGCAGCCCGGTGCGGCCCCACGCGAGCAGCCCGGTGCGGCTGAACGTGAGCAGGCCGGACAGGGGTTCACCGCTCCAGACGAGCATGCGTCGTTTCGCGTCTCTTGATTTTGCACTGTTCTATCCAAAACTAGGAGGAGTTCCAATGCCGTTGGCCGTGTACATCCTGGGATTGTCGATATTCGCCCAGGGCACTTCCGAGCTCTTGCTCGCCGGGCTGTTGCCCGAAATGGCGGCCGACCTGGGGGTATCCGTTCCTCAAGCGGGGCTGCTGATCTCCGGGTTCGCGCTCGGGATGCTGGTGGGGTCGCCGGTGCTGGCCGTGGTGACCTTGCGGTGGCCGCGTCGTACGGCGTTGCTGACGTTTCTGGCGATCTTCGCCCTTACGCATGTCGTGGGGGCGGTGACGCCGAGCTACGGGGTGCTGTTCGGGACGCGGGTGGTCGGAGCGTTCGTGTACGCGGGCTTCTGGGCGGTGGCGGCGGTGACAGCCGTGGGGCTCGTCCCGGAGGGCGCGCGGGGCAAGGCCATGAGCATCGTGGCGGGCGGACTTACCGTGGCCACCATCGTGGGGTTGCCCGCGGGGACGGTCATCGGGCAGCAATTCGGGTGGCGGGCGGCGTTCTGGGCGGTCACGGTGCTGTCGGGCCTCGCGGCGGTAGGAGTGGCGGCCACGATTCCCGGCGGGCGGCCCGAGCCGGGGAGCGTGCCGCAACTGGGGCAGGAGCTGCGGAACATGCTCAACTCGCGACTCTGGCTCTCATATGGGACGACGGCGCTGGCGACCGGCGCGGTGCTGGTCACGTTCAGCTATCTCGGCGCGATGCTCGTCGACACCACCGGACTGGCGGCGGGGTGGGTTCCCGCGGTGCTGGCGTTGTACGGGGTGGGGTCGCTGATCGGCATCGGCCTGGGTGGTCGTCACGCTGACGCGCGGCCTTTTACGACGCTGTACGTGGGTGTAGCGGGAGTTGTTGTTATCTCGGCAGGTTTGGGAGTGTTCGCCGGGACGCCGGGGGTGGCCATCGGGCTGATCTTCCTGCTGGGGGCGTTCGGGTTTTCCACGAATCCGGCCTTGAACACGCGGGTGTTCACCGTGGGCAAGGATGCTCCGACGCTGGCCGCCGCCACCAACTTCTCGGCGTTCAACGTCGGGATCACTGTGGGGCCGTGGGTGGGCGGCCTGGCGATCGGAGCGGGGTTCGGGTATCCGGTGGTGGCCTGGATCGGAGCCGGGCTTGGGGTCGCCGCGCTCGGGACCGTGGGGCTGTCCGCTGTACTGGACAAGAGGCTGATGCGTATGAGCGCCCCGGCCGCCCCCGAAGCCGTCAGCCGATTCGGTCGGTGACTACGCCGTCGGTTTCGCCGCCCCAGACGTCGTCGTCCTCGGTCAACCAGGTGCCGCCCTCACTGGTGCTCTCCTGGGCACCGGCGCCGGCGCCGCCCATGGGCATGAACGGCATGCCCATCCCGTTCCCGGCGCCTGCCTTGAGCCCGGCCTGGGCGTTCGGCACGGCAGAGGCCATGCCGCCGCTGCCCCCGGTGCTCGTGAGGGGACCACCCGATGAAGGAGAGGAGGAGTTCGGGGAGCTCGGGAAGTTGGCGTTGGGGCTGGTGCTCGTGGGGTTGGAAGTGGGGGTGGGGGTGTTGGTCGGGTTCCAGTCCGAGGGGCGCTGGAAGTCCTCCAGTTGGGTGGAGGTGGGGGTGTTCAGGCCCTTGGTGGGATCGGTCAGCCCCTTGGTGGGGTCTGTCATGCCCTTCGTCGGGTCTGTCATGCCCTTGGTGGGGTCCGTGACGCCGCCCGTGGGGACATTGGCACCATTTGTCGGATCTGTCGCCCCTGGGTCCGTGGCGCCCTTGGTCGGGTCCGTGGTGCCGTTGCCGTTCGGGTCGGGGGTCTGCGTGTCGGTCGGCAGCCTGGGTGTGGTGGGGGTGTCGACGCCGTTGCGGTTCGAGCCGTCAGAGCCGATGCCGCCGTTGTCGCCCAGGCTGCCGTTGTCACCCGTGCCGTTGTAGCCGCCGGTGCCGTTGTAGCCGTTTCCCGATCCGCTGCCCGGGCCCCCGGGGTTGGAGAAGTCCGTGTTCAGGGGCGTGACGGGAGGGGGTACGCCGGCGGGGTCCTTGATGTCGGGGACCTCTTTGTGGAAGGAGTCCGGCAGTTGCTGGTAGGTCAGCGTGAGGTCGTCGTTCAGGAGGCGCAGGTGCTTGCCGGCGAGTTCGTCCTGGGAACCCCACTCGACGCCTTTGTCCATGGTGCGATACCAGCCGGGGCTGGAGTCGTCGAAGGTGAAGGTGTTGTCGCTCCAGGCCAAGCCCGACTTGTCCATGAACTCCTGGTGCTCGACGAGCCTGTCACCGAGGGACTGCAGCGGGCGGCCCATCCAGTTGAGCTTGTCCGACAGCTCGCGGACCGTCGCGTGCAACACCCGGAGGGCCTCCTGCGCCTCGACCGACGCCTTGCCGTCCCAGCACTTGGCCATCTCGACGTTGATCTGCTCGATGACCTTCTGAGCGCCGGCCAGGGTCGAGCAGGCGTCGAGGTAGGCGTTGCCCGCCTGCTTGACGGCCGTCGCGTCCAGGGACTTGACGAAGTTCTTGACCTCGGCGACGCTCCTGCCGTCGTCGTCCACCTCAAGAGGCGGGCACGACGTCTTGATCATGTGCGTCTTCTTCTGGACCTTGAGCTGCTTGTCCTCGGCCATGGGGGCTCCTACACGTCCTTCGAGCCGATGTGCGCGATGTCGACGCGCTCATAGTTGCCCGCGCCCGCGTTGATCAGCTCGATGGCGATCCGCGTCTTCTCAGCGACCTCGCGGTATGCCTCGGTGAATTCCTTGTGACCGTTCTGGAGCGTGGCGACGAAGGTCTGGCCGCCTTCCCAGCGCTTGATCTGCTCGACGGCCACCTTCATGCCGACGAGGTTGGCCTTCATGTCCAGGTCGTTGACGGACCCGGGCTTGTCCCCGGCGAACTTGGCGAATTCCTCGGTGAGCTGCTCGGCGAGCTTCTTGAGCTTGCTGGCGCTGTACGTGACGCCCTCGCGCTCGGGATCGAGCCCGGCCCAATCCGACTCCAGACGCCAGCCCTGGGCCGGCGGCGGACTCAACTTATCGGGATCTGACACAGCAACCTCCCCGAACACCACTGGCCACAAACTTTACTCGTATATCACGATCTCATGCCCCATTTGGGACATAACCCCCCGCCGCTTTCATGCTCCTATGCTGTCCTCAGGCCGGACCGAAACGGAGTGGCATGCAGACCCGCAAGGATCTCTACCAGGCACATCGGCTCATGACCCAGCGCCTGGGTATGGCCCTGTTGCAGGGCGAGCCAGACCTGCCCGAGTCGCCGATGCGGCGGCACAACGTGGCGACGTTCGCCGGGATCATGGTCGGCGTTCTCATCATCGCGGGTTTCGGCATCTGGGGCATGCTCAAACCGGGCGGGGCGACCAACCTGAGGGACGCCGGTCAGCTCATCGTCGAGGAGGAGACCGGCGCCGCCTACGTCTACAGCCAGCAGACCGGCCGGCTGCTGCCCGTGGCCAACTATGTCTCGGCCCGACTCCTGCTGGACAGCGACGCCATCAAGGTCAAGACGGTGTCCGCGGAGTCGCTGGCCGGGTTCGCGCGCGGCGGGCAGGTGGGCATCGTGGGTGCTCCCGACTCGCTGCCCAAGCCCGAGCGGCTCATCAAGTCGCCCTGGTCCGCCTGCGTGGTGGAGGCGACGGACCCCTCAGGGGGGCGCAGGTCGTACGTGACGCTGGTGGGCGGGACCGACGTCGGCGGCAGACCCGCCGGGAACGACGCGCTAATCGTCAGCGACGGACGGCAGAACTGGGCGCTCTGGGGCAACCAGCGCATGGCCGTGCGGAACGTGGACCGGCTCACCGACCAGACGCCCCGGCGGGTGCCGATCTCGTGGATCAACGCCATCGCCGAGGGATCGGACTTCGCCGCGCCGCCGATCCCCCAGCGCGGCCGCAACATCCACGGCCCCGGCGGCACGACGTTCAAGGTCGGGCAGGTCTTCAAGGTCGCGGCGGTCGCGGGGGCGCCCGCGCGCTGGTACGTCATGCTCGCGGACGGCCTCGCGCCGATCACCCAGACGCAGGCCACGCTGCTGATCCAGGATCCGGCCAGCCAGACGGCGTACGGCAAGCAGCACGTACGGGAGATCCTGATCGACGCGGCGAACGCCAACGCGGCGAAAGTCTCGGCCCAGCGGATCACCGGCGGCGGCATGCCGGCGACGATGCCGCGTTTCCAGGTGCCCGCCGGCTCGGCACCGCTGTGCATGGTCTACGCCAACACCGTGAAGGGATCCGTGAAGGGCACGCTCACGGTCGGGAGCCGGATCGACATCCCGACGCCGGGGTCGAGCGGCAACCCGGAGCGGTTCGACCAGGTGATGCTGCCCCCGGGCGCGGCGGCCCTGGCGGGGCTGCTGCCCGGCGAGAACCAGCTCTCCAACGTGCAGCAGTTCTACCTGGTCACCGACCAGGGGAAGAAGTACCGGCTGGCCACGCCCGACGTGCTGACCAAGCTGGGCTACGACGCCTCGAACGTGGCCCCGCTGCCCGCCCACCTCCTGCGCCTGATCCCCGAAGGACCGACGCTCGACCCGGCGGCCGCCAGGACGCCGGTCTCGGACACCCCGGCCATCCGCCCGACGGGCTCCTGAACAGGAGCCCAACCGGCTCGTAAACAGGGGGTTTCCTGGACGCAAATACTTGTAAACATTAGTATCAAAGGTGCAGTTAGTACTTTGTGATACCTGGGGGGCTCATGGGGGACAAGGCCGATGGATATGAGGTCATACCGCCGGACCTGAAGAAGGCCATGGAGACCTGCGCCCAGCAGGCCCCGATCGTCCGCAACGCCATGATCGCCTTCGGGCCCGCGAAGCTGCACAAGAGCGACTTCGGCCTCGCGCCCGGCGCCGACGAGCTGGGCGCCGCGTACGTCGACGGCACCGCGGAGAACGAGCATAAGGACAAGCGGTACGAGTCCGTCTACGGCTACCTCGGCGACCTGGCCGATGCCCTGGAGTTCATCGCCACGGCCCTTGAGGTCTCGGCGTACAACTACAAGGCGGCTCACCAGGCCAGCGACGTCGGAGGCACCAGATGAGCCAACACGGCAGCATCAACCCGCTCGAATGGGACTGGACGGCCTGGCACTTCGAGATCAACTGGGGCTCGCTGCTCAACCCCGCCCCACTGCTCGACACCATCAGGTCCATGTGGCGCGCGCTCCCCACGCTCATCGGCGGTGATGAGACCGAAGGACGCCTCAAGGCCGCCGCCGCGGCGCACGACAACCTCGCCACCAACCTGAACAAGGTGTTCGAGGTCCTTGACGCGCGCGCCCATGGCCAGCACGACGGCTACGTCGACAAGATCGTGAAGGAGTGGAAGGGCAAGGCCGCCGACGACTTCAGGAAGGTCTGGGGCCTCGTACTCAGGCACGACAACCGCGTCGCGCTCATAAAGAGCTGCACGGAGATCGCCAACATCCTGAGAATGGTCGCCGAATCGGCCGCCCACACCAGGAAGGCCATCATCGAGCTGCTCAAGACGGCGATCATCTGGTACGTCGCCTTCTATGCCCTTCGGTGGGCGGCCGGCATGTGGGGCGGCTGGCTGGCCGCGGGGGCCGCCTACATGCGGACGACGAAGATCGTGCTGCTGGCGGCCCAGGTCCTCACCAGGTTCGCGTCCGTCCTCAGGGTCTGCGCCGGCGCCCTGAGAGTCCTGCCCGTGGTCGGCCGGCTGAAGTGGGTGGCCAAGCTCGGCAGCGCGACACGTACCGCCACGGCCATGACGAAGACGGAGTTGACGGTCGCGAAGTTCAAGAAGTACTCGGCCTACGCCGAGAAGTTCGGCGCGGCGAGCTTCAAGACGTACGCCAAGACCTCCGGCAGCGTGTACGGCGGAGTCATCGGCACGCAGATGGCGGGCCAGGGCATCAGCGGCCACAGCATCTTCAACCTCAGCCCCATGACCTTCACCCAGGCGGCCCGCATCAGCGCGGGCGCCACGCTGGCGGGCACCTTCGCCCCCATGTCCGGTTTCTTCGGCAAGGGATTCGTTCAGGGCGAATCGGCGGCGAGTTGGGCGGCGACCCTGACCAAGTCCGGCGCCGCCGTCGGAGAGTCCGGCATGGCCTTCGGCGGTTTCGTCGCGATGCGGAACTGGGCGTACGAGCAGGTCAAGCACAAGCTGCCCGGAGCCAAGATCGCGGGGAAGCCGGGCAACTTCCACAAGCAGCTCTGGGGCGCTATCCCCACCTCCGCTTTCCGCGTGTGGCGGTCCCTGGCCACCAACCCGGACTACGGCGACCTGCCCAAGTCGGATGTGCCCGTCGCCAACGGCCACGCGACTCCGCCCGCGCGGGTCGGCACGGCGAAGGTCGGCTATTGGCCGGTCGACAACGGCTCGCTGGCCGACATCGCCAAGAAGGTGTACGGGGACCCGAACCGGTGGCCGGAGATCTACAACGCCAACAGGGACATCATCGGTGACGACCCGCGCAAGCTGAGGCCCGGCCAGGTGCTGCGGATCCCGCTGGACGAGTGAGAGTCAGACCTCGGCCGTCTTGCCGGAGCCGCCGGGCAGCTTCCCGGTCAGGGAGTCGTCCATCTTCACGGTGAGGCCGCCCATCTTCTCGTCGTACGCCATGCCGGCGTCGGAGAAGGGCGGCATGCCACCTGACTTCATCGCGCTCATCTCGGTGGGGATGGAAGCCTCCAGCATGGGGAAGAGCTTCCCGGTCATCTCGGTCTGCTGCATGGACATGTAGAGGACCATGCCGAGGCCTGCGACGATCAAGCCCTGCTTGGCGATCAGCTTCCTGATGGACTGCAGGGTGAGGGAGCCCCGCACGGCTACCAGCGCCTCGCCCACGGCCTTGGTAAACGGGGTGGCGGACGAGAGCAGCTTGTACACAGCAAAGCCCATCATGCCGACGGCCGCCAGCATGACTACCCCGGAGCCGACGTAGTAAGCCTTGGACGCCGAGTGGACGGCCTCCCCAGTGTCGTTACGCGTCTCCTTGAGGGACTTGACCCCATTCTTGAAGGCCGTGTGGATGCCCTCGAAGGTGTCGAAGGCCCCGCCTTCCCACTTGCCCGAGGTCTTCAGCTGCTTCTTGAGCTGGTCCAGCCCGTCGTCCAGCTCGTCCAGCTCGGACATCAGGCCAGCGTGGTCGACACTCTGCCAAGCCTTGGCGGCGTCCGCCATCGCCCCGGGGTTCGACACCAGCGTGCCGATGCCGGCGGCGGCGTAGAAGGCCCATGGCTGCTGGATCACGAAGGCGGCGGAGGACGCCATGGCCGCCGCCGCCAGGTAGAGCCCCGCGCCTAGCTCACTCATCTGGAATCCCGCCCAATCACTTCAGGTGCGATCTCATCGTCGCCGCCCCAGACGCCCTCGTCCTCGCCGAGCAGCGCGTTCTGGCGCTCGTTCTCCTTGTCGCCCCCGGTCCCGGCGCCGCTCATGGGCATCATCGGCATCATGGGCATCCCGCTCGTACCGTTCACACCTCGCAGACCGGCCGGTACGGCACCCGCACCCGCACCCACGCCTCCGCCGATGCCCGTGCCGAACCCGGTACCAGTGCCGGTGCCGCCGCCGCTGCCGACGCCCGAGCCGGGGCCGGTCCTGGTGGCGGAACCGTTCAGGTCCGGGGACAGGGTGCTGAGGTCCGGGTTCTTGACCTGCGGGGTGTTCAGCGAGTTGGGGTCGAACTGGGACAGCTGCGTCCCGTCGGGGAGCTTGCTGTCGACGTCGGGCAGCTTCGGGTCGGGGATTTGCGGCTGGCCGTTGAGCGCCGAGTCGATACTCGGGACCTTCATGTCGGGCTGGTTCCCCAGGGAAGCCGACGGCAGGTCCGTCTTGGGCAGGTTCGTCGAGGGGAGGTCGCTCGACGGCAAATCAGTCTTCGGAAGGTCGGTCTTCGGAAGGTCGGTCGAGGGAAGGTCCGTCTTGGGCAGACCGGTATCGATCCCCGGCGGCTTGCCTCCGCCGGACATGTCAGGCAGCCCGGCGCCGGTGTTCGGCAGGCCGGAGTTGCCGAGGTTCCCGAGATTGCCGAGGCCGTTGGGCCCGCCGCCGAGGCTGTTCGGGTCGAAGCCGATGTTCTTGACCCCGTCGCCGTTGGCATCATCGGCCGTCTGGTAGTTCCTGGCGGCCTGCTTGAGCGCGGTCTTCCAGCTCTGCAGCGCCTTGCGCCCCTTGGCCAGCGCATCCGCCTGCCGTTCGATCGCCTTTTCGTGGACGCTGCTGGCGCCGATGCCGATCACCCCGAAGTGCGGCCACTGGACGCGAAGGTTTTCTGTCTTGCCCTCTAGCTGGGAGAAGAACCCAGCGTGTTCGTCTATCGACTCGCTGTTTCTATCGAGCGCACTGGCCTTGAACGAGACGCCGGACGTCATCGACGGCAGTTGCCCACCGTTCTGCAGCTGCGCCAGCGCGGCCGCCTGGCTGGAGTTCTGCGTCGAGTCGCCCATCCCACTCCCTCTAGCCTGGTCAGCAGATGACCGGGTCGGTCACGTCGTGCGCTGAGTTCCAGTCGTCCTTGTCCGCGGGGAGCCAGGTCATCCGCTCGAAGTCCCCCTGGTCCTGGCCCGCGCCGGCGCCGGACATCGGCATGAACGGCATGCCGGACATGCCGTTGCCCGAGGTCCGCATGGCCGCCGTGAGCCCTTGGCCCGGGGCGCCCATGGCGCCGTTCGGCGAGCCGAGCACCGAGGGGACGCTGGGCGGCGTGCCAGTGGGTGAGAGGACGCCCACCGGGTTGGGGGCGATGGTGCTCACCGGATTGCCGGTCGGGCCGATGCCGGTCGGGGTGATGACCGGCGTGGTCGGCGAGTAGGACGACACTTCCGTCCCGTTCGGGTCCAGGCCGCCCTTGGGGTTGTCGCTGCTGGTCTTGTCGTCCTGGCCGAGCACCGGCGGGACCGTCTGGTCCTGCTTGCCGGAGTCACCGGTCTGCGAGGGGTCCTGGCTGCCGGTGCCGTCGCCCGGCGTGGTGCCGCTCTGGTCGCCGGTGCCGTTACCGCTCTGGTCGCCACCGTTCTGGTCGCTGCCGGGCTGGCCGTTACCGTTCTGACCGTTGCCGGTGTCCGAGCCAGGCTTGCCGCCCGAGTCGGAGCCGCTGTGGTCACCGGAGCTCGAGCCGCCCGTGCTGCCGCCGCGCGAGCCGTCGGAGCCCGTACCACCGCTGCCCGTGGAGCCCGTACCTCCGGAAGAACCGCCGTAGCCGTCCGACGACCCGTTCCCGCCGCTCCCGGTTCCGCCGGCGTTGATGCCCGCGCCGGTCGGGTATCCGGGGTCGCGGTACGTACCCGTACCGCCCGGAATCGAGACGGCGGGCAGTTCGTAGGACACGTCGTGCGGGACCTGCACGTTGTAGAGATCAACGATCTTCTTGTTGAGCTCCTGCATCGCCTTCTGGGCTTCGCGGTCCGCGGCGGCCTTCGCGGCCTTCGCGTTGGCGGCCTCGTCCACCATGATCTCGGAGCTGGGAACGTCGTTCCCGGAGCTCTTGTTCGCCGAGATGCCCTCGACCTTCGCGATCGTCTCGGGGAGGTAGCTCGCGTACTGGCGCAGGGCGGAGCCCATCATCTCCAGCTTGGTGGACAGCTCGCCGCCGGAAGCGTGCAGCATCTGCAGCGCGTGGCGCGCCTTGCTGGCGTCGGGGCCCTTCCACACAGTGAGGATCTTGCCCGCGTGCTCTTCCAGCGCGTTGACGGCCGACTCGATCGCGCTCGACGCCTTGTCGTACGCGAACCCGGCATCCTCGATCTGGCTGGGCTGGGTGTTGTTCAGCATCGTCAGGATCTCGTCCTTGGATGCGTTTACCGTCCCGCCCTCTGGCATCTTGTCGAACGACAGGATGACGACGACCTGCCGGCCGCCCTTGCCCTCGGCCATCAGCCCTTGCCCTCGTTGGCCTTGTCGCCGGCGCCATGGTTGGCGGCGCTCGCCTCGACGGCGGCGATCACGTCCTTGTAGGCGTCGACGAATTCCTTATAAACCTGTGCGAACTTCTTGCCGCCGCTGTTGGCGCCGACGGTCTGGCTGAAGGCACTGGCGTCGTGCCACGTGCCGATCTGCGCCTCGGACAACTGGCAGTGGTCCAGCAGGCCGTTCACGGAGCCGTTGGTGTAGCCCTCCGCCGAGCCGGGTCCCGTCATGCCGCCGAGGTACGACTTGAGCTCTTCGGCGATCGCCCGCATCTGGGTGGGGGAATGCTCCCGCCCCGCTCCCGAGTCGAACAGATCAGGATCGATGTACAGAGGGTCTTGGCCCTCCATTGCGTCCTTCTGGGTCATCCCCATCCCCCTTAGAAAAAGGAACCCGGCCGGCGCTTCGAGGCACCGGCCGAGGGAGGCACGATCGCCGCGACGAACTGCTAGTCGGTCCAGATGTTGATGTTGCGCCGCTCAGCGGTCTCGTAGTTACCCTTGGCGATGCTGACGGCCTTGGCGGCTTCGAACAGCTGCTTGCCCATCTCCACCTCAAGGGCGTCCCACTGGGCCTTCTTGCCGTCGAAGAACGTCTTCGCCTCACCCTCCCAGTCGGTGCCGAGGGTGGTCCTGACGTCGTTGTAGAGGTCGTCCGTCGCCTTGTCCAACTCGGTGACGATCGACTTCAGCTGCTCGTACGCCGCTTCCATGTTGGGGAAGTGGGCGTAGGTGTAGTCCTCTGGGGTGAACGTGTCGGCCATGAGTGTCTCCGTCCTACCTACGTACTGGGGGCTTAGCGCGACGCGTTGATCAGCGAGTCGATACGACCGCCGACGCCGGCGGAGTTGAGCCCGCTGGAGATGTCCATGTTCTGCTGCGCGGCGTTGGAGTACACGCCCGCGTTGATGTTCAGCTTGTCGTAGATGTCCTCGAGGATCTTGATCACCTGGCGGAAGTCGACGTCCCAGGCGTCGAGAGCCTTGCCGAACTGCCCGGCGGCGCCACCCTTCCAGCCCGCGGCCATCAGGTCGCCCTTGATGGTCTGCACCCGCTGGCGCATGCCCTCGATGTACTGGGCAGTGACCTCACACTGGCCGGCGGCTTTGGTGAGCTTCGACGGAGCGGTACCCATAAGTGTTGCCATTGGACCTCCAGGTCAACAAGGTCTGGTTCTGTACGGCGGCGCCGTAGGTCCGGTCAACCCGGGTACCCCCGCAAACAACATCAAATGGCATGCTAGCCCCCATCTGCCCCAGAAATAACAGATACTTAACATAACGGCTAGATCACTGTTAGGCGACTTTTAGGTAAACGCGCAGGTAGGCAGCTCGGCGATTTCTGACTCCGGCCGCTGGCCTGCGGTCGCGGCTGGTCGTAAACCTCACAACCTGTACGGCTCAGCAGCCTCACGGCTACGCTTTTGTCGCTTCTGTGTTGATTGCTGGGAGGGCGACAGGGTGGCCGATTTCGGGAGTATGGGGCGGCCGAGCATCGACAGTCTGCTCAACTGGAGCTCTCCCCCGCCGCAGGACGGGCCGGGTGAGGTTGAGGTGGGCGGCGCGCCCCCAGGCTCCGTCGACGGCAATACGACCGTCCTTATCGCGGGTGGCGGCGACTCTCCGCGGCCGGATCAGGCGGGTCCCGTCGACGATCCGTCGATCCCGCCCGACCAGGTAGGGCCGGCCAACGACCAGATCCCGCCGGATCAGGTGGGGCCGGCCGACGGTCAGGGCGATCCGACGGTGGCCGAGATCCAGTCCGACCAGCTGAGCTTCGGGCCCGAGTCGGTCGACGACGTGACCGACGGCGAGCCCGGCTCGGTCGATCCGCAGGCCGCCGAAGGTGACCCGGCGTGGGAGCCCTCGGACGCCGACGAGAGCGGAGACCCGAACGATCCCGACGCGTCGGACGACGCGACCGAGGACCCAGATGCGCCGCAGAGCCAGGACGACACCGGGAACCCGGACAACCCGAGCGACCAGGACGGCACGGACACCGGCGATCAGGGCGACACCTCGGACCCGCAGCAGACCGACCCCGGCACCTCCGACGGCCAGCAGGACCCCTCCGGCTCCGAGACCGACCCCCAAGACCAGACGGACCCGAACGGCCAGCAAGACCCCGCAGACCCACAGACCGACCCGAGCCAGACCGATCCCGGCCAGACCGACCCCAGCCAGCCCGGCGGCCAGGACGACACGACCGTCCCCGAGACTCCCTCGACGGACCCGCCGGCCGACGGCGGCGCCGAAGACCCCAGCTCCAGCCTCCCGGAAACACCGGAAACACCCACTCCCGAGACGCCGAGCACCGAAACGCCCACCCCCGAAACGCCGAGCACTGACATGCCGGCTACCCCGACCCCGGAAACGCCCAGCGCCGAGACCCCCGGCACCGGAGGCGCCGACACACCGTCCATCCCCTCTCCCGGCTCCTCCGGAGGCGGCGGTGGCGGAGGCGACCAGGGCGACGGCAAAACAGACGGCAAAACAGACGGCAAGACAGACGGCAAGGACGGTAAGACAGGCGACAAGGACACCGGCGGCACCGCGAAGGACGACAAGTTCGCCGGAAGCGAGCTCGGCGGCGGCTGGCGCAAGGCCCGCCCCGAGGTCATGGAGAAGCTCGGCAAGCAGATCGGCCCCAGCAAAGACGGCGACGGCGACACCCCGGGGGACCACATGGGCGCCGCGGAGAACACCGCCCGGAACATCGACATCGGCTTCCCGGGCTTCGGCCTGATGGGCGCGATGGCGTTCACCCCCGCGTACCATTCGGCCCGCACGTCGGCCGCCGACTATCTCAAGAGCGCCAAGAACCAACTGGGTGTCTGGGACGAGCAGCTCCACCTGGGAGCCGACGTCGTCCGTCAGGCCAACGACAAGAGCACCGCGAAGAATTGATCTCAGGGGCGACATGGATCTCTACTCGAACGGGTCGACCTACTACTCCATGGCGATGGGTTTGTGCCTCTATGGCGCGGTCCTGCCGTCCAATCCCGCACTGAAAATGATCTGCAAGTACACCGGGACGATAATCGGCACGATGTACTCCAGCCCCAGCGACATCCGCGAAGCGGCCAGGAACACCCGCGGCATGACCACGACGGTCAACAACGCGGCGGCGTCCATCAAATCGGCCCTGGACACCATCGACCATGACGACTGGGAGAAGATGGCGCGTCCGGACGTCGACAGCGCGGTGAAGAAGTTCACCGCCGAGGCCGAGAACAGCTCGCAGTCCTACGAAGGGCTCGCGGGAGCGCTCGACCAGCTCGCCAAGCATTCCTTCCAGATGTCCGTGGCCAGCGTGTCCGTAGCCACAGTTCTGGTCGCCCTCTCCCATGCCAGCGCCGCGGGCAAGCTCTTCCCTCCCGCCACCGCGGCGACGGAGCTCGCCACCACCGCCTCTGGCGGGGCGGCGCTCGCCACGCTGAGGACGATCGCGGGCAACGCCATGAAGGTCTTCGTGGCGGCCGCGAGCGTCGCCGGAGCGGCGGCCATGTACCTGGGCCAGAGCGCCTCGCAGAACATGAGCAAGGCCGTCACGCCCACGGATCCCAAGTCGGTGCCGGCGTTCGAGCAGGTCTACATCCCCAACCTGCCGACCTTCGGCAAGGACGGCCAGCCCCTCGGCATGAAGAAGGACGCCTAAAGGTCAGAGGTCCAGGCGGCGGCGGATGCGGTCGAGCTCGCCCATGACGTCCTCGAACGTCCGGTTGTAGGCGGACTCGGCCTCCTTGATCTTGCTCAGGGCGGCGTCGGGGTCCTCGACGTACTTCATCGGGTTGTCCTCGTCGCCGAACGCCTGGCCCATGGCCTCGGTGACCTGGTGCTGCAGGTCCGCGGTCGCGGCCTGGAGCTGCTCCTTGATGAGCTCGGCGAGCTCGCCCGAGCTCAGCCGCATCGCCTTGGGATGCAGCTGGAGCTCGCGCAGCCCCTCACTGCCGTACTCGATCGTGACCAGGCCGTCGTCGTCCTGGGCCCGCCCGACGAGGTCGGTCATGTTCTTCTGGAGCTCTTCGATGCGCGCGAACTGCTCGTCCGCGCCCTTGAGAAGCTTCTCGATGTCGATGTTCGCGAAGTCCCCAAACTCCTGCATCTTCACTCCACTCTCACAACACTGTTAAATCGCGCAGCAACCTATCACCCGGACAAACCCCGCACCCAGGAATAGACCTCGAGAACGCCCAGCGCCAGCGGGAAGAGCTCGACGATCAGGATGACGTCCACGATGTCCGCCGCGCGGCCCCAGAACGGCGACGGCTTGCCCGTGGGCAGCCAGAGGCCGATGCCGACGGCGGTCAGTGCCAGCCACAGCATGCCGATCGCCACGGCCACGGCGCCGATGACGCCGGATTTCGGGCCGAGTGTCACCGCGAGCAGGCCGAACGCGGCAAGACCGACGGTGATCAGCCACAGCCGCTGGCGCACCCCACGGAAGACCCGGGCCCGCATCATCAGCGTCAACCCGAGCGTCCCGGTCATGAGGGAGGCGATCCAGCCGCCGTACGTGGCCAGCAGCACCTCGGAGACCAGCGCCACCAGACCGACCGCGATGATCATCCCGGTGGCGTAGCGCTGGGCGATGACGGTCCGCTCCTGGATGGCCGCGCTGTTCAGGCGCTGGTTGTCGGCCCGCAGCTCCTCCGCGGTGGTGGGCATGGCCGGGAGCGGCACCTTGGCCAGGCGGAACGACAGCGTGGGGACCAGCGGGCTCAACGCCAGCAGGATCGACACCGTCACCGCGGCCACTCCGGCGGGTGGCGGTCCCCACACCATGACCACGGCCGCGCCTATCGCCCCGAACGTCGTGGCGATGGCCGTACCGAGGAATCCCGGTACGCCGTCGGAGATCAGCGCGCCCGCGACGGTGGCCACCAGCGCGGTGCAGGCGAGCGCGGCCAGCAGGTGGGGAGCGCCGACACCGGCCAGGGTGCCGCCGCTGGCCGGCGCGAACAGGCCCGCGATGAAGCCGTACGGCAGCGCCCCGTGCCCGATCAGGGCGCCCGCCAGGGAGTCGCCCACCGCTCTCGACAGGGCCGCGCCGGTGGCCACGACCACGAGCGCCATCAGCCCGGCCACCACCGTGACGACCAGCGCGGGCGCTCCGGACAGAGCCAGGGCGATCGCGCCGAGGACCAGCAACCCGAGCGCGCCGCTCGCGCCCATCATCCGGGTGTGCCTGGTCTCCCAGGTGCCCGACGAATTCTTGACGCCGGTCGCGACCACGTCGGCCACGTCGTCGTACAGCGCGGGCGGCAGGATCGCCTCGCGCGGCCTCAGGTAGAGCACCTCGCCGTCGAGAATGCCCAGCGCGCCGAGGCTCTGGCCCAGGTCGAGCGGGGAGCCGCCGAGCCGCTGCAGCGTCCAGCCGGGCGCGGCGGCGGACTCGCCGCCCAGCTCGTCCAGGGCGCGCAGCAGGCCGGGCAGTACGTGCGGCAGCGGGATGTCGGCGGGCAGCGCCAGGTCGGCCTTGCGCCGCGGTCCCACGATCGTCACGTGGCACAGCGCGGGCAGCGGCACGTGCACCTGGGCGAGCGAGCTCACCTGCATCGGCCCCTGCGGATGCGGGGGTCCCTGCGGGTGCGGCGGGCCTGGCAGGCGCGGGGGACCCTGCGGATACGGCCCTTGAACGGCCGGTCCGTGGACCATCGATCCCATGGCTGGTCTCCGTCCCACGAGCATCATGGACAAGAGAGAACATATCGGGTCGCTTCTGGTAAGAAGGTCAGCAACCGATACGGAGGACCATCCCACGGTGAGCATTGTCGTTGTCCGGCGGCCCGAACGCCGTCCCAGCCCCAAGCCGCCACGCGGGGAGATCCTGCTCGAATCGCCGCCTGAGATCCCCGAGGTCCAGGGGCAGGGCTTCATGCTGGTGCTCACGTACCTGCCCATGGTGGCGGGCGCCGCGGCGATGGCCCTGATGTTCACCGCGGGCGGCAACGCCAACCCGATCATGTACGTGGCGAGCGGCATGTTCGCGGTGTCCATGCTCGGCATGACGCTGGGACAGATGGGCCGCCAGTCGGGCGAGCGCAAGCACAAACTCAACGGGGCCCGCCGCGACTACTTCCGCTACCTGTCGCAGGTGCGCAAGAAGGTCAGGCGGGCGGCCAAGCAGCAGCGCGAGGCGCTGGAGTGGAGCGGCCCCGAGCCCGACGCGCTCTGGTGGATCGCGATGGGCCCCCGCCTGTGGGAACGCCGGCCGCGCGACGACGACTTCAGCACGGTACGGCTCGGCACCGGCGTACAGAAGCTGGCCATCCAGCTCATCCCACCGGACTCCAAGCCGGTCGAGGACCTCGACGCGCTGTCCGCCGGCGCGCTGCGCAGGTTCGTCAGGGCGCACGCGACCGTGTCGGAGCTGCCCGTGGCCGTGGCGCTGGGCTCGTTCGCGCGCATCAAGCTCAGCGGCGACCCGGCGGCCATGCGGGAGCTGGTGCGGGCCATGATCGGCCAGATGGCGGTGTTCCACTCGCCGGACGACCTGCGGATCATGGTGTGCGCCGGTCAGGAGTGGATGGGCCACTGGGACTGGGTCAAGTGGCTGCCCCATGCGCTGCACCCCGACGAGGTCGACGCCGCCGGGCCGGTGCGGCTGATGGCCGAGAACATGAGCGAGCTGGACCGCCTGGTGGGCGCCGAGCTCAAGGAGCGGGCCAGGTTCCGGCCCGGCTCGCCCGCGGACGCTCTGCCGTACCACGTGCTCATCGTCGACGGCGGGCACGTGCCCCACGACTCGCAGCTCGGCACGGACGCCATCCAGGGCGTCACGGTGATCGACCTGTCCGGGGCCACGGGACCGGTGGAGGAGAAGGCCATGCTGCGGCTGGAGATCCAGCCCGACGGCTTCCACATGATCAAGCTGGACCACGCCGGCAAGGAGAACAAGACCCGCCTCGGCAACCCCGACAAGCTCGACTACCTGCGGGCGGAGGGGCTGGCCAGACAGCTCGCGCCGCTGCGCGCCTCGGCCACCAGCGGCGGCGAGGTCGAGGACGTGCTGGCGGTCAACACCACGCTGACCGACCTGCTCGGCATCGGCGACCCGATGCGGCTGGACCCGGCGCTGACCTGGCGGCCACGGGCGGGCCGCAACCGGCTGCGGGTGCCGATCGGCCTGGGCGCCGACGGCCGGATGGTCGAACTGGACATCAAGGAGTCGGCGCAGGGCGGCATGGGCCCGCACGGCCTGGTCATCGGCGCGACCGGCTCCGGCAAGAGCGAGCTGCTGCGTACGCTGGTGCTCGGCCTGGCCGTCACCCATTCGTCGGAGATTCTGAACTTCGTCCTGGTCGACTTCAAGGGCGGCGCCACCTTCCTCGGGCTCGACACGCTCACCCACGTCTCGGCGGTCATCACCAACCTGGAGGACGAGCTCCCGCTGGTCGACCGCATGTACGACGCGCTGCACGGCGAGATGGTGCGCCGCCAGGAACTGCTGCGCTCGGCCGGCAACTACGCCTCACTGCGGGACTACGAGCGGGCCCGCGAGCAGGGCGCCGCGCTGGCGCCGATGCCGACGCTCTTCGTGGTGCTGGACGAGTTCAGCGAGCTGCTGTCGGCCAAGCCGGAGTTCATCGAGCTGTTCGTGATGATCGGCCGGCTCGGCCGCTCGCTCGGCGTGCACCTGCTGCTGGCCTCCCAGCGGCTGGAGGAGGGCCGGCTGCGCGGCCTGGACACGCACCTGTCCTACCGGATCGGCCTGCGTACGTTCTCCGCCATGGAGAGCCGCGTCGTGCTCGGTGTGGCCGACGCCTACGAGCTGCCGTCCGCGCCGGGCAACGGCTTCCTCAAGTTCGACACCACCGGGATGACCCGGTTCAAGGCCGCGTACGTCTCCGGTCCCTACCAGAGCGACCCCCGCAGCGCGACCGCCGAAGGCGACGACAAGACGATCCGCCAGGTCGTCGAGTACGGCCCGGCCTACGCGCCGCTCCCGATCGTGGAGGAGCCGGCCAAGGAGGTCGCCAAGCCGGACGACGAGCGGGGGCCGCGGAGCAGCCTGCTGGACATCGTCGTACAGCGTCTGGCCGGTCAGGGCCCCGCCGCGCACCGGATCTGGCTGCCGCCGCTCGGCGAGCCGCCGACCCTCGCGCACCTGCTGCCTCCGCTGTCGGTGACCCCGGAGCTCGGCCTGTCCACGCCCGGCTGGGACGGCAGGGGCCGCCTCGCCGGAGTCGTGGGCATCATCGACAAGCCGTTCGAGCAGCGTCGCGACCCGTACTGGCTGGACCTGTCGGGCGCGGCCGGCCACGTCGGCGTCGCGGGCGGCACCCAGAGCGGCAAGAGCAACGTGCTGCGTACGCTGGTGACCAGCATGGCGCTCACGCACACGCCGCGCGAGGTGCAGTTCTACTGCCTGGACTTCGGCGGTGGCGCGCTGGCCGCCCTGGACGGCCTGCCGCACGTCGGCGGCGTGGCCACCCGCATGGACGCCGACCGGGTACGCCGGACCGTCGCCGAGATCGCCACCGTCCTGCAGCAGCGCGAGCGCGACTTCGCCGCGAGCGGCATCGACTCGATCGCCACCTACCGCCGTCTCGTGGCGGCCGGAGAGTACGAGGGCGACGGCTGGGGGGACATCTTCCTGCTGATCGACGGCTGGCTGACCATCCGCCAGGAGTTCGAGGCACTGGAAGGGGTCATCACCGACCTCGCGGCCCGAGGGCTCGGCTACGGCATCCACATCGTCGCCTCCACCAACAAGTGGTCGGAGTTCCGCGCGGGGATCAGGGACCTGTTCGGGACCCGGCTGGAGTTCAAGCTCGGTGACGCCTACGAGTCGGAGGTCAGCCGTAAGGCGGCGCTGGCCGTACCGGAAGGCGTGCCCGGACGCGGGCTGACCAAGGAGGGCATGCACTTCCTGTCCGCGCTGCCGCGCATCGACGGGGTGCGCGGCGCCGACGACCTGTCCGCCGGCGTGCGGTCGCTGGTGGAGGTCGTACGGGCCTCCTGGCAGGGTCCCACCGCCCGCCCCGTGCGGCTGCTGCCGTCGCTGCTGCCCGCCACGGCGCTCCCCGAACCCGCCCTTACCGGGCCGAACCGGATCGCCATCGGCATCGACGAGGCCGCCCTGGCGCCGGTCGCGATCGACTTCGAGGCGGACCCGCACTTCATCGTGTTCGGCGACACCGAGTGCGGCAAGTCGAACGTGCTCAAGCTCATCATGGAGGGCCTGGTCGCCAGGAAGACGCCCAAGGAATGCATGATGATCGTGCTCGACTACCGGCGCGCCCTGCTCGACACCGCGGTCACCGACCACCGCATCGGGTACGCGGCCTCCAGCACCGCGGCGGCCGAGCTGATCCAGGACGCCCGCAGCGCGCTGCTCAAGCGGCTGCCCCCGGCGGACCTCACGCCGGAGCAGCTCAGGGAGCGCAGCTGGTGGCAGGGCTCCGACCTGTACATCATCGTGGACGACTACGACCTCGTCGCCACCTCGAACAACCCGCTGGCGCCCCTGGCCGAGCTGCTGCCGCAGGCCCGCGACATCGGTCTGCACCTGATCATCTCCCGCCAGATGGGTGGCGCGAGCCGGTCCATGTTCGACCCGGCCGTCCAGCGGCTCAAGGAGATGGCCAGCCCGGCGCTGATCATGTCGGGCAACAAGGACGAGGGCGCGCTGTTCGGCAATGTGCGGCCGCAGCCGCTTCCGCAGGGGCGCGGCTTCTACGTGGACCGGAGGTCGGGTGCGCGCCTGATCCAGACAGCCTTCCTGGACGCGCCGTAGGTTGTCACCCGTGTCACATGTGCGCTACCGGCTGACCGGCACGTCCTTCCCGGGCACCGTGGAGCTGACGGTCTGGGCTGACGGGCGGGCCCGGCTGGAGCACGCGCGAGCGGGCGGGGTCCGGGCCTGGACCGCCGAACTGGACCAGGCCGTGTGGCCGTGGCTCGTGGACGGCCTGCGCTCGGGGGGCTTTCCGCACGTGGCGGCGCCCACACCGCTACCGGGCTCCACGCTGCGCGAACTGACCGTGGACGGTGAGGACGGACCGGACGGGGCGCTGGGCGGGTCGTTGCTGTTCGGGTGGCGTGATGGTGGCGAGCTGGGGCTGGAGCCGGTCCTGCGGATACTCGACGCGCTGGTGTACCAGGTCGGCGACGGTGCCGTCCGGGAGACGGCGAACGAATTGCCGAGGCTGGCCCACCGCTCCGCTCCGGACCGCGCGCTGCCGCCGCCGGATCCCGGCGCACCGGCCGCCGCCGCCTTCGGGACCGTCGGCGGGCGGCCGGCGTACGCGCTGTCCCGTCCCGGGCGCACTTTCAGCCTGTACGGCCTGCCGTACGGCGAGGACCTGGGCACCGCCACCGTCACCGACGCGCCCACCCGGGCGGTCGCGCTCGGCACGGCCGGTGGCCGGGAGATCGTCGCGACCGGCGGCGACGACCTGGTCATCAGGGTCTGGGACACCGGCACCGGGCAGCAGCTCCACGCCACGGCCGGCCACGACGGCCCGGTCCTGGCGCTGGCCGCGTCCGGTGGGCTGATCTACACCGGCGGCGCCGACGGCGTGCTGCGCGTCTGGGACGCCGCAGGGGCGCTGGGCGCGCTGGCGGACCGGCACGAGGGCTCGATCAACGCGGTGTGCGTCGATGGCACGCTGCTGGTCACCGGCTCCGACGACGGGGCTGTGCGGCTCACCGACCTCTCGGACGGCCGCACCCTGCACTCGCTGCCCGGCCACCCGGGCTGGGTGAACGCGGTCGCCGCAGCTGACGGACTCGTCGCGTCGGCGGGCTCCGACCGGTTGATCCGGCTCTGGGACGCGAGCACCGGGCAGGAGCTGCGCGTACTGGAGGGGCACGAGGCGAGCGTGACCGGGCTGGCCTTCCTCAGCGTGGCGGCGCGCCCGGCGCTGGCGTCCTGCGCGCTGGACGGCCGGGTCACCGTCCACGACCCGCACACCGGAACACTCCTGGCCACCTGGCACTCAGGCCAATGGGCCACCGCCATCACCACCACCCCCGAAGGGCGGGCCACCACCGGAGCCGACGTCGCATCGGGAGGACCGGCCATCACTCCGGAAGGGCGGCCCACCACCCCATCCGCCTCCACACCCGAAGGGCGGGCCGCCACCGCGACCGGTGCCGTGTCGGAGTGGCTGGTTACCGCGGGTGATGGGGTGCGTGTCTGGGCGGTCGATGGCACCCTGTCGCGGGAGCTCACCGGCGCCGTCGCGACCGCGGTCGCCAGCGACGGGGCGCTCGTGGCCGCCGGGTCTCCTGGCGGCACGCCGTGGTTCTGGCGGCCGGCCGATGGCAGTTTCCTGCCCGAAACGCCCACAGCCTCCGGGGACGGCGGTGTCACAAGCCTGGCCTTCGACGGCGGCAACCTGGTCTGCGGCACCGACAGTGGCACCGTCCGCGTGCATCATCCGGTGGACGGCGTGGTCGCGGTGCCCACCCCGCACACCGGTCAGGTGCTTGCCCTCGCCCTAGACGGCGATCTGCTGGTGTCGGGTGGCATGGACGGCACGGTCAGGACCTGGGACGCGGTCTCGGGCCGGCCGCTGCGCCGCCTGGCCGGCCATACGGCGGGCGTCACGTGCCTGGCCACGGGCCGGGTCGGCGGCCGGGTCGTGATCGCGTCCAGCGGGTACGACCGGGCGGTCAGAACCTGGGACGCGGCGACGGGCCGGCCGCTGTCGGTGGTGCATGGGCATCCGCTGCCGGTGTACGCGCTGGCGTTCGGCACGGTCGGCGGCCGGGCCGTACTCGCCGCCGGCAGCTATGACGGGCAGGTGCCGGTGCGCGACGCCGAGACGGGCGAGGACGTCGTTGTGCTCAGCGGCAACCCGGGCACGGTCCGGTGCCTGCGCTTCCACGAGCCCGATGTGCTGGCCGTGGGCTGCGACGACGGCACCGTACGGCTGTGGCGCCTGCCGGACGGCGAGCGGGTCGGCGAGACCCGGCTGGGGGACGTCCCGCTCGCCCTGTCCAGCGATCTGTACGCGGTCACCCATAACGGGCTAAGCCGCCTAACGCCCCCAGAATCGCAGTGACCCATAACGGGCCGAACCGCCCCACGTCTACGGCGGGCCGAGAACGTCGTCCACGCCCAGCTGATCGAGGACCTTGAGCGCCAGCTCGACGTATGACGCCTCATAGTGGAAGTCGAACGGCCTACTGCCAGGTGCCTCGTCGAGGTGTCCGATCGTCACACCGCGGTGTCCTGAAGGCACGAACTCCGCCCGGACGAGCAGCGCCGAGCCGTCCGGCAGCACGTACCTGCCGTCGACGAACCGGCTGAGAGCCGCCCGCACGCGCCTGCCGAAGTAGCCCATGTCCGCCCGCGACATATCGGAACGGTAGGCGAACTTGACGGTGTACTCGGTAACGCGTCGCACCACTCCGTCTTTTGGTTTGAGGGTCAGGTCGCGACGCTCGATGGACGCGACCCCCGGGTCGCGTGCCCCCATGTTCACCGGCTGAACCTCCCTGCGCGCGGCCACCAGCTCGGCCGGACGGAAGGTGTGCGGTTTCTCCCCGTGCGGCGTGGCCCCCCAGTCGGTGACCGCCTCGCCCACCCTTCGCGCGTCCCATGCCGCCTGCTTGCGGGCGGCTACGGCGTCCGGCTTGGAAGCCGCTTCGGTCGAGGCGGCCTCGGCCGTCCGCGGTGGGCCGAGCGTGTCGTCCACGCCCAGCTGATCGAGGACCTTGAGCGCCAGCTCGACGTGTGACGCCTCGTAGGGGAAGTCGAACGGCCTGCTGCCAGGTGCCTCGTCGCGGTGTCCGATCGTCACACCGCGATGTTCCGCCGGCACGAACTCCGCCCGGACGAGCAGCGCCGAGCCGTCCGGCAGCACGTACCTGCCGTTGACGAACCGGTCGAGACCTGCCCGCACGCGCGTGCCAAGGTGGCCCAGCGGCGACGTATCGGAACGGTAGGCGAACCTGACGGTGTACTCCGTGACGGGCCGCATCACTCCGTCACGTGCCTTGACGGTCATGTCGCGACGCTCGATGGCCGCGACCCCCGGGTCACGTGCCCCCATGTTCACCGGCTGGGCCCGCTTGCGCGCGGCCACCAGATCGGCCGGGCTGAAGGTGTGCGGCTTCCCCCCGTGCGGCTCGGCCCCCCAGTCGGTGACCGCCTCGCCCACCCTTCGCGCGTCCCATGCCGGCCCCGTGTTGTGCGAGCCCGTGTGCGGGCGCTCCCCAAGAGCCTTGGGCGGCCCCGCGGGCTGCCCGGATCCCGGGTCGTCGTACAGCCGTTCCACGAGCTGGGCGAAGTCCGCACCATCGAACGCCCGGCCGCGCCATTCCCCCGCCTGCTTGGCCCGCAGTTCGGTGGTGACGCGGCCGAAGTCCACGGCTCCCTCGGCCAGTACGGGCGAGTGCTCCGCCGCGTAGCTGAACACGGCCGAGGCGCGGCGGACGGCGGCCTCGCTCGGGGGCTCGCCGAGGAACTCTCCGGCCGCCCTGCGCAGGGCCGGCGCTCCTGCCTCGCCGGGATGCGGCTGTCCGCCGGTGTAGGCGAACCATTCAGCGAGCCTCGACAGGCCCTCGACGCTCCTCGGGTCGGAATGGCCGCGGCCCAGGACCGCCTCGGTCTCCGCCTTGAGCCACGCCGCGTCGGGCAACCCCGAGTCCGGCCCCCTGCCGAGGAACTTGACCAGGCCGTGCAGGCGGCGCAGGTCTCGTACGGTCGGGGTGTCCACGACGGCACCGTAGAGCGAGTGGGCGGCGTCGAAGAGTTTGGCGGTGTAGTCGACGTGGCGCTGGGTGACCCGATCGCCGAACAGGGAGTGGGCGCGATCCAGCACCTGCACGTGGTCGAGCAGGTCACCGCCTCTATGGGGGAACTGGACGAGCAGTTCGCGCAGGTAGCGGGGAAGACGCAGCGTCTCGGGGGTGTGGACCGGCCGGGTCCACTCGTCGACCGGCTGCCGGAACCCCGCGTCGCCCTCGGCGAAGCGGTCGGAGCGGGGCAGCAGGTCGGAGAAGTGCGCCAGGTGATGGTCAAGCAGCGTCGCCCGTGGCGGGACCTCGTGGCCCGCGTGATCTAACAGGATGTTTCCGGCCGTGCGCACGCGGGACGCGTCACCCATCAGGTTGGCGCCTGGTTCGAGGCCCCGGTCGGTGAGCGTCCTGCGGCCGTGAGTCTGGTATTCGCGATACTCGTCCGGAAGCCCGAGATGGTGTCCGATCTCGTGGGCGTGGAGGTGCGGGTCGGTGTTGGCGCACCAGTTAACGATGTCGGGATGGCCGCCGGCGCGGAAGCCCACCACGTTGGTGTCGGTGGGCCGTGCGTGGCGCACCTCCTCGAATTCGAGCCGGACGTGCAACTGGCTGCCGTCGGAAAGCCGGTGCTGGTGGTTGTAGTACAGGTCCATGCCGTCGAGGGCGTTGGACTTGAGCCGCATCACCTGCTCGGCCGTCATGCCTTCCTTGGCGACGTACCGAATCTTGATCGTGAACTCGGTGACCCGCCGGACCTCGCCACCGTCACCCCGGATCGCGAAGCGGCGCGCTTCCACGCGGGCACTGGCGTCGAGATCCGGGTACCCCACGCGGTTCTCGATCCGGTGGACAGTCGCTCTGCTCCTGAGGTGGGCCCACTCGCTCGCCCTGGCCGCCTGCCTCGGGTCGATGACGTTGGCCATCACACCGCTGTTGACGCTGTCGCCGTGGACGGGCAGGAGCGGCGTCCGATAGTCCGGGTTGAGCTCCTGGCTGCGTGCCGGGTGCGCCTTCATCTCGCCGGAAGCGTTCTGCGGCGAGGGCTCCACGGCCCGCGGCGGGACGGCTCCCTCGAACGTCCGAGGCCGCTCACCGAACGCCGGGGCCGCCGCCCGTGGCTCCACGATCACGGAGCCGGGGGGCGCGTCCAGCACCGAGACCGTGCCGCTGGCGTTCCTCGCGATCTTCTCGAAGGCGAACTCGACGCTGCTGTACCAGTCCGTGTGCCCGAGCGCCCGGAACTCCTGCCGCAGCGCCTCCACGCGTGGCCGGAGCGCCTCGATGTCGGCCTTGCTGAGCGGGTTGGGCGCCCAGTCGGCCATCTCGCCCTTGTCGCGGAAGAAGTGGCGGCTGAAGGGGTTGTTCGTGTCGGGTAACCGCCCGGAGAAGGTCTTGTCCCCGTCGTAACCCTTGACCCTGCCGTCGGTGCCCTCCAGGAAGTCCTGCTGGACGCGCTTCGGGGAGAAACGATCGTGGTTGCCGGTCAGCGCGTCGAGCAGGCCGAGGAGGATCCCCTCGCGGGTGTTGTGCAGCCGCGACAGATGCCACTTGCCGTCGGGACCGCGCTGGACCGGCACCTGCTTGCCGTCGACCCAGTCGATCAGCAGCCGCCGCTCGCCGATGATGTGGGTCGCGGCGACGTCAGCGCCGACCGCGCGGCCGAGCCGCGAGCTGAGATGGTCGCGGTCCCGCCGATCCGTCCCGGAGAACTCCTTGTCGACGGCGTGACTGCCGTCGGCCAGCCTGACCTTCTCCACCTTCACCGTCTCGCCGCCGGCGCCGGCCAGCGGTTCGCGCGCGACCACCCCGCGACGGGCGCTCTCGGCGAACGTCGCGTGGTCCCTGAGCCGGACGGGTCCGGTCTCGGCCGGGCGCGCCCAGTTGATCAGGTGGTCGATGCTGCGGCGGAAGATGTTCCGCTCCTCGTACGGGTGCGGCCGGGCTTGCTCACCGTCGGCCAGGGCACGGGTATCGCCGGCGTCAGCCAGCCTCGTCCGCCCGTTCGCGTCCGCGTCGTCCGGCCCCGTGCCGTTCCGTGGGCCGTGGTCGCCTGGATCGTCGAAGCGCGCGTGCTCGTCCAGCCCCCTGGGCCCGGGGTGGCCGCCGCCCGGGCTCCAGCTCGCCCAATGCGCGTCGGCGCCGCCCGCCACGCCCGACGACAGGCCCTTCAGCACCAGCGTCCAATCGACCGACCCGTCACCGCTCCACAGCTCCGTGCCCAGCACGGCGCCCGCGTTCGCCACCCCTGACTGGCCCATCAGCATCCACAGCGAGCGCGTCGGGAACGCCCACGCCAGCCCGGTCAGCAACCCACCGGTCAGCGCTCCGGTGGCCGCCGACGAGCCCACCTGCCGCCAGTCCACCCCCTCGCGGCGCGACTGCGTCAGCTGGACCAGGAGGTCCATCCCGCCGAGCAACCCGCCGAACAGCGCGATGTTGATCATCAACCGGCGGGCGAACTGGCGTACCGTCCACCGCGCCGCCTGCGCGCGTACGCCGATCAGCCGCACCGCCAGGCCGCCCGCGGGCGACACCAGCGCCCACGTCAGCCACGCCAGCTGCACCACCAGCAGCAGTACGGCCAGCCGCATCATCCGCTTGGTGAACTGGAGCTGCACGCCCAGCTCGTTGCACGCGAACGCGAGGTCCACCAGGGACTGCACCAGAGCCGCCTGGCGACCGCCCACCTCCTTGGACACCTTGCGGGTGAACGCCCGCAGCGCGGGCCCGTCCCACCCGTCGGCGTGCAGCCGGATGCCGTCCCCATCAGCCCCGGCGGCCACCCTCCGGGCCGCCTTCACCAGCGCGTCGGCAAGCCGGAACAGACCACCCTCATCACCTTTGGGCCAGTCCGTCCCCAGCGCCCAGCCCGCCCACGGACGGGCCCAAGCGGGCACGGGTATCCCATCGAGCAGCACGAACGTCAGCCCTGAGTGTCGATCTCAGCAGCCTCGTACGTGTTGGCGTTGACGTGCATCCCGTCCCGTACACCTTCCAGTTCGTCGATGTAGTCGTCGAAGCCCTTGAAGATAGCCTTTGTCCGGTTGGGAAAGGTCTTCTCGAACTCCGCGCCGTACTGGTCGTCACCCATGGGCCGGCCCTCGGCGACGAACACCTGGCGCAGCTCCTCACGCACCTCACGCACGTGATCGGCCTCCTCCCGCGCCATTTCGGCCCCGTGCCGGATTTTTGCCCAGTGCGCGGAGTAGCCGTCATGCTGCCCCAATAGTTTCTCCTTCCTCAGGGACATCCCCGATAACTGTCCACTATGCTCATGTTTCGTGCACTTCGCAGCAATACGTCTGGGGGTCCGATGAGCGGCTGGGTCGATGTGCACTACCAGGCGCTCGAAGAATGTGGGAGACGGGCCCGCAAAGTGGCGAACATGTTCGACCTGGACGACGCGTTCGAGGGCACCAAGTCCGCCGCGCCGACCGGGGGGACCTCGTCGAAGACCTTCGGCGACCTCAAGGACTCCGGTGGCCTGGCCACGGACGTCGACAAGGTCTGGCGGGCGCTCAAGGACGAACTGCAGGCGGGCAAGAGCCGCCTGAACAACGTCGAGAAGGCCATCGACCAGGTGGAGACCAATCTGCGCAAGGCATCGAAGGCCTCCGGCGGATGAGCGGCGTCGGCGACCTGCCCGGTGGTGACCGGCTGGCCGCGCTCCTCGCCAAGGTGACCGGCAATCCGCAGGCGATCAGGAGCACCGCGAACGCGTGGCGGACGGCCGCCGGTCACGTCGCCAGGTCGACCAACTCCCTGACCAAGTCCGTCGGCGAGGTGGACAAGGCCTGGCAGGGCGGCTCGGCCGACGCCTTCACCAAGCACATGGCCGCCTACCCGCGGGCGAGCACCGGTCTCAATGACGCGCTGTCGGCCTGCGCCGACGCTCTCGACAAGGCGGCCACCTCGCTGGAGGACGCCCACGGTAAGGTGAACGCCCTCTGCCAGGACGCGGTCCAACGCGCGGCGGAGTACAAGACCCAGTACGCGAAGCTGAACCCGAAGGCCACCGCCCAGGACGCCGAGGACGCTCTGGCCAAGACGACGATCGTCAGCGGCAACGTCACGAAGGCCGAGGCGCTGGTGGAGAAGGCCGAAGGCGACCTGGAGGACGCCAAGAAGGCGCTGGCCAAGCAGCTCGGCGCGGACGGCGAGTTCGGCTTCTTCACCAAGGTCCCCCAGCCGGACGGGGCCGACTTCGAGCCGGGCGACCGCAAGGTCGAGTGGGTCAGGACGCCGTTCGAGGACAAGCGCACCTCGCTGGAGTCGGCGGCCGCCGCCGGTGGCAGCGACGGCGGCGGAGCGAGCGGCGGCGCCGGCTACGCCTACAGCGGCGGCGTCTCCTCGGCCGGCAACACCCCCGCGCCCAAGGCCGAGGTCGTGGACTGGATCAAGGAGGCCCTCCGGGTCATCAAGTCCCCGGAGATGGCCGACGAGCTGCGGAAAAGGGGGCTGCTGGACAAGCTCCAGGACCTCGACCCGAACGACCCCAAAGCCATCGAGCGGATCTGGACCATCATCTACCACGAGTCCGGGGGCAACCCGAGCGCCATCAACAACTGGGACATCAACGCCAAGAACGGCGTGCCGTCGCAGGGACTGATGCAGACCATCCCGCCCACGTTCGACCACAACAGCCTGCCGGGATACAAGCAGATCCTGGAGCCGGTGGACAACATCATCGCCGGGGTCCTGTACACCTACGACCGGTACGGATCGCTCGCGAACCACCCGGGCATCGAGTCGATGGAGCAGGGCGGCCCGTACCGGCCCTACTGAGTGGTCTGCTCGGGCTCCACCCAGTCGAACTTGTCGGAGCCCGGAGGCAGCTGACCGGGCTTCGCCGGCGCCTGGAACGACGGGAACTTCGCGGCGTTGATGGTCGCCTGCTTGAAGTCGATCTCGGCGCCGTTGCCCGGCGTGATGTAGCCGAACTGGTGCTCCTTCTTGATCACCGTGGACATGACGTCGCCCGCCCCGCGCAGGCCCGACACCAGCGTCAAGGTCAGCACGGCCACCGCGCCGTTGGTTCCGGAGGCGATGAACTTCTCCAGCAGCCCGCCGTACAGCTTGGTGTGGGGGAAGGCCTGCAGTTGCTTGGCGAACAGCAGCAGAGTGGCCGTCGTCACGCCCAGCGTGGCCAGCTTGACCCAGTAGCTCCGGTACCCCGCGGCCACCTCGTCGACCATGCCGCCGACGTCGCCGAGCACACCGCGCAGCGCGCCGATCTCCCGGTGGAAGATCCACACGACCCGCTCGAACTCCTGCTGGTCGAGGGCGATCCAGCCGCTCCGCGACGTGGCGACGAGCTGGGGCAGCAGTTGCTTGACCCCGTCGTCGAGCCGATTGGAGATGCCGTTCTTCCAGTTCGCGGCCGCCTGTGCCATGCCCGGCTCGTTGGCGATGGCCGTACCCGCGACGATCACGGCGGGGACCAGCCAAGCCGACATCCGGCCCAGCCGCTTGATCGACTCCAGCACCTTGGGCCCGATCGGCTCCGGCATCTGCGGAGGCGGGCCGAAGGTGGGCGGCTTGTAGGGGTTGTAGCCCGGGGCGTTGGGCGGGTTGTAGCCGGTGTACCTGTAGGGCGAGTAGCCGGAGTTCGCGGTGGAGGGCGGGTTGTAGGCGGGGTGCGGGAAGTTGCGCAGGTTCCCGTATTCGCTCATTTGCGGTACCTCACGGCGCTGGCCTTCTCGGCGGCGCGCCAGTTGCGCTCGCCCTGCGCGAGCGCCCCCGACCAGCTGTCGATCGTCTTCTCCGCCTCGCCCAGCGTGCTGTCGGCCCACCGGCACATGCCGTCGTAGGTGCCGCCCAGCACTATCTCCCCGAGTACGCCGAAGCCCGGGGACTCGACCCCGACCGTACCGACCAGGCTCCTGACGAAGGACATGGCCACCTTCAGCTCGTCATCCACCCGATCGCGCAGGTGACCGATGGCCGTGGAGGTGACGTAGATCTCCTGTCCCGGCGCAGCCGCTTTCATCGTCATATGTACGAATTCTTCCTGATGTCGGGTCTCGTCTCCCCGCTCTCATGGCACTCTTCATGATCAGTTAGACGACTGGACGGCTCCCGATTGGCGTTCGTTAACCTGCTGCCGGTGGCGTGGGGCGCATGGATTCCAGTGACCCCCGCCTCGTGGAGCTCGACCGGCTCGTACAGGCCAGCGAACGGACGATGCGCGAGCTCGAACAGGCCACGCGGGAGCTACGTCAGCTGAGCGGCTCGGGTGAGAGCCGTGGCGGAACGGTATCCGCCCGCGTGGACGCCGACAGCCGGCTGGTCGACGTGCAGATCACCCACCGGGCCATGCGGCTGGATCCGGAGGAGCTCGGCCGTGACGTGGTCGAGGCCGTACGCGCGGCTCAGGAGGACCACGAGCGGCAGGCCCGCGACCTGCTCGGGCTCGGGACAGTGCCCGGCGAGCAGGATTTGCTGGGCACCTTCAAGCGCGACCTGGACGAGCTGCAGGACGCCTACGCCCGCGAGACCGGCGAACGGCTCGAAGGGATGCGCCGCACCCAGCGCGCCTGGGAGGACTGACCCCCGGACAGCAGCGGGGCCGGTGAGGAGTGATCCTCACCGGCCCCGCTTTTCGCGCTGTCTCAGCCGCAGTTGCCGTACGGGGCGCTGGTGCTGCCCGAGGCGGTGCTGCCCGAGTACTTCACGCACTTGCCCTTGGCGGGAAGCTTGACCGGACCGGCGTAGTAGTCGAACATGCCGGAGTCGGTCTTGCTCCCCCCGCCCTGCACGTCGAGGGTGGCGCTGACCTGGCTCTTCACACCCACGTTCGTGGTCTTCATGGTGACCACGCAGTTCTCACCGCTGCCGCTGTTGTAGAGCTGGTAGGTCACCCCGCCCGCGAACGAACCGCTGCGCTGCACGCTGAACCCGGATCCGCACACCTGCGTCGGCGTGTAGGGGTTCGTCTTGGGCGGCGTCGGCGTCGGCTTGGCCGTGGTCTTCGTCGGCGTCGGCTTGGCGGTGGTCTTGGTGGGTGTCGGCTTGGCCGTGGTCTTCGTCGGCGTCGGCTTGGGCGACTGAGTGGTCGGCTTCGGCGTCGGCTTCTGAGTGGTCTTCGTCGGCGTCGGCTTCGGCGCCTCAGTCGTCCTCGTCGGCTCCGGCTCCGGCTCCTTGGTCTTGCTCGGCTCCGGCGTCGGCTCCGGCTCCTTGGTCTTCGTCGGTGTCGGCGTCGGGTCCTGCTTCGACTCGGTCGGGGTCGGCGTCGGCGTGTGGCGCTTCCTGCCCTTGCGCTCGGTCGTGGCGCTCGCGGTCGGCTGCGTCGCCGTCGGCTGGGCGGCGGGCTGCGTCACCGTCGGCTGGGTCACCGGCTGCGTGAGGATCGGCTGCGGCGTCGGGACCGTGCTGAACTCCGGCGCCGTGGGCGCCTGCGAGGGATAGTCGGTCGGCAACACCAGCGGGACCACGTCCGTCGGGTCGGGGCTGGCCGACGCCCAGGGCACCGTCACGTCCGGCTGCGACTGCTGCGGATCGGGCTGGCCGGGCTGCTGCTGCTGTTGCTGCGTGGAGGAGTCACCGCCGCCACCGCCGATCGCGAGGGTGCCACCGCTCTTCGTGGCCTCCGACGCGGAGTTGGAGACGGGCTCCAGCTTGGCGTAGTGACCGGCGCCCCACAGCCCCACACCGGACAGCAGCATGACGGCCGTGACGGCCGCGGCGAGCCCGATGGGGAACGACTTGCGCCGGGGGGCTGCGGCGCCGCCCTGGGCCGGTACCTGCCACACCTGCGCGGGCGGCTGCCCGCCGGGCGGCCCTTCCCACGTGGCTCCCTGCTGCTGCGGTACGGGCGGCGGACCCCACGTCTGCTGCGGGACCGGCACCCCTTCGAGCGGCTGCTGGTGCTCGACCGGCACCTGCAACGGCGGGAGCTGGATGGTCTGCGGCGGGAAGAGCTCGTCCTGTGGCGCCGGGATCGGCTCCGGCGGCGTCACGGTGGCCACGACGCCCACGCGCGGCGCGGCGGCCCCGCTCTTGTCCCCAAGGAGCTGCAGCAACGCCGTGTACGTGGTCGGCCGCTGGGTGACGTCCTTGGACAGCGCGGAGAGGACCACCCGGCGCAGCGGCTCGGCGAGCGCGCCGACCTCGGGCTCCTCGTTGAGCACCGCCTGGGCGTCGTGCCCGAAGGGCGGCTGCCCGGTCGCGGCGAAGACGATCGTCGCGGCCCAGGCGAACACGTCGGCGTAAGGGCCGTAACCCAGTCCGCTGAGCTGCTCGGGTGAGCGGTAACCCAGCTCGCCGACGGCCTCGCCGAGGTCGATGTCCGTCACACGCGGGCCGTCCGCGGCGAGAAGTACGTTGTGCGGGGTGAGCCCGCGGTGCGTGACCCCGGCGAGGTGGACGGCGGTCAGGGCGGTCAGCACGCCCACGGCCACCCGCTCCAGGGTGTCGCCGTCGAGCGGCCCTTCGGCCGCCACCGTTTCGGCCAGGCTGCGGCCCTCGATGTGCTCGCGCACGATGTACGGCTGCTCGCCGTGCATGCCGGCGTCCAGGGTCCTGGCGACGTACACACTCGAAATGCGCTGGACGCCCTTGTACCGCTCGGCGTCCTGCGGCCCCGCGTCCGGAACGGCCGGGAGCAGCTTGATCACTCGGGTGGGTCCGTCCTCGGACTCCTTGCCGAGGTACGCGACTCCGCGCGGGCCCTCGTCCAGCCGTCCAAAGAGGGTGTGAGCTCCTAAACGCTCTGGATCACCCGGCTGCAGAGGGTGCATCTCTTTCCCTTCACCTCAAAACGCGATCTACAGTACATTCAACCAAACCTGTCACTTTTGCATCAGTAGTTTCGGACGCAACCTGACATTTAACCGTCAGGACATCAAGCCGCCGGACGACCGGGACGCCATCCGCGCCGTCGACCCAGCGGGACGAGCAGCGCGCAGGCCGCCCCGACGGCGGCGATGGCCAGCGCGCCGACCGTCACCAGGAGAGAGATGTTCGTCGCGTGCTCGTCGGGCGCCGGGACCTTGGCCACCACGTCGGCGGGCAGCGGCGAGGGCGGTGGCGCGGCGACCACCGGGGCGCCGGCCGGGTCGAAGGACAGCGTCGCGGTGACGGCCAGCAGCGGGTTGACCATCCCGGCTCCGGTGCCCGTGCCCACCGAGCCGTCGGCCGTGGCGGTGATGCGCTGGCGTACCTGCTCCTGGTCGAGCTTGGGGAAGCGGGCGCGGACGAGCGCGGCGACCCCGGCCACATACGGCGCGGCGAAGCTGGTGCCCTCCAGGCCGCGCATGTAGCTCTTGCCCGTCCACGGGGCGGTGATGTCCACACCCGGCCCGAGCACGCCGACCGGCGTGGCGGTGTTGGAGGAGTCGGCCCGTTGGCCGTTGCTGTTGGCGGAGCCGACGGCGAGCACGCCGTCGTAGGCCGCGGGGTAGGCGGGCTCGGGCGGCCCGTCCTCCTTGGTGATGTTGCCGGCGGCGGCCACGACCACGATGTCCCTGGACAGCGCGTACTGGATGACCGCCCTCAGGTCGGGATGGTCGGCGGCCCGCACCGAGACGTTGATCACGTCCGCCTTGCGGTCCACCGCCTCCTTGATCCCCTTGACCAGGTCGGCGACCTCGCCCTCCTCGCTGTTGCTCTGCTTCACCGAGATGAGCTGGGCTTCGGGGGCGACGCCGTGGAAGGGGACCCCCGCGAGGTAGCGGCCGGCGATGATGCCCGCGACGGCGGTGCCGTGCCCCACGCAGTCGCGGTAGCCGGTGTGGGTGATGTCGATGAACTTGGAGATCTGGATCTGCGGGTGCTGGTAGTCGACGCCGCTGTCGACGACGGCGACCTTCACGCCCGCGCCCCGGGTGAGGCGCCACACGTTCTTGATGTCGAGCCTTCGCTGTGCCCACGGCTCGGTGCCGGGCAGCTGCGTCGTCCCCTTGCGCGGCTTGCACTCGACGGGCGCTGACCTCTCCGCCGGCACCGCGGCGAGGGCGGGGGCCGAGGTGAGCTGCAGGGCGAGCACGCCCGCCGCGAGAGTCCGTCCGATCATGGCGGAAGAGCGTAGCCTGCCAACCTGAACGTTGTCGTGAACGAAAGGAAGCCCCGGCGCTCAGGCCGGGGCCCCTCCGCGAGACTCAGCGGGTCGCGGACTCGATGTTGCCCCGGTAGGTGTTGATCACCCGGGAGGCCTCCTGGAGCTCTTCCGTCATGCGCTGGAAGGCCGTCCGGTAGTTCTGCCAGGCCCCTTGGAAGCGCTCGGCTCCCGGGCCCGTCCAAGCGGTGCCGACCTTGGCGGCCTCGCGGTCCAGCGCGGTCATCGTGGTGCGCACCGCCTCGGACTGCTGGGTGAATTGGGTGGCCATCTGCTGCATTTCCGCGGGGTCGCCACCGAGCAGGCTCTGGCTCATGCATACCTCCTGGATCGACTGAAAGCGCCCTCAACATAGACGCGTCACTCACACCTCGCTCCTGTTATGCCGAGCGGCTATGGTCTTCCAGAGGAATATTCGGATCTAAGGAGCATCCGGCCATGCGCGAGGTTGTGGTCACCGGCGGTGGCACCGGGATCGGCTACGCGGTCGCGGCGGCGTTCGTCTCCGCGGGCGACCGGGTCACGATCACCGGGCGGCGCGAGCATGTGCTGAAGGAGGCCGCGTCCCGGCTCGGCGCCGACTTCCTGCCCTTCGACGCCGCGAACCCCGCCGCCGTGAAGGAGGCGGCCGGCCGTCTGCCCGAGCGGGTCGACGTCCTGGTCAACAACGCGGGCGGCAACACCAACCTCGACCGGCGGCAGTCCGACGACCTGCTGGACGTGGCCGAGGGGTGGCTGGCCAACCTCAACGCCAACCTGCTGTCCGCCGTGCTCGTCACGACCGCGCTGCTGCCGCGCTTCGCCAAGGGCGGGCGGATCATCACGATCGGCTCGATCGCCGCCCGCGGTACGGGCTCCGGCTCGTACGGCGCGGCCAAGGCGGCCGTCGAGGCGTGGACCGCCGACCTGGCCGCCCAGCTCGGCCCCCGGGGCGTGACCGCCAACGTGGTCTCCCCCGGCCTGGTTGTCGACACCGAGTTCTTCCGCGGCCGCCTGACCGAGGAGGGCATCAGGGCTCGCGTCGAGAACACCCGCAACGGCCGCCCCGGCACCCCATCTGACGTGGCCGACACTGTTCTGTTCCTCGCCACTCCGGGTGCGCGGCACCTGACGGGGCAGGTGCTCCATGTGAACGGCGGGGCGTACTTGGGTCGCTGAGGGTCGGCCGACAACAAGCACTTACACTCCGTTCAGTGTCTGTCGTCGAAGGGCGTCGGAAGGACGTAGGTCGGTGCAGAAGGTTCTGATCGCCAACCGGGGTGAGATCGCCGTCCGGATCGCGCGGGCATGCAAGGACGCCGGGATCGGCAGCGTGGCCGTCTACGCCGACCAGGACCTCGACTCCCTGCACGCGAAGATCGCCGATGAGGCGTACGCGCTGGGCGGCCAATCCCCCGCCGAGACCTACCTCGACATCGGGAAGCTGCTGGAGATCGCCCGGCGCTCCGGCGCCGACGCCGTCCACCCCGGTTACGGTTTCCTGGCCGAGAACGCCGGCTTCGCCCAGGCCGTCATCGACGCGGGCCTGATCTGGATCGGCCCGCCGCCCGCCGCCATCGCCGCGCTCGGCGACAAGGTCCAGGCCAGGCACATCGCGCAGAAGGTCGGCGCGCCGCTGGTCGCCGGCACCAAGGACCCGGTGTCGGGGGCGGCGGAGGTGGTCGCCTTCGCCGAGGAGCACGGGCTGCCCATCGCGATCAAGGCCGCCTATGGCGGCGGCGGCCGGGGCATCAAGGTCGCCCGCCGACTGGAGGAGGTCGCCGAGCTCTACGACTCGGCCGTACGCGAGGCGACCGCCGCGTTCGGCCGCGGCGAGTGCTTCGTGGAGCGCTACCTCGACCGCCCGCGGCACGTCGAGACCCAGTGCCTGGCCGACCGCGACGGCAACGTGGTCGTGGTCGGCACCCGAGACTGCTCACTCCAGCGCCGCCACCAGAAGCTGGTGGAGGAGGCGCCCGCGCCGTTCCTGTCCGAGTCGCGGGTCGAGATCCTCTACACCAGCTCCAAGGCGATCCTGCGCGAGGCCGGTTACGTCGGCGCGGGCACCTGCGAGTTCCTCGTCGGCCAGGACGGCACGATCTCCTTCCTGGAGGTCAACACCCGTCTGCAGGTCGAGCATCCGGTCAGCGAGGAGGTGTCGGGCCTCGACCTGGTCCGTGAGATGTTCCGCATCGCCGACGGCGGGACACTCGGCTACGCCGACCCGCGGCCGCGCGGCCACTCGATCGAGTTCCGCGTCAACGCCGAGGACGCCGGCCGAAACTTCCTGCCCGCTCCGGGCACCCTCACCGTCATGCGGCCGCCGTCGGGTCCCGGAGTGCGGCTCGACTCGGGGTTCGAGGCCGGGATGACCGTGCCGCAGACGTTCGACTCGCTGGTGGCCAAGCTGATCGTGACCGGCCGTACCCGTACGGAGGCGCTGGAGCGCTCGCGCCGCGCACTGGCCGAGTTCGAGATCGGCGGCATGCCGACCGTGCTGCCCTTCCACCGCGCGGTCGTGTCGGACCCGGCCTTCACCGCCGAACCGTTCGCCGTCCACACCCGGTGGATCGAGACCGAGTTCGACAACACGATCCCGCCTTACTCGGGCGACGGCTCCGCCGACGAGCCCGCCGCCCGGGAGTCGGTGACGGTCGAGGTCGGCGGCAAGCGCCTCGAAGTGGTCCTCCCCTCCGGCCTCGCTACGACCGCCAGAGGCTCCGCGCCGCCCGCGGCCAGGAAGCCCAGACGCGGCGGCGCGAACAAGCCCGCGGCGGGCGGCGACGCGCTGGTCAGCCCGATGCAGGGCACCATCGTCAAGATCGTCGCGGCCGACGGCGACACGGTGGCCGAGGGCGACGCGATCGTGGTGCTGGAGGCCATGAAGATGGAGCAGCCACTGACCGCGCACAAGGCGGGCACCGTCACGGGCCTGACCGCAGCGGTCGGGCAGACCGTCACGTCGGGCGCCACGATCTGCGAGATCAAGGACGCCTGACGACGTTTTACGTCGCTCGACGTCGCTCGACGTCGCTCGACCTCGCCTGACCTCGCCTGACGTCGCTCGACCTCGCTTGACGTCGCTCGACCTCTCGCTTGATCGTGCCGGAGTCTCGAAGAGACTTGACCACGCCCCGCGCTCGACCGACTCCGTACGGGTAACGTGCGCTGTAGAGGAACTTTGTCGAGTGCCCGTTCGTCATCCTGGGCGAAGGAGGCTTGCTGCCAATGACCCATTCGCTGCGCCGAGCAGGGGCCGCGATCGCGGCTCTGATCGCCGGTCTTTTCGTCGTCCTTGCGCTGTCCCCTGCCGCCAACGCGGCGGCCGCACCCCCTGACGCATCGAGCGTTGTGTCCTATTGGAAGGACAAGAAGGATCCGCTATTCGTGCAGTCGGGCTCGCCGCTGACCTCGGACCAGCAGTCCGAGATCCGCGACACGTTGAAGGGCTCCAAGAGTGACATCTACGTCGCGGCCCTGCCCGACGGCACATTGACGACGGCCAACGCCAAGCAGTACCTCGACACCCTTGGCACGGCCACCGCGGCCGCCAAGAACGGGGGCCGGGTCACCGTGGCGGTGCTCGACGGCAACTCCCTGTTCGCGGAGTCCAACTTCGGCAAGCCCGGTCTCACCAACCGGCTGTCCCAGCTGGCTGTGCGAAACCACGACGACGTCGTGTCCGGCATGAATGACTTCGTCGAGCGCATCAACCTCGCCTCCGAGGGCAAGAAGGCCGCGCTCGACTCCGGCCCGGTGGGCGGCAGCGGCGGCGGCAGCGGCGCGCTGATCGCCCTGGGCGCGCTCGTCGTGGTCGGCGGCGGCGGCTACTTCGTCTACTCCAAGAACAAGAAGAAGAAGCAGGCCATCCAGGACGCCAAGGACCTGGCCGCGGTCAAGCAGACCGTGGAGGAGGACGTCACCAAGCTCGGCGAGGAGATCACCGCGCTGGACACCGACGTGGCGCTCTCCGGCCAGAGCGGGCAGCACATCACCGAGTGGCAGCAGGCGCTCGACTCCTACGAGAAGGCCAAGACGCAGCTCGCGGCGGTGCAGCGGGCCGACCAGGTCCGCGAGGTGACCCAGACGCTGGAGGACGGCCGCTACGCGCTGGCCGTGGTGAAGGCCAAGGTCAACAACCAGCCGGTCCCCGAGCGGCGGGCGCCTTGCTTCTTCAACCCGCAGCACGGCCCGTCCGTACGTGACGTGCGCTGGGCTCCGCCCGGCGGCGCGGTGCGCGACGTACCCGCCTGCGCGAGCGACGCCGAGGCCGTGGAGCGCGGCTTCGACCCGCAGATGCGGGAGGTCATGGTCGACGGCCAGCGGCGTCCCTACTACGACGCGGGCCCGGCCTACCAGCCCTACGCCTACGGCTACTACGGCGGCTTCGGCGACATCATGACCGGCATGTTCATCGGCACGATGATGGGCAGCATGCTCGGCGGCGGTTTCGGCGGCTACGGCGCCGGTTACGCCGAGGGCTTCTCCGACGGCGGTGGCGGTGGCGGCGACTTCGGTGGCGGCGGCGACTTCGGCGGCGGAGGTGGCGGCGGCTGGGGCGACTTCGGCGGCGGCGGCGACTTCGGTGGTGGCGACTTCGGCGGCGGCGACTGGTAAAGCGACCAGCGAGTGACCGGGCGCGTTCCCTTCGGGGGGCGCGCCCGTTTCTTACCGGCGGCGACCCTCTCGGTGCGCCCGGTTTCGTGGAAGCCGGGTCAGATCCCGATCTGCGCCTCAGGCTGCATCAACCGCCGGGCTGCCTCGGTGATGGATCCTGACAAAGACGGATATACCGCGAAAGTGTGGGCCAGCTGATCCACCGTGAGCCGCTGTTGCACCGCCACCGAGAGCGCCAGGATCAGCTCCGACGCGCGCGGCGCCACCACGACCCCGCCCAGCACGATGCCGGTGTGCGGACGGCAGAACAGCTTGACGAAGCCGTCGTTGAACCCCTGCATCTTGGCGCGAGCGTTGGTGGCCAGCGGCAGCTTGACCACGTTGGCCTCGATCTCGCCGGCCTCGATCGAGCGCTGTGCCACGCCGACCGCGGCGATCTCCGGATCGGTGAAGATGTTGGAGGCCACCGTGGCCAGCCGGAGCGGCTGGACGGCCTCGCCCAGCGCGTGCCAGACCCCGATGCGGCCCTGCATGGCGGCGACCGAGGCGAGCATGAGCACGCCGGTGCAGTCACCCGCCGCGTAGACGCCCGGCGCGGAGGTGCGCGAGACCTTGTCGACCTTGATGAAGCCGTTCCTGTCGAGCTGGACCCCGGCCTCCTCCAGACCGATGCCGCTCGTGTTGGGCACCATGCCGACCGTCATCAGCGCGTGGGAGCCCTCGGCCGTGCGGCCGTCTTCGAGCGTGACCACGACGCCGTCGGCGGTCCGCTTGACGGAGGCGGCGCGGGAGCGGCCCATGACGTTCATGCCACGGCGCCGGTAGACCTCTTCGAGCACCTCGGCGCCGTCGGCGTCCTCGTTGGGCATCATCCGGTCGCGGCTGGAGACCAGCGTGACCTCGGCGCCCAGCGAGCGGTAGGCCCCCGCGAACTCGGCGCCCGTCACCCCGGAGCCCACCACGATCAGGTGCTCGGGCAGCGCGTCGAGGTCATAGAGCTGACGCCAGGTAAGGACGCGCTCGCCGTCGGGCTCGGCCCCCGGCAGGATGCGCGGCGTCGCGCCGGTCGCCACGATGACCACATCGGCCTTGATCGCGCGGTCGCCCGCCTTGACCAGCTGCGGGTCGACCAGCCGCCCGCGGGCCTTGATGATCTCGACGCCCTCTGCGGCGACCCGGGTCTCGATGTCGGCCGACTGGGCCTGCGCCAGCTCCTTGACCCGCTTGTTGACCAGCGGCAGATCGACGCTCGCCACGCCGACGTCGCGATCGAGCCCGCCGGTGAATCCGACGCCCAGTGAGGGCGCGTCGAGGAGGGCCTGTTTACGCACGGAGGTGGCGATGAGCGTCTTGGACGGCACGCAGTCGGTCAGCACGCAGGCGCCGCCAGGCCCGTCCTGTTCGACCATGGTGACCTGCGCGCCTAGCTGCGCCGCCACCAGAGCCGCCTCGTAGCCGCCTGGTCCGCCACCGATGATCACGATCCTCGTCACGTGCCTATTGTCCCGCATGGCGCGCGCTGACGACGAACGGGGCGGCCGGTCGCGCGCTACTCTTATCAGCTGTGCCTGTATACGCGGCCTACGGCAGCAACATGGACCCCGAGCAGATGGCCATGCGTGCCCCTCATTCCCCGATCCGGGGCGTGGGCTGGCTGCAGGGTTGGCGCCTGACGTTCGGCGGCGAATACTTCGGCTGGGAGGGCGCGCTCTCCACCATCGTCGAAGACCCCGACGAGCACGTCTTCGTGGTCCTCTACGACGTGCCCGAGTTGGACGCCAACTCCCTCGACCAGTGGGAGGGCGCGGTCCGCGGCCTCTACCACAAGGTGCGGCTGCGGGTGCAGACGCTCGACGGCGAGCAGGTGGCCTGGTTCTACGTGCTCGACGGCTATGAGGGCGGCCTGCCCTCCGCCCGCTACCTGGGCATCCTGGCCGACGCCGCCGAGCGGGCGGGCGCCCCCGACGACTACGTCAAGGAGCTGCGGGGACGCCCCTGCAAATCGATCGGCGACTAGCTGAGCGGCTGGTCCTTGGTCTCCTTCAACGCGAAGACGTACACCAGTGTGGAGACCAGGGCGAGCGCCGACATGTACCACGGGAAGAGTCCCGCGTTGCCCGCGTCCTTCAGCGCCGTGCCGATGAGTGGCGCGGTGCCGCCGAAGATGGCGACGGTCAGCGAGTACGGGAAGCCCGCCCCCGCCGCCCGCACCCGGGTCGGGAACAACTCGGAGTTGACCGCGGCCGAGACCGAGGTGAAGCAGCCGAGGAAGATCATGCCGAGGCACTGGATGAACAGCAGGCTGGAGAAGGAGTTCGTCAGCATGCCGAGCAGCGGCACCGGCAGGATCGTGAACGCCAGGCCGAAGGTGATCAGCATGGGCCGGCGCCCGACCCGGTCCGACAGCATGCCGAGCAGCGGCTGCAGGACCATGAAGAAGACCAGCGCGATCGTGCTGACCGTGAGCGACTGACCCTTGTCGAAGCCCACGTTCTGCTGGGCGTAGGTCGGCAGGAAGGTCGTCCAGGTGTAGTAGGCGACCGTGCCCGCCACGGTGATGCCGACGATCAAGGCGGCCTTGGTCGGGTAGCGGACCAGGAACTCGAACAGGCCCGGACGCTCGGTCTTGCCCTCCTGGATCTCGCTGACGACCGCGCTGGTCTCCTCGGCGCCCTTGCGGATCCACAGGCCCACGAGGCTGATCACCGCGCCCACCACGAACGGGATGCGCCAGCCGTACGAGCTCATGTCGGCTTCGGCGAGGTTGGCGGCCAGCAGGGCGGCCAGGCCGGAGGCGAAGAGCTGGCCGATGGTGGTGCTGACGTACTGGAAGCTCGAGAACAGCCCGCGACGCCCGGGAGGGGCCGACTCGACCAGGAACGTGGTCGCCGCGGCGAACTCACCGCCGACCGAGAGGCCCTGGATCAGCCGCGCCAGCGTCAGGATGATCGGCGCGAGCACACCCGCCGCCTCGTACGTCGGCGTGATCGCCAGCAGCAGCGAGCCGCCACCCATCAGGATGATCGTGAAGGTCATCGCAGACTTGCGGCCGAACCGGTCGGCGAACGCGCCCACCAGCAGGCCGCCCAGCGGGCGCATGAAGAAGCCGACCGCGAACACCGCGAAGGCGCTCAGCACCGGGACCAGACTGTTCGTGCCGGACTTGGGGAAGATCTGCTCGGCGAAGTAGACGGTCAGGAAGCTGTATGTGTACCAGTCGAACCACTCGACGACGTTGCCGATGCTGGCCGCCATGAGCTGTCGGACACGGCTTTTGGGGATGCCGAGTGGCGATGGCGCCACGGGGGAGGTCGCCACGGGGGGCTCCTTTGCTGACAACTGCGATGATGGCCTACTGTGCATTCGGGCGACCGAAACAGTCAAATGCCTGGCAACATATTTACAAACCCGACATAGAGACGGCTCCCCGTGGATGTTCTCGACCGGCGCCTGGTCGCCGCTCTCCAGATCGGCCCCCGCGCGTCGTGGGGCGAGATCGGCAGGGCCGTCGGCGAGCACGAACGCACGGTCGCGCGCCGGTTACAGCGGCTGATCGCCGACGGCATGGTGCGCGTCACCGCGATCTATGACGACCTGCGTTCGGGCCACGGCCGGCCCGTGCACCTGCATGTCCAGGTCCGTCCGGGTACGGCGGCGCAGGTCGCCAAGGCGCTGGCCGACCGGCCCGACACGCGCTCGGTCTACTCGCTGACCGGGGCGGCCGACCTCGCCTGCGAGCTGGTCGCCCGGTCACGGGAGGAGCTGCACGACATCCTCACCGCGGAGATCAGTGAGATCGACGGGGTGCTGCAGACGCAGACGCAGGTCGTCCTGCACACCTTCAGGACGGTCGCCGAGTGGCACGCGCCCTACCTCAGCGAGCAGGAGGCAGCCCAGCTGCGTCCGCCCCCGGTCCTCGAAGTCCTTCCCGACGAGGACGGTCTTTCGCCTCTGGAGCAGGAGATCGCCGAACTGCTGGCCGGTGACGGCAGGATCGCGTTCACGGCGATCGCCGAGCGGCTCGACATCTCGGTGCCGACCGCCCGCAGGCGGGTGTCCTCGCTGCTCGAACGGCGGCTCCTGCTGCTGCGGGCCGAGGTCGAGCCCGCGCTGCTCGGCCTGGAGGTGGAGGGCAAGCTCTGGCTCAAGGTACGGCCGCACGGGCTCGACCTGGTCGGCCAGCGGCTCGCCGCGCACCCCAGCGTGCGTTACTGCGCGGCCACCTCGGGCACCCATTCCCTGATCGTCCAGGTCGCGGTGGCCCATGAGGCCGATCTCTACCGTTTCCTGACGGGTGTCGTCGGCCCGCTCGACGAGGTCACCGACATGGACGTCACCCTCATCACCCGCGCCTACAAACGCGGTCACCTCCACAAGTCCGGCCTGCTCACCCTGGAGAGGACACCATGACGCCCGCCGAGAACGAAGTCGCCGAACTCTGTGCCGAACTCATCCGCGTCGACAGCAGCAACTACGGGGACGGCACCGGCCCCGGCGAGCGGGCCGCCGCCGAGGCCGTCATGGCCAGGCTGGACGAGGTCGGCATCGAGGCCACCTACATCGAGAGCGAGCCGGGCCGGGGCAACGTCATCACCCGCGTCGAAGGCACCGACCCGTCGCTGCCCGCGCTCCTGGTCCACGGCCACCTGGACGTGGTGCCCGCCAACGCGGCCGACTGGTCCGTCGACCCGTTCGGCGGCGAGGTACGCGACGGCTACATCTGGGGCCGGGGCGCGGTCGACATGAAGGACATGGACGCGATGATGCTGGCCGTACTCCGCCAGCTCACCCGCGAGGGCCGCAAGCCGCGCCGCGACCTCGTCTTCGCCTGGGTCGCCGACGAGGAGGCGGGCGGCAACTACGGCGCCAAGCACCTCACCGCGCACCACCCGGAGCTGTTCGAGGGCGTCACCGAGGCGATCAGCGAGGTCGGCGGCTACTCCCTGGAGGTGGACCCGTCCCTGCGGCTCTACCTGATCGAGACCGCGCAGAAGGGTCTCGGCTGGATGAAGCTCATCGCCGACGGCACCGCCGGGCACGGCTCGATGCTCAACACCGACAACGCGGTCACCGAGGTGGCCAAGGCCGTGGCCAGGGTCGGCGCCCACGAGTGGCCGATCACCCTCACCCCGACGGTCCGCCAGTTCCTCACCGAGGTCGCGGACGCGTTCGGCCTGCCCTTCGACGAGGACGACCCGGCGCCCATCCTGGACAAGATCGGGCCGCTGGTCCGCTTCGTCGGCGCGACGCTGAGCCACACCGCCAACCCGACCCAGCTCAACGCCGGCTACAAGTCGAACGTCATCCCCGGCCAGGCCACCGCCGTGATCGACGGCCGCTTCCTGCCGGGCCACGAGGACGAGTTCTTCAAGACGATCGACTCGCTGATCGGGTCGAACGTCCGCCGCGAGTTCGTGCACCACGACATCGCGCTGGAGACCACGTTCGACGGCGCCCTGGTCGAGTCGATGATCGCGGCGCTGAAGGCCGAGGACCCCACGGCGCGGGCCGTGCCGTACTGCATGTCCGGCGGCACCGACAACAAGACCTTCTTCGCCGACCTGGGCGTACGCGGGTTCGGGTTCGTGCCACTGCGACTGCCCGGGGACATGGACTTCGCGTCGATGTTCCACGGCGTGGACGAGCGGGTGCCGGTGGACGCGCTCCAGTTCGGGGTACGGGTGCTCGACAGGCTCCTCCTAAACTACTGACGTGAGCAACGACCCCTACTCCCTGGCCAGAGCCGCCGCCGAGGCGCTGAAGAGCGCCTGCGGCCTCGACACCTTCGACGTCGCCCTCGTCATGGGGTCCGGCTGGGTGCCGGCCGCGGACGCGATCGGCGAGACGGTCACGGAGATCCCCTTCACCGACCTGCCCGGCTTCTCCGCTCCGGCCGTGGCCGGGCACGGCGGCAAGATCCGTGTTCTGCGCACCCCCGGTGGGCGGCACGCGCTGGTCTTCCTCGGTCGCAGCCATCTGTACGAGGGCCGCGGCGTCGACTCCGTCGTCCACGGCGTACGCACCGCCGCCGCCGCGGGAGTCGGCACGATCGTGCTGACCAACGCGGCCGGCGGGCTGCGCCCCGAGACGCAGCAGGTCGGCGACCCGGTGCTGATCAGCGACCACATCAACATGACCGGGGCCAACCCGATCACCGGCACCACGTTCATCGACCTCACCGAGGTCTACTCGCGGCGGCTGCGCGCGCTCGTGCAGGAGGTGGACCCGACCATCGCCGAGGGCGTCTATGTGGCCTTCCGCGGCCCCACCTACGAGACGCCCGCCGAGATCCGCATGCTGCGCACGCTGGGCGGCGACATGATCGGCATGTCCACCGTCCTGGAGGCCATCGCGGCCCGCGAGGCCGGTCTCGAGGTGCTGGGCGTCTCCCTGGTCACCAACCCGGGGGCGGGGCTGGCGGACGAGCCGCTCAACCACGAGGAGGTCCTCCAGGTCGGCCGCGCGACGGCCGCCCGCATGGGCACCCTGCTGGCCAAGATCGTGGACCGTCTGTGACCGACGACCCGGCACCCTCGTCCCCCGCGGCCGGCGAGCCTGCCAGCGACGCCTCCGCGACCGCCGAACCGACCGCAGACGCCCCCGTGTCCGCCGACGCTCGCGCAGCCGCCGACCTGGTCCCGGCGGCGCGTCTCTGGCTGGCGCAGGATCCTGATCCTGAGACCCGGGCCGAGCTGTCCGCCCTGCTCGACTCCGGCGATATCGAGGCGCTGCGCGACCGCTTCGGTGCCGGGCTCGAGTTCGGTACGGCCGGTCTGCGCGGTGAGCTGGGCGCGGGACCCAACCGGATGAACCGGGTGACCGTCATGCGGGCCGCGGCCGGTCTGGCCCAGGTGCTCGGCCCCGGCAGGCATGTCGTCATCGGCTACGACGCCCGCCACAAGTCCGACGTGTTCGCCCGCGACACCACGGCCGTGCTGACCGGCGCCGGACTGCACGCCTCACTGCTGCCCTGCCCGCTGCCGACTCCCATCCTCGCCTTCGCCGTACGCCACCTCGGCGCCGACGCCGGTGTGATGGTCACCGCCAGCCACAACCCGCCCCGCGACAACGGCTACAAGGTCTACTGGGGCGACGGCTCCCAGATCGTGCCGCCGATCGACGCCGAGATCTCCGCCGCCATCGAGGCGGTGGGCCGCGTCGACCAGTTGCCGATCGACGCGCCCGGCACGCTGACCGAGCTGGGCGAGAGCATCATCGACGACTACATCGACGCGGTGACCGCGCTGCCGCTCGGCGACGCCCGCGAGCTGCGGATCGCCTACACGCCGCTGCACGGCGTCGGGTCGGGCACGCTGACCGGGGCGTTCCTGGCCGCCGGGTTCGAGACCCCGATGGCGGTCGAGGAGCAGCGCAACCCCGACCCCGCCTTCCCGACGGTGGCGTTCCCCAACCCGGAGGAACCCGGCGCGATCGACCTGGCTGTGGCGCTGGCCAAGAAGATCAACGCCGATCTCGTCCTGGCGAACGACCCCGACGCCGACCGATGCGCCGTGGCCGTGCCGCTGGGCGACGGCTCCTGGCGCATGCTGACCGGCGACGAGGTGGGCGGCCTGCTGGCCGAGCACGTGATCACGCACACGTCCGGCGATCGCCTGGTGGCCACCACGATCGTCTCCTCGACGCTGGTGAGCAAGATCGCCGCCGCTCATAGCGTCCGCTACGGGGAGACGCTGACCGGCTTCAAGTGGATCATCAAGGCGGGTCCCGGGCTGGTCTTCGGCTACGAGGAGGCGATCGGCTACAGCGTCGGCTCCGACGCCGGGCTGCCCGTACACGACAAGGACGGCATCGGCGCCGCCCTGACCGTGGCCGGCATGGCCGCGGCGGCCAAGCGTGCCGGCCGGACGCTGCTCGACCTGCTCGACGACCAGGCCCGGCGCTACGGGCTGCACGCCACCGCGCAGCTGTCCGTCCGGGTCGAGGACCTGTCGCTCATCGCCGGCGCGATGGCCCGGCTGCGCGCCGACCCCCCGGCCGCGCTGGGCGGCCGGGCGGTCGAACGGGCTGACGACCTGAGCCTGGGTGACGGCGGGCTGCCGCCGACCGACGGGCTGCGGTACGCGCTGTCCGGAGACGCCCGGGTGGTGGTCCGGCCTTCGGGGACCGAGCCCAAGCTCAAGTGCTACCTGGAGGTGGTCGTTCCGGTGACCGGTCCGGTGGCGGATGCCCGAGCGCTGGCCGTACGGGAGCTTGACGCCCTGAAGGCGGACGTCGGCGCCGCACTCGGCCTCTAGGCACCGCCCCCTCAGGCACCCGCCCCCTTACGCACCGACCCTCCGGCGCCGCCCCCTCCAGGCACCGCCCGATCCGGCGCCCGCCCCCTCGGGCGCCGCAGGGGGCGGGCGCCGAAGGGTCAGGTCAGGCGGAACTCCAGGTCGGTGTCCCAGTTGTTGAGGTCGGGCTCGACGCGGGGATCCGTCTGGTAGAGCTCCAGGCGGCAGCCCCACAGCTCGGTGTCGCCGTCGCGCGTCATGTCCCACTTGAGGCCCTGCTCGGCGCCCCAGGTCAGGAGGTTCTCGATGACGCCCCTGAGCTGGTCGGGGTGGCCGTGGTGGCGTACCGTCGCGTAGCGCCCGGCCGGCAGGTGGGCGGCGAAGATGTCCCTTTCGACGGTCACCGGGGCCGCGACCGGCACGCCCGCCTCGACTTCCAGCCGGTCGGCCGGCATGTCGATGGCGAGGTACCTGAGGAACGGCGCCCCGGCGGGTGCCACCCCTCGCTCGGCCAGCCAGCCGATCAGCTCACCGATGCGGTCGGCCACCAGGCCGAAGGTGGTCATGCTGATGGTCCCGCGGACCCCCACGTAGGGGCGGTCGGGATGGTCAATGATGTTCGGCATTGTTTGCCCTCCTTCACTCACCTATACGAGGCGGGCCCGCGAAACTCATCGGCAGGCCGAAGAGCGGGAACAACCGCGGGTCCAGATACGTGGTCGTCCCGCTGACCCGGTCTCCCGAGACCTCGACGACCAGCAGCGCGAACGGCTCGCCCCCCAGGTACTGCCCGAACGCCGGAGAGCCGTTGGCCGTGCCCGCCGGGACCAGGCGGGAGCCGCCGCAGGGCGCGTCCGCCGCGAGCATGGCCTTGCGGATGTCCTCTCTGCCCCGCAGCCACCACGCGAACGGCGGCATCGACATCGTCGCGTCCTCGTGCAGCAGCGCGACGAGCCCCGACACGTCATACCGCTCGAACGCGTCCACATACCGCGCCAGCAACCGCCGGTCCACCTCGCCACCGTGGCCGGGCACCCCGGAAAGACCATCGCGGGCGGGCACCTCGGAAAGCGTCGCCCTGGCCCGCTGCAGAGCGCTGTTGACCGAGGCGACGCTGCCCTCCAGCAGCTCCGCCACCTCGGCCGCGCTCCAGCGCAGCACGTCGCGCAGGATCAGCACCGCCCGCTGCCGTGGTGGGAGGTGCTGCAGCGCGGCCACGAACGCCAGGCGTACCGTCTCCCTCTCGACGGCGAGCTCGGCCGGATCGGAGGGGAGCACCCGGCGGTCGGGAATCGGCGTGATCCAGGCCTGGCCGGGCAGCGGCGGGCCGAGGTCGGGGCCCGGTGACCCGGCGGGGCCGAGGTCCATGGCCCGCGCCCGCCGCTGAGCGCCCCGCAGCATGTCGAGGCAGACGTTGGTGGCGATGTGGAACAGCCACGAGCGGAGCGGCGCCCGGTCAGGGTCGTAGCGGTCGAGGCCGCGCCATGCCTTGACCAGCGTCTCCTGCACCGCGTCCTCGGCCTCGAACCCGGAGCCCAGCATCCGGTAGCAGTAACCGGTCAGCTCGGCACGGTGCCGCTCCAGCTCCTCCACTAGACCGGGGTCACCTCGATCTGGAGCTCCGTCACCCATTCGGCCAGGTCGTCCGGGCAGTGCAGGGAGATCTCCCTGGCCAGGCCGCTGGACCGGTAGCCGTTCGCCTCGATCCAGTGCGCCAGCGCCTGGAACGTCGGGCCCACCTCCTCCATCGGGCCATGATGGATGATCGTCGCCGCCGTCTCGATGCGCGGCAGAGTGACGAACTGGACGTCGTACTCGTCCTTCTCTTCCGCCGTGAAGGGGAACGCGACGTGCACCATCACGGCGCCGTCGTCTTCGGGGATGTAGTACGCGATGCCGGGCCCCGCTATGGTCACCCGCGCCGACTCCAGCCGCCCGCAGAGCTCGACGAACAGCGGCTTGATGACCGGCCCGATGTCCTCGCCCTCGTAGCTGGCGGCCCGCGCGCTGAGTTCGGCGACCCTGGTCGCGGCGACCTCCTTGAGCACGACCTCGTCCGTCTGCATGTGCCCCTCCGTCTCGATGGTCCGGAGCCTCGCCTCGACGCCGCGCAGCCTGGCCAGGTCGGCGCTGATCCGCGCCTCCAGCTGGGCGCGGCGCAGGCGTACCATGCCGTGCAGCTCTTCCGTGCTGACCTTGTCGTCGAGGATCGCCCTGACCTGCTCCAGCGTGAAGCCGAGGTCCTTGATCGCGACGATGCGGTTGAGCCTGGACAGCTGCGCCGCCTGGTATGAGCGATAGCCGGTGGCCGGGTCCACGTGCGCGGGGCGCAGCAGCCCGATCGCGTCGTAGTGGCGCAGCATGCGCACGGACACGAGCCCGAGCCTGGCGAAGTCTCCGATACTGAACATGACCCCTCCAGGTGTAGGGCCTGACACGGTGTCAGGGTCAACAACCTCGGCCGGTCAGCCCATCACGACCGTGGCTCGACGGCTCACCCCATCACGACCGTGGCTCAACCGGGTCAGCCGATCACGACCGCCATCACCACGAGCGCGATCGCCGCGGCCAGCACCGCGAACGAGTCGATCGCCCAGCTGGCGCGGGCGGGCGGGGCCTCCACATCGCGGCGCTTGGCCGACTCCGCCCGTTCGGTGATCTGCTGCCCCACCCAGTCGGCGTGCGTCTTCCCGGCGAACGCCTCCGCGGCCGCCTGCTCCGCCTTGCTCAGCGTGGGCTCGGTCTTGAAGCGACCGCGTTCCTGCCTCGGCGTGGCCCGGCGCTGCGCCCTGGCCCGCTCGCGCGCCGTGCTCATCGGCGTCCACAGCCGCAACACCTGCTCGGCGCCGTAGCGGACGTTGATGGTGTGGGAGACCACCACGTCGTTCACCGACGCCCACGGCACGAACGTCGAGCGGAGCGGGTTGCGCCCCACCAGCCCCTCCTCGGTCACCACGGTCGCGGGGCGGAGCGCGACCAGGTAGACCACGGCGGTGAGCGCTCCCAGCACGGCGCCCGCCACCAGCGAGGGCTTGCCGTTGTAGCGGGCGGTCAGATCCCAGATGTTGAAGGCGACGAACGCCAGCCACACCCAGCCGAGCACGAAGGCGGTCTTGGACCGGTAGGTCTCTTTCACGGCTGCCACTTCATCCGCGCGAATCCGGGCTTGATCACACCGTTGATCAGGGCCAGCCGCTCATCGAACGGGATGAACGCCGACTTCATCGCATTGACCGTGAACCACTGCAGATCATCCCAGCCGTAGCCGAACGCCTCCACCAGCTTGTCGAACTCCAGCGACACGTTGGTGCGGCTCATCAGCCGGTTGTCGGTGTTGACCGTCACCCTGAAATGCAGGCGGCGCAGCAGCCCGATCGGGTGGTCGGCGATGGAGTCGGCGGCTCCGGTCTGCAGGTTGGAGGTGGGGCACATCTCCAGGGGGATGCGCTTGTCGCGGACGTAGGCGGCCAGTCGGCCCAGCTTGGCCGAGCCGTCCTCCGACACCGAGATGTCGTCGATGATCCGCACCCCGTGGCCGAGCCGATCGGCGCCGCACCACTGGATGGCCTGCCAGATCGACGGCAGCCCGAAGCCCTCGCCCGCGTGGATGGTGAAGTGCGCGTTCTCCCGCTGCAGGTATTCGAACGCGTCGAGGTGCCTGGTGGGCGGGTAGCCGGCCTCGGCCCCGGCGATGTCGAACCCCACCACCCCGCCGTCCCGATAACGTACGGCCAGCTCGGCGATCTCCATCGACCGCGCCTGATGCCGCATCGCGGTCAGCAGCGTGCCGACCTTGATCCCGCGCCCCTCGGAGCCCTGCCGGAACCCGTCCAGCACCGCCTCGACCACCTGATCGAGGCTGAGCCCCGTGGTGGTGTGCTGCTCGGGCGCGAAGCGCACCTCGGCGTAGACGACCCCGTCGGCCGCCAGATCCTCCGCGCACTCGGCGGCGACGCGGGTCAGTGCCTCGCGCGTCTGCATGACGCCGACGGTGTGCTGGAAGGTCTCCAGGTAGCGTTCGAGCGAGCCTGAATCGGCCGCCTCCTCGAACCACTCGCGAAGGTTGTCGGCGTCGGTCGTGGGCAGTTCGCCGTAGCCGGAGTCGCGAGCCAGCCCGACGATGGTCTCGGCCCGCAGGCCGCCGTCGAGGTGGTCATGCAGCAGCACCTTGGGCGCCCGTTGGATCTCGTCAAGCGTGGGCCTCATCCGCCCATGATATGCGTCTTCCGCCGACGAACTCCCGGCTCCAACTGGGCCGACATCGGCCCGTGTCGCCGTTCACCCCACGGCTTTGAGGATCGCGTCGAACTTCTTGGTGAGCTTGATGGCGGTGGTCTTGTCGGCGTTCACGAAATAGACGTTCACCAGCCGGTCAACGCTCTCCACCAGTCCCTCCGCCACGGCGCCGTCACGGTCGCACACGATCGCGCCGTCAGCGGCCGACGATTCGCGCACCTTGCCGTCGTACCCGGTGCACGACTCGGTGAATTCCTGGCGAACGGCGGCGACGTCCTTCCCGCCGACGGTGTCGGTCCTCAGCACCAGCGGATCCGACCCCGCCTGCGGAGCGTCCGCCGCCGTGTAGAGACACACGCTCGCCTTGACCGATTCGAGGGTCTCCAGCGGGTGGTCGTCCCGCTTCTCCTTCAGCTCCCAGCTCAGCCCCGTGGCTTTGGAGAGCTCTTCCACGGTGAGCGAGCAGCCGCTCGCCGGCTTGGTTCCGCCGCTTCTGGCCGTTTCCGCCTGGGGTCTACATCCGGCGAGCAGCACAGCGGCGATGGCTAAGCCGAGCACGTACGCGCGAGCGGCGGTCGGACGTGTCATGGCGGAGCCTCCAGATCACTTGGGCGCCCCGGCGACCGGTGCCTCCCGTATTGCGTTCTTTCAGCCCATTAATAGAGGCATCGGCTTACATCCCTCTTGATCAACGCTTGCCACGCGCTCCTCTGGGAGGCGGTCAGATATGGCGTGGAGGACGACTTCCAGTGCCTGGGAATACGGAAACCGTCAATCCTCGGCGCGGTTGGCCCCGTCCGGGGAGAAGGCGGGCAGGCAGACGGCGATGTACTCGGCGCCGTCCGGGCCGGTGCTGTAGCGGATCTTCTCGCCCGGGTCCGTGACGATGGACTGGCCCGCCGTGACCTCGGTCGTGCCGTCGGCATGTTCCACCAGGAGCGTGCCGCGCAGGACGACGGTGTATTCGGTGAACGAGGGCGTTTGTGCGGGCTCGTCCCAGCCGGGCGGGGCGACCATGTGGGCGATGGAGATCGCCTCGTCGCCGCTGTTGACGCGGCCTACGTGCTCGTCGATGAGCTTGCCGCCGGGCACCGGGATGCGGGTAGCCGCTTCGATCTTTCTAACCACCAGGTCAGTGTGCCACGTCGATGACCAGCCGGTCGGGATCGGACTGCTCCTTCAGCTCGAACGCCGCCTGATGGTTGAGCACGAGGCCGACACCGACGCGGCCCTCGAAGTCGCCGGTCTTGACCACATGGGTCACGTTGCCGAGGTTGGCCGGGAAGATGGGCCCGCCCTTCCAGGTGGGCCTGCCCTTGGCGTCGTGGGCGTCGGCGGGCGCGAGGATCAGCTGGAGGTACGCGCCACCGGGCAGGTCGAACTCCTCGCCCGAGCCGTCCTGCAGCAGTTTGTCTACCCATTTGACGTTGTAGCCGGGCATGGAGCCCTTGATGTCGATCACCACGCGGTCGTAGGTGTCGTGGGCGGCGTAGCGGACGTTCTGCACGACCGCCGGGTCGCCGATGTTGTGCTGTACATCCACCTCGACCGTGCTCGTCGGCGCCGCCTTCCGCGTGCCCGTGTCGACAGAGATGGAGGACGAGGAGGTGGACGTGGACGTGGACGTCCGACCGCGTGACGTCGATGGGGTAGCGACCCTCGGTGGGGCGGTGGGCTCGGCTGACGCGCTCGTGGTCGCGCCGCTCCCAGTGCCGCCTGGCGAGGCCGTACCGCACGCGGTCAGTACGAGGAGACAGGCCAGAGCGGCGGCGTGGGCCGGGCGGCGTCGCGACGGATGCCCGAGCGCGGGTGGCGGGCGCATAGCAGATTGATTCCCCAGTTCAGAGGATCACAAGCGGCGCGGCGCGCGAGTGGCACGAACATGGGCCACCCATAGCCGACGCGTGGGGAGCACAAAGAGCGAGAAGGCCCCGCGCGGTACGCGGGGCCTTCTCAACGAATCGGACGCCTAAGTCAGACCGTCTCGTACACCTTCGCCTCTTCCTGCGGGGCTGCCACCGGCTTGCGCACGCGCAGCCCGGTGGCCGAGATCGCCACCCCGACCAGCGCCAGCACCAGCGACACCACGATCGCCGAGCGGAGCGACTCGATCGACAGAGTGGTGCCGTTGGAGGTGAGCACCGCCGAGACCACGGCGAGCACGATCGCGCCGCCCACCTGGCCGGAGGTGTTGAGCAGCCCGGAGGCCAGCCCCTGCTCGTCGTCGTGCACGCCGTTCGTGGCCTGGATGTTCAGCGGCGCGAAGGACAGCGCGAACGCGATTCCCAGCAGCAGCATGCCGGGAATGACCAGACCGCCCAGGCTGGGGTGCTCGTCGATGCCCAGGAACATCGCGTAGCCACCGGCCAGCGCCGCCGCGCCGATGATGGTCAGCTTGGTAGTGCCGAACCTGTCGGCGAAGTCGCCCATCTTGGTCGAGGTGATCGCGACGAGCACCCCGGCGGGCAGGAACGCCAGCGCGGTGCCGAGGGCCGACCAGCCGAGCAGGTTCTGGAAGTACTGCATGGCCACGAACTGGAAGGCCACGTAGGAGCCCATCAGGATGAGCAGCCCCAGGTTCGCCCGGACGAGCGAGCCGGAGCGCAGGATGCCCAGCCGGACCAGCGGGTGCCTCATCCGCAGTTCGGCGAGGACGAACAGGCCGAGCAGCGCGGCGACGGCGACCAGCGAGCCGATCGTGCGCAGCGAGGTCCAGCCGGCCTCGGGCGCCTGGACGACGGTGAAGACGAGCAGCAGCATCGAGGCGGTGATCAGCACGGCGCCGATCAGGTCGTGGCCGCCTTCGGCCCGCTCCTCTTCGCCGCGCGGCAGCACCCTGAGCGCGGCGATCAGCGCGATGATCGCGACCGGCACCGGCATCAGCAGCGTCCACCGCCAGCCGATCTCCGTCAGCAGGCCGGACAGCACCAGCCCGAGTGAGTAACCACTGGCGCCACACGCGGTGAAGATGCTGAGCGCCTTGTTGCGCTCAGGCCCCTCGGGAAACGTGGTGGTGATGATCGAAAGGGCGGCCGGCGCGGTGAAGGCGGCGCCCACTCCCTTGATGAACCTGGCCGCGATCAGCAGAGCGCCGTCGTCCACCAGACCACCGAGCAACGACGCGACGGCGAAGACACCCAGCGCGACCAGGAACACCCTGCGTCGCCCGAGCAAGTCGGCGGTCCTGCCGCCCAGCAACAGAAGACCGCCATAACCGAGCACGTAGCCGCTGACAACCCACTGCAGAGAAGAGGTAGAAAGGCCCAGGTCGTGCTGGATGGCGGGCAGCGCCACGCCGACCATCGACACGTCAAGGGCGTCAAGGAAGATCACTGCACAGAGCACGGCGAGCGCGCCCCAACGGGATGAGTGAGAGGACATGGGTCAGTACACTACATGCATCCGCATCTAATGCAAACGCATTTAATTCCGTTGCATCAGTTTTAGCGAAGTGGTAACCTCCGCGACATGGACGAGGAGTTCGTGGTCGGGACCTGGCACTACGTCCTGGCGAAGCGCGCCAAGGCGATGTGCTCGCTGGAACGCGAGCTGGGTGACAAGCACGGCCTGGGGCCGAGCGAGTTCGAGGTGCTGGACCGGATCGTCCATCACGACAAGAAGCTGCGGATCCAGGAGCTCTGTGACGAGGTTCACCTGAGCCAGAGCGCGCTGTCCAGGGTCGTGGCGCGGCTGGAGAAGGCTCAGCTGGTCTCGCGCGGGGTATGCGACCAGGACCGCCGTGGCGTCTTCGTCTGCATCACCGAGGCGGGGAGAGCGCGCCACAAGGAGGCCCTGCCGACGCAGCGCGCCGTCCTCGCCGACATCTTCGCCGACGCGCCCGTCCTCGTACGCTGAAGCCGCGGCACAAAGCACCGACGCCCGAAGCCGCCGGCGCCCGTGTACTAGGCCGTGATCCGGTCCAGCACCAGAGGCAGCACCTCGGCGCTCCCCGTCCCGACCTCGTAGCCGCCCTGCAGTGCCGCCAAGGCCCGCTCGAAGCGACCCGTCTCGTCCGCGTGCAGCGTCATCAGAGGCTGCCCCTCACGTACGAGGTCGCCCGGCTTGGCATGCAGCACGATGCCCGCCCCGAACGACACCGGATCCTCCTTACGAGCCCGCCCCGCCCCCAACCGCCAGGCCGCCAGCCCGACGGCATAGGCGTCCAGGCGTGACAGGACCCCTGAGGCAGGCGACTCGACCACCATGGTCTCCGCCGCCCTGGGCAGGATCGCGTCCGGGTCGCCGCCCTGGGCGGTGATCATCCGGCGCCAGGCGTCCATGGCCGAGCCGTCCGCCAGCGCCCGCGCCGGGTCAGGACCGGAGATCCCGGCCGCCTCCAGCATCTCCCGCGCCAGCCGTACGGTCAGCTCCACGACGTCCGGCGGCCCCCCGCCCGCGAGGACCTCGACCGACTCCTCGACCTCCAGGGCGTTGCCCACGGCGCGGCCCAGGGGGCGGTCCATGGCGGTGAGCAGGGCGACCGTGCGCACGCCCGCGTCGGTGCCCAGCGCGACCATCGTCTCGGCCAGCTCGCGGGCCCGCTCCGGCGTCTTCATGAACGCGCCCGAGCCCACCTTGACGTCGAGCACCAGCGACCCGGTGCCCTCGGCGATCTTCTTCGACATGATCGACGACGCGATGAGCGGGATCGACTCGACGGTGCCCGTGACGTCGCGCAGGGCGTACAGCTTCTTGTCGGCCGGGGCGAGGCCCGAGCCGGCGGCGCAGACGACCGCGCCCGCCGAACGGAGCACCGAGAGCATCTCGTCGTTGGACAGCGAGGCCCGCCAGCCGGGGATCGACTCCAGTTTGTCCAGCGTGCCGCCCGTGTGGCCGAGGCCGCGGCCCGAGAGCTGCGGGACATAGGCGCCGCAGGCGGCCACCAGCGGGGCGAGCGGCAGCGTGATCTTGTCGCCGACGCCGCCGGTGGAGTGCTTGTCGGCGGTGGGCCGGTCCAGCGCGGACCAGTCCATCCGCTCGCCCGAGCGGATCATCGCCTGCGTCCAGCCGGCGATCTCGCGCCGGTTCATGCCGTTCAGCAGGATGGCCATGGCCAGCGCGGACATCTGCTCGTCGGCCACCTCGCCGCGCGTGTAGGCGTCGATCACCCAGTCGATCTGGGCGGCCGTCAGCTCGCCACCGTCCCGCTTGGCGACGATGACTTCGATGACGTCCATGGACATCAGGCGGACCTGGACAGATCGTCCGGGCCGAAGGCGTAGGGCAGGATCTCGGCCATCCGCTTCGGCCCGTCCACGGTCTCGACCAGCAGCTCCTCGCCGCCGAACTCGAAGAGCAGCTGCCGGCAGCGCCCGCACGGCATCAGCAGCTCCCCGTGGCCGTCCACGCAGGTGAAGGCCACCAGCCGGCCGCCGCCCGAGGAGTGCAGCGCCGAGACCAGGCCGCACTCGGCGCACAGGCCCAGGCCGTAGGAGGCGTTCTCGACGTTGCAGCCGGTGATGACGCGGCCGTCGTCAACGAGCGCCGCCGCGCCGACGGGAAACTTGGAGTAGGGCGCGTACGCGTTGTGCATGGCCTCGATGGCCTCCGTGCGCAGGCCGTCCCAGTCGACGTTCAATGCTGTTCCCCCCGGCGATAGCGCACGCCGTCGGCCTTGGGCATCCGCAGCCGCTGCGAAGCCACCAGGAGCACGAGCAGCGTGAGCACGTGTGGTGTGATGAAGACGAATTCGTTCGGCAACTTGTCGACGGTCAGCCACAGCCAGATCAGCACGATCGTGCCCGCGGCGGCCGCCGCGATCAGGTTGTACTCCCTGGCGCCCCTGGTGACCATCTCCGCCGGCTGGTCGGACGACAGCAGCGCGCGCACCTTGGTACCGATGTAGATGAGCAGCAGGATGGCACCGAACAGGAAGAACGCCGTCACGGCCCCGGAGCTGCGCAGTTGCAGGCCGCTGGCGTAGCCGAACAGCGAGGCTCCCGCGGCCAGCCCGCCGGGCCGCCAGTTACCGAAGATCATGGCGGCCAGGCCGATGAACCCGCGGCCGGCTGTCTGGCCCTCGACGTACTTGGTGGAGATGAAGACCAGGAACACGCCGCCGAGCCCGGCGAACGCGCCGGAGATGACGACGGCCACGTACTTGATCAGGTAGACGTTCACGCCCAGCGACTCGGCCGCCCACGGGTTCTCGCCCGCCGAGCGCAGCCGCACGCCGAACGCCGTACGCCAGAGCACGAAGAACGTCAGCGGGAGCAGCAGCACGGCCAGGATGACCAGTACGTTCACCTCGTGGGTGAGCCCGCGCAGGATGCCCGCGACGTCGGAGATCAGGAACCAGTGGGTGCGCTCCAGGCTGCCGAGCCAGTCGGGGCCCGCCGAGAACAGCGGCAGGCTGGGCTCGGGCGCCTCCGACGACATGGCCGGCGAGGTGGTGATGCCCGCGCCCGCCGCGGCCGCGCGGGTGCCCTCGCCATAGAGGACCTCGGACAGGAAGCGGGTGATGCCGGGGCCGAGCAGGTTGATGGCGACGCCGCTGATGATGTGGTCGACGCCGAACGTCACGGTCGCGACCGCGTGGATCAGCCCGCCGAGCGCGCCCGCGATCAGCCCGGCGACCAGCGCGGCCATGAAGCCCCACTGGTATCCGGCCCAGCCGGCGAACCAGGTGCCGAGCACCATCATGCCTTCGAGGCCGATGTTGACCACGCCCGCCCGCTCGGCCCACAGGCCGCCGAGCCCGGCCAGGCCGATCGGCACCGACAGCATCAGGGCGGCGTTGAACGTGCCGGACGAGGTGATGTCGTCCTGCCCGGAGACGACGCGGACCACCGACATGACCAGGATGAGCACGGCCACGCCGATGAGCGCCAAATGGTACCGGCTGACCTTTGTCATGCTGTCACCTCAACGGGAGTGTTCCTGCCGAGCTGCTGAGCGGCCCGCCGTTCCTCGCGCCGCAGCGCGATCCTGCTGGTGATCTCGTTGGCGATGACCACCAGCAGCACGATCGTGCCCTGCATGATCATGATGACCGACGGCGGTACGTTGGCGAACTGCAGCGGGCCCTGCGCGTGGTCCAGGAAGCCGAACAGCAGCGCCGCGATCGCGATGCCACCGGGTTGGTTCCGGCCGAGCAGCGCCACGGCGATGCCCAGGAAGCCCAGCCCCGGGGTGAAGTTGGAGCCGAAGGAGTGCTTGTCGCCGAGGATCTCCGGCATGCCGATCAGCCCGGCGATCGCGCCGGAGAGCACCATCGCGGAGATGACCATCTTCTTCGGGCTGACGCCGGAGGCCAGCGCGGCCGAGGCGTTGAGGCCGCTGGCCTTGACCTCGAAGCCGAACCGGGTCCGCTCCAGCAGCACCCAGAGCCCGATGCCCAGCAGGACGGCCACCAGGAGGAAGCCCCACAGACCGCCACCACGGGGCGCCGGCAGCCCGAACATCTCGAACAGGACGTTGAGGTTGGGGAACCAGGCCGACTCGGGCAGCGCGGGCGTCGTGGTGGTGAGCACGCCCTTGGCGCGCTCCCCCGTGAAGGGACCGCGGACGAGGAAGGCGGCCAGGTTGATCGCGATGTAGTTCAGCATGATCGTGGAGATGACCTCGTTCACCCCCCTCGTCACCTTCATCACGGCGGGGATCAGCGCGTAGAAGCCGCCCACGACCATCGCCACCACGATGATCACCGGGATCTGGATCCAGGCGGGCGCCACGAACGTGGAGCCGACGTACGCGGCGCAGATGGCCGCGATGCGATATTGGCCCTCGACGCCGATGTTGAAGAGGTTCATGCGGAAGCCGACGGCCACGGCCAGGCCCGCGATGTACAGCGGCACGGCCCGGTTGAGCATGGTCGTGATGCCGTTGACCACCGCCCGCTCGGTCTCGCCGAAGTCGAAGAAGGCGGCGAACGCGGCCTCGGGGCTGGCCCCCGCCGCGATGATCGCGACGCTGGAGATCAGGATCGCCAGGATGATGGCGGCGACGGCGCCGGCGACGGTCAGTAGCGCCCGGTAGAGCCCGGCGGGCATCACGTCTCCTCAGTGCTGGTGATGGCGCCGGTCATATAGCCGCCCAACCGCTCGGGTGTGACGTCGGACGGGTCGAGGCGGGCGACGAGCCGCCCGCCGTAGATCACCCGCAGCGTGTCGGACAGGCCGATGAGCTCGTCGAGGTCGGCCGAGATCAGGAGTACGGCCAGGCCCGCCGCCCTGGCGTTACGCAGGTGGTCCCAGATCGCGGCCTGCGCGCCCACGTCGACGCCGCGGGTGGGATGGGCGGCGATGAGGAACTTCGGCTCGCCGCTCATCTCCCGCCCGACGATCAGCTTCTGCTGGTTGCCGCCCGACAGGGCCAGCGCCAGCGTGTCGACACTCGGTGTGCGGACGTCGTAGTCCTTGACGATGCGTTCGGTGTCGGCCCTGGAGGAGCGCCGGTTGACCCAGATGCCCTTGCGCGCGGGCGGCCTGGTCTGGTGGCCGAGCACCCGGTTCTCCCAGAGCGAGGCCTCCAGCAGCAGACCCTGGCGGTGGCGATCCTCGGGGATGTAGCCGATGCCCGACTCGCGGCGTTTGAGGGTGGACCACGTGCTGATGTCGGCGCCGTCGAGCGAGATGTCGCCGTGCACGGGCCGCATGCCCATGATGGCCTCGATCAGCTCGGACTGGCCGTTGCCCTCGACCCCGGCGATGCCCAGGATCTCGCCCTTGTGGATCTCGAACGACACGTCGTCGAGGAGCAGCCGGCGGCCCTCCGCGCGGAGTTTCTCCACGTACAGGGGAATCGAGGTGCCCTTGGGCACCGGGCGGAAGCCGTCGGCCTCCATGGTCAGGCCGGACACCGTCAGCGCCGGCTCGTCGGTCACCGTGGACTCGCGCGTCTCGGGCGTGGGCAGCTCGCTACCGACCATGAGCTCGGCCAGCTGCCGCGCGGTGACCTCGCCGGGGTCGACGCTGGCGACCGTGGTGCCGCGCCGGATCACGGTGATCGCGTCGGCGATGCTGAGCACCTCGTCGAGCTTGTGGGAGATGAAGATGACCGTCAGCCCCTCGGCCTTGAGCTCGCGCAGGTTGTCGAAGAGCTCGTCGACCTCCTGGGGTACGAGCACCGCGGTCGGCTCGTCGAGGATCAGGATGCGCGCGCCACGGTAGAGGACCTTGAGGATCTCCACTCGCTGCCGGTCACCGACGCCGAGGTCTTCCACCAGCCGGTCGGGGTCCACCCGCAGGCCATGACCGGCGGCCAGCTCGCTGATGCGCGCGCGGGCCCCGGCGGAGTCGAGCCGGCCGCCCTTCTTCGGCTCGGCGCCGAGGACGATGTTCTCCAGCACGGTGAAGTTGTCGGCCAGCATGAAGTGCTGGTGGACCATGCCGATGCCCGCGTTGATGGCGTCGCTCGGCGTGCGGAAGGCCACTTCCACACCGTTCACCTTGATCGTGCCCTCGTCCGGCTTCTGCATGCCGTACAGGATCTTCATCAGGGTGGACTTGCCCGCGCCGTTCTCCCCCACGATCGCGTGCACCGTGCCGGGTTCGACGGTGATGCGGATGTCATGGTTGGCGACGACGCCGGGGAAGCGTTTGGTGATGCCCTCCAGCTCGACGGCGGGTTGCACCGCGGCGAGGGTGTCGGCGTTCACAGATCGCTCACCGCTCCTCAATCGCTCCGCTCACTGGTGTCTCCAAGAGCGGATAGGCCGAAGGCCCGGGGTCGGTCTGGACTCCGGGCCCTCGGTCAACGTTCCTACCTCAATTACGGCTTGGACGGAACCGTGATTTTGCCGTCGATGATGTCCTGCTTGGCGGCGTCCAGCTTGTCCTTGATGTCGTCGATCTCGCCACCGGTGGTGGCCAGGCCCACGCCGTCGACCTTGAGGTCGTAGATGGTGTTGCTGCCACCCTTGGCGCCACCCTGGAACGCCTTGACGAACTCGAACACGCCGACGTCCACGCGCTTGAGCATCGAGGTCATGATGACCGACTGCAGGTTGGCCTCCTTGACCGTCTGGCGCTGGTCGGAGTCGACGCCGATGGCCTTCTTCTTGGCCGCGGCCGCCGCCTGGAACACGCCCAGGCCGGAGTCGCCGGCGGCGTGGTAGACGATCTCCGCGCCGTCCTGGTACATCTTCTCGGCCGCGACCTTGCCCTTGTCGGGGGCCTTGAAGCCGCTGAAGTCACCGTCGGGGCTGAGGTACTTGACGTCGATCTTGGCGTCCTTCTTGACCGACTTCACACCGGCCTCGAAGCCCGCCTGGAACTTCTTGATCAGGTCGTTCTCGACACCGCCGACGAAGCCGACGTGGCCGCTCTTGGCCTTGGTCGCCGCGGCGACGCCCGCCAGGTAGGAGCCCTGCTCCTCGGCGAACAGCAGGCCGGTGACGTTGGCCGCGTTCGAGGCGGAGTCGACGACCGCGAACTGGATCTCCGGGTATTCCTCGGCCGTCTTCTTGATGTCGTCGCCGTAGGCGAAGCCGACGCCGATGATCGGGTTGTAGCCCGCGTCGGCCAGCTGGCGGAGCAGCTCGCCGCGGTTGGAGCCGTCGGCCGCGGGGCTCAGCTCCTTGATGTCGGCCTTGAGCTCCGTCTTGGCCTTCTCCAGGCCCGCGTAGGCGGCGTCATTGAAGGACTTGTCGCCACGGCCGCCGACGTCGAAAGCGAGGCCGACCTTGAGCGCGCCGGCCTTCGGCGCCTCACTGCTGGCTCCGGAGGTCGGCGCCGCGCTGGACGTGGCGTCGCTTCCCGTGCCGCCGCTGCCGCCACAGGCCGCGGCCGCCATCAGCATGGCACCCGCTATCGAACCGGCCGCCATCCTGCCGAATCGCTTGCTGAGCAAGGCGACTCCTTTCCATTTCCCCGCCGTCAAACTTCGTCGCAGGCGCGAAGAAATGTACGGCAACCCTGCACGGAAGATAGTTGGTTGACCAGGGCGGACAAAACCGGCACACAGGGTCGCAACCGCTCCGTTATCGACATCACTCGTGTCCGTGACCTGAATCTGCGGATGCGGTCCGAGGACCGGCTCGGGAAGCTTTACCCAACTTTGGACACCGGGGGGCCCTTGCCGTCAGGTCGATCATGGCAGAGATTCCTGATCAACGGTGGATTTTCATCCTGGAGCCCTACATGCATCCTTGGAAGGCCATGATCATGCCCATGGCCGCGATCCTCATCGCGGCCATGGGCGCGGCGCCCGCCACAGCGGATACACCGACCGCCCCGGCTGCGGCCCCGGCGATCAAGATCGAGAACGCTATTAAGATCGAGAACAACGCCACCCAGCCCGTCTTCTCCCGCGCCGACGCCGTCAAGCAGACGGTGTACGTCGAGGTCGCGGGGACCGACAGCGACAGCGACGGCCTGCCGGACCGCGTCGCCGTGGACATCCTGCGCCCGAAGGAGACCGACGAGGGGCTGAAGGTCCCGGTCATCATGGAGGCCAGCCCCTACTACGCGGGCGGCAACGACGTGCCGAACCACGTGGTGGACGTGGACGAGAACGGCAACCCGCTGCCGACCCTGCGCTCGTACGCGAACAAGCTGGCGGCCGAGCCGTTCGACGGCTACTACGACAACTACTTCCTGCCCCGCGGCTACGCGATCGCGCTGGTGGAGAACCTGGGCAGCGGCCGCGCCACCGGCTGCCCCACCACCGGAGACCGCAACGAGACGGCCGGCCCGAAGGCCGCGATCGACTGGCTGAACGGCCGCGCGAAAGGGTTCACCCCGGAGGGCGCGCCCGTCTCGGCCACCTGGTCGACCGGGAACGTGGGCATGATCGGCGTCTCCTACAACGGCACGCTGCCCAACGCGGTCGCCTCGACGGGCGTCAAGGGGCTGAAGACGATTGTGCCCATCGCCGCGATCTCCTCCTGGTACGACTACTACCGGGCCAACGGCGGCGTGCTGGCGGCGGGCGGCTTCCAGGGCGAGGACGCGGACGTGCTGGCCAAGTACGTGCTCACCCGCGCCGACGGGCAGAAGGTCTGCGGGCCCGTCATGGACTACCTGACGGCGACGCAGGACCGGGTGAGCGGCGACTACAGCCGCTTCTGGAACGCCCGCAACTACCTCAACGACGTCGACAAGGTGAAGGCCAGCGTCTTCGTCGTGCACGGCCTCAACGACTGGAACGTCAAGACCAAACAGTTCGCCCAGTGGTGGTACGCCCTGTCCAAGCGCCACGTGCCGCGCAAGATCTGGCTGCACCAGGGCACCCACATGAACCCCTTCAACCTGCGCACCGTCGAATGGCTGCGGCAGTTGCACGGGTGGTTCGACTACTGGCTGTACGGCATCGACAGCGGCATCATGCGTGAGCCGCAGGCGGACGTCGAAATCGCCCCCGGCGAGTGGGGCACTCACGCATCGTGGCCACTTCCGGCCACCAAGCCAGTGGCCCTGCACCTCGGCTCCGGCTCGAAGCTGAACGTCTTCCCGCAGTACACGGCCCGCGAGTCCTTCGTCGACCAGAAGACCCGCACCGCCGAACAGTTGGTGGAGGCGGCCCCGGCCGCGGATCCCAACCGCCTGGCCTACCTGACGCCGGAACTGCCGGCCGCCGTCCGGATCTCCGGCACCCCGACGATCTCGCTCCGAGCCGCCCGCGACAGCGGCTCCTCGCCGTATTTGACGGCCCTGCTGGTCGACTACGGCACGGGCACCAGAGCGGACGGAACCCTGGTCACGACAGGCGAAACCCTCTGCTACGGCCAAGGCGTCCCGGGCGACACGGGCTGCACGACGCTGCGCAGGCTGGGCACGGCAACAACGCCCTACAAGATCGTCTCAAGAGGCTGGCTGGACATCAGGAACCGCCACGACCCGGCACGAACAGAGACCGTCAAACCGTCCCAGGAGTACACCTTCACCTGGGACTTCCAGCCAAAGGACTACCGGTTCGACCAGGGCCACAAGATCGGCCTGATCATCACGTCAACGGACAGGGACTACACGCTCCGCTACCCGGAGGGCTCGAAATTCACTGTCAACCCGGCCAAGTCATCCTTGATCCTGCCGGTGGTCCGGCCATAGGGCGGCCGGGGCCAAGAATGCGCACGTCACGGCGCTCAACCCCGTAAACCGGAGGAGCGTTCCCCTGGACAGAGGCCAGCCCCGCCCAGAAGGGTGGGGCTGGCCCATGCTTGCCGTAAAGGAAAATCAAGCACGTACGGTGGGGCGGGCCCGTGCCGACCGTAAGACTCAGGCGAGAACGGAATCGACGACGGGTTCCCAGAGCGCGGTCAGGGCGGTCGCGGCCATGAGGCGGACGCCCATGCCGATCGACGCCTCGTCGATGTCGAAGGTCCCCTGGTGGATGTCGTACGTCACGCCGCCCGGCGAGCGCGTGCCCAGCCGGGCCAGCGCTCCCGGGATCGACTCGAGGTACCAGGCGAAGTCCTCGCCGCCGAGCGACTGCTGCGTGGGCACCACCGCGCCCGGCCCCAGCGCCCGCTCGACCGCCTCGGCCAGCATGTCGACGCTCATCTCGTCGTTGACCACGGGCGGCACACCGCGCGTGTATTCCATCGTCGCGTCGATCCCGTAAGCGCCGGCGACCGACTCCAGCAGCGACTTGATCAGGTCGGGGGCCGCGTGCCAGGCGTTCTCGTCGAGGCAGCGCACGGTCCCCTCGGCCACGCCGTCGTCGGGGATCGCGTTGGCCGCGGAACCGGCCTGGACCTTGCCCCAGACCAGGCTGAGCGAGGAGCGCGGGTCCACCCGGCGCGAGAGCGCGGCGGGCAGCTCGGTGAGGATCTTGGCGAGGGCGAAGACCAGGTCGGCGGTGAGGTGCGGGCGGGCCGTGTGGCCGCCCGGACCCGACACCTTGATGGCCAGCTTGTCGCAGGCGGAGGTGATCGGGCCGGGCTTGAGCCCGACGTGGCCGAGGTCGACGCGCGGGTCGCAGTGGAGGCCGAAAATGCGCTCCACGCCGCTGATGCCGCCGTGCGCCATGACCTCGAGCGCGCCGCCGGGCAGTTCCTCGGCGGGCTGGAAGATCAGGCGGACCCGGCCGGGCAGCAGGCCCGCGGCGGCCTGCTGGGCGAGGAAGATCGAGGTGCCGAGCAGGATCGTGGTGTGCACGTCGTGGCCGCACGCGTGGCAGGCGCCCGGGACGGTCGAGCGGTAGGGCACGTCTTTCTCGTCGTGCAGCGGCAGCGCGTCGATGTCGGCGCGCAGCGCGACCGTGGGGCCGTCTCCGCTGCCCACGTCGCAGATCAGGCCGGTGCCGCGTGGCAGCACCGACGGCACCAGACCGGCGGCGGTGAGCCGCTCGGCGATGCGCTGAGTCGTGCGATATTCAGCGAAGGCCAGCTCAGGATGCATGTGCAAGTCGCGGCGGAAAGCCACCAACTCCTGATCGGTCTCCGTCAGGAACGCGTCGAGTTCCCCCCGAAGCTCACGTCCCCGCATGAGTCACCGTCCCGTCCAATTGCCATGTGATCGTCAACTGCCCGAAGTCACACGGCTTATAGCGCCGTAAATCGTCCTTTGGCCTCGCTGCGGCCGACTGTCCGGTCAGAGCAGCCGTCCGGCGAAAATGCCGCACCCACAGGTTTCGGTGCCAGAGATCGTCAGCACGGGGTTGTGATCCCCTCCTGAGGACAACCCACTGCGGAAACACGGCGGTCGGCCATGAACCCGAAGGCGATGTTCCAACTTTATCTCTTGCGTGTGGCTTCGCGCCGACAGAAACCCCGAAAGCCGGGCGGCTGCATGCCCGTAACCGCAGGTCGTTACCCTGAGTGAGCGCGCAGATGGCCCGGAAAATAGTCACAAGGGATCATTAGATGGTGACCCGTGGACACGACTTCCAAACGTGGTCTGCGCTTTCGAATCCTGTCACCTCCCGTCATGGTCATGACACTCCGACGATGGATGCTTTCGCGTAAAATGCGTGTTTCACTCGCAATATGATCACTAAAATCCCGTTCGGGGAGAAGTATGCCGGGTTGAGCATCTTCGAGCCGAGCGAGGGGACCCTGGTGGTCGTACCCTCGCTCTCTCTTCCGCAGGACGAGCTGCGCCGCATCACCGGAGCCAGATGTTACGAGGAGCGCCTGCTCTTCCTCCTCCTCACGCTCCGCGAGCCCGGCGTCAAAGTGATCTACCTCTCCTCCGCGCCCATCGATCCGGACATCATCGCCTACTATTTCGGCTTCCTGCCTGATCCGGATGACGCCGCCAAACGGCTGCGGCTGATCACACTCGACGACCCGCACTCGCAGCCGCTGACCAGGACCCTGCTCTCGCGACCCGAGATGGTCGAGCAGGTACGTGCGGCGATCGACGGCGACGCGTGGATGGTGCCGTTCGTGCTGAGCGAGCTGGAGGAGGAGTTCGCCGCGCTGCTGGGCATTCCCGTGTACGGCCCGGCCACGTCGCTCGCCTATTACGGCTCCAAGAGCGGCTCCCGCGAGATCGGCCAGGAGGCCGGCGTGCCGATGGCCCGCGGGTTCGGAGATCTGCACTCCCTGGCCGAGATCGAGGACGCGATCGAGGCGCTGCCGGGCCAGCGGGTGATGGTCAAGCTGAACGACGGCTACTCGGGGCTCGGCAACGCCATCGTGCCCAAAGGCGATCTGCCGGGGACGAGCTTCTCCGCGTACGGCGAGACCTGGAAGAGCTTCACCGCGAAGATCCGCGAACGCGGCGCGGTCGTGGAGGAGTTCATCGAACACCGCCCGCTGCACTATCCCAGCGCGCTGGCCCGCATCACGCCCGGCGGCCGGTACAGCGTCGTGGCCACCCACGACCAGGTGCTCGGCGGCGCCAACCAGGACGTCTACCAGGGCTGTACGTTCCCCGCGGCGCCGGAGTACCGGGCCGAGGTGGGCGCGTCGGCCGAGCGGATCGCCCGCGTCATGGCGGAGCGGGGCGTGGTGGGACTGTTCGGCATGGACTTCTTCGCGCTGGAGACCGACGCCGGATACGCGGCGCTGCTGTGCGAGGTCAACCTGCGGATCGGCGGCACCACACACCCCTTCGGCGCCGCGGTGCTGACCACCGGCGCCTCCTACGATCCGGGGACCGGGCTGCTCATGGCCGGTGACCAGCCCAAGTACTACACCGCGACCGACAACTGCGCGGCCGGCTGCCTGCGCGGCCGCTCCCCCGGCCAGGTCGTGCGGATGGTCGAGGCGCTCGGTCTCGGCTTCGATCACACCCGTCGTACGGGAAACGTCTTCCACCTGCTCGGGGCGCTCCCCGAACACGGCAAGCTCGGCTTCACCACGATCGGCGACTCCCGCGAGGAGGCCGACGAGCTGCACCGGCTCACTCGCCGCGCGCTTTGCGGAGCCCCTTCCAGCCGATGACGGCCAATACGATCGCGAGTATGAGGTTGACCGCGATCAGGATGCCGTGCACCACGTAGAAGCTCGTGGGATGGCCGTCTGCCAGGTTAAACCCGAGGTTGATCCACTCGAACACCATGAACACGCCGAGCACGATGAGGAATCCGGCGATCTTTCGCGACATGACCACTTCTCTAGTATCAGGTGCCGATCATCAGGGGATGTGTCGGCACATGTGCAATGACACGAAGCTACGCTGAGACCGCCATGCTGATGAAACCGGTGCCCGTCTCGGCACTCCTCACGGCACTCCTCGCGACGGTCGCGCTCACGGGGACCGCCCAGGCCACGCCGACTCCTACCCCGACTACCCCGACGCCGAAGCCCGTCGGCGGGGATCTGCTGGGCAGTCACGGTTTGGTGAGGCCCGCCGGCATCAAGGCACCGCCGAAGTCCAAGGCCACCTCGTACGTCATCGCCGACCTGGAGACCGGCGACGTGCTCGCGGCCAAGGACCCGCACGGGCGCTACCTGCCGGCCAGCACGCTCAAGACGCTCACCGCGCTCACGCTCATCCCCAAGCTGGACAAGAACCTCAAGGTCAAGCCCAGCCGGAACGCGGTCGACCAGGAGGGCACCGCCGTCGGCCTGACGACCAAGCCGCTCTACAAGGTCGACGACCTGTTCAAGGCGTTGCTGATGTCGTCGGGCAACGACGCGGCGATGGCCCTGGCCGAGACGAACGGCAGCCTGCCCAAGACCATGCGTGACATGAACGCCGAGGCCAAGCGCCTGCAGGCGAACGACACGGTGGCCAAGACGCCCAGCGGGCTGGACAAGCCGGGACAGAGCAGCTCGGCGTACGACCTGGCACTCATCGCACGGGCCGGCCTCGGCAACCCCGACTTCCGGCGATATATCAGTACAAAGGTTGCCAAGTTTCCGGCGCCCAAGAACTACTACGAGATCAGCAACCACAACAAGCTGCTGTGGCGCTACCAGGGCATGATCGGCGTCAAGAACGGCTGGACGTCCAAGGCCCAGGCCAGCTTCGTCGGCGCCGCGACACGTGGCGGCCACACGATCATCGTGACCATCATGCGGCACGAGGGGTACTTCTGGGAGGAGGTGGCGAGCCTGCTCGACTGGGGCTTCGCCGCCCGGGGCAAGGTCACGGCGGTCGGCCGGCTTGTCGACCCGCTGCCGGCCGAACTGCCCGCGCAGCAGGTGACCACCTCACCGGTCGTCACCGCGCCACCGGTGACGGCGCCGCTGCTCGACTCGGCCGCGTCGAAGCAGACCGACACCAGCCGTACGGTGGGTTCGATCGTGATCGGGGGCGGGCTGCTGTTCGGCCTGACCTGGCTGGGCTACGGCATCCGCCGACGGCGCAGCTCACGACGCTGAGGCCGGGGGACCCCATTCGAGGGGGTCAGGTGACCTCGTTCGAGGGGATGGGCGAGGTCGACGGCATAGGCGTGTTCGACGGCATGGGCGTGTTCGACGGGATGGGCGAGGGTGCGGGCGGCGGGCAGAGCCCGGCCGTGGCGGTCCAGGCGGCGACGTACAGGACGAACCTGGCGGAGAAGTTGATCCAGACCAGCAGCCCCACCATGACGGCGAACGCGCCGTAGATCGGGTTGCTCAGCGTCTGCCCCAGCAGCAGCGACGCGACCTGCTTGAGCAGCCCGAATCCGATGGCGCCGAGCAGCGCCCCCCTGGCCAGCACCCGGAAGGGCTGGGTGGCGCGGCCCACCCAGCCCAGCAGGATCAGGAACAGCACCCAGTCGGCGGCCACGCTGGCCAGCAGTCCCACCAGCCAGAGCGTGCCGGTGGTCACCGGCGCGCTGCCCAGCCCGAGAGTCTCCGCCATCCCGGTCGTCGCCTGCGTGGCGGCCCCGCCGACCAGCACCGACACGATCATGGTCACGCCGAGCAGGATCAGGGAGATCAGGTCGCGCAGCTTGGCGACGAAGAAGTTCGGCGGCGGGGCCGTGGTCATCGACATCTCCCACAGCGCCCCGCGCAGCGCGTCCACGGCGCCCAGCCCCGCGTAGAGCAGACCGGCCAAGCCGATGATCCCGGCGGTCGCCCTGGCCTGGGCGATGGCCTGGAGGTCGATCTGGTCGGCGAGTCCCGGCAGCTGGTCCTTGATCGCCGACTCGAGCGTGCTGATGGCGTTCTGGTCGTACGACAGGACGTAGCCGAACAGCGCGTACGCGAGCGCGACCAGCGGGAAGAACGACAGGAACGCGAAGTAGGTCACCGCACCGGCCAGCCGGTCGCCGAACCGCAGCTGGTAGCGCTGCACGGTCCTCATCAGGTGGTCGATCCAGAGGCGGCGCACCCGCCAGGACTCGATGACACGGCCACTCCGGGCCTTGGCCGACTCGACGCGTGCCATCATCTTCGCCAACACCGCCGCGCGCCCGCCTTCCGAGGTGCCCCGCCGTCGCCATGCACCTGCCCTGGCTACCGCTCTTCTACCACGGAGCCCGGCACTCAGGAGTTACGCGCTTGTGACGACGGCGCGGGCGGACTCCGCGAGCCTGGCGAGCACCTCCGTGACGTCGTGGTGCAGCAGCCTGCCGCCCCGCTTGACCACCCGTCCGCCGACCAGGACGGTGTCGACGGCGCTGGTGTCGGCGTTGAGCACCACCGCCCCGATCGGGTCGTGCGCGGCCGCCATGCCCAGCGTGCCGGTACGCAGCAGTACGAGGTCGGCCTGCTTGCCGACCCGCAGCGAGCCGACGGTGTCACCGAGCCCGACCACCTCGGCGCCTTCGATGGTGGCCATCCGCAGCGCGTCACGGGCGCGGAACCCCATCCCTTGCCCGTCCGGGCGGCCCCGCTCCAGCGTGAACGCGGTCCGCATCAGGCTGAACATGTCACCAGGCGCACACGTCACGCTGTCGATGCTGAGCGAGGTAGGGATCCCGGCGGCCCGCGCCCGCCCACTGATCGGGTAGCCGATGCCGAGGGTCATCTCGTCGATCGGCGACACGGACACGCCGCCGCCGCTGTCGGCGATGAGCTTGAGCTGGTCGTCGCTGTAGTGGTTGGCGTGCACGTACGTCGTGCGCGGCGCCAGCAGCCCGTTGGCCTTCAGGAACGCGAGCCCCTTGGTGGAGCTCTCCCTGCCGTGGCCGCCGAGATGCGCGGTGACGGGCAGGTCGAGCTCGCGGGCCAGCCGCCACTCGGCCAGCGCGTCGTCCTCACTGACGATCTCCGGCCCGAGCGCGGCGATCGCCATGGTCACCAGACCCGCCGTGCCGAAGTGCTCGTCATGGACCCGGTGCCCCTCCTTGTGCAGGTTCTCCCGCGGCCCGCCGTGGCAGTAGCCGAAGATCGCCCTGATGCCCGACTCGCGCAGCGCCCGTACGGCCGAGTCGGTGTGCTCGGGCGTGAACTGCACGTGCGACCAGTCGAGCAGCGTGGTGATCCCGGCGTCCAGGCACTCCAGCGCGCCGGCCAGGTTGCCCGCGTAGACGTCCTCGGGCCTATAGCCGGGAGCCAGCTCGCCCAGGATGCGCTGCAGATATCCGCCGAACGTGATGTCCGGCGCGATCGCCCTGATCCCGGCCTGCCAGGTGTGCCGGTGGCTGTCGACGAACCCCGGCAGCACGATCATCCCGGTCGCGTCGACGACCTCCGCCCCCGGCGCCTCGGGCAGGTCCGGCCCCACCTCGGCGATCCGGCCGCCCTCGACCCGTACGTCCACCCGCCCGAGCACGACAGGCTCCGGCTCGGTGTCGACGACGATCCCGTTCTTGATCAAAGTAATTGCCATGCCGAAAAGCTTAGTAAGAAGCTTTTCAGAAAGCAATATGTCGCCAAGTATCCTCGACCCATGAAGCACGATGACGTCGACGCGATGGTCCCCCGCTGGCAGAACTCCGGCCTGTCGTCATCGCTCATCGCCGACCTCGAACTGAGCAAGCGCATGTCCCGCCTCAACATGCTCTTCGAGACGGCGATCAAGGCCGAACTGGCGGACCTGGGCCTGACCTATGCCGAGTTCGACGTCCTCGCCGCCCTGGCCCGCACCGGCCCCCCGCACCAGCTCAAGCCCAGCGAGCTGTCCAAGGGCCTCTACCTCACCTCGGGCGGCACGAGCAACGTCCTGCAGCGCCTCACGGCATCGGGCTACGTGGAGCGGGCGGCGAACGAGGGCGACGCGCGCAGCCGCTGGGTTCAGCTCACCCCCGAGGGCCTGCGCCTGGCCAACACCGCCCTGGAGGTCTCGGGGAAGGCCCACGAAGAGGTGATGGCGGGCGTCCCGGAGGAAACGGTACGGAAGGCGGCGGACGCCCTCCGGGAGGTCCTCCTGGCCGTGGGCCGCCGCCGCTTCCGCTGATCACCCGCGTCCGCGTACCTGGCGCACGCCTGGGAGCTCCCGCCCGCACCCGGGATCGCCGGCCCACGCCTGGGATCGCCGATCCCAGCCTCAGCGGTGCTCTGCCGATCTCGGGCGCCCTCCGTGAGCCTGAGGCCATGACGTACTCGACGGAACGGAAGATCGTCCTCATCACCGGAGCCAACAAGGGCATCGGCTACGCGACCGCGCGGCAACTCGGCCGGCAGGGGCACGTGGTGCTCCTCGGCGCCCGCGACGAGGAGAGAGGACGGAAGGCCGAGGCGAACCTGGCCGGCGAAGGGCTGGACGTCCGGTACGTCCGGCTGGACGTCACCGACCTCGCCACGGTCGAGGCCGCCGCGGCGTACATCGACACGGAGTTCGGCCGCCTCGACATCCTCATCAACAACGCCGCGATCAGCCGCGACCGCCCTTACCGGCCGAGCGAACTGCCGGTGGCGGAGCTGCGCGAGGTCTACGAGACCAACGTGTTCGGGGTCGTCGCGGTGACCAACGCGATGCTCCCGCTGCTGCGCAGGTCGGCGGCCGGGCACATCGCCAACGTGTCGAGCGGGCTGGGCACGATCGCGTTCCTGACCGACCCCGACTCACCGTTCAGAGACTATGGCCGCCTGCTCGGCTACAACTCCTCCAAGGCGGCTCTGAACGCGATCACCCTGATCTACGCGAACGAGCTGCGCGACACTCCGATCAAGGTCAACGCGGTCTCACCGGGCTTCTGCGCCACCGACCTCAACGGCCACCGCGGCGTCCTGACCGCGGACGAGGGCGGCACCCACATCGCCCGCCAGGCCACCACCATGCCCACGACCGGCGCCTTCCTCAGCGAAGATGGCGGCGTCGTCCCCTGGTGATCCCTGTCTTGACTAGTGATCGCCGGCAGGCGCCCGCGCCGGAGAACACGTCGTCCAAAGAGCGGAGACCGGGAGGCAGGAGAGCCCGTCACCGAAGCTCAACGACTCAGGCCCGCAGTAGAGAACGAACCCCGCCAGCATGCGATCACCCAAGCGACGCTTGAGGAGCCGCAGTCCGCGAAAGTCGTCGCCGCGAACGGTCTCCGCCGCCTTGACCTCGATGGCGACGATCTTGCCCGCGTTGTTCTCGAGCACCCCGTCCACCTCGTACTGGTCTCGGTCTCGGTAGTGATAGAGGCGAGCCGATGTCCCGGCCCAGGTCAGCTGCTTGGTTATCTCACTCAGCACGAAGTTCTCGAGGAGTCCGCCATGAGTGGCGTCGGCGACGCTTCCGCTGGTGAGGTATCCAGCCATGCCGGAGTCGACGAAGATCACCTTAGGCGTGGCAACGGCTCTCGTGGTCGCGTTCGACGACCAACCCGGCACGAGGCGGACCACGAAGATGGTCTCCAGAATCTCCACATAGCTGCGAACGGTCGGGCTCGACAGACCCAGCTCGCTCGCGAGCCGACTCATATTGAGCAGCCCTCCGGTCTGAGCCGCCAGCAAGGCGACCAACCGCCGCATGTCGGACGCACGCTCGATTTCGGCGACCTGTTTCACGTCCCGGGCGATCAGGTCCGCGAGATAGCCGTCGAAAAACCGCTCACGTCGCCGAGGGGTCGTCCGCTTGACCGCCTCTGGGTACCCGCCGCGAGCGGCCAGCGCGAGATAGTCCTTCCGGCGTAGACCGATCGATTCGGCGCGTAGATCTCCGCCCATCGCGAATGCCGCGTCGATGAAGCCGTCCTCGTGGCCGTCGATCTCCCCCTGTGAGAGCGGCCAGAGCTCGATGGTCTCCGACCTGCCGGGCAGCGAGTCGGGGAGGCTGCGCAGGGCGAGGAGGCGCGCGGATCCGGTGAGCAGGAATCGTCCAGGGCGCGGGTCACGATCCACCACGTGCTTGATGGCAAGCCAGAGATCGGGAACCCGCTGCACCTCATCTATGAGCATCAACCCGTCATGGCGCACGAAACGGACCGGATCCTTGTTCGCCGCCAGACGGGTGACAGGGTCGTCCAGGAAGCGGGCGACGCTGCCGGGGACATGGCGCAGCACCCGCTCGGCAAGGGTGCTCTTACCGACCTGGCGAGCACCATTGACGACGACGACACGGGTGTCCTCAAGTGCGTCATACACCAGAGAAGCCGCACGCCGGGGCAGGTAGTCGACCGCTTCCCTCATGCGGGCACTGTAGCCCAGCCTTTAGATCTGCCGAAGGTCTGCCTTTAAATCTGCCGACTCTTTCCCTTTAGATCTGCCGAAGCCACACCCTGGCTCCGGGGTATGTCAGAGGCGCGGCAGGAAGCCGACCCGGTCGCGGACCTCGGCCATGGTCTGGCGGGCCACCGCGCCGGCTCGTTCGGCGCCGATGGCCAGCAGCCGGTCCAGCTCTGCCTCGTCGGCCAGCAGCTTCTCCGTGCGCTCCCGGATGGGCGTGAACGTCTCCACGACGGCCTCCGCCACGTCCTTCTTGAACGTCCCGTAGCCCTGCCCCTCGTAACGCGCGACCAGGTCGGGGATCGGCGTGGCCGTGAGCGCGGACAGGATGCGGAGCAGGTTGGAGATCCCGGGCTTGCCGTCCTCGTCGAACAGGACCTCCGAGCCGGTGTCCGTGACCGCGCGCATGACCTTCTTGCGCAGCGGCCCCGGCTGCTCCAGGACGTCGAGGATGCCGGCCGGGCTGGAGGAGGACTTGGACATCTTGGCCGTCGGGTCCTGGAGGTCGGTGATCTTCTCGACCTCCTTGAGGATGTACGGCTCAGGGAGGGTGAAGGTGTCGCCGAAGCGGTGGTTGAAGCGCTGGCCGAGGTCGCGGGTGAGCTCCAGGTGCTGCTTCTGGTCGGCGCCGACCGGCACGCTGTTGGCCTGGTAAAGCAGGATGTCGGCGGCCTGGAGCACCGGGTAGGTGAAGAGCCCGACGCTGGCCGCGTTCTCCCCGAACTTGGCTGACTTGTCCTTGAACTGCGTCATCCTGGCCGCCTCGCCCATGCCCGTCAGGCAGATGAGGATCCAGGCCAGCTCGCTGTGCTCGCGCACGTGCGACTGGACGAACACGGTCGAGCGCTCGGGATCGAGCCCGGCGGCGAACAGCTGCGCGGCGGCCACGCGGGTGCGGCGGCGCAGCGCGGCGGGCTCGGTCGGCACCGTGATCGCGTGGAGGTCGACGACGCAGTAGAAGGCGTCATGAGTCTCCTGCAGCGTCACCCATTGGCGGACCGCACCCAGGTAGTTGCCCAGGTGGAAGGAGTCAGCGGTGGGCTGGATGCCGGAGAGGACACGAGGTCTGGCCATAGCAGCCAATTGTGTCAGGAATCCAGCTCGGGCGGCGACTCGACCGCCGGACGGCGCTTCACCCTCACCCTGGCGATACGGCGTCCGTCGAGCTCGATGACAGTCAGCTCGAACCCGGGCACCTCCACCATCTCCCCGACGGCGGCCACGTGGCCGAGCATGGACATCACGAACCCGCCCAGCGTCTCGTACGGCCCGTCGGCCAGCCGGATGCCGGTCTGGGCGGCGAAGTCGTTGAGATTCGTCAGGCCGTCGATCTCCATCTCACCCGCCGGGAGGACCACGGTGTCGCCTTCGACGTCGTACTCGTCCCTGATGTCGCCGATGAGCTCTTCGACCAGGTCCTCCAGGGTGACGATGCCGGCCGTCCCGCCGTACTCGTCGACCACGATGGCCAGGTGGTGGCCCTCGTCGCGCATCTCCGAGAGCGTGGTCAGCAGGCGTTTGGAGGCCGGTACGAACTTGACCGGCCGGATCGGCACCAACTCGCTGATCGGCTCGATCCGCCCGGTGAGCACCGGGTCGAGCAGGTCCCTGACGTGCACGAACCCGATGACCTCGTCGTACGACTCGCGGTAGACGGGGAAGCGCGAGTGCGGCAGCCCCGAGGCCAGCACCGCCGCCTCCGCCAGTGTGGTGTCGGCCTCCATGAACTCCACCTCGGTACGGGGCAGCATGACCTCGCGGAGCTGGCGCTTGCCGGCGGCGAACACCTCCGCGATCAGCTTGCGCTCGTCGGCGGTCAGGTCGGTGTGCCCGACGACCATGTCGCGCAGTTCCTCGGTGGTGACCTCCTCCCGGTCGGCCTGCGGGTTGCCGCCGAGCAGCTTGACCACGCCGTCGGTCGACTTCGACAGCGCCCAGATGATCGGGCGTGACAGCATGGCGACGCGATCGAGGAAGGGCGCCACGACCAGCGAGAGCCCTTCGGCCCGCTGCAGGGCCAGGCGTTTGGGCGCCAGCTCGCCGAGCACGAGAGAGACGTACGAGATGGCCAGCGTCACCAGCACCAGCGCGAGTACGGGAGCGACGGCGTGGGGCACGTTCCAGCGTTCGAGCACGGGCACGAACTGCATGCCGAGCCGGTCGGCGCCGAACGCGGCCGACAGCATGGTGGCGACGGTCACCCCGATCTGCACGGCGGACAGGAAGCGGTTGGGGTCCTGGGCGAGCTTGGCGACCCGCTCGCCGCGGCGCCCCTTCTGAGCGAGCTTGCGCACCTGGCTCTCCCGCAGGGAGACCATCGCCATCTCGGCGGCGGCGAAGAAGCCGCCGACGAGGATGAACAGAAGGACCAGCGCGATATTGGCCGCGAGGGTGTCAAACATGGTGGTTGGCAGCGTACTCGGCACGTTTCCCGCGTATGCTGAACACCCAGCCCGACAAAATTAAACATATAACCACAGGAGCAAACATGAGATTGCTGGTCACCGGGGGCGCCGGATACGTGGGCAGCGTCGTCGCGGCGCAGCTCGTCGAGGCGGGGCACGAGGTGACCGTGCTCGACGACCTGTCGACCGGCCACGAGGACGCCGTGCCCGAGGGGGCGCGGTTCGTCCACGGGTCCATCACCGAGGCCCACGACGCGCTGGCGGGCGTGGAGGCGGTGCTGCACTTCGCGGCCAAGTCACTGGTCGGCGAGTCGGTCGAGAAGCCCGGCCTCTACTGGTCGCACAACCTCGGCGGCACGCTGGCGCTGCTCGACGCGATGCGAGTGCGGGGCGTGCGCGGGATCGTGTTCTCCTCGACCGCGGCCACGTACGGCGAGCCCGAGCGCTCCCCCATCCTGGAGAGCGACCCGACACGGCCCACCAATCCGTACGGCGCCTCGAAGCTGGCCGTCGACACCGCCCTGACCGCCTACGCGGGGCTGCACGGGCTCGGGGCGGTGAGCCTGCGCTACTTCAACGTGGCCGGCGCGTACGGCCGCTTCCGCGAGCGGCACACCATTGAGACCCATCTCATCCCGAACATCCTCAAGGTGGCCACCGGCGAGCGTGAGTCGGTCAGCGTGTTCGGCACCGACTACCCGACCGCCGACGGCACGTGCGTGCGCGACTACGTCCATGTGGCCGATCTGGCGGTCGCCCACCTGCTGGCCCTGGAGGCGCTCACTCCCGGGGAGCACAAGATCTTCAACCTGGGCAGCGGCGCCGGCTTCTCCGTCCAGGAGGTGATCTCGGTCTGCCGCGAGGTCACCGGCCACGACATCCCCGCCGTTCTCGGGTCGCGCCGGGCGGGCGACCCGGCCGTGCTGGTCGCCTCGTCCGAGAAGATCCGGCGCGAGCTGGGCTGGAAGGCCGAGCGCCCCTCCCTGCGGGACATCGTCTCTGACGCTTGGGGAGCGCTTTCCGGGAAATAGGTATAGGAAGTCCCGATATGTGCTGTGATATCGAAATGTGAGGAGCTTTTCACCAAGGGTCACGAAGATAGTCTTCGGCGTCCTCGTCGTGCTGGGTAGCCTCGCGGCGGCGGCGGGGGTGTTGTTCGCCACCTCCCCGCCGAATCCTCCCGCGGAAATCACCATGTGCCCGTAGGCGAACAAAAGGGAAATAGGCCGCAAATCGTACATATAACCAAAAAGACGCGCACCCAGAAACGGACGCGCGCCTTGTCGGGGACGAATCAGATCAGGCCGAGCGAGGCCACCGCGTCGCGCTCCTCGGTCAGCTCGCGGACGCTGGCGTCGATGCGCTCGCGGGAGAAGGTGTCGATCTCCAGACCCTGGATGATCTCGAACCGGCCCCCCGCCGCCCGCACCGGGAACGACGAGATGAGGCCCTCGGGCACGCCGTAGGACCCGTCAGAGACGACGGCGGCCGAGGTCCAGTCGGTGCCGTTGACCCAGTCGTAGACGTGGTCGATCGCGGCGTTGGCCGCGGAGGCGGCGGACGAGGCGCCACGGGCCTCGATGATGGCGGCGCCGCGCTTGGCCACCGTCGGGATGAAGGTGTCGCGCAGCCACTCCGACTCCACCTGCTCGGCCGCGATCTTGCCGCCGACCTCGGCGTGGTAGAGGTCCGGGTATTGGGTGGCGGAGTGGTTGCCCCAGATGGTCATGTTCTTGATCTCGGTGACCGGGACCTGAAGCTTCGCGGCGAGCTGGGACAGCGCGCGGTTGTGGTCGAGGCGGGTCATCGCGGTGAAGCGGTCGGCCGGTACGTCCGGCGCGTTCTGCTGGGCGATGAGCGCGTTGGTGTTGGCCGGGTTGCCGACGACCAGGACCTTGATGTCGTCGGCCGCGTGGTCGTTGATCGCCTTGCCCTGCGGGCCGAAGATGCCGCCGTTGGCGCCGAGCAGGTCACCGCGCTCCATCCCGGCCTTGCGCGGCATGGCGCCGACGAGCAGGGCGACGTTGGCGCCCGCGAACGCGACGTTCGGGTCGTCGGTGATCTCGATGCCGGACAGCAGCGGGAAGGCGCAGTCGTCGAGCTCCATGGCGGTGCCCTCGGCTGCCTTCACCGCCTGCGGGATCTCCAGCAGACTGAGCTTGACCGGGACGTTCGGGCCGAGCAGCTGCCCCGACGCGATGCGGAACAGCAGTGCGTAGCCGATCTGACCGGCGGCTCCGGTGACGGTCACCTTGACGGGCGTGGCCATGGCCTTCCCCTAACTCGCAGGATGAATCATTGACTTTCGGATGCTACCCGTTCGTCATCCGCAGGAGACCATCGAGGGTGTTTCCTGCTCGGGAGTGAAGTCCACGTTGGCGAAATGCCGAGCCAGCAGGCTCTTGACGACGCCCTTGCGGTAGAGCGAGGCGATGATCCCGTTGGCCGCCTTGCAGGTCTTCGCGTCTCCGTGCTTGATCCCGATGGCGTAGCGCTCGTCGTTGAGCTTGGCGCCGAGGATCTTGAAGCGCTGGTTCTCGCGGCTGGCGAAGCCGGCCAGGATGAGGTCCTCGCCCGGCACCGCGTCGACCTCGCCGCTCTTGAGTAGGTCCATGCACCGCGCGTAGTCGGTCGCCGTGACGAGCTCCACCTTCACGCGGGCCTGGACATTGCGGACGGACGGACTGTCGGGGGCGCAGATCTTCTTGCCCTCCAGGTCGTCGATCGACTCGATCGAGTCACCGTCGCGGACCAGGAGGTCGTGGTGGGCCACATAGTACGGGCCGGCGAACTCGACGCCGCTCTTGTCGATGGAGTAGGTGGCGATCACCAGGTCCACGGTGCCGCCCTCCAGCGCCTTCTCCCTCTCGAACTTGGGAATCTTGACGAACTGGGTCTGCTTGGCGCCGAGCTGCTCCGCGACGAGCTTGGCCAGCTCGATGTCGAAGCCCTCGAAGCCGCCGCCACGTTCCAGGGAGACGCCGGGCAGGTCGCCCTTCACGCCGATCACGATCTTCTTCGTCTGCGCCACCTTGTCGGCCACCGAGGCGAAGGAGTCCGGCGGGGCGGGATGGGGCGAGGGCTCCTCGCCGAGCGCGAGCTGAAACCAGTTGTTCTGCACGGCCACGATCGAGGCGGCGGCGATCAGCAGGATCGCCACAGTCAGCGCGACCCACCCCGCGCGGCGGCCGCGCGGGGCGGGCGGGCCGGGGTCCGGGGTGGCCACGGTCGGCCGCTCGTCCAGGATTCGGGGCGGTGGCGGCGTGGAGCCGGTCGCCCACGGGATCGGCTCGCCGCCGGTCACGGAGGACTGCTCCGGCGGATGCATGAGCTGCGCCTTGGACGGCGAGCCCGTGCCGAGCGTCCCGGACGACACCCTGATGAACGGGGTGGTGTCGTCGCTGGCAACCTGCACGCCCCGGGTCAGCACGGCCGTGGAGGCCCCGACCGTCTCGGGCTGGCCGAGCAGCCGCAGCAAAATCTGGTCGGCCGAGGGCCGCTCGTCGGGCGACTTCGACAGCGCCGACCGCACCACGCCGCGCAGCGGCTCGGGCAGCATGGACACGTCGACCTCGTGGTTGAGGATCCGGTTGAGCACCACCGCGATCGAGTTGCCCTCGAACACGGTCTCCCCGGTGGCCGCGAACGCGATCGTTGCCCCCCAGGCGAACACATCGGTATAAGGCCCGACATCGTCCCCGGCGATCTGCTCGGGGGCCATGTAGGCGGGCGTACCGATGGCCCGGCTGGTGATGGTGCCGCTCGAGTCGATGATCCTGGCGATGCCGAAGTCGACCACGCGCGGCCCGTCGGCGGCGATCAGCACGTTGTCGGGCTTGAAGTCGCGGTGCACGATCGAGGCGTGGTGGATCGCGGTCAGCGCGGTCGCCGTCCCGATCGCCAGCCGGTCGAGCGCCGTCCCCCGCAGTGGGCCGTCGTCTTCGACGATGTCCCTGAGGGCGCGCCCGTCGATGTACTCGCTGGCGATGTACGGCGTGTCGCCGTCGAGATCGGCCTCGATCACCCGGGCTGTGCAGAACGACGCCACCCGCTGCGCGGCCTTCAGCTCCCTGGCGAACCGCGACCTGGCGATCGTGTCCCCGCTGAACTTGACATGCAGCAGCTTGATCGCAGCCTGCTCACCCTCATCGGTGACGCCCAGGTAGACGATGCCCTGGCCGCCTTCCCCAACCCGGCCGACCAGCCGGAACGACCCCAGCTGGCCGGGGTCGCCGGCGACCAGCGGCGAGATCTGCGGCATTCATCTTCCCCACGTTCAAACAAAGCCCAACGACGCAAACTTTACGACGCTCAGTAAGCTCTCAGGGAACCGTTAACCGTTCGTGACGTCACGGTTTGTCGCCAGGAGCAGTATGGCCACCCGCCATCACCAGGGTGAGGAGAAACGCCGAATTACCCCAGAATAGGGCGAAACTACGAGAAGCACCGAGGAGGCTCGGGATTATGGCCCGTGCGTACGACATCGTGCTGTTCGGCGCGAGCGGCTTCACCGGCGCGCTCACCGCGGCCTACCTCGCCAAAACGGCCGGCCCCGAGGTGCGCTGGGCACTGGCCGGCCGCGACCGGGCCAAGCTGGAACGACTCGGCCTCGACGTCCCGATCCTGATCGCCGATGCCACCGACCCCGCCTCGCTGGCCGCGATCGCCCACGCGACCCGCGTCGTCGTCACGACCGTCGGCCCCTACCTCCGGTACGGCGAGCCGCTCGTGGCCGCCTGCGCCGAGGCGGGCACTCATTATCTGGACCTGACCGGCGAGGCCGAATTCGTGGACCGGATGTACGTCCGCCACCACCGGCGGGCCACCACGACGGGCGCCAAGCTGGTGCACGCCTGCGGCTTCGACTCCATCCCCTACGACCTGGGCGTACTCTTCACGGTCGACCAGCTGCCGGAGCACGTGCCGCTCAAGGTCAGCGGGTTCCTCAGGAGCGAGATGCGAGCGTCGGGGGGCACGCTGGCCTCCGGGATGACGATCGTCTCCCGCCCGCTGCAACTCCTGGAGGCGGCAGCCCGGCGACGCGCGGCCGAGCCGCTGCCGCCCGGTCGCCGCGTCAGCTCACTGCCCGGCGGCCTGCGCTATGTCGGCGGTTGGGCGCTGCCGATGCCGAGCCTGGACCCGCTGATCGTCGGCCGTTCGGCCCGCCTGCTCGACCGCTACGGCCCCGACTTCACCTACCGCCAGTACTACGCCGTCAAGACCCTGCCCGCCGCCCTCGCGGTGGCGGCGGGAGCGGGCACGATGGCGGCGCTCGCGCAGATCCCCCCGGTACGCGACTGGATGGCGAGCCGCGTCAAGCCCGGCGACGGGCCCACCCCCGAACAGCGGGCCCGCAACTGGTTCAAGGTCACCCTCCTCGGCGAGGGCGGCGGCCGGCGGGTCGTCACCGAGGTCGCGGGCGGCGACCCCGGTTACGACGAGACGGCCAAGATGCTCGGCGAGGCGGCACTCTGCCTGGCCTTCGACGACGTGCCCGAGATCGCCGGCCAGGTCACCACCGCCGCCGCGATGGGCCGCCCGCTGATCGAGCGCCTGTGCCGGGCCGGCATCAATTTCAGTACGCGAGAGCCCGCGAGGTGAAGGACGTCCGCAGGAACGGGTTCTTGAACTTCGGGAAGGCCACGGTCAACGGGTCACCGTCTGAGGTGTAACGCATGTCCGGGTTGTTCTTCAGCCAGTCGAGCCAGGCCACGGAGCAGAACTGCTTGCAGTCGCCCTTCTTGTCCATCGCCCTGATGCGCGGGATGCCCAGCGGGTCGAAGGACTTGCTGAACGGCGCGGGCGCGGGCGTGTAACCGGCCAGGAAGACACCCTTGTGGTCATAGGTGACGTCGCCGAGCTTGCCGTGCATGGCCCACTTCTTGTTGTGCGGCTGGTTGCCGTACGGCAGGGCGATGGTCACCGGCTTGACGAAGGCCAGGGAGCTGATCATCGTCTGGACGGTCGCGATCTGCTCCTCGACCTCCTTCTGCGACCGGCCCCGCAGGTTGATGTGGTCGCGGGTGTGGTTGCCGAGGTCGAACCCGTTGTCCTTGAGCCAGAGCAGCATCTGAGCCTGCTCGTCGCGCACGGTCTTGCCGAACATGTCGCGCGTGATGTACATCGTGGCCACCGGCCGGAAGCCGGGATTCTTCGCCGCCACGTCACGCAGGATGCCGATGGCGGTGTCGGGCGCCAGGTTGCCCATCTCGTCCAGCGTGAGCTGTGAGGGCGAGGAGTCGTCGAAGGTCAGCACGACCGCGTGCTTGCCCGCCGGGATGTCGATCTTGCCGGTGACGTACTCGGCGGCGGTGATCGGTACGTACCCGTCCTTGACCAGCCGCTCGAGATCTCCCCTGAACTGCTCGGGAGTCCGGTCGTCGGTGGTCGCCGGATTCTTGATCACCCGGTGGAACATCAGCACCGGGATCTGTCCCAGCTCGTTGGCCTTCACCTTGGCGGCCAGCGCCAGCTGCGCGGCCTTGGCCTGCTTCAGTTTGGCCGCCGTGTTGGCCGCGTTGTTCACCGGCTTGGCGACCGGCTCCGAGCCACAGCCGCACACGACCGCCGTGACCGCGATCAGTCCCACCCCACTCAAAAGACGCAATCGCATCCGAACCCCCTGGGCCACCTATGACTCTTACCAGGGACTCTTACCCATCTGATCAACTCCGTCACGCTCTGTGAGGGCCAAGAGATGTTCTAGAGAAACGGAAGGGCCGCCCGAAGGCGGCCCTGCATCGACCGGGTCGGTGGAGGTGGGGTCACCGGGCCAAAAGGGACATGATCATTCCCTTGAGCTCGTCGTTCGCCAAGATCAGCGAGGTAAGGACGAGCACGAATCCGAACACCCCGAGCGTGATGACGTCCGTCCTCTTGCTGCGTACGGCGAGCCCGCCGTACCCGGCGAAACGGAGCGCGGCGGCCACCATGACGGCGGCGCCCAACGCGAACCCGCCCCACCGCGGGTCCACGAGGAAAATCAGCGCAACGCCGACGACCGCACCCGCCAGAACCAGCGGGTACGGCCCCCAACTCTCTCCAGAACGACTCAACGTGCCTGCTTACGGCCGCATTCGCATTCGCTGCGGACCTCCGTCGGCATCGTGCCTCGCTCTCTCCAGCCCAAGCTCATCGCTCCTCTATCGGCTTCCATTTCTGGTCACGCTCACCGATGTACTCACTGTCGGGGCGGATCAGTCTGTTGTCGGCATGCTGCTCGATCACGTGCGCCGTCCATCCGGCCATGCGGCTGATCGAGAAGACCGGTGTGAACAGGTCCGTCGGAATGCCCAGATAGTGATAGACCGATGCCGCGTAGAAGTCGACATTGGGATAGAGGCCCTTCATCTCGAAGACGACCTCCTCCATCTCCTTGGACATCCGATAATAGGTGTCGTCGCCGGTGGATTCGGCGAGTTCCTGCGACATCCTGCGCAGGTGCGTGGCCCGCGGGTCCTCGGTCTTGTAGACGCGGTGGCCGAAGCCCATGATCTTCTCGCCGGCGGCCAGCTTCTCCCGTACGGCCTGCGCCACCCCGGTGGGCGAGATCGATTCGAGGGTCTTCATGACCTGCTCGTTAGCGCCGCCGTGCAGGGGGCCCTTGAGCGTCCCGATGGCGGCGACGATGGCCGAGTGCATGTCCGACAGGGTCGCGGCGCAGACGCGGGCGGCGAACGTCGAGGCGTTCATGGTGTGGTCGGCGTGCAGCACCAGACAGGTGTCGAAGAGCTCGACCTCGCGCTGGGCCGGAACGCGTCCGGTCACCTGCAGGAGGAAGTTCGCCGCGATGCTCATCGCCGGGTCGGGCTCCGGGACCTCGGCGCCGTTGCGGGCGGCGTGGTAGCGGGCGACCAGCAGGGGCTGCTGCGCGGTCAGGCGCGCGGCCTTGCGCAGGTTCGCTTCGGGGGCGATGGAGTCCTTGTCCGGATCGTCCGCCGCGGAGAGGGAGACCAGGGAGCGCAGGGCCTCCATCGGTTTCTGCTTCTCGGCGATCTCCGGGATGTTCGCGGAGACGAGCGCGCCGAGCTCGCGGCCCCGCACCAGCTCATCGCCGTACCTGTCCAACTCGTCCCGGTTGGGAAGCTTGCCGCACTGCAGCAGGTGAGCGGTCTCTTCGAACGTCGCGCGGCCGGCCAGATCGTGGATGTCGTATCCGCGATAGAAGAGACGACCGGCCTTCCCGTCAATGTCGCTGAGCGCTGTGGACGCGGCTACGACATCGGCCAGGCCTTTCGTGGGCTTGTCCGCCATGAGTGTTTCCTCCGCATATCTCCGCCCGAAGTCTACCCGTGAGCAGGCAAAACCGTCCGCGAAGGTCCAGACCAATTTCACGCTGGATTCTCCTTATGGCAAAGGCGATTCCGCATCCCCTCGTTTGGGTAAGCCGGAGCTGTAGTAATAGTTACGGCGGGCTACCTGGGGAGGAACTGCCGTGGAGGGGCCGTTCATACGCATCGAGGACACCGGCGAGGTGGTCCCGTTGCGCCCCGAGATCACGACGGTGGGGAGGGGCCGGGGCGCGGACATCCGGCTGACCGACCCGAGTGTGTCTCGACTCCATGCCGAGTTCGTCAGGCGAGGACCCTACCTGTACGTCGTTGATCTGGGCCTGTCCCGCAACGGCACACGGGTGAACGGCAGGCCGATCGCCCGGAGGGTGCTGGACGACGGCGACGTCGTCTCCTTCGGCGCGGCGCGCGGTCGCATCGGCGGAGTCCCCCGTGAGGACTTCACCCCCGAGGTCGAACTGCGCAGGGCCGCTGCGCCCGAGCTGACCAGGCGCGAGGTCGATGTGCTGACCTCGCTCTGCAGGCCGGCGCTGTCGGATGAGGCGTTCGTCGCCCCGGCGACCGCACGTGAGATCGCCGACGACCTGGTCGTGACCGAAGCCGCGGTCAAGCAACACCTGCTGCGGCTGTACCAGAAGTTCCGGATTCCCGAGGGCACCAACCGGCGCACACGGCTGGCCAACGAGGTCGTCGCGCTGGGCCTGGTGCGCCCGACTCCTGTGGTGCCACCACAGCGGTCGGGGACGTCGGCCGAGCAACAGCAACCGACGGCGGCCGGACGCAGGGCTTCATAGGTGCAGACCCCGCTACCTGTGGTGGGCCGCTGAGCGCGGCCCACTAGAGGAAACGGATCGCGACCGGCGCCACGGCGAGGGGTTCCGGCAGCGCGAGCGGACCGGAGCCCGGCGTCACCGTGCCCAGAACGCGCGCCCCTGAGGCGCCCGTGCAACTGGGCACGGTCGACGGCAGACCGTGCGCGGTGAGCCAGCCGAACAACGAGAAGGCGATCGCCTCCTTCGCGTCGGCGGGCACGCCGAGCTCGTCGCTGGTCACGAGCCGCGTGTCCGGCACGCGTGCGCGCAGCATGCCCATGAGTGTGGGATTGCGCACACCGCCGCCGGAGACGATCACGGTGTCGAGCCCGTGCCGCCGGATCTCGGCCGCCACGGTCTCCGCGGTGAGTGCGGTCAGCGTGGCGACGAGGTCGGCCTGCGGAAGGTCCGCCTTGACGTACCCAGGTGTGAAGAGCTCTTTACCGGTGGATTTCGGCGGTTCCTTCGCGTAGTACGGCTCGGCGAGCAGCTCCGCCAGCAGCGCCGCGTCGACCGTCCCGGCCGCGCCGAGCACCCCGTCCTTGTCGTACGGGGGCGCGGCGGCGTCGATGAGCGCGCACGCGGGCCCGGTGTCGTAGGCGACGGCCGGCTCCCGCACGGTCAGGTTGGCGATCCCGCCCAGGTTCAACGCCCCGGTACGCCCCGGCAGCCCGGCCATGAGCAGCAGATCGAGGTAGGAGACGAGCGGCGCCCCCTGCCCGCCGGCGGCCACGTCGCGCACCCGCACGTCCGAGACCACGGGCAGCCCGGTGCGCTCGGCGATCCAGGCCGGCTGGCCCAGCTGCAGGGTGCCGAGCACCCGGCCGCCCTCCACCCAGTGGAAGAGCGTCTGCCCGTGGGAGCAGATCAGGTCGGCCGCCGGCCCTTCGGCCGCCGCCTCGGCGAACGCCTGGCCGATGAGCGTGTCCAGGGCGCACACCTCGCCCAGGTCGATCTTGCTGGGCGGCAACGCGGCCACGATACGGGCTCGCAGGCCGGGCTCGTACGGCCGCTCGCCGGTGTGGACCAGCGTGCCGGTCAGCACACCGCCATCCAGCGACCAGTCCACGACCGCACTGTCTATCCCGTCATGGGACGTGCCCGAGATAAGACCGAGAACCCGCATCGCACTCCGTTCGCCTGCTTCCCCCGAAGGGACTCCAACCACGACGGACCGTCATCTTCCGCTTCCCCGGAAGGGGTCTCCCCCCAAAGGACGCCAGCCACCACGGACCGCCTGCTTCTCCTCCCCCGAAGGGGGGTATCCCACCCAAGGGACACCCGCCACCACGGACCGTCACAAAGATCGAGTCGGTCGTGTTGACAACCCTCCGAGGAATCACCGCACTCAGAGCACCCGGAACCCGTTGCTCGGCTTGCTGGTCCGGTTGGCCCGGTCGACGGCGACCACGTAGTAGTGATCCCCGCGCTTGCCCTCCGGGTCCACCCAGTGCACCTGCCGGTCACCCGGCAGCACCGCGACCAGGTTGCGGGCGTCGGCGAACGCACCAGACGCGGCCTTGCCGGGGAACCGGAAGATGGCGAACTGGAAGGGCTCGTGCCGATCCGTCGCGACCGCGCGTACCTCCACCCCGCCGTGCTTCCGCAGCGCGTACGCCAGCACCGGCCGGTGCGGCGCCTCGCCACTCGCCAGCCTGGTCAGCACCGGGGCCAGGGCGGGCCGGGTGTAGTGGTCGTTCACGGCCGTGCTGATCGAGCCGATCCGGTCGGCCCGCAGGTCGTTGGCGTTGTACCAGATGTCACCGCTGACCGGTGGATTGTCCCGGTTGAGCGTGAGGTGCTTGGACAGCTCGGCCGGGTTCTGCCATTCGGGCGCGGTCTGGGCGGGGTCGCCCGCCTTGTAGGCGGCCTGGCCGATCCAGAGCAGCGTGCCGGTGCCGTTCGCCACGTCGGACCACCACGGGACGAGCTTGGCGTAGTCGGCCGGCGGCTGGCCGATGTACCAGTAGAGCTGGGGTGCGATGTAGTCGAGCCAGCCCTTCTTCACCCAGCCCCTGGTGTCGGCGTGCAGGCTGTCGTACGACTGACCGCCGCTGGTCTCGGAGCCGAGGGGGTCGCTGGCCTTGTTGCGCCAGATGCCCGACGGGCTGATGCCCCAGGCGATCTCCGGCTTGACCGCGCGCACGCGCTGCTGCATCTCCGAGACCATGAGGTCGACGTTGTTGCGCCGCCAGGTGGCCAGGTCCGGGAAGCCGGCTCCGTACTGGGCGAAGGCGGCGCTGTCGTCGAAGGCCGTGGTGTTCGTCGGGTAGAAGTAGTCGTCGAAGTGCAGGCCGTCGATGTCGTACCGGGTGACCGCGTCCATGATCGCGTCCTGGCAGAACTTCCGCACCTCGGGCATGCCGGGGTTGTAGTAGAGCTTGCCGCCGAACGGCAGGATCCAGTCGGGGTGCTTGCGTCCCGGGTGGTCGGGGTGCAGCTTGGCCGGGTCGGCCTGCATCGAGACCCGGTACGGGTTGAACCAGGCGTGGAAGGCCAGTCCCCGCTTGTGCGTCTCCTCCACGATGAAGCCCAGCGGGTCGTAGCCGGGGTCCTGCCCCTGGGTGCCGGTCAGCCATTGCGACCACGGTTCGAACGGCGACGGCCAGAACGCGTCGGCGGTCGGCCTGATCTGCACGAAGACGGAGTTCAGCTTGCGCTGCACGGCCAGGTCCAGCCAGGCGAGGTATTCGGCCTTCTGCTGTTCGACGGTCAGCCCGGTCTTGGAGGGCCAGTTGATGTTGACCACGGAGGCGATCCACATGCCGCGCATCTGACGCAACGGCGGGACGTAGTCTGCGGCGAAGGCGGGAAGCGGTACGACGGAGGCGGCAGCGGCGAGGGCGAGGCCCTTCAGTAACGTCCTTCGGCTGGGCATGGGGGGTTTGGCCTCTCGGAAGTGGTTGTGTCGAGGGCGACGATGACAGAAAATTACCTTCAATTCAACAATCGTGAAGGAAAATGCCGCATGTCCCCTGACCTGTACCGACTAGCGATGACAGTGCTCCAGCCAGGCTATGAAGGCACGTCGGCTCCCGACTGGTTGCGCAGGGCGCTCGGCGAAGGACTCGGCGGCCTGGTGCTGTTCGCCCGCAACAACCCCGGGCAGCAGCTCGTCCAGCGGTTTCGCGCCGAGAACCCGGGCGCCGTCGTCGCGATCGACGAGGAGGGCGGAGCGGTCACCCGTCTGGAGGTCGCCTCCGGCAGTTCCTTCCCGGGCAACCGGGCGCTCGGCGTGGTGGACGACGTGGCCCTGACGGAGCGCGTGGGCCGCCAGATCGGCCGGATGCTCGCCGAAGCGGACATCACGCTCAACTACGCGCCTTCCGCCGACGTCAACGCCAACCCCGCCAACCCGGTGATCGGCGTCCGCTCGTTCGGCCCGACCGCCGACCTGGTCTCCCGCCACACCGTGGCCTACGTCAACGGGGTACAGGGCGCCGGGGTCGCCGCCTGCGCCAAGCACTTCCCCGGCCACGGTGACACGGTCACGGACTCGCACCTGGCGCTGCCGACCGTACACGCCTCGCGCGACTTGATCGATGAGCGTGACCTGCCGCCGTTCAGAGCGGCAATCGCGGCCGGGGTGCGCTCGGTCATGTCGGGTCACCTCCTCGTCCCCGCCCTCGACCCGTCGTTGCCCGCGACGCTCAGCCGTACCGTGATGACCGAGCTCCTCAGGGGCGAGCTCGGCTTCGACGGGATGCTGGTCACCGACGCGATCGAGATGCGGGCGGTGGCCGCGATGTTCGAGCCCGGGGAGATCGCGGTCCGCGCGCTCGGCGCTGGCGTCGACGCCATCTGCGTGGGCCTGTCGACCGAGCGGAGCCTGCACGACATCCGCGACGCCATTGTGGCGGCCGTCCGCGCTGGTGTGCTCCCCGAGGAGCGCCTGGCCGAGGCCGCCGCCCGGGTCCTCGCGCTGTCCGACTGGTACGCCGGGCAGTCGGCGCTGCGTGACAAGGCCCGCGCCGACGTCGACGAGGGCGTGGGCCTGGAGGCCGCCAGGGCCGCGCTGACCGTGACGGGGACGGCCACCTTGACCCGGCCGCCGCTGGTCGTGGAGGTCAACACGCGCTTCAACAAGGCGGTGGACCCCTCGACGCCGACCGGCATCACGGCGGCGCTCAGCACGCTGCTGCCGGGGACCACGCGGATCCAGATGGAGCCGGAGGGTGAGCTGCCGCCGTTCGACGACCGGCCGGTCGTTCTCGTGGTGCACGACGCTGCCCGTTATCCGTGGGTACGGGAGACGGTGGCGCGGGCCGTACAGGTGCGGCCGGAGGTGATCGTCGTGGACACCGGCATCCCCGGTACGCCCGACGGGGCCGCGCACCTGGTCACGCACGGCATCTCGCGCGTCTCGGCGCAGGCGGCGGCCGAATGGCTGACCCGGTGACCGGGCGCCTCCGTCTATCGACGGGCTGGCTGTTGGCGTCCTGGCTGCTGACTGGCTTGCTGCTGACGGCGTCGCTGTTGACGGCGTGGCTGCTGACCACGTGGGCGGACTGGCTATCGACGGGCTGGGCGGGCGGATGAACGAGCCGGCCAACCCCGTGGCCGCCGTCCGTGCGGTGCTGCCGTCCCTGACGCCGGCCGCGCAGGCCATCGCGCACATCATCCTCGCCGACCCCGGCGTGGTCGTCCGGAGCACGATCACCGAGTTCAGCGGGGTGTCCGGGACGAGCGAGGCGACGATCGTACGCACTGCCAGGGCGCTCGGCTTCGCCGGCTACTCGCAGATGCGCTTCGCCCTGGCCGCCGCTGTCGCGAAGGAGCCCGAGCGGCTGGTGCCCGGCGACCTCGGCCCCGACGACCCGCTCACCGACGTCATCGCCAAGGTGGCGCGGGCCGAGTCGGAGGCGCTGGCCGACACGGCCGCCCAACTCGACCCCGAGCCGCTCGGGGAGGTCGTCACGGCCATCGCGAGGGCCCGGCGGGTGGACGTGTACGGCGTGGCGGCCTCCGGGCTCGTGGCGGCCGACATGTCCCAGAAGCTGCTGCGGATCGGGCTGTCCAGCCACCCGTTCAGCGACGCCCACCTGGCGCTGACCAGCGCGGCCCTGCTGCGGGCGGGCGACGTGGTGGTGGCGATCAGCTGCGGCGGCGAGACGCCGGACGTACTGGACCCGGCCCGCACTGCTGCGGAGGCGGGGGCGCTGGTGGTCGCGATCACCAACAATCCGCGGTCGTCGCTGGCCGGGCTGGCCGACTACACGCTGGTGTCGGCGGGTCGGGAGACCGCGTTCCGGCCTGGGGCGCTGGCCAGCCGGATCAGCCAGCTCCTGATCGTCGACTGCATCTTCGTCGGGTTGGCGCAGCGCACGTACGACACGGCCGACGCCGCGATCCGCGCCACGAAGGAGGCTACGGACCGGTATCGGCGCCGGTAGTGCGGTTATCACCCAGGGTCCGTCACACGACTGTCTCGATCTTTGTGACGGTCCGTGGTGGCTGGGGTCCCTTGCGAGAGAGACCCCTTCCGGGGAGGCGAAGCAGGCGGTCTGTCGTGACTAGGGTCCCAGAGAGACGCTCCCTCCGGGGAGCGGAAGATGACGGTCAGTCGTGGCTGATGTCCCAGGGAGAACCACCCCGCAGGGGAGACGAGGATGACGGTCTACCTGGGATAACGGGTGATCGTGCTATCGTCGTCACCCACGGTGATCATGGGCGGCGAGCGGCTCGGCCAGGCACTGTGACAACACGCGGTGGGCGGACTCAGGCGGGCACGGTGAGCGCGGTGAGCACGGTTCGAGAGGCCACGTTCGAGGTGCTGCGGCGGTTCGGGCTGACCACGATCTTCTGCAATCCGGGCTCGACCGAGGTCGCGCTGCTGACCGGGCTGCCCGACGACCTGCGGTTCGTGCTGGCCCTGCATGAGGGGTCGGTGGTCGGCATGGCCACCGGGTGGGCGATCGGGCACGGGGCGCCGGCGCTGGCCGTGCTGCACACCGCGGCGGGTCTGGGCAACGCGGTCGGCGCGATCGCCACCGCGCGGGCCAATCGGGTGCCGCTGGTGATCCTGGTCGGGCAGCAGGATCGTCGTCATTTGGCGTTGGAGCCGTTCCTGACCGGGCGGTTGGAGGGGCTGGCCGGGGACTATCCGGTGTGGGTCGACCAACCGGTGCGGGCGCAGGATGTGCCGGGTGCCGTGGCGCGGGCCTACCACGAGGCGGTCACGTTCCGAGGGCCCGCGCTGGTGGTGGTGCCGTTGGACGACTGGGCGGCGCCGTTCCAGGACGAGACGATCGCGGCGCCGACGCGGCTACTGCGGCCGGCCGCCGTGTCGGACGAGTCGCTCGCACCCCTGGCCGCGCTGCTGTCCGAGGCCCGCTCTCCGGCGATCGTCGCGGGCGCCGGCGTGCGCACTGGCGCGGACATGGGCGTGGTCGCCTCCGGACCGTCTCGTGAGGGCGTGGTCGCCTCCGGGCCGTCCGGTGAGGGCGTGGGCGTGGTCGCCTCCGGGCCGTCCGGCGAGAGCGTTGCCCTCGCGGGCTCAGGTGTTCGGGAGGCAGGGTGGGCGGCGGTGGTGGCGCTTGCTGAGCGGCTGGGGTGTCCGGTCTGGCAGGAGTCGTTCGGGGCGATGGCGGGGTTCCCGCAGGACCATCCGCAGTACGCCGGGGTGCTGCCCGCCGATCGTGCCCGGCTGCGCGCGGCGCTGGCGGCGCACGACGTGGTGCTCGCCGTGGGTGCCCCGGTCTTCCGTCAGTACCCGTTCGACACCGGTCCGCTGGTCGAGCCCGGTACCACTGTCGCGCTGGTCACCGACGACCCGGCCGAGGCGCACCGCAGTCCGGCCGACCTGGCCTATCTCGCCGCGCCGGCCGCCGTCTGTGAGCGGCTGGCCGTACTCGTGCCCGCCAGGCCCGCTCCGCTGCGGCCCGCGCCCGATGGACCCGGGTTGCCCCCGGAAGGGGAGGTTCTGCGAGCCGCGCACGTCCTGCACCAGCTCGCCAGGCGGCTGCCCGCCGATGCGGTGCTCGTGGAGGAGACACCGTCGTCGCGTCCGGACCTGCACCGGCTGGTCCCGGCCCGTAACCCGCTGGGCTTCGTGTCGGCCGCCATGGGCGGGCTGGGGTTCGGCGTGCCTGCGGCGGTCGGTCTGCGCATGTCGCTGCCCGACCGGCCGGTGGTCGCGGTGGTGGGCGACGGCTCGGCGCTGTACGGGGTGCACGCGCTGTGGAGCGCGGCCCACTACCGGGTGGGCGCGCTGTTCGTGGTCCTCGCCAACGGCCGGTACGCGATCATGGACCGGCTGGCCGACAAGGCGGGCGGCAAGGCGCCGTGGCCCGCGTTCACCGAGGTCAGCATGGGCGGGATGGCCCGGTCGCTGGGCTGCGCGGCCAGGCGGGTGGACACGGCGGAGGAGCTCGCGGCGGTGCTCGACGAGGTGATGCCCACGCTTGTGGACCGCGAGGAGCCCCTGCTGCTTGAGGTGACCGTCGCCGTGGACCCCGACTTCCAGCCGTAAGAAGCTTCCAGCCGTAAGAAGAATGCCCGGCCTGCGACCCGATCAGGCGAGTTCGCCCGCCCTGCGGTCCAATCAGGCGTCCTCGCCCGGCCTGCCGACGAGGTCAGGCGCGTTCGGCGGCCTCGACCACGTTGGAGAGCAGGAGGGCGCGGGTCATCGGGCCGACGCCGCCGGGGTTGGGGGTCAGGAAGCCCGCCACCTCCGCCACCTCGGCCGCAACATCACCGGCGATCTTGCCGTCCACCCGCGAGACGCCCACGTCGAGCACGGCCGCGCCCGGCTTGACCATGGCCGGGGTGATGAGGCCGGGCACCCCGGCGGCGGCCACCACGATGTCGGCGTGGCGGACGTGCGCGGCCAGGTCGCGGGTGCCGGTGTGGCAGAGGGTGACCGTGGCGTTCTCGCTGCGCCGGGTCAGCAGCAGGCCGAGCGAGCGGCCCACCGTGATGCCGCGTCCGACCACGGCCACCTCGGCGCCCTTGATCGGCACGCCGTACTCCTGGAGGAGCAGCACGATGCCGTGCGGCGTGCAGGGCAGCGGCGCGTCGACCATGTGGACCAGGCGGCCCAGGTTGACCGGGTGCAGGCCGTCGGCGTCCTTGGCCGGGTCCATGCGCTCCAGCAGCGCCATCGTGTCGAGGTGGCGGGGCAGCGGGAGCTGGACGATGTAGCCGGTGCACTCCGGCGAGGCGTTGAGCTCGTCAATGGCCGCCTCGACTTCGGCCTGGGTGGCGTCGGCCGGGAGGTCCACGCGGATGGAGGCGATGCCGACCTCGGCACAGTCGCGGTGCTTGCCCGCCACATAGATCTGGCTGCCGGGGTCGTCGCCGACCAGCACGGTGCCGAGACCGGGGGTGATGCCACGCTCTCTGAGCGCGGTCACCCGCGTCGTGAGGTCGGCCTTGATCCTGGCCGCGGTCGCCTTGCCGTCGAGTTTCACTGCGCTCATGTCTCGCCATCCTTCCATCAACTGCCATCAGCTGAAGCCGGGGGTTTGCTCTCACGGTCCCGTCTGGCTGAAGGGAGGCCGGTAGCGTGTGGCTGGTTGATGACAGCCCAGCCCGCAGCGCCGCGTGCGGCGATGTTGCGGGCCGCGATGGGGTCGGCGTGCCCAGCGAGGCCACACCTTTGGCAGACGAACCGGCCCCGCGCCGGACGATTCGCCCTGCTGATATGCCCGCATTCCGGACACGCCTGCGAGGTGTAGGCGGGGTCGACCAGCACGAAGGCGATCCCGGCGCGGGCGGCCTTGTAGCGGGTGAACGCGGCCTGCTGGGCGAACGCCCAACCGTGCAGGGTGCGGCAGTGCCTCGATGACCTTGAGATCTTCCGGCCGGCCCGTGCAGGGCACGGCGACACGGCCGGTGGGGGTCCACAGCGACACAGTCCCGGCGTCACGATTCCAGCTCATCAGCCGGGCGTCGTAGGGGTGGCGCCGTGCGGGCGAAAGAGGTGGGCGCGTTTCTGCCAGGTGGTCGGCCTGGGCCGAGGTGGGCGTGAGCCGCAGTTGCACGACTGTGGGCAGGCCGTTGCGTTTGGTGGCGGAGCGGCGGATCGCCATCGAGCACCTCCTGTCACAGTGCCCTCCCCCACCGCACACATTACCGAACGTGACCGAGCCTTCCCATACTGTTTTCGAAGGGAGGGTGGCGCTTCCTCCCGGCCCCGAAGGAACGGGTCTCCGTCGCCACCATTCAGATGAGTTCGCAGAGGCGGTGATGACATCGTTGTCATGGATCTTAGAACAGCATAAAGTGACGAAGCCGCCCATATCTCCTTAAAGGAGTCGTCTTGCCTGCTCACTTGCTGTCCGCAGAGTCGACCGACCTGTTCGTCGGCACGGCGAAGCGTCCGTACCAGGTGCTCAAGGTCACGCTGGAGCCGGATGGGCAGGAGACCCCGCTCGACGTTCGCGGACCCGGGGTGTCCTGCGCGGCGCCGGTGAGCGTGCCGGCAGGGGTGGGCCCGGTCACCGTCGAGGTGCCGCTGGAGGTCAGCGTGCCGTACGGGAGCGTGGTGCCCTGCATCGTCACCTTCGGCGACGCGGCGCTCGACGTCGAGGTCACGGCCGAGGAGCCGGGCTGGACGATGTACATGGTGTCGCACTTCCACTACGACCCCGTCTGGTGGAACACGCAGGCCGCCTACACCAGCCCCTGGGAGCTGCTCTCGGTCGACTCCACGACCCGGCCGCTGTGGGAGCACAACGCGTTCGCGCTGGTCGAGGCACATATCGAGCTGGCTTTGCGCGATCCCGAGTACCGGTTCGTGCTGGCCGAGGTCGACTATCTCAAGCCGTTCTTCGACACCCATCCCGAGCGCCGGGCCGACCTGCGCGCGCTGCTCGACGAGGGCCGGGTGGAGCTCCTCGGCGGGACGTACAACGAGCCGAACACGAACCTGACCGGCGCCGAGAGCACCATCCGCAACATCGTGTACGGCATCGGCTACCAGCGCGACATCCTCGGCGGCGACCCACGTACGGCCTGGCAGCTCGACGTGTTCGGGCACGACCCGCAGTTCCCCGGCTACCTGGCGGCGGCCGGGCTGACCGGCAGCGCGTGGGCCCGGGGGCCGTTCCACCAGTGGGGCCCCATCAGCAAGAACTTCAGGGAGGCCAAGAACGACGCCTCCCTGATGCAGTTCCCGAGCGAGTTCGAGTGGATCTCGCCGTCGGGAGAGGGCGTGCTGACGCACTACATGCCCGCTCACTATTCGGCGGGCTGGTGGATGGACTCCTCGCCGTCGCTGGAGGAGGCGACGCGGGCGACGTACGAGCTCTACCGCTCGCTGAAGCCCGTGGCCGCGACCCGGAACATCCTGCTGCCCGTCGGCACCGACTACACCCCGCCGAACAAGTGGGTGACCGACATCCACCGGACCTGGGCGGCCCGATACGTCTGGCCCCGGTTCGTCTGCGGCACGCCACGGGACTTCCTCGACGCGGTGCGTGGGGAAATATCGGCATTCAGCCCGCAGACCCGGGATATGAACCCCATCTATACCGGCAAAGACGTCTCGTACATCGACACCAAGCAGGCCCAGCGCGCGGCCGAGGTGGCGGCGCTCGACGCCGAGCGGCTGTCGGCGTTCGCGTCGCTGCTGGGTCTGGGCGGCTATCCGCACACCGCGCTGGACAAGGTGTGGCGGCAGCTGGCGTACGGGGCGCACCACGACGGGATCACCGGCTCCGAGTCGGACCAGGTCTACATCGACCTGCTGACGGGCTGGCGCGAGGCGCACGACCTGGCCGCCGACGCCCGCGATCGCGCGCTGGACGCGCTGCTCGGCCAGATCTCGCTCGACGGCCGCAGCGTCGTGGTCACCAACACACTGCCGTTCGCGCGTGACGGACTGGTGCGGGTACGCCTCGCGCCGGGTGAGCGGGTAGAAGGCGAGATCCCGGCGATCGAGGAGGACGGCACGCTGGTCTTCCTGGCCAAGGACGTGCCGTCGATGGGCTGGCGGACGTACCGGATCGTCGAGGGGCCGGCCGACACCTGGCAGCCGCTGCCCGGGACCGCCATCTCGAACGACCGGTGGCGCGTCGCCGCCGATCCGGCGCGCGGCGGCGGTCTGGAGTCGGTGTTCGACCGCGCCTCGGGCCGCGAGCTGCTGTCGGGGCTCGGGAACGAGCTGCGGCTGTACGACGAATACCCGACACACCCCGACATGGGCGAAGGGCCGTGGCACCTGCTGCCGACCGGTCACGCCACCGGCTCCGGCGAGGCCGCCGCAGTGGCCGTACACGCCTCGCAGAGTCCCCTCGGACAGCGCCTGACCATCACCGGCCAGGTGGGCGAGGTGTCCTATGAGCAGATCGTCACGCTCTGGACCGGCTCGGACCGGGTCGAGTTCACCACCCGCGTGCTCGACTACACCGGCGCCGACCGGCTGCTCCGGGTCCGCTTCCCGGCGCAGGTGGCGGGCGCGCTGCCGGTATCCGACGTGGCGGGCGCCGTGGTGGGGCGCGGGTTCGCGCAGCCCGAGGTCGACACCGCCGAGCACCCGTGGACGCTCGACAACCCGGCCAACACCTGGTTCGGGCTGTCCGCCACGGCCAAGGTGGACCTGGGCGAGGCGGGCGCGCGAGCGCTGGGGGTCGCCGAGGTGGTGGTGCCCACTCTGGAGGACGCGCCCGGGGCCCGTTCGCTGGTGGTGGCCCTGGCCCGCGCGGGCGTGACCGCCACGACCTCGTCCGCCTCCGGCTCCCGGTACGGCTGGCTGGACGTCGACTCGAACCTGCCGGACGTACGCATCATCCTGGGCGGCCCGGACGCCAACCCGCTGGCCGCCGAGCTCCTCGACCGCAGCGACCCGGCCTTCCTCGACGCGCTCAAGTCGGGGGCGCCGCTGGTCTGGGTACCCGCCGAACGGCCGCTGGCCGAGGTGTGGCAGCCCAGCGCCGACCTGCGTGACGTACGCGCGCTGCCCGCGCTCATCGTCGCCGGGCCGGTGGAGGCGCTGGTCGCGGATCTGGCGGATGCCGTGATCTCCGCCGTTTGCCCGGTGGGCGAGGAGGTGCTGGAGTCTCGTACGGTCGCGCTGCTCACGTACGGGTTGCCGGGGTTCGCGGTGGATTCCGCGGGGGCGTTGCATCTGTCGCTCATGCGGTCCTGTACCGGGTGGCCTTCGGGGGTCTGGCTGGATCCGCCTCGGCGTACCGGGCCTGATGGGGCCGGGTTCCAGGTGCAGCACTGGACGCACGAGTTCTCGTACGCGCTGGCCGGCGGGGACGGCGACTGGCGGGCGTTGCGGCTGCCGGCGGCGGGACAGGAGTTCATCACGCCGATGCTGGCGCGGGAGGTCGCACCGGCCGCCGACGGCACGTTGCCGCAGGTGCACTCGCTCCTGCGGGTGGAGCCCGCCCGGGACGTCCTGCTCGGCACCATCAAGGCCACCGGCAACCCGCACGCCCACGGCCTGTCCCCCGCCGACGGCCTGTCGTCCTCCGACGGCGTCACGATTCGGCTTGTGGAGTCGACCGGGCTCGGTTCGCGGGCCGTGATCGAGTCGCCGGTTCTGGACCTCGACGGGCTCATCCGCGCCGACCTGCTGGAACGGCCCGGCGATCCGGTGACCACGCTCGACCTGGCCGGGGCCGAGGTCGCCACCTATCTCGCCCCCGCCCCGCCGCGGCCCCCACGCCCCGATCTGGGTGCCACGGCCGAACAGGCCCAGCCCGTCTACAGCCGCTACTGGCTGCACAACAAGGGGCCCGCGCCACTCGGCTATCTCCCGGTGTCGATCGCCGTCACGCCCGGTCTCGTCACACCCGCCGCGGCCTCACAGGGAGCGGCCTCGCAGAGCGCGGTCGAGGTGTCGGTCGTGGTGTCGTCCCACCTCGTCGACGCGCCGCACGAGGGCGTGGTGGACATCCGCGTCCCGGACGGCTGGACCGCCACGCCCGCCCAGCGCGCCTTCCGCCTCGAACCCGGCGGCCACCTCCGCTTCCCCGTCACCGTCACACCCGCCCCCGGCCAGGGCCTGTACTTCGTCTCGGCCCGCACCTCGGTGGGCGGCCAGCTGGTGGAGGACGTCGCCACGGTCGCGCTGAGCGAGGTGCCGGAGCTACCCGTCGAGGGCGCCGTCCCGAACATGCGCGAGGCGTTCAACGGGACCCAGGCCACCGAGGGCCGCGCGACCGGCCTGTCCGTCACCGCCCTCACGGAGTCGCTCTCCCTCCGCCCCGGCGACCGCACGTCTCTGGTCGTACGGCTGGCGAACACCACCTCCGACGAGATCCGCGGCGAGTCCCAGCTCGCGGCCCCCTGGGGCTCGTGGGAGCTCCTGCCCTCGGTCATCCAGGGCTTCACCGTGGCACCGGGCGAGACTGTCGACGTGTCGTTTCCTGTGGAGGTGCCGTACGACATGGCGGCCGGGCACTTCTGGGCACTCGCCAAGGTCATGTGGTACGGCCGCTGCCAGTACGCCCCCGCCGTCCGCTTGGAGGTCTCCCGATGAACCACGCTCTCACCGATACGGCGGGCGGTCCCGTACGGGAGCGGCCCGCCGCGACCGGGGCGGGCACCGCGCCTGGCATCGGCGCGGTGATCGGCTGGGTCGGCGGGCGGCCGATCTCTCGCGAGCCGCTGGACCGGCGGGTCCGTGAGCTGCGCGACAGCCCGCTCAGCGCCGCGCTGCCGCTGCCGGGCAGCTCCGAGGACCGGCAGCTGGCCAGGTGGCTGACGCAGGTGATCCTCACCGAGGCGCTGTGCGAGGACGAGGCCACGGCCCGCGGGCTGTCGCCGGTGGAGGTCGGGCGGCTCGACCCGCTGGCCGCTGTCGAGCTGGGGTCGATCAACGCCTCCGCGTACAACGGGAGCCCGTGGGTCCGCGCGCTGTTCGAGCACCTGACGGCCACGGCCGAGGTGCCGCCGGAGTGGCGGTCGCCGACGACGGCACAGGAGGCGGCGCCAGGTACAGCACAGGGGGTGGCGCCCGCGACGGCGCAGGGAGTGGCCTGGCATGTCGTACGCCATCGGGTGTTCGCCGACCGCGCCGAGGCGGCCGCCGCCACGGTCGACGACCTGGAACCGCTGGGACCGGTGACGCTGAGCTCCCTGCCCGCGGCAATCGCCGACGCCATCCCGCGCCGGCCGTACGGGATGCTCGTCGGTCCGGTCGAGGACGCCCTGGGCTGGCACGTAGCGGTGGCCCAACCAGCGCCCACCCCAGCCCCCTCCGCCGGTGCGGTCTCGCAGCGGGAGGCGGCGCGGCGGCGGATGTTCGCGCGGTGGCTCGACGAGTCGCGGGCCGCCAAGGTCGAACTCGTGCCCGGACTGGAACATCCTGGCGACCCCCGCCAGCCCGACAACCACCACAAACACTGATGGCCCGCGTACTCGCCATCGACATCGGGGGAACCAAGCTCGCCGCCGCGCTGGTGGACGAGACGGGTTCCATGCTGCGTTCCGCGACCCGGCCCACGCCGCGTACGGACGTCATGGTCGCTCTGGCGGCGCTGATCGAGGAGGTGACCGGGGACGGTCCGGCGCCGGAGGCGGTCGGGATCGGCTGCGCCGGGCCGCTGGATCTGGCCGCCGGGACCGTCAGCCCCGTCAACATGCCCAGCTGGCGCGGCTTCCCGCTGCGTGACGAGGTCCGCGCGCTGACCGGCCTGCCGACCATGCTGGCCGGTGACGCGCAGTGCATGGCGCTCGGGGAGCACTGGCTGGGGGCGGGGCGCGGGAGTGCTTCGCTGCTCGGGATCGTGGTGTCGACCGGGATCGGTGGCGGACTGGTGATCGACGGCGTCCCGCTCCTGGGTCCCAACGGCAATGCCGGACATGTCGGTCACATGACCATCGACCCGTACGGCGAGCGCTGCGAGTGCGGCGGGCGCGGCTGCGTCGAGCACTACTCCAGCGGCCCGAACCTGGCCCGCTGGGCACTGGCCAACGGCTGGACCCCGGGCCGCCCTGACGGGCTGGACGGCCCGGCCGACGCACGGAACGGCACGGCCGGCGTTGGGAACGGTGCGGCCGACGCGCTAGACGGCACGGCCAGCGCGCAGAATGGCACGGCCAGTGCGCAGAACGGCGCGGCCGACGCGCGGGCGCTGGCGCGGGACGCGGCGGGCGGGGATCCCGTGGCGGTGGCGGCGTTCGAACGGGGCGCCAGGGCACTCGCCGGCATGATCGCCTCGACCGCGGCGGCGGTCGAGCTCACCAAGGTGGTCATCGGCGGCGGCGTCTCAGCGGCGGGACCGGTCCTGTTCGACCCGTTGACGCGGGCGCTGGACGACGTGGCCGGGCTGGCGTTCGTCAGGGCGGTGAAGGTTGAGCCGACCACCCTGGGAGTACGGGCCGGACTCGCCGGAGCCGCGAAGCTCGCCTGGAGCCAGTCCCGTACAGCCGCCTGAGATGTTCAAGTACGGCCGCCTGAGACGCTCAGGCGGCCGGGCGGGCTACTCGCGCTCGGCGGTCTGGGCCGAGCGCCGCTCGATGATGCGGCGGGTGAACGGGATGACCTCCACGACGCGCGCCCCGAGGTAGGCACCGAGGAAGGCGAGCACCACCAACATGACCGGGCTGGTGGCGATCCCGTTCATGGTCACGAAGGCATACAGAACCGAGTCGAGCGGCGCCATAAGGAGTACTCCCGGGAACGGACGAGCGGCAAGGCCCACAGCGTAACCGGACATTACTTATGCTTGTGCGCAAAAGGGCGGGTTCATACCGCCCTTTGCCCAGGAGCGTCAGTGGAAGAAGTGGCGCGTCCCCGTGAAGTAGAGCGCCACGCCCGCCTTCTCCGCCGCCTCGATGACCAGTTGGTCGCGGACGGATCCGCCGGGCTCCACGACGGCCTTGACGCCCGCCTCGATCAGCACCTCCAGCCCATCGGGGAACGGGAAGAACGCGTCCGAGGCCGCCACCGACCCCTTGGCCCGCGCGTCGGCGCGACTCACCGCCAGGCGGCACGAGTCGACCCGGTTGACCTGCCCCATCCCAACGCCCACGGTCGCCCCGCCGGACGCCAGCAGGATGGCGTTGGACTTGACCGAGCGGCAGGCCCGCCACGCGAACGCCAGGTCGGCCAGCATCTCCTCGGAGACCGGCTCGCCCGCCTTGAGCTGCCAGTGCTCCGGCGCGTCGCCGGACGCGTCGACCCGGTCGCTCTGCTGGACGAGCAGGCCACCGTCGATCCGGCGGAACTCGGCGGGGTTGGCCGGGCCCGAGGGACAGATCAGCAGGCGGACGTTCTTCTTCTGCGTCAGTACGGCCAGCGCCTCGGGCTCGTAGGACGGCGCCACGACGACCTCGGTGAACACCTCGGCGATCTGCCGGGCCAGCTCGGCCGTGACGGCCCCGTTGACCGCGATGACGCCCCCGTACGCCGAGACCGGGTCACAGGCGTGCGCCTTGCGGTGCGCGTCGGCGACGTCGGAGCCGATGGCGATGCCACACGGGTTCTGGTGCTTGATGATCGCGACGCAGGGCTCGACGAAGTCCCAGGCCGCCCGCCAGGCCGCGTCGGCGTCGAGGTAGTTGTTGTAGGACATCTCCTTGCCGTGCACCTGCTCGGCGTTGGCCAGGCCGTCGAGGCCACCGCTGTAGAGGGCGGCGGACTGGTGCGGGTTCTCGCCGTAGCGCAGGGTCGACTTGCGCTTCCAGGTGGCGCCCATGAACGAGGGCCAGCCGTCGTCGACCCGGTAGGCGTTGGCGAACCAGGAGGCCACGGCCACGTCATAGGAGGCCGTGTGGGCGTAGGCGATGCCCGCCAGCCGCCGGCGTTCGGTCAGCGTGAAGCCGCCCTCGCCGAGCGCGGCCACCACGTCGCCGTAGAAGCGCGGGTCGACCACGACGGCGCAGGTGCTGTGGTTCTTGGCGGCGCCGCGGATCATCGCGGGCCCGCCGATGTCGATCTGCTCGACGCACTCCTCGTCGGACGCACCGGAGGCGACCGTCTGCTCGAACGGGTAGAGGTTGACCACCACCAGCTGGAACGGGTCGATCTCCAGCTCGTCGAGCTGGGCCACGTGGTGCGGCTTGGTGAGGTCGGCCAGCAGCCCGGCGTGTACGCGCGGGTGGAGCGTCTTGACCCGGCCGTCGAGGCACTCGGGGAACCCGGTCAGCTGCTCGACCTTGGTGACGGGGATGCCGTAGGAGGCGATGGCGGCGGCGGTGCCGCCCGTTGACACGATCTCCACCCCCGCGCCGTCCAGAGCCCTGGCCAGCTCCTCCAGCCCGGACTTGTCGTACACCGCGATCAGCGCGCGCCGGATGGCGATGCGAGTCACTTCGATTCCCCTTCTGATTGGTTACCGATGCGGACGGTCCGTCCGCTGACCGTCCAGCCCTCACGGACCATCCGGCCGACGATCTCGACGAGCAGGCGGCGCTCGACGGTCTTGATGCGCTCGTGCAGGACCGCCTCGTCGTCGTCCGGCAGTACGCTCACGGCCTCCTGGGCGACGATCGGCCCGCTGTCGACGCCGGCGTCGGCCAGCATGACCGTGCAGCCCGTCACCTTGACCCCGTGGGCGAGCGCGTCACGCACCCCGTGCGCACCCGGGAAGGAGGGCAGCAGCGCGGGATGGGTGTTGAGCACCGGGAACGCGTCGAGCGTCGGGGCGCCGATGATCTTCATGAAGCCCGCCGACACCACCAGGTCGGGCTCGTAGGAAGCGATCCGGTCGGCGAGCGCGATATTCCACTCCGACCGCTTCTCGTAATCACCCAGTTTTTCGACGAAAGTAGGGACGTCAGCCCGCGACGCCCGAGCCAGTCCCTCGATGCCGTCTCTGTCCGCACCGACAGCCACCACGCGGGCGCCGTAGGACGGGTCGGCCGAAGCGTCCAGCAAGGCCTGTAGGTTTGTTCCAGAGCCGGAGACGAGGACGACGAGCCGCCCAGCCTTTGACACGCGCACTCCAATGAGAAAACCGGGGTGGGGTTGCAAGCGTATCCGCTCTTCGTCCGGCGACGCAGAGGAGGTCAGGTGTCGACACCGGTGCAGGCACCGGCGGGTCAGCATCCCGCGGATTCCGCGGGGCGCCGAGCCATCTGGTTGGCCATCGCGGCGCTGGCCATGACGTTCATGCTGCCGCTGGCGGGGCTGGTCATGGCGGTGTTCGCGCTGATGGCGGGCATTCGCGCGCTGCCCCAGCTGAGGAAGGCGCACAAGCCGCCGGGCATCGCCGTGGGCGGCATCGCCATCTCCTCGGTGGCCCTCACGTTGTCGGCCCTGGCCACCGCGATGCAGCTCTATCTGATGGACGAATACTCCGCCTACCAGAACTGCATGAAGGGCGCGGGCACCGTCTCGTCGCAGGGTGAGTGCTTCACCCAGTTCAGGGACGCGGCCCAGAAGAAGCTCCCACCGGACGTACTGGAACTCCTGGGCGCGGTGCAGCCCTAGCCCGGCCCCATCACAGTGATTCCAGGCCGCGCATCGCGATGTTCACGGCCCGTCCGGTTGACGCCAAATACTCCTGCTCCGCCTCGCCGTACATCTCCAGGCTGGCCATCCCGGCCGCCTGCACCGCACCCATGAACGCGCCGGTCACCGCCGCGGCGCTGATGGGGTCCAGCCTGTCGGGGAATGCCGTCAGCAACGCGGCGGCGATCCGGCGCTGCGCGTCGAACATCATGTGAAGGGCCTTCGCCTGTACGGCGGGCACCGTCGCGAGCAGCCTCTGGTAGAGATCCTTCAGCTCGGGGTCCCCGGTCCACGGCCCCTGGGTGAGGTAGTGGGCGATGGCTTGGTCGTAGGTCCTGCGCAGCACTTGCTGCAGCGTGTCGTCCGGGGCGCGGTCGGCGATCACCTCCAGCGCCAGCCCGTAGAACCGCTCGACGTCGGCGAACAGCACGTCCTCCTTGCTCGGGAAGTAGTTGAAGAACGTCTTGGTGGCCACGTCCGCCGCGGCGGCGATCTGTGCGCCGGTGGTCTGTTCGTAGCCCTGCTCGGTGAACAACCGGATTGCCGTACGGATGAGCAGGTGCCTGGTCTGTCGCTTCTTGCGTTCGCGCAGCGTCTCCTCCATAGCTGCAATCTTACACTAGAAGAAATTTACATGATTGTATTTTTGCGCTAAGTGGTGGTATCCAGGGTTCATGAGCCGAAGAGCGTTACTCCCTCGCCTGGCGCCCGCCATCGGGCTGTTCTTCCTGGCGCCACTGACCGCCGAGTACCTGATGGGCAACGCGCCGATCACCCACATCCAAAACCTGCTGGGCCTGGCCCCCCTGTACGGCGGCGGCGCCCTCCTCATCCGTGAGTTCGCCCGCCGTACCGGACGCGGCTGGCCCGCCATGATGACCCTCGCGCTGGCCTACGGCATGATCGAGGAGGCCTTCGTCACCCAGACGCTGTGGGACTCGAACTGGGTGGTCGGCGCACACACCCTCGAATACGGCTTCATCCCCGAGCTCGGCCTGGCCGGACCATGGACGCTGTTCATGGTCGGCGTGCACACGGTCTTCAGCATCAGCGCCCCGATCGCGGTCGCGGAGACCCTCGCCGGCTCGCGACGCACGACGCCATGGCTGGGCAAGATCGGCCTCACCGTCGCAGGCGTGCTGTATGCGGTCGTCGCCCTGGGCAGCGGCGTCGCCCAGGCCGTCTTCGGCCGCCATGCCTCCGCGCTCCAGCTCATCGGCGCCGGAGTCGTCATCGCCGCGATCATCGTCGTCGGCATCCGCCTCCCCAGGCGCACCACCGACGTCACCCTGCTGCCCGGTCGCGCCCCCAGCCCGTGGGTCGCCGGTGCTCTCGCCATGGTCGCCGGAGCGGTCTTCGTGCTGCTGTACGCGGTCGATCCCAACGGCTTTACGCCCTGGCTGGCGGAGGCGATTCCCCTCCCGGCGTGGCTCAGCGTGGTCAGCTATCTGACCCTGTTCGTCACCGTTGCCACCGTGGTGGTCCGCTGGTCACACCGCGCCGGCTGGTCGCAGGCCCACCGGCTGGCGCTCGCCGGCGGCGCCATGCTGACCTACGCCTGGCACTCCTTCCCCCAGAGGAACATCACCCCGACGGTCCCGCCCACCCAACCGACCAGCCTGGCGGAAGACCTGGCCGGCAACGCCATCCTCACCGCAGGCGCGGTGGCCCTGCTGATAGTCGCGGCCCTGCGGCTCCGTCGACCGGCGGACACCAGCACAGAACAGGCCCTTAGTCGCGATCCCAGGCGTAGGGATCGACGTAGATGACATGGCCGCCACGATCGTCCGACTCATCGACGATGTCCGTACGCGGTGGCCGGTCCCGCTCCGGCAGGATCGGCAGGGCCTGGGCCAGCGTCTCCGCCGCGGCCGAGGCGTGCTCGTCCTGCCAGTCGTCGCGAATGACCGGAATGGCCTGGGTGTCGGCCTCGGTGGCATCCATCCAGTGGCCGGGCAGAGGCCGGGCGTCGGCCTCCGCCAGGCCGACCTTGCTCGCCGCCCGGGCGATCGCGGCGCCCGCCTTGCGTACCGGCACGGCGGCCTTGTCGAGCGGGGCGCGAGCCCGCCGGTTGAGCAGGAGGACGTTGGCCACGCCCGCGGAGATACCCGCGGCGACCCCCACCTCCAGGCCCACCGACAGCGCCACCTCCCACGGCGACGGCCCGACCGTGGCCAGCCGCCCGCCGCCGATGGGGCCGCCGGACAGCGCGGCGAGCAGCGCGGCGACCAGCCCGGTGGTGATCCCGGTGAAGAACCCCCACAGCGGTGCGGCCTCGTACGACGGCGACGGCGCCATCCTGGCCACCACGATCCCGGCCACGGTCCCGGCGGCGAACGGCAGCGCGATCACCGCCATCGTCCAGCCGGGCACGGGACCGCTCTCGGGCAGCGCGCCGAGCAGCGGCAGGCTCGGCACCGTGCCCAGTTGCACGCCCGTGGGCGCGACCAGGGTGTCGGCGCCGACGGCGAAGCCCGGCCCGGCGATGTAGGAGGCGGCCCAGATGACGGTGTTGAGCAGGTAGAGGGCCTGGACCAGCAGCAGCAGCACGCCGCCCACGAAGCCGGGTGAGAGCACGTTGGACAGCTCGCGTACCTGGCCGAAGTTCACGATCAGGGCGGTCAGCACGAGGGCGAGCCCGGCGACGAGCAGCACCGCCGTGGCGACGGCCGTGCCGACGGTCAGGGCGCGCACCCGCTCGGGCAGCAGGCGCAGCATCGCCCGCCACGGGCCGATCGTCCGCGCCGTGGCCAGCGCCCCCGCGCAGAACGCCAGCGCGAAATGGCTGACCAGCGCCTCGCCGATGAACGGCTGGGTGATGTCGTTGCGGGCGACGAGCGCGATGAGCCCGGCGAGCAGGGCGTAGGGGGCGGCCAGGGAGACTCCGGCCTGCGCGACCAGGACGAGCTGGGCCCGGCGGCGCGCGCTGGCCTGCTCGCGCGGGCTGTTCTTGGGCAGCCGTGCGGGCAGCCGCAGCCGCAGGTCGGCGTCGCGCGCCATCCACCGCCCGGCGCGGTAGAGCAGGACGGCGGGCAGGATCGTCAGGCCGAGCGGGAGCAGCCCCACCTTGCCACCGGGGATCGCGAACCCGGCGTGGTGGGCGGCCAGCCACACCTGCGCCGCCGTACGGAACACGCCCGGCAGCCCCGCGCCCAGCGCGCCGCGCGGCGCGGCGATCCACCCGACCAGGGTCAGCGTGGTGAGTACGGCCAGGCCGACGCCCAGCGTGATGGCGGCGGCGAGCATCCCGGACACGGGCAGCGGCCGGCGCGTCTCGTCGTCATCACTCGAGACGCCGGGCAGCCGACCTAGTACCGATTCGAGGAGCGCCGTCACAAGTAGTTATTTTCTCAAGCTTTACCAACCAACGCTTGGTTGACGCGCCGCGCGCGGGGCTTTCCCTCTCCCATTTTTCGCCCTCTTTGGGGGGTCTCCGCGGTTTCACAGGGGACGCCACCCATCGGCTCGGCACAAAAAAGACGCCCCGCCACGAAACGGGCGGGGCGGTCTTCAGCCGGAAATCAGCGCGACTGCATGATCTCACGCATGAGGCGCGCGGTCTCGGACGGAGTCTTGCCGACACGGACGCCCACCTTTTCGAGGGCCTCCTTCTTCGCCTGCGCGGTGCCGGCGGAGCCGGAGACGATGGCGCCGGCGTGGCCCATCGTCTTGCCCTCCGGGGCGGTGAAGCCCGCGACGTAGGCCACCACGGGCTTGGTGACGTGCTGCTCGATGTAGGCCGCGGCCCGCTCCTCGGCGTCGCCGCCGATCTCACCGATCATCACGATCGCGTCGGTGCCCGGGTCGTCCTGGAAGGCCTGGAGCGCGTCGATGTGCGTCGTGCCGATGACCGGGTCACCGCCGATGCCCACCGCGGTCGAGAAGCCGAAGTCGCGCAGCTCGTACATGAGCTGGTACGTCAGCGTGCCCGACTTGGACACCAGGCCGATGCGACCGGCCGTGGTGATGTCGGCGGGGATGATGCCGGCGTTGGAGGCGCCGGGCGAGGCGATGCCGGGGCAGTTGGGACCGATGATGCGGGTCTTGTTGCCCTTGGCGATCGCGTACGCCCAGAACTCGGTCGAGTCGTGGACCGGCACGCCCTCGGTGATCACCACGCAGAGCGGGATCTCCGCGTCGATGGCCTCCTTGACGGCGTCCTTGGTGAAGGCCGGGGGCACGAAGGCGACCGACACGTCGGCGCCCGTCTGCTCCATGGCCTCCTTCACCGTGCCGAACACCGGCAGGCCCTCGTGCGTCGTGCCCGCCTTGCGGGCGTTGACGCCACCGACCACGCGGGCGCCGGAGGCGAGCATGCGGCGGGTGTGCTTGGTGCCCTCACCGCCGGTCATGCCCTGAACGATGATCTTGCTGTTCTCGGTCAGCCAGATAGCCATGTCACGCACCTACCGCAGCGAGCTCGGCGGCCCGCTTGGCCGCGTCGTCCATCGTGTCGACCAGCTCGACGCGCGGGAGCGCGGCGTCGGCCAGGATCTGCCGCCCGAGCAGGGCGTTGTTGCCGTCAAGCCGGACCACCAGCGGGTGGGTCACCGCTTCGCCGCGGCTCTCCAGCAGCTTGAAGGCCGAGATGATGCCGTTGGCCACCGCGTCGCAGGAGGTGATGCCGCCGAAGACGTTCACGAAGATCGACTTCACGCTCGGGTCGGAGAGGATGATCTCCAGGCCCGCGGCCATGACCTCGGCAGAGGCGCCGCCGCCGATGTCGAGGAAGTTGGCGGGCGACGGCTTGCCGGGGAACGCCTCGCCGGCGTAGGCGACCACGTCGAGGGTCGACATGACCAGGCCCGCGCCGTTGCCGATGATGCCCACGTCACCGTCGAGCTTGACGTAGTTGAGGTCCTTCTCCTTGGCCCTGGCCTCGAGGGGGTCCTCGGCGTTCTTGTCGGCGTACGCCTCGTGCTCCGGCTGGCGGAACGCGGCGTTGTCGTCGAGCGTGACCTTGCCGTCGAGCGCCTTCACCTGGCCGTCAGCCGACAGGATCATCGGGTTGACCTCGACCAGCGTGGCGTCCTCGTCGACGAACGCGCACCAGAGCTTCTCGATGAGCTCGGCGGCGCCGTCGAGCGCCTTCTCGGGCAGCCCGCCCGCGGCCGCGATCTCCCGCGCCCTGGCGCGGTCGATGCCGTCCAGCGCGGAGACCGGGATCTTGGCCACCTTGTCGGGCGAGGTGTGCGCGACCTCTTCGATCTCCATGCCGCCCGCGGCGGAGCAGATCGCGAGGAAGGTACGGTTCGCGCGGTCGAGCAGGAAGGAGAAGTAGTACTCCTCCGCGATCGCGCTGGCCTCCTCCACGAGCACCTTGTGGACCGTGTGGCCCTTGATGTCCATGCCCAGAATGGCGGTGGCCTTGTCAACGGCGTCGGCGGCGTCATCGGCCACCTTCACGCCACCGGCCTTGCCACGGCCTCCGGTCTTCACCTGGGCCTTGACGACGACGCGGCCGGTCAGCTGCTCAGCCGCCGCCCGTACCTCCTCCACGGTGTGAGCGACAATGCCGCGTGGCACCGGGATGCCGTAGTCAGCGAAGAGCTCCTTCGCCTGATGTTCGAACAGGTCCACGAGGGTCCGTCCTTGCTTATCCGACTGATGTTCGACGCTTGTCCGACTGAATGTTCGACGGCCCGGGCCACCCCGTGCGTGCGTGCCGGGCGTTTCCGCCAGTGAAGCCTAGCCCCAAGCTTGACCTGACCAGGTCATCGGGTCTCAGTTATCCCGTTATGTGACAGTGATCTCACTTCAGCACGATATTTCGGGACATCTGAAGAAGGGCACCCACATCTATGAGGCGATGGATCGCCGGCGCGGTGGCAGTTTCCGCGCTGGCCGTGGCCGCTCCCGCGTACGCGCAGGCCAAACCGGCGGACCCGGTGGCGGCGCTGAAGAAGCAGTTCGTCGCGGGGCAGGGAGTCAAGTTCGCCGAGCGGACCAGCATCAAGGTCGGCGATGAGTCCTACACCCAGGCCGACAGGCAGGGCGTGATCGGTTTCGACGCCAAGGGCATCGCGGGCGCCGAGAACACCCGTACTCCGATCCTCACGCCGGAGGAACGGGCGCGGCTGAAGAAACTGGCGGCGAAGGACGCCTCCATCGCCGACTCCGTCGAGCTGCTCACCGAGCGGATCTACCTCGTCAGCGTGGGCAAGCGCATGTACGTCAACGGCGGTCTGTACAGCACGCTGGTACCCGAGAACAAGAGCTGGGTCGGCATGAACGGCAGCCCGTCCTCGGCCGCTTATGGCGACCAGCTCATCAACGTCTTCGAACCGGCGACGCTCAAATACCTGTTGGCCACGAAGAAGACGGTAAGCGGCGCCCAGTATCGCGGCTCGGTCACTTTCGCCGAGCTGTACAAGCTGTCGCCGACGTTCCGCGAGCAGATCATGGTGAAGCCGACCGGCAAGCCCGCCAAATCCGTGATCTCCTGGCGCCTGACGCTCGACGGGCAGAAACTGGTGAAGCGGCTGGCCATCTCGTGGTCCATGAAGGTCACCAAGAAGATCACCCTCAACGCCACGACCGAAAGCCGATACACCGAGTGGGGCACCGCGGTGAACGTGACCGCGCCTCCTGCCGACCAGGTCGAGGACATCAAGGACTTGGCGAAGAAGGCCCCCGAACCGCCGGCCGCCATCGACAGGAACTACGTCAGCGTTCCGCCTGACGACGATGGAAACACCCCATAGTCAGAAATTTCCACAAAGGGGCCCCGACGGTGTCGGGGCCCTTCTGCACGAAAAATCCACATATTTTCCTCTCTGCAGACAATCGGTTGAGATATCGTCGTGATCTTCGTTTGGCAGGATCCTTCCGCTTCCGTAAATCAAGAGACGAGGGCATTGATATGAAGCGCATCATCACAGGGCTGGCTTTAGCGTCGGCCGCCACACTTCTGGCAGCCGGGCCGGCACAGGCGGCACCGGCCGCCAAGGACCCGGTCGCCGCGGTGAAGAAGCAGTTCGTCGCCGGCAAGGGTGTGAAGTTCAGCGAGCGCACCACCGCCATCCAGGGCCGGATGCGGGGCATCATCACCCGTCGGTCGGGGGCGTACCAGTTCAGCAAGACGGGCGTCGCCGCGTCGGACATCACCGGCAAGTTCAATCTCAAGATGATGGGATCGGGCGACGACGAGGACAAGACCCTCAAGGCCCTGTCCAGGCCCGAGCGGACGATCACGGTCGGCAAGACGTCGTACCTGTCCGGCGGGCTCTGGGTGGACCTGCTGCCCGCGGACAAGACCTGGGTCAGGATGCGCAACGTGCCGTTCTCCGGCCTGAGCGGCGTCTACGGCCAGCCGCTCAACCTCACCGAGTCGGCCACGCTCAAGACCCTGTTCAAGAGCGCCAAGCCGGCCAAGGGCGGCTACGTGGGCAAGATCACCGTGGGTGAGCTGCGCAGGATCTCCCCGTCCTTCCGCGGCAACCTCATGCTCGGCGCCGCCAGCAAGAAGACGGCGAAGATCGCTCTGTCCTGGAAGCTCACCGTCGACGCCAAGGGCCTGCCTTCCCGGCTGGTCACGACGATGCCGCTGGCCGCGCTCTCCTCGAACGTGGACGACGAGTCGGCCCTCAGCGTCGAGACCCTGTACAGCGGCTGGGGCAACGCGGTGAAGATCACCGCGCCGCCGGCCGACCAGGTGACGGACGAGCTCAAGGACGGCACGGACAGCACGGACGAGATTCCGTCGCTGACGGTTCCGCTCAGCAGCATCGCGAAGTAACCACCGAACCGCTGTACGGCTTCACCACGAGAGAACCGAGCTCACGCTCGGCTCTCTCGTAGGAGCCGGGCTCGCGCTCGGCTCCACCGTAGGACAGACCGGCTCGCCCTCAGCTCCACCGTGAGACAGCCGGGCTCACGCCTCTCCTGTCTCTCCCGTCGCCAGGCGGGAGAGGCGGGGTGGACAAGCCCCGGATGGCCACGCCAGGTCGGCGTACCGCGACTCTCGCAACTCCTGGTCGCTTCTCTCTCAGCAGCGCGCGGGGCCGGTGATGAGCAGGGCACTCATTCGGCGAGGCGCGAGTCCCGTACGGCGGCCCATTCGAGCGAGTGCCTGATCCCTTCCTCGATCGAGTAGCGCGGCCGCCACCCCAGCAGCCGGTGCGCGAGGTCGCTGCGCGTGTAGGCGCCCGCCACGTCGCCGGGCCGCCGCTCGGTCTCGACCACCTCGACCGGTCGCGTCACCACCCGGTTGAACGCGTCGACCAGCTCACGCACGGTCGTCCCTGAGCCGGTGCCCAGATTGATGACCGATTCCGCCTCGGACAGGTCGTCGAAGCGCTGCAACGCGGCCACGTGCGCCGCCGCCAGATCCCAGACGTGGACGTAGTCGCGGATCCCGGAGCCGTCACGTGTGGAGTAGTCGGTGCCGGTGATCTCGAACGGCACGCCTTCCTCGTACGCGCCGATCATCTTGCCCAGCGCGTGGCTCGGCCGCCGCAGCTGCAACCCGGTGCGCATCGCGGGATCCGCCCCGATCGGATTGAAATAGCGCAGGGACAGCACGTTGATCGGCCGGGTCGCCGCGATATCGGCGAACATCGCCTCGCAGACCGCCTTCGTCCGCGCGTAGGGGCTCTGCGGGTCGAGCGGCGACCGCTCGTCGACCGTATGATCGTCCCCCGTGCGGTAAATCGACGCCGAGGAGCTGAAAATCATCCGCTCGCACCCGTTGCGCAGCAGGTGATCCACGAACTCCAGGCTCTTGGTGACATTCGCCCGGTAGTAGCCGACCGGATCGGCCACCGAATCCGGCACCACGATCAGCGCGGCGCAATGAACGACCGCCTCGATGTCGGGCTGCTCGGCGAATATCTTGTCGACCAGCGCCCCGTCGGCGATATCGCCCTCGTAGAAAGTCCGGCCCTCGGCGAACTCCCGCCGCCCCGTGACCAGGTTGTCGAGAATCACCGGCGTGATCCCCGCGTCCAGGCACGCCGACGCGATCGTGCTCCCGATGAACCCCGCCCCACCCGAAATCAGTACCCGCATCCCGGCACCCTATTGGGTCCTCCGCCGAGCCCGGCGTCATTCGCGCCGACTCGGGTGATCGTGGCTTTACGCGCGGCTAATGAGGTGCGGTCGTGATCATTTGTCGGCAAGATGGCGCCTCATGAAACTCATGATCACCGCACTCGCGGCCGGCGTCGCCGTACTCGTCTCGTCCGCCCCCGCTCAAGCGGCGCCGAAGAACCCCGTCGCGGCGTTAAAAGCGCAGCTCGTGGCCGGGCACGGGGTCCGCTTCACCGACACCAGCGCGTTCGTCGGCGCCGTCAACAAGGATCCGCTGGTCCGGCGCACCGGCAGCATTCAGTTCGGCAAGAAGGGGATCACCGGCTGGGACATCACCGGGAAGTTCTCCAGTCCGTTGTACGACGGGCACAACACCACGCCCGAGCGGACCATCGCGATCGGTGACGTCGCGTGGGTGTCGGGCGGCACCCTGAGCGAGGACATGCCGAAGGGCAAGACCTGGTTCAAGACGTACAGCAAAATGAACCTCAGCACCATGAGCAGCTGGTTCGGCCAGGTGGTGAGTCCGGCTGAGCCCGCGACGCTCGCCGCCCTGGTCAAGAACGGCAAGCTCAGCGGGTCCACCTACCGCGGCCAGATCACCTTCAGCAAGCTCTTCAAGATCTCCCCCTGGTTCAGCAGCTCGATCCCCATGCGCTCCGACACCGAGGCCACTGTCACGTACGCCCTCAAGGTCGACGCCAAGGGGCTCCCCAGCCGGTTGACTACCACGTGGCAGGCCACGGACTTCCTGGACATCTCCTGGTGGGAGGACAAGGCGGTCACGACCGAGACCCGCTACACCGGCTGGGGCACCAAGGTCTCGATCAAGTCGCCGCCCGCGAACAAGATCGCCATCAAGCTCAACGACTGAGTCAGGCGCGCCGAGGCCGTAAACCAGGACCCCGAGAGGCGTTACGTGATCGTTATCGCCAGGCGTCCACGTATGGCGTCTTTTGGTTGTCTCACTTATGAGACGCCTGATGCGTAGACATAGTCCTGGAGTAACCCTTGAATCCCCTCCCCCGGATGCTGGCTCTGGCCGCCCTGATCACCACGGTGGCGGCCTGTAGCACGGAAGGAACGCCTGCCCCGGTGGCTCAGGTCGCCGCCGCCACCCCGGTTCACGCGGCCGGCGCCGCCGTGCCACGGAAGGCCGTACCGAAGAGCCCGGTACAGAAGGTCGCGGCGAAGAAGGCCAAGCTGGAGATCGCCGACATCACTCCCGAAGGTGAAGCCAAGGAGAAGGTCGGCGTCGGCTTCCCCATCATCGTGACGTTCGACCGCAAGGTGACCGACAGGGCGGCGGCCGAGACCGTCCTGCAGGTGCAGGCGGACCGGCCGGTCGACGGCGCCTGGCGCTGGGTGACCGACCGCAAGGTCGTCTACCGCACCAAGACGTACTGGCGGCCGCACCAGAAGGTTCAGCTCAACGCCCGCCTGAGCCAGATTCCCGGCAACGAGGCCGCCAAGGATGTCAGCCGCCGCTTCGCCGTCGGCTACTCCAACATCTCGGTGGTCAACACCCGTAGCCACGTGATGAAGGTCAGGCGCGACGGCAAGCTGGTCAAGTCGATCCCGATCAGCGCGGGCCGCGGCGGCATGGTCAAGAACGGCGTGGACGTCTACCTGACCACCAGCGGCACCCACCTCACGATGAACAAGAAGCCGCTGGAGACCATGACCTCGGCGTGGATGGGCGTCACCGACCCCAAGGACCCTCAGTACTACAAGGAGGAGATCCCGTGGGCGGTACGCATCTCCGACAGCGGCGAGTACGTGCACCAGAGCGCGGGCTACTACCAGTATCTGGGCCGGTCCAACCAGAGCCACGGCTGCGTCCGTGCCACTCCGGCGGGCGCCAAGTGGTTCTACGGCATCGCCCAGCGCGGTGACGTCGTCAAGATCACCGGCACCAAGCGCAAGCTCGACTGGCGCAACGGGTGGAGCTTCTGGCAGCTCAACTGGACCGAGTGGAAGAAGGGCAGCGCCCTCCCGAAGGACGCCCAGCAGAAGAGCTGAGCACCCCACGGGCCGGAGCTTCCCGGCGGGTCGGAGCCTTCCAGCAAGTCTTCCGGCAGGTGGAAGGCTTCCGACAGGTGAGCGCGGCCGGTCAGATCCTGATGCGGCCGGTCAGACCTTTTGGGGTCAGAGCTTTTCCAGCGGAGCGTAGGCGAGGAGCAGCGTCTTCTCGCCCCCGCTCCCGAAGTCGATCTTGACCTTGGTCTTCTCCGCCACCCCGTCCACGGACACGACGGTGCCCAGCCCGAACGCGTCGTGCGTCACCCGATCGCCCGGTGCCAGCGTGGGCACCGTGCGGGCGCCCTTCTTCGGCGTCGCCGCCTGCGCGGGCTCGCGCCGGGTCGCCGCGCTCCAGGCCGACTTCTCCGGCGGGGTACGCCAGTCGAGCAGCTGCACCGGCACCTCGTTGACGAACCGCGAGGCCGGGTTGAACGACGGCGAGCCCCATGAGCTGCGTACGGCGGCCCGCGTGATGTAGAGGCGCTTCTGGGCCCTGGTGATCCCCACGTAGGCCAGCCGGCGCTCCTCCTCCAGCTCCTTCGGCTCGCCCAGCGAGCGGATGTGCGGGAAGACGCCGTCCTCCATCGCCGTCAGGAAGACGACCGGGAACTCCAGCCCCTTGGCGGTGTGCAGGGTCATCAGCGTGACCACGCCCTGCCCGCCGTCGGCTTCAGGGATCTGGTCGGCATCGGCCACCAACGACACCTGCTCCAGGAACTCCACCAGCGTGCCCTCGGGATTGGCCTCCTCGAACTCCGAGGCCACCGAGATGAGCTCGTTGAGGTTTTCCAGCCGGGACTCGTCCTGCGGATCCTCCGAAGCCTCCAGCTCGGCGCGGTAACCGGTGGCGACCAGGACCTCCTCCGCGAGCGCCGACGGCGGCATGCCCTCGGCCTTGCCGATCATCCCCTCGATCATCGCGACGAACTCGCGCACCGCGTTGAGCGAGCGCGTCGCCATGCCATACGCCTCGTCGGCCCTGCGCAGCGCGTCCCAGAAGGAGATGCGCTCGCGCGAGGAGAGCGCCTCGAGCATCGCCTCGGCCCGGTCGCCGATGCCGCGCTTGGGCACGTTGAGGATGCGCCGCATGGACACCACGTCGGCGGGGTTGGCCAGCACGCGCAGGTAGGCCAGCAGGTCCTTGACCTCCTTGCGCTCGTAGAAGCGCACGCCCCCGACCACCTTGTAGGGCAGGCCGGTGCGGATGAAGATCTCCTCGAACACCCGGGAGGCCGCGTTGGTGCGGTAGAAGACCGCGACGTCGCCGGCCTTGACGCCCTCCTCGTCGCTGAGCCGATCGACCTCCTGGGCCACGAACATGGCCTCGTCGTGCTCGTTGTCCGCCACGTAACCGACGATCTTGGGACCGTCGCCCTGGTCGGACCAGAGGTTCTTGGGCTTGCGCGACTCGTTGCGGGCGATGACGGCGTTGGCGGCGGCCAGGATGTTCTGGGTGGAGCGGTAGTTCTGCTCCAGCAGGATCGTGCGCGCGTCGGGGTAGTCGCGCTCGAACTCCAGGATGTTGCGGATCGTCGCGCCGCGGAAGGCGTAGATCGACTGGTCGGCGTCGCCGACCACGCACAGCTCCGACTGGTCGGCACCAGAACGGACCAGCTCGCCGTCGGCCGTGCGTAGGTCGGGGCGGCCCACCAGCTCCCTGATCAGGATGTATTGGGCGTGGTTGGTGTCCTGGTATTCGTCGACGAGCACGTGCCTGAACCGCATCCGGTAGTGCTCGGCCACCTCCGGGAAGAGCTGGAACAGCGTCACCGTGTTCATGATGATGTCGTCGAAGTCCATCGCGCCGGCCTCGGTGAGCTTGCGCTGGTAGCTCTTGTAGGCCTCGGCGAGCACCTTCTCCAGGTGGGAGCCCGCCTTGTCGAGCGCGGTCTCGTAGTCGACCAGCTCGTTCTTGAAGTTGCTCACCTGGGCCGAGAACGACCGCGGCGGGTAGCGCTTGGGGTCGAGGTCCATCTCCCTGCACACCATCGCCATCAGCCGCTGCGAGTCGGCCTGGTCGTAGATGGAGAAACTGGAGGGGAACCCGAGCCGCTTGGCCTCGCGGCGCAGGATGCGCATGCAGGCGCTGTGGAACGTCATCACCCACATCGCCTTCGACCTGGGCCCGACGAGCCGGTCGATGCGCTCCTTCATCTCGCGCGCGGCCTTGTTGGTGAAGGTGATGGCCAGGATCTCGCCCGGATGCACCTGCCGCTCACCGAGCAGGTAGGCGATGCGATGGGTGAGCACCCGCGTCTTTCCTGATCCCGCCCCCGCCACGATCAGCAGCGGACCGCCGTGATGGATCACGGCCTCCCGCTGTTGCGGGTTGAGGCCATCGAGCAAGGGGTGGTCAACAGAGACTTGGGTCGGCACGCACCCAGGTTAAGACTCTCCACCGACAAACGGCGCCTCGACGCCTGGAATCCCACCCCCAAAAACCGACAATCCACTCCGAACCCCTGGAACCACGAACCCACCCATCAGCCCCCGCCCTCCGAAACCCCCTTCCCACCGGCCGCCTGGAACCCCGGCCCCAAACCCGTGGCGACGGATCCAGCAGCCTGGAATGTCGGCCGTGAACCGCTGGTTGTCGTCAAAGAACGATCCGAAAGGGAGAAGATGCTCGCCGACAACGAGATCAACCGGGTACTCGTCGTGACCGCCCACCCCGACGACGCCGACTTCGGCGCCGCGGGCACGGTCGCCCTCTTCGGTGATCGGGGGGTCGAGGTCACCTACCTGCTGGTCACGGACGGCGACGCGGGCGGCAACGAACGTACGCTCGACAACACCGGCATGGCCGAACTGCGCAGAGCCGAGCAGACGGCCGCCGCCAAGGCGGTGGGCGTCACGGACGTCCGCTTCCTCGGCCACGCGGACGGCACGGTGGTGCCGTCGCTGGCGCTGCGCAAGGACATCGCCAGGGTCATCCGCCAGGTACGTCCCGACCTGGTGATCACCCATCACCCCGACCGCAACTACCAGTTCATCGCCCCGAGCCACCCCGACCACCGCGCGGTGGGCGGCTCCACCCTCGACGCCGTCTACCCCGACGCCCGCAACCCGTACGCCTTCCCCGAGCTGGTCAAGGACGAGGGCCTGGACGCCTGGACGGTCCGCGAGGTCTGGCTCATGGGCGGCTCCACCCCCAACCATTGGACGGATATCACGGAGGCGATCGACCGCAAGCTGGCGGCGCTGCAGTCGCACGTCAGCCAGGTGGGACACGTCGAGGGCTTCGCCGACTTCGTGAAGAGCCGCTTCGCCGCATGGGCCGAACAGGCCGGCTTCGGCGAAGGCCACTACGCGGAGGCCTTCCAAACCGTCACAACCGCCTGACCCACCCTCTGGAGCGTCCCTCTGAGGCAGGTCGGGGTCTTCTCATTTGGTGGGCGCGGGGTGCTTTCCGGCGATTCGGGCGAAGAGGTAGCCGAGGGAGTTGGTCGCCAGGTGCAGCATGGTCGGGGCCGTCAAGCCGCCTTGGCGGCGTAGTTCGCAGAACAGGACGCCCGCGGCGGCCGTCGACACCACACTGCCCGCCACCACGCGGGCCGTGTCCAGACGGCCAGGGGTCTCACCGGCCGCCAGGGCGCCGAGTGCCGGGTTGGCGCGGGACATGTCGATGGCCGGGAGGATGTGCCACAGCCCGAACAGGGCTGATGACGCCGCCGTCGCCGCGACGGTCCCGTGGGTACGGCGAAGCGTGCCGTACAGGGCGCCGCGGAACCCCATCTCCTCCAGCAGGACCGTGCCCAGAGGGACCTGAACCAGCGCCTCCTCCAGGACACGTGCGCGCGACAGCGACAGGGCGCGGTCGTCCTGGAACAGCGGCCGGGTGCGTGGCATCGCGACCCCGGCCGTGTAGACGGCGGCGACACCCGCCGCCAGAGCGCCGCCGATCGCCGCGCCCCTTGGCCCGTGCTCGAACCCGAGCTCCTGCCATGACACCCCGGACCGTCGCGCCATCGCCACCAGGGCGGCCGTCGCGGCGACGGAGGTCAGGGGGGCGAGGCGGGGCGCCACCCGGTTGTTGAGGACGTTGGCCGCGGCCAGCACGGCGATCGAGCGAAGCAGCACTCCCGCAGACTACGTCGCCCTCGTCCACCACGGACTGGCCGCACCGCTCGACGCTAACTGGCGGCTGGGCTGCGCCAGCCGGAGGGGAAGCGGGAGCGTCGGCGCTCCTCCGGGGTCAGGCCGCCCCAGATGCCGTCCGATTCCCCTGCCGTCAGCGCGTAGGAGCGGCACTCGGTCAGGACCTGGCAGGTGGCGCAGACCGCCTTGGCGCGCGCCTCCTGGGTGGCGGAGGGCGCGAGCGGGAAGAACAGCTCAGGATCACTGGATCTGCAGGCACCCCCGCGCAGCCAGCCGATCTCTCCCAATGGCATGGGGCAACGGTATGCCGACCTCATGATCGGCCGCATCATCCTTTGGGTTGACACGCGAGTACATCCCCAGCAGGCCCTCGCCCCACCCGCCACGAACCCGACAAAAGATCAGCAGGCGCCCACTCCGCCGTTGAGGCCGTTGGCGAAGGACTGCTGGCGTTGCTGGGCCGTGCCGTGGGCACTGGGGTTGAGCCAGTCGTCCGTGGGGTCGCCCGCCGCCTCCAGGTTCAGGATCAGCTCGTTCTCGTCCCCCGGCTCCGCCCGCAGCGCGCCCGAGCTGACGAGCGACGACAGCGTGCCGCCCGCGTAGCAGTCGGCCTGCAGCTCCGCCTGTACGTTCAGGTCGAAGCCGGACCGCAGCTGGGCCTGCACCGAATGCCCGAACTCGTGGGGGATGATCAGGTAGACCGAGCCGTCCCCCATCTCGCTCCAGAGCGACTCCATCCAGTCCTGGTCATAGGCAATGAAATGCCCGTCAGGGCAGTAGAAGGCATTGTTCGGGACGGCGGGCTGGCCGCCGCAGTTGGGCCCAGATTTCCCGGAATAGGGTACGAAGTCGGTAATAGGGCGGTAAGTACGGCCGAGGGCGCTGAACTGCTGCTTCCAGAACGCCTCCGTCAGCTCGCGCGCCGTCCGTACGTCACCCTCGAACGTGTCGGCCCCTGACGCGTCCATGGAAGCGGGCCGGGACAGCCCGCACGCGGCCAGGAGTAACACCAGGACGAGGGCCAGGGCTCTTCTCAAAGGCGTCACACGTCCCAAGTGTGCACCGGCTCGTTGCCGTGCATCCGCTCTATGTACTCAAGCGTCATCGCCCGCAGCGCCTCGTGCCGGTCGCCGCCGTGCGCCTGTACCCGCTCCACCTGCCAGGTCGCTCCGGTACGACCCGACAGACACCGGCCCTCGATGACCCCGAGCAGCCGGTCGGCCACGCGCCGGTCCACGCCCCACTTGTCGAGCCCCTCGTGGGCCAGCGGGAGCAGGCGGCGCAGGATCAGCTCGCCCGCGGGCACCTCTCCCAGCCCCGGCCAGTAGAGACGCGCGTCCAGGCCGTGCCGGGCCGCGCTGTTCAGGTTGTCCTCGGCGGCGGCGAACGACATCTGGCTCCAGATCGGCCGCTCGGCATGCGGGAGTACGGCCATCAGCCCGTAGTAGAAGGCCGCGTTGGCCACGATGTCGACCACGGACGGCCCGGCGGGCAGCACCCGGTTCTCCACCCGTAGGTGCGGGGCGCCGCCGGCGACCGCGTACACCGGCCGGTTCCACCGGTAGATCGTGCCGTTGTGCAGGGTCATCTCGTGCAGTTCCGGGATGCGGCCCTGCTCCAGCACGGCTCGCGGGTCCTCCTCCTCGCAGAGCGGCAGCAGCGCCGGGTAGTACGAGACGTTCTCCTCGAACAGGTCGAACACGCTGGTGATCCACCGCTCGCCGAACCAGACGCGCGGCCGTACGCCCTGAGCCTTCAGCTCGGCGGGACGGGTGTCCGTGGCCTGCTCGAACAGCGTGATCCTGGTCTCGCGGTGCAACTCCTTGCCGAACAGGTACGGCGAGTTGGCGGCGACGGCCACCTGCGCCCCGGCTATGGCCTGGGCGGCGTTCCAGTGCGCGGCGAACTGCTCCGGGCTGACCTGCAGGTGGAGCTGCACGCTGGTGCAGGCGGCCTCGGGCGCGACGCTGTCGGCGTGGGTGTCGAGGCGTTCTATGGCCTCGATCGACAGGTGCAGGTCCTCACCACGGGCGGCGAAGATCTGCTCGTTGAGCAGCCGGTAGCGCGGGTTGGCCGACAGCGTGCCCTCCCCGATGTCCTGCTCGCGCAGCGTGGGCAGGATGCCGATCAGGACCAGGTGGCCGCCCTCGGACTGGGCGCGCTCCTCGGCGTGGTTGAGCCGGGCCCTGACGTCGTTCTCCAGCCTGAGCAACCCGTCGGCGCCCAGTTCCTGAGGCTCGATGTTGATCTCGATGTTGAACTGGCCCAGCTCGGTGGCCCAGTCGGGCTGCGCGATCGCGGCGAGCACCTCGGCGTTGCGCATGGCCGCCTCGCCCGCGGCGTCCACGATGTTGAGCTCGATCTCCAGCCCGGCGAGGGGCCGGTCGACCTCGAAGCGAGCCTCGCGGAGCATCTGGGCGAAGACGTCCAGGCATCGTCGCACTTTTTCCCGATATTTCCGACGATCGTCCCGACTGAACACGACGACCGGCACGTCCCTGCCCATTCTGGAAATGTCGCATGCCAGAGCCAACTAAGCCAGCATGTCCGCCCGCCAAAACCGACACACGCCGCCTTTGGCCCAGAAAACCGCTAGATCAGATGCTCGCCCAAAAGCTAGACCAGACGTCGGGCCGTGGCCCAGCGGGACAGTTCGTGCCGGTTCGACAGCTGGAGCTTGCGCAGCACCGACGACACGTGCGTCTCGACCGTCTTGACCGAGATGAACAGTTCCTTGGCGATCTCCTTGTAGGCATAGCCGCGGGCGATCAGCCGCAGCACCTCGCGCTCGCGCTGTGTCAGCGAGTCGAGCTCGGGGTCGATCGACGGCGCCTCCGACGAGGCGAACGCGTCGAGCACGAACCCGGCCAGCCGCGGCGAGAAGACCGCGTCGCCGTCGGCCACCCGGCGGATGGCGTCGGTCAGCTCGGTGCCGCTGATGTTCTTGGTCACGTAGCCGCGGGCGCCGCCGCGGATCACGCCGATCACGTCCTCGGCCGCGTCGGACACCGACAGCGCCAGGAAGCGTACCTGCGACCCGGCGCCGAGCACCCTGCGCAGGACCTCCTGCCCGCCGCCGCCGGGCATGTGCACGTCGAGCAGGACCACGTCGGGAGCGAGCTCGGCGATCGCCTTGACCGCGGTCTCGACGTCCTCGGCCTCCCCGACGACCTGGATCGAGTCGCCCAGCTCGGCCCGTACGCCGGAACGGAACAGCCGGTGATCGTCGACGATCAGCACCCTGGTCATTGCCTCTCCACCTTCATCGTCAACATCACTTCCGTGCCCTCACCGGGCTCGGTGCGCACCCTGGCGGCGCCGCCGTGACGCTCCATTCTCCCGATGATGGACTCCCTGATCCCCATTCTGTCGAGAGGCACCGCGTTGAGGTCGAATCCCTTGCCACGATCCTTCACGAAAATCGTGACTTCTTCGCCCTCTACCTCGGCATAGACGGAAATGGAGGGACTGCCGGAGTACTTGGCGGCGTTGACCATCGACTGCCTCGACGCCTTCAGCATGGCGCCGAGCTTGCCGGCCGAGTCGAGCTCGATGTCGCCCACGCAGACCACCTCGATCGGTACGCCGTGCGCGTCCTCCTCTTCCGCGGCGATCCTGCGTACGGCCGCGGCGAGCGTCGCGTCGGCGTCCTGGGCGGGCTGGTAGAGCCAGTTGCGCAGGTCGCGCTCCTGTGCGCGGGCCAGCCTGGTGACCTCGCGGGGGTCGTGCGCGACGCGCTGGATCAGCGTGAGCGTGTGCAGGACCGAGTCGTGCACCATCGCCGCGACCTCGGCCCGCTCCTCCGACCGGATGCGCTCGCGCCGCTCCAGCTGGAGTTCCTTCCACAGGCCCGCGAGCCAGGGCGCGGCGATGACCGCCAGCCCGCCGACCACCACCACGGTGAACAGCAGGCCGGGCTTGGCCTTGGACAGCTCCCCCTGAGCGGCCAGGAAGCCCGCCGCGCCGATGACGACGAGCGCGATGCCGAGCAGCGTGCGGACCCGGTTCTTCCTGATGCTGTTCGTCGCCCCGCTCACCCAGTTGCGGCGGCGTTCGGGATCGGCCTGCTGCCACAGGATGAGCGCGCCGATGCCGCCCACGGCGAACGGCAGGATGGCGATGCCCCCCTTGGAGGCGCCGGTCAGCCAGCCGAACGCGAACAGCGCCACGCCGATCGCGCTGAACGCCGCGAGCTGGCTCCAGTCGCGCTGCGGCGGCTGCCCTTCGTACGGCACGCGAGGCGTGATCATCCAGAGCACCGCGTACGCCACCCCGCCGACCCCGCCGACCACGCTGAGCAGTACGAACATCAGCCTGATCACCACGGGATCGAGCTTCAGCTGAGCCGCGAGCCCTTGTGCCACGCCACCGAGCAGCCGGCCCTCCATGGGGCGCATCATCCGGCGGTAGGGCGCGTCGCCACCGGCTTGGGCAAGAGTCTTCTGGTCAGCCATAACATCGCCATCGTCACATGAAGGCCGCGTTAGGGACATCAGGGAACAACCCCCGGGTCGGGTCAGGGGTCTCCCGGATGCAGACGGCGGGCCGGTGGGGCCACGATAGTGGCATGACAGAAGCACCACCGAAGGAACCGGCCGCTCCGCCGACCGCGCTGCGACGCAGCAGCGAGGGGCGCTTCCTCATGGGAGTCTGCGCCGGGCTCGGACGCTACACGGGGATCGACCCGGTGGTGTTCCGCGTGGCCTTCGCGGTGCTGCTCTTCGGCTCCGGGATGGGGCTGTTCCTGTACATCGCGGCGTTCCTGCTGATGAAGGAGCCGAACGGACGGCCCGGATACATCGAGCAGTGGACCGGGCGCGACTTCGACGCCGCCACCGTGATGGCGCTGCTGACGGCGGTGCTCGCCGCCGGGCTCGGCCTCAACCTGGCCACGGTCTGGCTCGACTCGGGCACGCTGGTGGTCGGCATGCTGCTGGCCATCGGGCTGCTCGCGGCGCACACCAACGGCGTGGACCTGCTCGGCCTGGTCCGGTCGATGCCCGAGCGGCTCACCCGCCGCGCCCAGCCGGGCGAGCCCGAGCCGTACCTGAACGACTTCACATATTCGCCCATCTCCGGCCAAACCGCGCCTACGACTGGCTACGCGCGGCCCCGCCCGGCCGCCGCGCCGTACACACGCGAACCGGTGACGGAGACGGACCGGGCGGCAGAGACGCCGACGGAGAAGGTGGCCGCGTCGCCCGCCGGATCGGAGCCGCCGACCGCCCCGACGCGCGTCAACCCCGTCCCCGCCGACGTGCCGATCGACGATCGAGCCGCCGACGAGCCGACGCGAGCGCCGATCGACAGGCCGGCCGATGAGCCGGCCGCCGTTCGCGCCGAGCCGTACGAGAGGGCAGAGCCGTACGGGAGCGCGGAGCCGCACCGGAGGCCCGCCCCCGAGACGCCGCCTCAGCCGCCTCGGCCGCCCCAGCCGCCCGCGCCGCCGCGCTTCCGTGCCGAGCCGATGACCGCCCTCAGCTACGGCGAGCCGTTCGCGCCGAACGGCCCCTTCCAGCCGCTCGACCCGCGCAAACGAGCCGGCGGCTACTCGCCGTACGACCCCGCCCTGTACGGCAGGCCGACGCCCCCGCCCCGCCAGAAGCAGAAGCGGCCCAGATCGTTCATCGGCGCCATGACCATGTTGCTGGCAATCATCATTGGAGGGATCGTCGTGGCGGTCCAAGCCAGGTCCGCCTCGGGGGTCAGTCCCACCCTGGTCGGCGGCGCCGTACTCGTCACCATCGGCGCCGGGCTGCTCATCGCCGCCTGGTGGGGCCGAGGCGCGGGCCTGGTCGCGGCCGGCACCATGGTCGCCCTGCTGATCGGTCTCGGTCTGATGGTCGGCGACCTGCCGCGGAATGTCGGCGACTTCGTCTGGCGGCCGACCACCGTGGCGGAGACGAACCGGATCTACGACGTGGGCGTCGGGGACGGCCGGCTCGACCTGTCCGAGCTCAAGCTCACGCCGGGGGCGAGCCTGACGGTCAACGCCAAGGTCTCGATCGGCGAGCTGATGGTGATCGTGCCACCGACGGCGCGGGTCGAGGTGCACGCCACCAACAAGGTCGGCGACATCAAGGTGGACCAGTCGCTCAGAGGCGGCGTAGACGTCAAGTTCGACAAGGTGCTGGAGCCCGACACGCGCCCGAAGGGCGCCGTCCCGACGATCGTGCTGAACCTGCGGGGCGGCATCGGCGACATGGAGGTGCGGCGTGGCGCGTGAGGTCGACAAGCCGCGCCGCGTGCACCGGACGGACTGGATGGCACTGCTGAGCGGCATGCTTTTCGTGGTGCTGGGCATCCTGATCCTGACCCATAAGATCACGGACCCCCTGGTCCTGGTGTCTTTGGTCATCATCGGGCTGGGCTTCGCGGGGTTCGTCGCCGTAATCGCTCGGGTGATCCGCGGCAAGTAACCCTTGACCGGGAAAAACACCGGCGTACGTTGGCCTTGTCCGCCTTTCCCGCGCTCCTCTGGGAGGACGTATGCCTCGGACAGCCATCACCGTCGACGGAGTCAAGTACGAGGAGGAAGTCGAGCCGCGGCTCCTTCTCGTCCACCTGCTACGAGATCGTCTGGGCAAGACCGGCACCCCGGTCGGCTGCGATACCAGCAACTGCGGCGCCTGCACCGTCATGCTCGACGGCAAGAGTGTGAAGAGCTGCTCGGTGCTCGCCGTGCAGGCCGACGGCTGCGACGTCGTCACCATCGAGGGCTTGGGCGCCAACGGGTCGATGCACCCGATGCAGCAGGCCTTCCACGAGGAACACGCCCTGCAGTGCGGCTACTGCACCCCGGGCATGATCATGGCCGCGATCGACCTGCTCAGGGACAATCCGGACCCGTCGGAGGACGCCATCAGGGAAGGCCTGGAAGGCAACCTCTGCCGGTGCACCGGCTACTGCAACATCGTCCGCGCGGTACGCCGGGGCGCGCAGGAGATGGGCCAGGCGGTGAAGACACCATGACCGAGGTCGGCAAGGCGAGGAAGCGCAAGGAGGACAGGCGGCTGCTGACCGGGCGTACCCAGTGGACCGACAACCTGCGGCAGCCGGGGATGCTGCATGTCATGTTCCTGCGCAGCCCGATGGCGCACGCGCGGATCACCGGGGTCGACGTCTCGGCGGCACGCGAACTGCCGGGTGTCGTGGCAGCGTTCAGCGGCCAGGACTTCGCCGCCGAGCAGGGCAGCCTGCCGTGCGCCTGGCCGGTGAGCGAGGACATCGTGATCCCCGACCACCCGCCGATGGCCGTGTCGGAGGTGCGTTACGTGGGCGAGGCCGTCGCCTGCGTGGTCGCCACCGACCACTACCTGGCCGCGGACGCGCTGGAGGCGATCGAGGTCGACTACGAGCCGCTGCCGCCCGTACTCGACATGAACGAGGCGCTCACCCCTGACAGCCCCAAGGTGCACGAGGCGGGCAACCAGGCGTTCACCGCGAAGATCACCTCGGGTGACATCGAGGCGGCCTTCAGGGACGCGCCGGTGGTCATCGACCGGACCTATATCCAGCAGCGGCTGATCCCGAGCGCGATGGAGCCGCGGGCGGTGCTCGCGACCACCGACGGCGACTCCTTCACGCTCTGGTCGGCCACGCAGATCCCGCACGTCCTGCGCGTCATGCTGGCCGTGGTGACCGGCATCCCGGAGCACAAGATCCGGGTGATCGCGCCCGACGTGGGCGGCGGGTTCGGCTCCAAGCTCCAGGTCACCGCCGAAGAGGTGCTGTGCCTGCTGCTCACCAAGCGGCTGGGCAAGCCGGTCAAGTGGACGGAGTCCCGCTCCGAGGGCAACCTGACCGTGCACCACGGCCGCGACCAGATCCAGCACCTCAGGCTGGCGGCCGAGGCCGACGGGCGGATCCGCGGGCTGCAGGTGGAGCTGCTGGCCGACATGGGCGCCTACCTGATGCTGGTCACGCCCGGCGTGCCGCTGCTCGGCGCGTCGATGTTCAACGCCATCTACAAGATGGACGCCTACGAGTTCGGCTGTACGGGCGTCTTCACCACGAAGATGCCGACCGACGCCTATCGGGGGGCGGGCCGGCCCGAGGCGACGTACGGCATCGAGCGGATCATGGACGAGCTGGCCGCCGAGCTGCGCCTGGACCCGCTGGAGGTACGGCGGCGCAACTGGATCAAGCACGAGGAGTTCCCGTACACCACCATCTCCGGACTGACCTACGACTCGGGCAACTACGAGGCGGCGACGGACAAGGCGATGGCGCTGTTCGGCTACGACAAGCTGCGCGCCGAACAGGCCGACCGGCGCGACCGGGGCGACCCGGTCCAGCTCGGGATCGGGGTGAGCACGTTCACCGAGATGTGCGGGCTGGCCCCGTCCCGGATGCTCGGCGCGGCCAACTACGGCGCGGGCGGCTGGGAGCACGGCTCGGTACGCATGCTGCCGACCGGCAAGGTCGAGGTCATCACCGGCACCTCCCCGCACGGCCAGGGACATGTGACGGCGTGGAGCCAGATCGCGGCCGACGCGCTCGGCGTGCCGTTCGAGGACATCACGGTGCTCCACGGGGACACGGCGATCGCGCACAAGGGCATGGACACCTACGGCTCGCGCTCGCTGACCGTCGGCGGCATCGCCGTGCTCAAGGCGTGTGACAAGGTCAAGGACAAGGCCAGGAAGCTCGCCTCGCACCTGCTCGAGTGCTCGCCCGACGACCTGGAGTTCGCCGAGGGCGTGTTCAAGGTGAAGGGCACCGACTCCCAGAAGACCATCCAAGAGCTGGCCTACGCCGCGTTCACCGCCCACGACCTGCCCAAGGGCGTCGAGGCCCGGCTCGACTCCGACGCCACCTTCGACCCGGAGAACTACTCCTTCCCGCACGGCACCCACCTGTGCGCGGTGGATGTGGACACCGAGACCGGCATGGCGAAGATCCGCTCGTACGTGGCGGTCGACGACGTGGGCACGGTGGTCAACCCGATGATCGTCGAGGGCCAGATCCACGGCGGCATCGCGCAGGGCGTCGCGCAGGCGCTGTACGAGGAGGCCGTCTACGACTCGGAGGGCAATCTGCTCACCACCACGATGGCCGACTACCTGCTGCCGACGGCGATGGACCTGCCGGACTTCGTCACCGACCGGACCGAGACCCCGGCCACCAGCAATCCGCTGGGTGCCAAGGGCGTCGGCGAGGCCGGCACGATCGCCTCGACCCCGGCGGTCGTCAACGCCATCGTCGACGCGCTGCGACCACGCGGCATCCACGACATCCAGATGCCATGTACACCCGAGCGGATCTGGAGGGCGCTGCGATGATCCCGGCCCAGTTCGACTACGTCCGCGTCGGCTCGCTCGGCGAGGCCGTCCAGGAGCTCTCCGCCGACGAGGACGCCAAGGTCCTCGCCGGTGGCCAGTCGCTCCTCCCGCTGCTCCGGCTCCGGCTGGCCTACCCGTCGAAGCTGGTCGACGTGGGCCGCCTGCCCGAGCTGACGGGCGTGCACGACCGTGGCGACCACGTCTTCATCGGCGCGATGGCCACGCACGACGAGGTGATGCGCTCCGGCGTGGTCAACGCCGACTGCCCGCTCGTGGCGCAGGCCACCGCGACGGTCGCCGATCCCGCCGTACGCCACCGCGGCACGTTCGGCGGCTCTCTGGCGCACTGCGACCCGGCGGGTGACCTGCCCGCGGTGGTCCTGGCGCTGGAGGGCGTCTTCGTGGCCAGGTCGCCCGAGGGCGAGCGGGAGATCCCCGCCGCCGAGTTCTTCGTCGACTACCTGGAGTCGGCGCTGCGGCCGGGAGAGGTCCTGGTCGGGGTGCGGCTGCCGAAGCTCGGCGCCGGCTGGGGCTATCACTACGAGAAGTTCCACCGGACCGCGCAGTCGTGGGCCATCGTCGGGGTGGCCGCGGCGGTCAAGCGTTCCAACGGAGCGATCGAGGAGGCGCGGATCGGCCTGACCAACATGGGCCCGACGCCCGTACGAGCCCACGCGGTCGAGACCGCCCTGCGGGGCAGGCAGCTGAGCGATGACCTACGGCAGGCGTGCGAGGAGGCGGCGGCCGACACCTCTCCGCCCTCCGACCTGCATGCCCAGCCCGACTATCGCCGGCACCTGGCCAGGGTGCTGACCCATCGCGCGATTCTGCACGCCGCCGGGTCTCCCTGATCGGTTCGAGGGGGCGCCCTTTCGGGGCGCCCCTTCTCAGTCGTAATGTCGCAATCAGCGGAGAGGAGCGGATCCATGGCGATGCGGTTCGAGCATGAGTTCAGCGTTCCGGTGCCGGTCGAGCAGGCGTGGGCCGTACTGCTGGACGTCGAACGGGTCGCGCCATGCCTGCCGGGGGCCTCGCTCGACCTCTTCGAGGGCGACGAGTTCACCGGCCGGATGAAGGTCAAGGTCGGCCCGATCACCGTGACCTACCGTGGCGTGGCCCGGTTCGAGAACGTGGACAAGGACGCCCATACGCTCACCATCGAGGCGTCGGGCAAGGAAGCGCGCGGCGCGGGGACGGCCTCGGCGACCGTCAAGGCCACGCTGACGCCGGACGACGGGTCCACCACGGTCCGGGTGGAGACGTCGTTCAACGTGACCGGCCGGCCCGCCCAGTTCGGGCGCGGGGTCATGGCCGAGGTCGGCGCGAAGCTCATCGACAAGTTCGCCGCCAACCTCGCGCAGTTGCTGACCGAGCCGGCTCACGAGACGCAGTTGGTGACCGAGCCCGCCCACGAGGCGCCCGCCGTGCCCGTAGCGGTACCCGCGGAGCCCCTGGAGGGTGAGCCGCGGCTGAGCGTGGTGCCCGGTCCTGAGGAGGACGTCCGGCCCGCCGGGACGCTGCGTACGTCGCGCACGCCCGACGAGGAGGCGCTCGACCTCCTGGAGATCGCCGGGACGCCGCTGCTGAAGCGCTTGGCGCCCGTCGCCGGGGCGATCGCGGGGCTGCTGTTCATCGGCTGGCTGATCAGACGTCTCATGCGCTGATATCGGCCGGCTGATCAGTCGCGCTGATATCAGCAAAGACACCATCAAGTCCGGACACTTCGCCCGAAGCCGGGGCAGTTCATCCCCACATGTCTTATTTCGGGGGACATTCGGGGGAGATGAGCATGCCGGACTGCACTGTTGTCGTGATCACCTACAACGACGCGGCCCGCCTGTCCAGGGCCGTGCGATCCGTACTCGGCCAGTCGCTACACGACCTCGAAGTGATCATCGCCGACGACGCGAGCACCGACGACACCCCCCGGGTGGCGAGCGAGCTGGCGCGGTCCGATCCCCGCGTCCGCTACCTGCGCCGGCAGGTCAACAGCGGAGGCTGCGGCGCGCCGCGCAACGACGGTCTCGACGCGACGACCGCGCCGTACGTGATGTTCCTCGACAGCGACGACGAGCTGCCCAGGCACGCCTGCAAGAGCCTGCTCGGCGAGATCGAGCGGACCGGCGCCGACTTCGTGGCCGGGCAGATCTCCCGGCTGCACGAGCGGAACGGCCGGCTGACGCCCTACTACCCGTCGCTGTTCGCCAGGCGGCGGGTCGTGGCGGGCATCGGCGCGGAGCCCGAGCTGTTCCTCGACTGCTTCAGCACCAACAAGCTCTACGACGTGCGCTTCCTGCGCGAGAACGGGCTGCGCTTCCCGGAGGACATCCACTACGAGGACCACGTCTTCGCGGCCGGCCTGTACGCCGTGTCGCGCCGCTTCGCGGTCGTGCCCTGGGTGGTCTACCACTGGCACCGCGCGTCCGACGACCGCTCCATCTCGCTCAACATCAAGGAGATGGACAACGTACGGCATCGCGTGGCGGCGGCCCGGATGAGCGACGACGTGCTGCGCGCCCACGACGCCGCCGACCTGGTGCCCGACCGGCAGTACCGCTTCCTCAGGCAGGACCTGCGCGTCTACCTCAACCCGCTGCCCAGGCGCGGCCGGGTGTGGGCCAAGGAGTTCGCCGCCGTCGTGCGGCCGTACCTGGAGGAGATCCCGCTTGAGGTGTTCGAGCAGATCGAGCCGATGGTCCGGGTCTGCTGTCATCTCATCCTCGACGACCGGGTCGACGACCTGCTGGTGGCCGCCCGGTCACTGCCCGACCCGTGCGCCGCCCCACGGGCCGCCGTACGCCATGAGGGGCGGACGTACTGGGGCACGGCGGTCACGCCCGGCATGGACATCACCCGGCTGCGCATGGCCGAGCTGCCCTATACCGCGGCCCGGCTGCGGCACGAGGTGACCGAGATCGCCGGGGACGGCGAGCGGATCCGGATGAGCGTGCACACCTACGACCCTTTCGGGGTGCTGCCGGTCGACTGGACGGCCTTCCTCCAGCTCGGCGGCCAACGCGTCCCCATCGATCCGGTCCCGTCCGGTGACGGCGGCTACGTGAGTGAGATCACCTTCACGCCCACGGCCTCATGCGAGCCGCGCATCGGGTTCACCAGGAACTGCGACGGCCGCACCACGACGGACCGGCTGATGGCCCCGCCCGACATGGAGCCGATCGCGCTGCAGCTGGCGCGTACGGTCACGGCCGAGGGCAACGCCGCCTACCTGCGCGTACGCGTCCCATCGGTCAGGTCACGGCTCCACCGGATCAAGCGCCGGTTGCTGCGGCGGTTCAGCACACCGGCGATGAAGCTGCGCTTCTACAAGACGGTGATCCGCCTGCTCCCGCCCCGCCCTGACCTGGCCCTGTTCGAGGCCGACGTCGGCAAGGGCTACACCGGCAGCCCGCGCGCCATCTACGAGGAACTGCGGCGGCGCGGCCTGCCGATCCGCGTCTTCTGGTCGGTGGCCAGGTGCCGGGCGAACTTCCCCGCCGACGCCCGGCTCGTCCGCCGCGGCGGCTGGCGGTACGTATGGCTGCTGGCCCGCGCGGGCATCTGGGTCGACAGCCACGGCTTCCCGCTCAACTACCCGAAACCACCCGGTACCCGCTATCTCCAGACCTGGCATGGCCAGGGCATCAAGTCGGTCGGCTTCGACGCGCCCGACCTGCGCGCCGACTTCGACCGCCCGCGCACCGAGTGGCGCGCCGCCGTCGCCCGCTGGGACGCGCTCGTCTCGCCGAGCGCCGAGTTCTCGCGGGTCTTCCTGCCCTCCAACGGCTACACGGGCCAGGTCCTCAGGTACGGCACGCCGCGCTGCGACGCGCTGGTGCGCCAGGAGAGCAGGCACGACGTCCTGCAACGGCTGGAGATACCGCCCGGCAGGAAGATCCTGCTGTACGCGCCCACCTATCGCGACGGGGCCAAGAACAGCGGCCGATCGGTCCGGGCAGACCTGGAGCTGATGGCCGAGGAACTGGCCGGCGAGTGGGTGCTGATCCTGCGGACGCACCCGGTGGAACGCTTCAGGACCCCGCAGCACGTCAGGCACTTCGTCCGGCCCGCCGGGTCGTACCCGGAGATCAACGACCTGATGCTGGCCTCGCACGCGCTGCTCACGGACTACTCGTCGGTGATGTGCGACTACGCGCTGACCGGCAAGCCCATGGTGTTCCTGATCGACGACTGGGACGAGTACCGGCTGACCGAGCGGGGCGTCTACCACGACCTGCCGGCGATAGCCCCCGGGCCGTGCGTCACGACGACCGAGGAGGTGGTCGAGGCGCTACGGGAGCTGCCCGCCGTACACGCGGCCCATGCCGAGCGGTACGCGGCCTTCCGCGAGCTGTGGTGCGCCGACGAGCGTGGGGACGCCGCCGCGCGCGTCGTGGACGCCTTCTTCGGGCATCGGGCGGCGTCGTGACCGTGGTGTTCGCCTGCATGGACGCCGACACGCTGGGGGGCATCCAGCAGGTGACGCACACCCTGGCGCAGGGGCTGGCCGAACGCGGCTACGACGTGCACGTGGTCGGCCTGCACCAGGCGGCGGCGCCGTTCCGCTACGTCGAGGAGCCCACCTACAGGCGCCACGTGATCAGCCCAGAACCCCTGGGACCGCAGAGCCCGCGGGCACGCAGGCGGGCCGACGAGCGGCTGGCCGCCCTGTTCGGCCCGATGCGGACGGGTTTCGCGGTGCTGACCTCGCCGGGGGTGGTGACGCGGCTGACGTCCGTCCTGCCCGGCTCGCTCCATCGGGTCGGGCAGTATCACGGCTCGTACGAGCACGCCCGCGGCTGCTGGCACCTCGGCTCGATCAGACAGCACTACCCCAAGCTCGACCAGGCGGTCTTCCTCAGTGAGGACGACGCCTGGCGCTTCTCCGAGGACGCGCTGCTGCCCAACACCTGGGCCCTGCCCAACCCGCTGGCGCGCTGGCCGGAGGAGGTGTCCGGGCTGGAGACGCCCCGGGTGCTGGGGGTGGGGCGGATGGAGGGGGTCAAGCGGTTCGACCGGCTCATCAGCGCGTTCGCCAGGGCCGGCGCGCCGGCGCCGTGGGAGCTGCACCTGATCGGCGACGGCAGCGAGCTGGAGCGGCTGCGCGCGCACGCCGTGCGTGAGGGGGTCGGGGAGCGGGTGGTGTTCAGGGGCCGCGTCCCCGCCGCCCGAATGACGGGCGAATACCTGGAGGCGGCGATCGTGGGGCTGACCAGCGAGCACGAGGGGCTGCCCATCGTGCTGCTGGAGTCGGCGGCGCATGGGGTGCCCGCGGTGGCGTTCGACGTGTCGGGCGGGGTGCGGTCGGCGGCGCCGGTGCTCGTCCCGGCCGGGGACGTCGGCGCGTTCGGCGCGGCGCTGGCCCGGCTGATGGGCTCGGCGTGGGAGCGGCGGCGCCTGGGCGCCGCCGCTCGGGCACGGGCCGCCGCCTTCCGGCTCGACCACGTGCTGGACCGCTGGGAATCCCTGTTCGTCCACCTGACCAGGTGACGGCCAGGTTTATCACCGCGCTCTGTTACCGCGCGCGCTGTTGTTACCGCGCGCGCTGGGCCAGCTCGGGCGACTCGTTACGCGGCTGCGGAATCCCGGCGAGCAGCTGCTGCTTCGAGGTGAGCAGCGCGGCGACCGGGCTCGGCTCGCGCAGCCGGTTGATGCGGTCGCGCACCATCTTGCGCATCCGGTTGGCGCGCCGCTTCTGCATCGTCTTGTGGCAGGTGACCAGGTGCTCTTTGGACGCTGCCGGCGCGCCGGACAGCTCGTAGCCATTGGCCTCCAGCCGGTCGCCGAGCACCTGCTCGCACAGCGAGATCTCCCAGTCCTCCAGCCGCTTGGCCCAGCTGCCCACCCTGGCGCGGGTGACCTCGCCGTGCGTGTTGCTGTGCCAGACCTTGTGCGCGGGGACCGCCACGGTGGCCGCCTCGCGCGGAGAGACCGTGCTCGGGTCGAAGTCCTCGTCGAGGAAGTGACAGAGCTTCTTCATCTCGGTCGCCGGGTCGTCGGTCAGGTCCTCGTACCGCAGCTCGTAGTAGGTGTCCTCGGGCAGCATCCGCCGCAGCCTGTTGCCCGCGTCGATGGCCTCGGCCCAGGTGGAGATCGCGTGGAAGGAGTCCAGCGTGTACCAGGGCATCTCCTTCAGTGACGAGACGCAGTCGCGGCCGTCCCTGATCAGGTGGATGAACTGGGCGTCGGGGAAGAGCCTGAGCAGGATGTCGACCTGCTTGACGTAGCTCGGCCGCTTGTCTCCCCAGCGGGCCTTGTCGAAGCGGTCGGCGTACATGCGGAAGGTGGTGCCGAGCACCGAGCCGAGCGTCCCGGGCCCGTCCACGACCTGCTGGACGAAGTCCTCCCTGTCGATCTTGAGCTCGCGGAACTTGGTGCTGCGGTCGCCCGCGATCCACTCCGCGAGCGCGCGGCGGCGCTCCTCGACGCGCAGGTCGCCGAACGAGCGGCGCCGGTGGTAGACGGGCACCAGGAACCTGGTCTCCGGCGGCACCGCGATCCGCGGGTGCGAGTGGAGCATGAGCTGCAGCATCGTGGTGCCGGAGCGCGGACAGCCGACGACGAAAATGGGCCGGTCTGACATGAAAACCCCCGAAAACTTAGACGAGAACGTGCTCTCGGCTCCTCGTGGAGGGCACGCTGTGCTTGCGCGTGAAGAGCCACATCCGGTGGACGAGCCAGACCTCGTTGACCAGCAACGAGACGCTGGCGACCGCGGAAACCGGGATCAGCGCCACGGTGCCCACGAGCGGCGCGACCACGAACACCGCGGCGTGGAACTCGATGCCGCTGATCAGGTGGGCACGGATACGGCGGCGGACCATCGCCTTGTTGATCCGCCGCATGAGGCGACGTGACCGGCTCATCGGCGGCCTCTGGCGCGGGATCCGCACCTCGGGCTCGTCCTCTTCCTCCGCCCGGGCCTCCCCGTCGGCCTCCCGCTCCGCCTTGACCGTCTCGCGGACCCGCTTCATCTGCGGCGCGTTGACGTACCTGAACAGGTCGACCACCGCCACCGCCGCGCCCATGACGATGTAGCGGACGTCGCCGGTGATCGCGTACTGGCCGTAAGCGAGGCCGGTGGCGCAGCACACCACCCTGATCCGGTCGCCGACGTAGTCGAGCCACAGGCCGAAGGGCGTCCCCGAGCCCTTGAGCCGCGCTATCTTGCCGTCAAGGCAGTCCACCATGAAGCTCAGATAGAACATGGCCGCCCCCGCGGCCAGCAGGTCCATCGCGAGACATACGGCGGACGCCATGCCGAGGACCAGCGAGACCACCGTGAGCTGGTTGGGCGTCAACCGCGTGTGGTTGGCCACCAGCAGAGCGGCCCGGCAGGCGACCGGGTCCACGAAGTACACGGTCCACCAGGAGTCTCTCCGCTTGCGTGTCGCGTAGACGTCATCCAGCGAATAGGTCCTCATGGCTTCCAAGCATGGCGACGCACCGCCGTGATCCAATTACTCTCTGGAACTACTGGGCGATGTCCATGCCGGTTCTTGACCATCCTGGCACCGACAGCCGCCAGACCTTCTGCGCCTCGGCATCGCGAAAGCACGTCTTGAGCACCAGGCCGCACAGTTCCACGCGGGCGTGCAGCCGCCAGCTCGGGCCGCCCTCTTCGAGCCGTGCCGGGTCGATCTCCACCGAGACGCCCTGCCCGCCCGTACGCCGTACCTCCAGCGGGACCCGGCGCTCGCCGTCGGTCAGCCACATGCCGATCCGGTTCGGCTCCCGCGCCACCCGGTGGAGGACCACCTCGCCGCTTACCTCGAAGCGGCTCCCCGTCCAGCCGCACTCATGGACCGTGGCCAGCAGCTTGACCTCGTCACTCGCCTCGAAGACGGCGTCGGGGATCTGGAGGGTCCGGTCGCGGAAGTAGGGGTAGTCGCCGTACCAGCCGATCTCGTGCGGCACGATGGGGGTGCCGTCGACCGAGTCGCGCCTGAACCTGCGCACCACCCGCAGCTCCTCGACCAGGCCGCGGCTCAGCAGGTGGAGTTCGAGCCGGCGCAGCGACGCCACCTCGCCGAGAGCGACGGGGCTCAGCCCGGCCAGCCACTCCTGCGAGAGTTCGAGCAGCGGCCCGACCTCGTCGTCCTCGGCGTACTCCAGCGCCTGGAACAGGAACAGGAGGTCCTTCTCCAGCACCACGCCGTCGAAGGCGTCGGCCAGCTCGGGCTCCTGCTCGCTGAGGAAGGCCCGGACCGCGCGGATGGCGGCCAGCCGTTCGGCCAGGTTCGGCAGCTCCATCCGCCGCTGGGTGATCGAGCTCTCCCCCTCCTCGCGCTTACGCCAGTGGTAGACGATGTCGGGGAGCACGTCGACGCCCTTCGCCAGTACGTGCGCCCGCATGCTGAGCGGCACATCCTCATAGATCCCCGCCGGGAACTCCAGCTCGTGCGCGCGCCAGAAGTCCTGCCGGTAGACCTTGTTCCAGACCGTGCGGTCCCTGATCAGGGACCGGCGCTCCCGGATGTGCGCGCCCCGCGCGGGGCGCCTGAACGCCTTCTCGTGCATGGACGACACGGCCAGCTCGCCCTCCCTCAGGCGCAGCACCCCGCCGCACGCGAAGTCCGAGCCGCTCTCCCGCAACGACTCGACCAGCAGCTCGTACGCCTTGGGCGGCACGACGTCGTCGCTGTCCGCGAAGGCCAGATAGGTGCCGCGGGCCCGCCGGATCCCCGCGTTGCGCGCCGGACCTGGGCCCTGGTTCGGCTGGTCGAACAGGACGAAGCGCGGATCACGGGCCACGAACTCACGGGCCACCCGCGCGCTTCCGTCCAACGAGCCGTCGTCCACGAGGATGACCTCGATGTCCTCCAGCGTCTGAGCCGCCAGAGATTCCAGACATTCGCCGATATACGGCTCCACGTTGTAGATCGGGACGACGACGCTGAGCATGGGCGTCATACCGAGAAGCTCCCTTGGGGTCGGGGTAGTAGGGGTCGAGGGCAGCATGCCCTGGCCATCACTCCGGCACGACGTTCGATGCCGCACTCTGATCAGCTCTTTGCCGGATGGATCCGCTACGTTGTGCAATGGATCGAGCGCGCTGAGTAGGGGGAAGCCGTGCTGAGACCCGTACACGACCATGAGCTGCCCGCCATCCGCCGATGGCGCAACCACCCGAGGGTGCGGGCGGCGAGCTTCACCACCCACGTCATCGCCGAGGAGGAGCACGCCCGGTGGTGGGCCGGGGTGAAGGACGATCCGGCCAGGCGGGTGCTGATCTACGTTCACGACGGGACCGCGGCGGGGGTGGTGACGTTCTCCGAGCTCGACCCCGCCGCGCGGAGCGGCGAGTGGGGGTTCTACCTCGATCTGGCCGGGCTGGAGCCGTCGGGCGCGCTGCTGCCGGCCTGGATCGGGCTGGAGCGGGCCGCCATCGACCACGCTTTCGGGCCGCTGGGGCTGACCACGCTGCGTGGCGAGGTGCTCGCCCGCAACGAGGCGGCCAGGGGGCTGCACCGGCGCTTCGGGTTCGCCGAGGTCGCCGTCCACCGGCGCGACATCGACGGCGTCCGCCGCGACGTCGTCACCGTGCAACTCATCAGGAAGGACGACTCTTTGAGGAAGGACCACGCATGATCTCCATCGCCGGGCGGGCGATCGGGGCGGGACAGCCCCCCTTCGTCATCGCCGAGATGTCGGGCAACCACAACGGCCGCCTGGAGCAGGCTCTGGCCATCGTCGACGCGGTGGCCGACAGCGGCGCGCACGCCCTGAAGCTGCAGACCTACCGCCCCGACACGATCACCGTCGACGCCGACGGCCCCGCCTTCCGCCTGGGTGACGACCATGAGCTGTGGGGTGGCGAGCGGCTCTACCGGCTCTTCGAGCGGGCGCACACGCCGTGGGAGTGGCACGAGCCGATCTTCGCCAGGGCTCGCGGGCGGGGGCTCATCCCGTTCTCCTCGCCCTTCGACCCCACGGCCATCGATCTGCTGGAGAATCTCGGCGCCCCGGCCTACAAGATCGCCTCTTCGGAGATCGTGGACCTCCCCCTGATCAGGCTCGCCGCCGCCACGGGCAAGCCGCTGATCATCTCCACCGGCATGGCGTCGATCGGCGAGATCCACGCCGCCGCGGAGGCCGCCCGCGAGGCGGGCTGCACCCAGCTCGCCATGCTGGCCTGTACCGCCTCCTACCCCGCCGCGCCCGCCGAGAGCAACCTGCGCTCGCTGCCGCTGCTCGCCGGGCTCACCGGCGCGGTCGTCGGCATCTCCGACCACACGCCCGGCATCGGCGCCGCGCTCGCGGCCGTCGCGCTCGGGGCGTGCCTGATCGAGAAGCACGTCACGGTGGACCGGGGTGACGGGGGTGTCGACTCGGCGTTCTCGCTGGAGCCCGCCGAGCTCGCGGCGCTCGTGGTGGAGAGCGAGCGGGCCTGGCAGTCGCTGGGCAGCGCGGTCATCGGGCCGCGGGCCTCCGAGCGCGAGGGGCTGCGGTTCCGGCGGTCGCTGTATGTCGTACGGGATGTGCGGGCGGGCGAGCCGGTGACAGAGCAGAACGTCCGCTCCATCCGGCCGGCCGGGGGGCTGCCGCCGGCGGCGGCGGCGCAGGTGATGGGCCGCCGCTTCGCCAGGGACGCCACGCTCGGCACCCCGCTGACCTGGGACCTGGTCTGACGCGCCCTGGTTTCACCGGTTTTGACGGGCGCCCGGTTCACTGGTCCGACGGGCGCCCGGTTCACTGGTCCGACGGGGGCTCGGTTCAGAGGAGGGCGAGGAGCGCGTCGGCGACGCGTTCCCTGCCGCGGCCGTCGATCAGCCCGGCACCGCGCCTGCCGTACTCCTCGCGGGCCGCCGGGTCGGCGAGCAGGCGGGCCAGGACGCCAACGGCCGCCGCGTCCGGGGCCGGTCCCAGCCCCGCCGCGAGTCCGCCGCCGACCAGCGCCTCGTAGCCGATCAGCTGGTTGTCGGCCACCCAGCTCAGCGCGGTGGGCACACCCAGGTGCAGCAGCTCCCAGACGGCCGAGCCCGCCGCGGTGATCACCAGGTTGGCCTCGGCCATCAGGCCGGGCAGCCGGTCCGTCGGCGGGATGACCGTGACGGGCCCGTCCACCTCGAACGACACCGGGCTGACCACGGTCGCCCGGAATGGCAGCCCGGTGGCACGCAGCGCCCCGGCCCAGGCCGGCGCCACACCGGCGCTGTCGGTGCCGCCGAAGAAGCACAGCACCAGCGGCCCCTCCGGCCGGGCCGGGCGGCGGCGGGCGGTCCCCCGCATCAGCAGGACGCTGTCCCGCAGCAGCACATAACGAGCCCCCGCCAGCCGCCCACCCCACGGCCCATCCGCAGCCTGCCCCGAGTGTCGGAAGGGGCGCAGCTCGGCGCCGAGGTTCTGGTCGAGGTAGAGGTCCGCCTCCTGGCCCAGCGGGTCGCCGTCGACGATCGCCAGCACGGCCGTGCCCGCCGCCCGCAGCGCCGCGCCCGTACCGGGAGCCAGCACGTACGAGTCCAGCACCACCGCGTCCAGCCCGAGCACCCGCACCAGCTCGGCCAGCGCGCGCGGCTCCGAAGGCGCCGGGCACAGCGGGAACGCGCGCTGCCGCAACTGCGACTCCGCCCACGCCGACCCCGCCACGTCCCCGAGGAACAGCACCTCGGCCCCCCGCCCGCACAGTTCCTCGGCCAGCGCCACGCAGCGCATCAGGTGACCGACCCCGCTCGCCACGCCCGCGTCGCAGCGGAACCCCACCCGGTGCGTCACGCCTCCTGCAACGCCTTCTGCGCCACGTGCGCGTTGAGCTCGCACACCTCGGGCCGCTCCCGCAGCCAGCCGACCAGCGACCGTACCGGCACGCACCGATCGCCCAGCTCCGCGACGACCCGTGAGATGAGCCGCCAGTCGTCCTCGGTGTCGAGCGTGACCCGCAGGTCGGCCGCCGACGGCGCGTAGGCGAGGCCGAGCAGCCGCGACTCCCCCGGATGCGTGTAGAGGTAGGAGGTGACATGCGTGCGGTGATGCGCGGTGGCCTCCAGGTCGGCCCGTTTCAGCGCGGCCAGCCCCGCGATCTCCACGTCGAGCCCGCGCGGCAGTGTGCGCGCCAGGCTCGTGCTCAGATAGTCGAGGCCGGGCACCGCGCGGAAGACCAGCGCGGCCTCGCGGATCACCACCGGATCGAGCAGCGGGCAGTCCGCCGTGAATCGCATGACGGCGTCGCCCGGGCGACCCCGCAGCACCTGCGTGAACCGGGTGAGCACGTCGTCGACCGGCCCCCGGTGCCAGAACACACCGAGCCGGCGGCACTCCGCCACCACCACGTCGTCGACCGCCTCCGTGGTGGTCGCCACCACCAGATCGTCGACCGCGGCCGCCTCGCGTACCGCACGGACCACCCAGCCCAGCACGGAGCGGCCCCCGAGATCGCGCAAGACCTTGCCCGGCAGGCGCGTCGAGCCCATGCGCGCCTGGATGATTCCGACAATTCGCACGGAAGCCCCATTCCCCTCTGTGACCGTGTGTCATCGAACGATCGCGCTATGCTACCGGGCAGCTCGGATGACTACGGCGGGGGGCCGCGTGAGCATTCTCAGTGGATCGTCAATTCTGATCACCGGAGGCACGGGGTCCTTCGGCAAGGCTTTCGTCCGGCACGCGCTGGACCACCTCGACGTGCGCCGCATGGTGGTCTTCTCGCGCGACGAGCTCAAGCAGTACGAGGCACGTCACCTGTTCGACGACGACCAGCGGCTGCGCTGGTTCATCGGCGACGTGCGCGACAGGGATCGCCTGGCCAGGGCCATGCACGGCATCGACTACGTCGTGCACGCGGCGGCGCTGAAGCAGGTCGACACGGCCGAGTACAACCCGTTCGAATACGTGAGGACCAACGTCTCCGGCTCCCAGAACGTGGTGGAGGCCGCCATCGACTGCGGCGTGCGCAAGGTCGTCGCGCTCTCCACCGACAAGGCGTCCAGCCCGATCAACCTGTACGGCGCCTCGAAGCTGGTCGCCGACAAGCTGTTCGTCTCGGCCAACCACTACGCCGCCAGCCACGTCACCCGCTTCGCCGTGGTCCGCTACGGCAACGTGGTGGGCAGCAGGGGCTCGGTGGTGCCGTTCTTCCTGCGGCTGGCCCAGGAGGGCGGCAGCGTGCCGATCACCGACAAGCGGATGACCCGGTTCTGGATCACGCTCGACCAGGCCGTCCGATTCGTGGTCGACTCCTTCGACCTGATGCAGGGCGGCGAGCTGTACGTGCCGCGCATCCCCAGCATGCGCCTGCCCGACCTGGCCCAAGCACTGGCGCCCCGGAGCCCGGTCTACGAGATCGGCATCCGGCCCGGCGAGAAGCTGCACGAGGAGATGATCGGCCCCGACGACGGCCGCAGGACCCTGCGCCTGAGCGACCGCTATGTGGTGCAGCCGACGATCGCCAGCTGGGGCTACGTGCCCCCGCAGGGCGGCGAGCTGCTGCCGGACGGTTTCGCCTACCGCTCCGACACCAACGACCGCTGGCTGTCGGTCGAGGACCTGCGCGCCATGGTGACGGTGGGCGTCTGATGCTTCCCTACGGACGGCAGTCGATCGCCGACACCGATGTCCAGGCCGTGACCGAGGTGCTGCTCGGCGAGTGGCTGACGACCGGGCCCATGGTCGGCTCGTTCGAGGCCGAGCTGGCCCGGTGGACCGGCGGCGTGCCGTGCCTGGCGGTCACGTCGGGCACGGCGGCCCTGCACGTCGCGTACGCGGCGGCCGGGGTCGGGCCGGGAGACGAGGTGATCACGTCGCCGCTGACGTTCGTGGCGACGGCCGCCACCGCCGCCATGCGCGGCGCCCGGGTGGTCTTCGCCGACGTGCAGCCCGACACGGGCAACCTCGATCCCGCCTCGGTCGAGTCACTGGCGGGCGACGCCACCAAGGCGATCACCGCGGTCGACTACGCCGGCCACCCCGCCGACTACGACGAACTCCGCGCGATAGCCGACCGGACCGGAGCCGTGCTGATCGGCGACGCCGCCCACTCCCTCGGCTCGCGTTACAAGGACCGGCCGGTCGGGGAGCAGGCCGACCTCACCACGTTCTCCTTCTTCCCGACCAAGACCGTGACCACCGCCGAGGGCGGCGCCGTCGCCGTACGCGACCATGACCGCTATGTCCGCGCCGCCCGTTTCCGTAACCACGGCCTGGTCCGCGACCCGGCCGAGCAGCGCGATCCCGGCCACGGCGGCTGGCACCAGGAGGTCCACGACTTCGGCCTCAACTACCGGCTACCGGACGTGCTCTGCGCGCTCGGCCTCAGCCAGCTGCGGCGACTCGAAGGCTTCCGCGCGCGGCGGATCGAGCTGGTCGCCCGCTACAACGCGCTGCTCGGCGACCTGCCGGGCCTGACGCTGCCCGCGCGGCGCCCGTACACCACGCCGTGCTGGCACCTCTACCCGGTCAGGGTCCGCGACGGCCGCAGGCGGGAGGTCTACGAACGCATGCGGGCCGAGGGCATCGGGGTGCAGGTCAACTACATCCCGGCCTACTGGCATCCGGTCTTCGAGGACCTCGGCTACCGGCGCGGGATCTGCCCCGAAGCCGAGTCCTACTACGCCGAGCAGCTCTCACTGCCGCTCTTCCCCGACCTCACCGACCAGCAGCAGGACGAGGTCGTCGACCGGCTGCGGGCCATCCTGGACTGACGGCCGTCTCATCGTTCGGCGAGCATGAGGCAGCCGTCGTCGCCCCGGTCCACCAGGAAGCGCCGCTCGGCGACCGTCACGATCGGCCGCGCCCGAGTACGTACCAGCGGCCGGATCTCCCGGCCCTGGTCGATGACGAAGTCCCAGCGCGACTCACGACCGACGACCTCGTCGATGTCCACCAGCGACACCCGGGCCCGGAAGCTCTGCCCGGCCAGCGTGACGGGGAAGTACATCTCCTCGCCGTCGCTCCTGCGCACCAGCCGCAGCACCGGATCGCCGTCGCCCGGGTCGCTGAGCTCGCCGGAGAAGACCAGGTCGTCGCCGTCCACCCGGCACTCACCGATCAGCGCCTCGGCCCGGCGCAGCCGCAATCCCCAGGCCCCGCCACCGCCGCGTACCGGCACCAGCCACACGCCCGCCCTGCGCTTCGGCGCGGGCACCAGCGGCGGCAGCCAGCGCGATCCGACGACCTTCGCCTCCAGCTTCAGCCGGGGGCCGCGCAGCCGTACCCGCAGATCCCAGTGCCCAAGCCGGGCGAGCTGCGCGCGGCTCAGCGTCGCCGGGTCGAACGCGAAGGCGAAGGAGAACCCGTGCTCGGCCACCGCAGCGCCCTCCTCCTGCTCGACGCTCGCCCAGGTCGGTGAGACGCGCTGGTCGGACTGCGCGACGATCTCGCCGGTCCTGCGCTCCTGCAGCCACACCTGCACACTCGTACGGCGCAGGTCCGAGACGTCGAACCGGCCGATGCTCACCCGGCCCATACCGCCGAGCTCGCCGTCGCGCCACTCCAGCTCGACCAGCCGGGCCGACAGCTTGAGCTCGGCCGACACCTCCGACAGGTGCCTGGGCATGGCCGGGTGCCGGCCGTACCAGCGCTTGCGCAGCAGGCCCGGGGGGCTGACCCGCGGAAGCAGGCGGCCCGCGCGGTCCTGCTCGAAGACGCGCGCCAGCTCGTCCAGGCGACGTCCGTGGAGCAGGTGCACCTGGAGCCGCTGCGCGAACGGGATGCTCTGCCACGCCTCCGGCGCGACGCCGTCGAGATAGCGGACGACCAGGTCGACGAGGCCGGGATCGGCCGCGGCGCCCATCATGGCCATCGCCTCCACCGCGACGCTCATGTCGATCTCGAGCGTGTCGCGGTCGAAGTCCGGCTTGAGCGCGGGCGCGCCGGTGGTGAGCAGCGCGGCCGTCTCCAGCACCGACAGCAGGCGGTCCCGCAGGTTGGCCGGCTCCAGGCGGCGCTGGGTGATCGAGGTGCCCTCCTCGTCGCGCTGCCGCCAGTGGTAGACGATGCCCTTGATCACGTCGACCGACGAGGCGCCCACGTGCGCGGCCATGGCGACCGGCTGGTCCTCGTACATGCGCTCGGGGAAGGCCAGGCCGAGTGCGTTCCAGAAGTCGAGCCGGTAGACCTTGTTCCACAGCATGCGGTCGCGGATCAGCAGCGGGTGGCGGGTGATGTGCGTGCGCTTGCGCGACTCGGCGAACGCCTGCTTGTGCGCCCACGAGGGTACGAGCAGGTTGCGGTGCAGCCGCATGACGTTGCCGCAGGCCAGATCGGAACCGGTGGCCTCCAGGGAGGCGACCAGCCGCTGGAACGCGCGGGGCGGCACCTTGTCGTCACCGTCGACGAAGGCCAGGTAGCGGCCCGTGGCCCGGCGGACGCCGATGTTGCGGGCCCGCCCCACCCCCTGGTTGGCCTGCCGGATGAGGCTGATCCGCGGGTCGGCCGCCATCCGGGCCTCGACCACGGCGGCACCGCCGTCGGTGCTGCCGTCGTCCACGCAGATCATCTCAAGGTCCTGGAGCTTCTGCGCGGCCAGCGAATCCAGGCAGGGACCGATGTACTTCTCAACGTTGTAGAACGGGACGATCACCGAAAGAACCGGCACGGGAACTCCTCTTCGTCAGCCGGACAGCAGGCGCAGGACCCGGCGGGCGACCCTGCGCGGGCGGGCCAGGCGGCGCGAGAGCCGGTAACCGAGCGTCCTGCGGTAGGCGGCCGACTTCCGCTGGCTCTTTCTCAGCCGCCCCCTGGCCCGCAGCAGCTCGCGCTCGCGGTAGGTGAGCTTGGTCTCCAGGCGGGACACCCTGGCCAGCGCGGCGGTCAGCTGGTCCGCCAACCGGTCCCGCGCGCCGAGCAGGTCCCGGTACGTCGGAGCGGCGTCGCTCAGCTCGGCCGGCTGCCCCAGCTCGGCGTCGAGCTTGCGGGCCAGGTCGAGATCCGCCTGGTCGCACGGCCGGTTCGCCATGCCGCAGAGCGTCAGCGTCAGCTGCTCGGCCTGCCGCGGCCACGGCCACGGGTGGTGGTGACCGGCGGCCAGCAGGCGTACCGCGAACCGCCACAACACCCGGCACAACACCACGCGGTCGGCGGGCCGGTCAGGCGGCGCGGGCAGGGCATGGATGGCGGCGAACCGCTCGCCGTCCCAGACCAGGTTGTCGGCCGCGGCGTCGCCGCCCATCTCGACCCAGTCGCCCAGCACGGTGAGCAGGTCGCGGACGGCCCGTACGTCCTCGCGGGCGCACGCCTCGATCAGGACCTCCTCCACGACGCGGCCCGCCGGGATGGCCCGCTCCACGCCGTCGGGCAGCCGACGGGTGGCGCCCCAGATGACCTCGTGTACGGCGTGACCCTCCTCGAACAGGCCGAGCGGCAGGTCCGCGCGCGCTGTGGGCGGGCCCTCGAACTGGCCGATTGGCGGGTTGGGCGCGTCCGAGGGTTTGGTCGCCATGGCCACCCATACCGGGGCGAGCTGCTCGCCGAGACCGTGGCTGAACACCAGCCGGGTCAGCCGCAGCGGGTCGGCCACCAGCATCCTGTCGCCGCCACGGGCGCTCAACGGCACCGTGAGCGCGTCGGGCAGATCGCAGCCGAGCAGTTCGCGGGCGAGCAGCGCGCGGGGCGCCGCGCGGCCCGGATAGGCGGCGTAACACCTCTCGGGGGTCAGTCCGGCCGCCACCAACGCCTCGTCGAGGGCGCCGGGCCCGTCGGGGTAGCCCTGGTCGAACCCGTGCGGCTCCCAGTGCTCGTCGCCGCCGTCCCGGTCGGCTGGCCTGGCCTCGACGAACCGGTCGATACCCAGGTCGTTGCTCACGCTCAGGACGAACCGCCCGCCCGGCGCGACGAGGGCGGCGAGCGCGCCCACCGACTCGCGCCAGGGCGGCGCGACCTCCTCGGCCGAGTGCGTACGCCGCAGCCCGTCGAGCGCCAGGACCAGGTCGTACGGCTCGGTCTCGGGCAGCGCCGACAGACGGCCGCAGTGCACGGCCAGATCGGGGTGGCGCTCGGCGAGGGCACAGGCGTCGGGGTAGGAGCGCAGCAGCACGGCCACCGACGCGGCCCGCGCCACCACCTCGTCCACCAAGCCGCGTGGATGCGGCCCGACCAGCAGCACTCTGGCCCTCGCGCCCTCGGCGGCTTCTTTGGCCTCGCGGCCCTCCCGGCCCTGGCCGCCCTCGCTGTCCTGGCGGCCCTCGCCGGTCTCGATGGGGAGCAGGCGTCTGACCAGTTCCAGGGCCACGCCCCGCCAGTCCGTGACGCCGGACGTATGGGATGAGTCCGACCACAGCAGCATCTCGCCGCCGATCAGCCGGACGTTCTCGGGTGCCTCGTTCATGCGCATCGCGCCCGCTTCCAGCCGAACATTCGCCGTAGCTCCTCCGGTGTCGCCTGATACTCGAATCCCAGCTCCTGCCGGGCCGCCTCCCTGGCCGCCTCTGGGTCGACGCGCACGCCGTGCAGCTCGGGCCAGAGCCGCATGCGGCGGGCGGTGCCGCCGTACTCGGGCCGCTCGTCCTCCAGCTGCATCGGGTCTCCGTAGACGGCGACGTCGCAGCCCACGGAGGCGCCATAGAACAGCGCGCTACCGAGCCGGTTGGACGCCACCCGACGATGCCGCCGCAGCTCGGCCAGCTGGCCGGACAGGAAGTCGCGTCCTCTGCCGTCCCACCGCGAACCGCGCTCACCATGGCAGATGACGCGGAAACCCGCCGACCGATAAGCCCGCCGAATGTCCGGATTGGCGAATTCCAACCAGTAAAGACAGATTGTCACCGGCCCCGTCTCCACTTCGGATATTTCGGCGGCCAGCCGGGCATGGTCACCGCTGACCGAATGCTTTTCCCAGCCGTGGAAGGGATACCAGATCGTACCCTTCCTTTCGGGGACCGCGGCCTTTCCCGGCTCCATATCTAGAAGGTAGATCCACGGCGCGCCGATGACATAGTGACCACGGCGGCCCATCGACCAGCCCCGCCGTCTGAGCACGTCGGACCAGACAAAACGGGGGTAGCCGGGGCTGCACCAGTGGTCGTTGGGCGGGAATCCGTGGAGATAGTTCCAGCCGTGCTGCAGGAAACCCTGTATTCGCCGGGGAGTGTCTTCCGCCATTTCACAGTATCGGCCGAGTATGCGGGAGTGCCCGTACCAGTGATTGGATTCGTCCATCATTCCCCCTGTAGCGGTTGACGCGCCCCATGCGACATTCTCAGCCCGGCACAGCGGGCACTCGCCGTTATACGGTTCTATTACTCACGACGGGTGCTTGGTTTCTGTTGACGGACGATCACGGCTACACTACGTGGTTGTCCGAAGACAGAAAGTGAGCAGAGATGAGCCAGCTCGACCGCCTGCGCGGCGTCTTCCGCGCCTCGCTGAGCCTGCCGGCCGACCGGGACGTCGACGGGCTCGAATACCGGGCGATCCCGCAGTGGGACTCACTGGCCCACATGGCCCTCGTCGCCGCGATGGAGGACGAGTTCGGCATCATGATCGACACGGACGAGATGATCGACATGAGCTCGTTCGCCAAGGCCGCCGAGCTGCTGGAGAAGCACGGTGCCGACGCCGTCACCTGACCTCCGGGTCGCGCTCGTCACCGGCTCCACGCTGGGCATCGGCCGGGCCGTCGCCGCGCGGCTGGCCCGTACCGGTCACGAGGTCGTCCTCCACGGGCGCGACCGGGAGCGCTCCGCCAAGGCGGCGGCCGAGGTGGCCGCCGAGACCGGGGGCCGCACCGACACGGTCCACGGCGACGTGGCCGACCCCGCCGCGGTGTCCGCCATGATGCGGGAGATCCACCGGCGGCACGGGCGGCTCGACGCCCTGGTGATCAACGCGGGCGGGCACGCGGCGAGCCTGCTCGGCATGATGCACAGCGACGTGGTGAGCCGGCTCTTCCACGTCAACGCGCTGGGCGCCACCCACACCCTGCAGGCCGCGGTCAAGCTGCTGCGCAGGGGCACCGACCCGGCCGTGGTCCTGGTCTCCTCGGTCATGGGCCGCAAGGGGGCGCCGGGCCAGGCCGTCTACTCCGCCACCAAGGCCGCCATGCTCGGCCTCACCCTGGCCGCCGCCAAGGAGCTCGGGCCCCAGGGCATCCGGGTCAACGCGGTGGCACCCGGCTACATCCAGACCGACATGCTCTCCACGCTCGACGATCGGGCCCGCGCCGACACCGTCGCCGCGACCCCGCTCGGCCGCCTGGGCACCGCCGGCGACGTGGCCGCCGCGGCCGCCTTCCTGCTCTCCGCCGACGCCTGCTTCATCACCGGCCAGGTCATCGGGGTGGACGGCGGGCTGGTGCTGTAAGTCTCCGACACGATGGACGGGCGGTCTGCCATGAACGCTTCTCTACACTCCGGACACTCCGGCGCACCCCAACCCGCCGACGGTCCCTCACCGCACAACGGCGAGGAGCCGACTCCTCGGGAGGGCCTTCCGCACCCGGACGCACGGATAGTCGTCGCGGGAGAGCCGGGGGTGCTCACCGGTGACGACCTGGCGGCTCGGATCGCGAGCACCACGCAGGCGCTGGCCGCGCTGCCGCCCGGCCCGGTGTTCTGCGGCATGCGTAACGACCTGCCGTCCGTGCTGCGCTACCTCGCGGCGTTCCAGGCGGGAAGGCCCATCGCGCTGCTGGACCCCGACCTGCCGCCGGGCGCGCTGGCCGAGCTGGCCGCCAGGTTCAAGCCCGCCGCCCTGCTCGGCTTCACGCGGGCCGCCGACGGCCTGCGGCGTGCCCGGGGCGGCACCCCCGAGCCCCATCCGGACCTGGCCGTCCTGCTCGCCACCTCGGGTTCGACCGGCAACCCCAAGCTCGTGCGGCTGTCGCGGTCGGCCGTGTCGGCCAACGCCCACGCCATCGCCAGGGCCCTGGCCATCGGGCCCGGCGAGATCGCGCCGACCAGTCTCCCGCTCTACTACAGCTACGGCCTGTCGGTGCTCAACAGCCATCTCGCCGCGGGCGCCACCGTGGTGCTGACCGACGCGGGCCTGCTCGAACGGTCCTTCTGGACCATGCTCGACGAACACCGCTGCACCTCACTGGCCGCGGTTCCCTACCAGTACGAGATGCTGCGCAAGCTCCGCTTCGACCCGGTCGAGCACCCCGCGCTCACCACCATGACCCAGGCGGGCGGGCGGCTGCGGCCCGACCTGGTCACCGAGTTCGCCGCCAAGGCCCAGCGCTTCCTCGTCATGTACGGCCAGACGGAGGCGACCGCCCGCATCTCCGTACTCCCCCACGACCGCCTGGCCGCCAAGCCCGGCTCCGTGGGCCCGGCCGTCCCCGGCGGTCGCCTGACCATCGACGACGACCAGGTCGTCTACCAAGGCCCCAACGTGATGATGGGCTACGCCGACACGGCCGACGACCTGGCCAGGGGCGACGACCTGGGCGGTGTGCTGCGCACCGGCGACCTCGGCCACCTCGACGACGAGGGCTTCCTCTACATCACCGGCCGGATGAAGCGCATCGCCAAGGTCTTCGGCGTACGCGTCAATCTCGACGACATCGAACGCCTGCTCCGCGACCGAGGCCCTGTCGCGGCCACGAGCGGCGACGACCGCGTCACGGTCTGGGCCGAGGGACTCGACGCCGACGGATGCACCACGCTCGCCCGGCGGCTGGGGTCCGAGCTGCGGCTCCACTGGAGCGGGTTCGACGTACGCGGCGTGGACCGGCTGCCGCTGCTCGGCACCGGGAAGATCGACTATCCCGCTCTGGAGGCCCGCACATGAGCGTCTTCACCTTGTCCCAGGACGCGAAGGAGGCCGCGCTGCTGCCCGAGCTGGTCGCGCTGACCGAGCGGCATCGGCGGGCGTGCCTGCCGTACCGGCGGATTCTCGACGCGATCGGGGCGGTGGGGCCCTACGAGCGGGTGGCGGATCTGCCGTGGCTGCCGGTGCGGCTGTTCAAGACGCACGAGTTGCGCAGTGTGCCGGAGAGCGCGGTGTTCAGGGTGCTCACCTCCAGCGGTACGACCGGGCAGCGGCCCAGCCGCGTCTACCTCGACCGCGAGGCGGCGGCCGCGCAGCCGCGCATGCTGGCGGCGACACTCCGGGCGGTGCTGGGTGAGCGGCGGCTGCCGATGCTGATCGTCGACAGCCGGTCGGCGATACGCCCTGCCACGCTGAGCGCTCGCGGGGCGGGCGTGCTCGGCATGATGCACTTCGGCAGGGACCACACCTTCGTGCTCGACGAGGGTGGCGAGCCGGATGCCGAAGCGGTCAAGGGCTTTCTCGCGCGGCACGGTGGTGCGCCCTACCTGATCTTCGGGTTCACGTTCATGGCGTGGTCGCACCTGCGTGAGCTGGGGCTCGACCTCTCGCAAGGCGTACTGATCCACTCCGGGGGCTGGAAACGGCTGGCGGAGCAGGCCGTCGACAATGCCACGTTCCGCCGGCGACTGGGCGAGGAGTGCGGGCTGCGGCGCATCCACGACTTCTACGGGATGGTCGAGCAGATCGGCACCGTGTTCCTGGAGGGAACGGACGGAGACGGGCTCTACTGCCCCGATTTCGCCGATGTCGTGATCCGCGATCCGGAAACGTGGCAGGAGGCGCCGCCCGGCGTGCCGGGGCTGATCGAAGTGGTCAGCACACTGCCCACGTCCTATCCGGGGCATGTGCTGCTGACGGAGGACCTCGGCGTGGTGCACGGGGTGGACGACGGGGTGTGGCCGGGCAAGCGGTTCTCGGTGCTCGGGCGGCTGCCCAGGGCGGAGGCGCGCGGCTGCAGCGACACTTCGGCGCGGTCGGCGGCGTGATGAGACCGGGGGTCGGGGTCAGGTTCCCGGATTGCCGGGATATGTCGGTCGAAACGCTGATCGAGCAGGTGTCCGGGGGTGAGCCGCTCGCGGTGGGTGATGAGCGGATTCGTGGGTTCCTCACCGCGTTCGGCAGGCGCCTGCTGAGCCCGGAGCTGGCGCGACGTCATCCGGAGTTGGCCTCACTGGGCTTCTTCCTGCGGCCCAGCGAGCTGACGCGGATTCTCGACGGGCCCCGGGGCGATCACCTGCGGGCGCCGCGCGGCCTGGTGTTCCACGTCCCGCCCGCGAACGTCGACACCGTCTTCGTCTACTCCTGGGCGCTGTCGGCGCTGATGGGCAACCGCAACGTGGTACGCCTGTCGCCGCGCGCGGGCGCCGTGGCCGAGACGATCACACGGACGCTGCGGGAGTCGCTGGCCGACGCCGATCCGGTGGTGGCCGCCACGCAGCGCATCGTCACGTACGACCGATCCGACGCCATCACCGCGGCCCTGTCAGCGGCGTGCGACCTGCGGGTCATCTGGGGCGGCGACGTCGCGGTCGGCGAGATCCGCCGCCATCCACTCGCCCCGCACGCGCGTGACCTGACCTTTCCCGATCGGACGTCGTTCGCGGTGCTCCGGGCGGCGGCCTGGCTGACGGCGTCGGCCGCCACGCGGGGGGCGGTCGCCGAGGGGTTCGCCAACGACGCCTACTGGTTCGACCAGGCGGCCTGCTCGTCCCCGCGCACCGTCTACTGGGTCGGCTCGGCCGCCGACTGCGACGCGGCGCGCGAGGAGTTCACCGCCTGGCTCGCGCGGGCCGTGGCCAAGCGGGGGTGGTCCGTGGACGCCGCGATGGCGGTCGAGAAGCGGGTCGCCACGTACGGGCTGGCCGCCGACGGCGACGCCCATGCCATCGACTTCCATGGCAACGCGCTGGCCAGCGTCACCCTGGCCGCTCCCGAGGCGGCGCCACGACGGTGGCTGGGCGCCGGGACGTTCGCGCACGCCCGGCTCGATGGGCTTGGCGAGCTGGCTCGGCTGGTGGAGCGCCGGGATCAGACCATGACGCACTTCGGGTTCGTCCCGGCCGAGCTGGAGTTGCTGGCGGGGGCGCTGGGCGGGCGGGGGGTCGATCGGATGGTGCCGGTGGGGAGTGCGCTGAGCTTTCACCGGGTTTGGGATGGAGTGGACCTGACCGCCGAGTTCACCCGTCTGGTGACTGTCATCACATGACGATCGGGGCGGACAAGAGCGTGATGACCGCATGACGAACACGGCCGCAACCAGCGTGGCGATCACGGCGGACCAGAGCGCGGCGATCGCATGACGCTCACGGCGGCAAAGAGCACGGCGGCCTCGCCGGTGGCCGGGCGGCGGGGGTGGACCGGCTGGGTGCCAGTGGGGCTGGTCGGCCTGGTGGCCGTGGCGGCGCTCGTCTGGCGCGGGGTTTCCGTCCGCGACATTGTGGCTTTCGGGGGCTATATCGGTGTCGGCGTGCTGGTTCCCGGGACGCTGTTGTGGCGGGCATTGGCACGGGGTCGCGGGTCGCTCGCCGAGGAGTTGGCGGCGGGCCTGGCGCTGGGCTACGCGGTCGAGGTGCTGGCCTACATCCCGGCGCGGGCGGTCGGGCTGCCGCTGCTGGTGCTCGTCTGGCCCGTTACGGTGATCGCCGCTTTTGTCGCCGTACCCCGGCTACGACGGCACTGGCGGTCGGGGCCGGAACCGGAACCAAGGACGGGAACGGGAACAGAGACGGGGACAGGACCAGCGACCGGAGCAGGGACGAGACCAGAGGCGAGACCGGAGGCCGGAGCAGGGACGAGACCAGAGGCCGGAGCGGGGGCGGCGGATCGCGAGTGGATTCCCCTGTGGTGCGCGTGGGTCCTGGCCGCGGTCGTCTGCTATCTCGTTGTCTGGAGCACCCTGTCGTTCTACGGGGGCCATGGCCTGACCTGGCCCGGCAACGCGACTCCCTACGTCGACATGCCCTACCACCTCGCCCTGCTCGGCGAGCTCAAACACCACATGCCCCCGACGGTCCCGACGGTCCTGGGTGAGCCGCTGTCCTACCACTGGTACGTCTATGTCGAGATGGCCGCCACCAGCTGGGTCACCGGGATCGAACCGCAGACCCTCCTCTACCGGCTGTCGATGCTGCCGATGATGGTGGCCATGGTCGTGCTGGTGGCGGTGCTCGCCAAGCGGGTGACCGGGCGGTGGTGGGCGGGCGTGGCGGCGGTCTTCGTGACGTACTTCGCCTTCAGCCCGGAGCTGTACCGGGGAGCGAGCAATCTGTTCACGTCGCGGTCGATGTTCACGGTGTGGACGAGTCCGACGCAGACGTTCGGGGCGTTGCTCTGCGTCCCTGTGGTGCTGGTGCTCGTCGGGTACCTGCGCCGGGAGCGGACCGGGTGGGGCGGGTGGGTGCTGGTCGGGGTGCTGTCGGCGGCGCTGACCGGGGCGAAGGCGACGTTCCTCCCGCTGTTGCTGGGTGGGCTGGTGCTCGTCCTGGTCGTCAGACGGTGGTCGCGGCCCGCGCTCGTGGGCATCGGGATCATGCTCGCCGGTCTGGCGTTCGCGCAGTTCGTGGTCTTCGGGGGTCAGCGGCAGGGGCTGGTGCTCGCGCCCTTCGCGAGCATGCGGCAGGTATGGGGACTGGTGATGGACCTCGGACCCAAGCAGGTCGCCAGGGCCTCCGTGTGGCCGATCGCCGGGCTGACGGGGATTCATCTGATCTGCCTGGCGTGCGTGTGGGCGGGAGTGCTGGGCGTGCTGGCCAGGCGGGCGGTCCGGCGGGATCCGGGCATGCTGCTGTTGCTCGGGATCGGGGCGGGGGGCATCGGCGCCGTCGTGCTGCTGGGGCATCCCTCGGCCAGCCAGTACTACTTCCTGGAGGGCGCTCGGCCCTATCTCTCGATCGCGTCCGTGGCCGGGATGGCGGCTCTCGGCCGGGAGCGCGGAGTCGGCGCCGCCAAGTGGTGGGTCGCGCTGGGGGCCGGGCTCGCGGTGGCGGCCCGGGCGCTGCTCGGACCGGACGTGCCGGTCCACGGACTGTTCCCCCTCGCGCCGCCGTACCTCGTGCTCGTGGTGGTCGTCGTCGCGGTCCTCGCGCTGCGGCGCGGGTCCATGGCGTTCGTGCCGCAACGCGGACGGCGCGGGTCCGTGGCGGTCGCGGTGGTCGCGCTGCTCACCGGTTACGCGGTGCCGGCCACCTTGACCCAAGGGGTCGGGCCGTCGAGTCACCGGGCGGTGGCGGCGCCGCCTGTGCGTATGGTGCCGCAGGGTGCACTGGAGGCCGGGCGGTGGCTGCGGGACCACTCCTCGCCCGACGATGTGGTGGCGACCAACGCGCACTGCCGGCCCGTGGGCTGGAAGGTGTGCGACAGCCGCCATTTCTGGGTGTCCGCTTACAGCGAGCGCCGGGTGCTGGTGGAGGGGTGGGCGTACGCTCAGAGCACGATGTCGCGGAGTGAGCCGTTCGGCACCTCCTACCTGGCCCTGCCGTTCGCGGACCAGGCGCGGCTGGCGGCGAATGACGCGGTGTTCCGGCAGCCGTCGGCGGAGAATGTCGCGCGGCTCGTCCGCGAATATGGCGTCAAATGGGCGTTCACGGAGAATGGCGTGGCCCTTGACAGCTTCGCGACGCTGCGTTTCCGCAGCGGCCAGTGCTCGGTCTACGAACTCCGCGCCGGGTAAAAGTCTGTCCAGCTCCAAGAATGGTGCGGAGAAACAGCCCGCGCATCAATGGACGGCAGCAGCAGCATTCCCCTATGAACACGCGTTCCGCCATGGACAGGAGTCCGGCCGTTCTCGGCGAACCGGTCACCTTGGCGACCGTGGACATCGTCATTCCGGTGCTCAACGAGCAAAAGGCACTGCCCGGTTGCATCAGGACGCTCAACGCGTTCCTCGGCGATTCCTTCCCGCTGCCGTGGCGCATCACGATCGTCGACAACGGGAGCATCGACGGCACCTGGCGGGTCGCCCGGGGGTTGACGCGCGAGTTCCCGCAGGTGCATGCCCGCAGGCTGGAGACCAGGGGCCGTGGTGCGGCGTTGAAGGCCGCCTGGCGCGACAGCCCGGCCGACATCGTCGCGTACATGGACGTCGACCTGTCGACCGGGCTCGGCGCGCTGTTCCCGATGGTGGCCGCGCTCGCCAGCGGCCATTCCGAGGCCGCGATCGGCACCCGGCTCGCGCGCGGCGCCCGTACGCGCAGGTCGCTGCGGCGGGAGCTGGTCTCGCGCGGGTACAACGCCCTGCTCCGGTACGGTTTCGGCGTCGGCTTCAGCGACGCCCAGTGCGGCTTCAAGGCCGCCAGAACGGACGTGATCAGGCCGCTCCTGGACCGCGTCGAGGACGACGGCTGGTTCTTCGACACCGAGCTGCTCCTGCTGGCCGAGCACAACGGCCTGCGCGTCCACGAGGTGCCGGTGGACTGGGTCGAGGACCTGGACTCGCGCGTCCGCATCATCAGGACGGCGGTCGAGGACCTCAGAGGGCTGGCCAGGGTGGCGCGGTCGATGTCCACCGGCAAGGCGGCGCTGAAGTTGACGAACGAGACGGAGCCCACGCCCACGCACCCGGACGCGGTCGTCGCCCGGCCGCGACCGGTGACGCTGGCCAGGTTGGGGTCGTTCGCCCTGATCGGCGGGTTCTCGACAGTCCTCTACGCGCTGCTCTATCTCCCGTTGCGTGAGCATTGGCCCGCCGCGGCGGCCAACCTCGCCGCGCTGCTGCTCACCGGCTTCGCCGGCGCCGAGGCCCGCCGCTGGACGGTCAACGTGCTCGGCGGTCACCGTACGGCGCCACGCGTCCGAACCGTGCCGGCCTTCCTGGCCGACTACGCCATCACCACCATGGCGGTGCTCGGCCTGCCGCCACCGGGCGGCCGCGTGTTCGAGGCGACCACCGCCGTCGGCACGTACTGCCTGCTCACCCTGCTGCGCTTCGCCGCACTCGACCGGTGGGTCCTCCCGAAGAGATGAACGAGATGCGAGCACAAGAGATCCGCCGCATGACCGCGCTCGAAGACAACCACTGGTGGTACCGGGAGCGCCGGGCCATCCTCCGTGCCGAGGTACGCCGCCTGCGACCGGGCCGGGCGCTCGACGTCGGCGCGGCCGGTGGCGGCAACACCCTGGTCCTCGTCGAGGAGGGCTGGGAAGCGACCGCCACCGACTGCTCCGAACTCGCGGTGGAGGTGGCCAGGGGTCGCGGGCTGCGGGCCGTACAGGCGGACGCGCGTGACCTGCCGGTCGAGTCCGGGAGCGTGGACCTCGTGACCGCCTTGGACGTGCTGGAGCACATCGAGGAGGACTACCTGGCCACCGAGCAGATCGCCAGGGTGCTGCGGCCGGGCGGGCGGGCGCTGATCGCGGTCCCCTGCGACATGTCGCTGTGGTCGGCCCACGACTATGCCGTCGGCCATGTACGCCGCTACTGCCGCGATTCGCTGACCGGCGTGGTCGAGAAGGCGGGCCTGCGCGTCGAGCGGCTGTGGAGCTGGAACGTACTGCTGCGCCCGCTGATCGCCCGGCATCGGCACTCGTCCACAGGCAACGCCCTGCGGCCGGTGCCCCCACTGGTCAACGCCGGCCTGTCCGCGGTCGTCAGGCTGGAGAGGTGCCTGCCGGTCGGTTCGCTCAGGGGCGTGACGCTGTTCCTGCGTGCCCGCCTCGAGAGTTAGGAGACCGGCGTGTCGCTCGATCGGAGCCTGCTGCTCGAGGACGCGGGGCGGCTGTACGCGGACGCGCCCCGGGCCCTGCGGCTCAAGCAGCGGCTGCGGGTGCTGGTCTGCCCTTTCGAGGAGACGATCGGGTACGTGCCGGACGGCGCGAGCGTGCTCGACATCGGGTGCGGCTCCGGGCTGATGCTCGGCCTCATGGCGGCGCGCGGGAAACGCGTCCAGGGGCACGGCTTCGACCCGTGCCCGGTCGCGATCGGGCTGGCCGGGCGGATGGCCGTCCGCCTGCGCGACAGCGGCTCGACACTGCGCTTCGAGCACCGCGACGCCCGCTCGCCGTGGCCGGCCCGCTCCTATGACGTGGTCCACATGCAGGACGTCATCCACCATGTGCCGATTCCGGCGCAGCGGGCGGTGTTCGACCGGGCCTGCGCCGCGGTACGGCCCGGTGGCCTGCTCGTCTACACGGACATGAGCGCGCGGCCCTTGTGGCGCAACGCCGCCTGCCGGATCCACGATCTGATCGTCGCCCGCGAGTGGATCCACCCGGTGCCGATCAGCACGATCGAGGACTGGGCGGCGGAGAACCGGCTCGCTCTGGAGGTGTCCCGCACCGCGCACCGCGTCATATATGGGAACGATCTAAGAGTCTTCCGGCGGCGACTTTGGCCATAAGCTAGCGCATGTGGTGATTCACGGCATACTTGCGGCGTCATTAGCACTGACGTCACTCCCCGCGACGAGCGCTCACGCGGAGATCGATTGCAGCCGGGTCAAATGTCTGGCCCTGACCTTCGACGACGGCCCGAGCGTCCATACGCCGAAGCTGCTCGACCTGCTCAAAAAGGAACGTGTCAAAGCCACCTTCTTCCTGGTCGGCGCGCAGGTGGAGAAATATCCGAGCATCGTCAGACGGGAAGCCGCCGAAGGCCACGCCATCGGCAACCACACCTATTCGCATCCGTCGCTGCCCACGCTGCTCGACAACGAGATCCTGGCCGAGATCCAGAACACCCAGGAACTCATCAAGGAGCAGACGGGGACGCTGCCGAAGATGTTCCGCCCGCCGTACGGGGCCACCGACGACCGGGTGCTGGGCCTGGCGGGGTCGCAGAACCTCTCGCAGGTGCTGTGGACCGGCACGACGCTCGACTGGAAGCTGCGTAACGTAGCGAAAATCAAGGCGGCCGTGTTCAGGTTGGCCAAGCGCGACGGCGTGATACTCATGCATGACGTGGTGCCGCAGACCGTACAAGCCATGCCGGCGATCATCAAGGAGCTCAAGAAGCGCGGCTACCACCTCGTCACCGTGCCGACGCTGGAGCGCGGCAAGGGGATGGAAGCCGGGGTGAGTTACCCCTGAACCGCCTGGATCGGGAGCCATGCAGATCGAAATCGCCAAGCGCCGGCGATGGGTGCCACTCGGAACGTTCGTCGCTATTCAGGCCGTTCTCGCCTGCTGGTGGGCGGCGTTCTATCCCGGGCTGTTCAGCCGCGATTCGGTCCTCTACCTAAGCCATACCCTCGTCGGTCCCTGGGTGAGCGATCACTCGGTCCTCTACGACTCGCTGCTGTGGCTCAGCTTCAGGACCACCGGCGACCTTGGCGCGGTCACGTTCCTGCAGACCACGGCCATGGCGGCGGCGCTCACCTACCTGACGGAAGCGCTCAAGAACCTCGGCGCGCCGCGCAGGTCGACGACGGTGGTGGCGGTGCTCCTGCCGCTGGTGCCCACGGCCGGCGCGTTCACGGTCACGCTCTGGAAGGACGTGCCGTTCACGATCTGCGCGGTCGCGATCACGGCCGCCTGCGCCGCGATGGCCGCCGACCGTACCGTCACCTACCGCAGGCTGCTCGGGCTGGGCCTGCTGATGACCGTCCTGGGGCTGTTCCGGGCGAACGGCTTCCTCATCGTGGGCGTCGCCATCGTCGTGCTGCTGGTGGTCGTCTCGGCCATGCGTGTACGGCTGGCTCTGGTCGGCACGGTGGCGGCGGCCATCCCGCTGCTGCTCAACAACCTGCTCTTCCCCCAGCTCGGCATCGCTGCCCCGTCGAAGACGTACGTCTACCACACGGCCTTCGGCGACATCGCCGTCGCGTACCGGGACCATCCGGAGCTGTTCACCGAGCAGGACAAGACCCTCATGACGGCCGTCGCGCCCCTGACCAGGTGGACCGAGGGCGGCAATTGCTACACGATCAACCCGCTGATCTGGCGGCGCGACTTCAGCTGGCCGCAGGCCGACGCGCACGCCGGTGAGCTGCTGGACCTCTGGAAACGCCTGCTCCTCGCTCAGCCCGCGATGGTGGTCGACGCCAGGCTGTGCCGGGGCGCGATCGCCTGGAAGCTGTTCGGGGACGACACGGTCCAAGGCGGGCGGACCTACCGGTTCTCGCTCCGCCCCAACGCCGACACCTACGTGGGACCCAACAAGGTGCCCGACTTCCAGGGCCGCTGGGTCTACTCGCTCAGGCCGATGTCGCAGGAGCTTTACCAGCGGGCGAGCTCGTGGCTGGCCACCGCCGAGCAGCCGCAGTATGACTGGCTGCTGTGGCGGGGTGCGTTCTGGTGCTACCTGTCCTATCTGGCTGTGGCCCTGGGCGCGCTGGCACAACGCAACCGCTACGTGATCGCCGTGGCGGCGCCGGTGATTGGGCAGCAGCTCGCCATCCTGGCCAACATCTCCGCCCAGGACTTCCGGTACATGGCCTCACCGATCCTCATCGGCGTCCTGCTGGTCCCGCTGCTCATCGCCTCCATCGGCCGGCTCGTCCGGCGCCTGCCCCCTCGGGAACCGGCGTCGACCTCGACCTCGACCTCGGCCGAGCAGGCGGAGACGCCGGCTTAGCTCGTCAGCCGGCGGCCGCGTGGCGAGCGTCGTAGCGCTCGCGGGACTCCGCCACGCTCGCGCTGTGCCTGATCGACCAGTCGGTGAAGGTCAGCATCGCCTCGTGGAGCTCCAACGCCATGGGCGTGGCCGCGTACTCGACCATGGGCGGGACGGTGGCGTAGACCGTACGTTCGAGCAGGCCGTCACGTTCGAGAGCGCGCAGGGTCAGGGTGAGCATCCGGCGGCTGATGCCCTCGATGCGTCGTTCCAAGTCGGTGAACCTGACCGGCCCGTCCGACGCCGCCACGAGGATCTGGATCGCGTACTTCCCGGCGATCCGGTCGAGGACCTCGCGCGGCGTTACAGCGGTGTTCTTGTGAAGCATGTCGCTGATGGTCACACACCATGACCCACTGTTACAACCCTTCGTCAAAGCCGCTTCACGCCAGTCGTGAACACTTCCCGCTCGATCGGTGAAGGAGAGGTGTGAACCCAAGGACCGAGAGGTGATCGCGATGTCACGGGCGCTGCCCGCGCAGATCGGCGACGCCGTGATCATCGAACAGTCGTGGGGGGAGCCCGAACGCTTCTCCGCCATCTTCGACCGCTATTACCCCGAGATCCACGACTACGCCGCACGCAGACTGGACAGCGCCTTAGCCGACGACATCGCCGCGGAGACGTTTCTCATCGCCTTCGACAAGCGCACCGGCTACGACCTCGCACGTCCCGACGCGCGGCCCTGGCTGTACGGCATAACCTCCAACCTCATCGCCCGGCACCGCCGCGCCGAAGTACGCCAGTACCGGGCGCTGGCCAAAGCAGGCACGGAAAAACCCATGGAGGACCACGCCGACCGAGTAGCCGGGGTGGTGGACGCGGGCGCGCGCAAATCCCGGCTCGCCCAGGCCCTGGCCGAGATCGCCGACGGCGACAGGGATGTGCTGCTCCTGATCGCCTGGGCCGAGCTCACCTCCGAGGAGGCGGGCAGCGCGCTCGGCATTCCAGCAGGAACGGCGCGCTCACGGCTGCACAGGGCCCGCAGGAAGATCCAGGCCGTACTGGGAGAGGACGCGTCATGAACGATTTGGAGACGCTGCGCGAGGCCTGGGACCGCCCGAATCCCCCCTCGCCCGCCGCGCAGTCAGCGGCCAGGGCCGCCCTCTTGGCGCGAGCCGCCAGGCCCCGCCCCAAGCGCAGGTGGGCGATGCGGGCGCTGGCGGTGGCCGCCTCGGCGGTGGTGATCGCGACGGGGGCGACCGTGTTCCAGTCCGTGGGAGGAGGAGAAGGACAGCCGACGCTCCCCGCCGCCAACGCGCAGGTGGTGCTCACCAGGATCGCGGCGACGGTACAGAAGAAGGACTTCACGCCGCCCCGCGACGGTCAGTGGATCTACACCGAGATGCGGGTGCGGAGCCACGGCAAGGGCCTCATGGACAAGCGGCTCACGCCGCGGACGCCGTTGACGAGCACGATCAAGGAGTTCTGGACGCGCGCCGACGGCAAGCGGGTCGGCTACATGACGGGTGGCAAGCTGATGACCACCAACCCCGGAGAGCGGACGCCGGAGAACACCTACTCGATGGTGGCCGCGCTGCCCACCGACCCCGACAAACTGCTGGCCAAGTTCCGCAAGATACACGCTGTGCGGGGCGGAGATCAGGACGACTGGATCTTCCTGCGGTTCTCCGTGACCCTGGAGCAGAACGTCCCCCCGCCGGCCCAGGAGGCCGCCATCTTCAAGGCGATGGCCAAGCTCTCCGGCGTGACGGTGAACGAGTCGGCGGTGGATGACGAAGGCCGTCCGGCGCTGTCGGTCTCTCGCGTCTCCGACAAGTGGCTCAAACGCGAGGTCCTGCTGGACCCGTCGACGTACGCCTTCCGAGGCAGGCGCGAGACCGCAGTGGCGGATCACGAGGAGCGAAACCCGCGACTGGGAGAGAAGGTGTTCACCGTCAAGGACGGCAAGTCCGTTCCGGTTCCCTCGCGTTTGCTGTGGAGCGTCGAGAAGGGAACCGTCTGGCTGGCGTTCACGCGCACCGTCGTGGGCGTCGTCGACCGGGCCGGACAGAAGCCGTAACCGTTCGACGAGCTTTACCAGTCCGCGGCCCGGAGCAGCCGCAGGGCGGCCTCGGACGCCGAGCCCGGTTCGGCGTTGAACACGGCCACACGCTGCCCTTCGTCGTTCGGCAGGGCCATGAACTCGGCCATGAGCGCCATAGTGCCCACCATGGGGTGGTGGTAGGTCCGCGTGTCGGTGCCGCAGTCGCCGACGGAATGCGCGGCCCACAGTTTCGCGAACTCCGGGCTCCCGACCGTCAGCTCGCCTACGAGACCGGTCAGGCCCGGGGCACCGGGATAGCGGCCCGCGATCAGCCGAAGGTCGGCGACGGTGGAGCGCGCCTTGCGCGTCCAGTCGCCGTACAGCTCGCGCATGTGGGGGTCGAGGAACAGCATGCGGGCGATGTTGGGGCGTTCGGCGGGCCGGCTCGGCGCGTCGAAGTCGAGGTGCCCGGCCAGCAGCGCGTGCGCCATCGGATTCCACGCGAGCACGTCGAGGAAGCGCCCCATGACCAGCGCGGGTACGTCCCTGAACGAGTCGATCATGACTTGTACGCCCGGTCGTACCCGCTCAGACTTGACCGCCCGGCGCCGGGTCCTCGCCTTCGGCCGGGCCAGTGAGTAGAGGTGGGCGCGTTCGGCCTCGTCCAGGCGCAGGACCCGGGCGACGGCGTCGAGCACGGCGTCGGAGGCGTTGGGGCTCTGGCCCTGTTCGAGACGGGTGTAGTAGCCGGCACTCACCCCGGCGAGTTGAGCCAGCTCCTCACGCCGCAGGCCAGGCACCCGGCGGCGTCCCCCGAACGTGGGAAGCCCGGCGTCCTCGGGCTGCAGCCGCGCCCGCCTCGACCGCAAGAATTCGCCCAGTTCACCATGTACGTCCATATCTCCCAGTGTCACGGACCAGCGGCCGTGGAGCCTGCACCTGCCAGGTGTACCCCCGGCGGAGGGCTGGATGAGGCTCACCGTCGGCCGCAGTCTGGTTCCCGGTTCGCTTCAGACGGAACGGGAGAAATAGTGAAGATCATTGTGATCGGTGCGACAGGGACCATCGGAAGTGCGGTCGCCGAGGCGTTGGAGGCGCGCCACCACGAGGTGGTACGCGCGTCGCGCCGAGGCCCTGTACGGGTGGACATGACCGACGCCGCGTCGATCGACGCCCTCTTCGCGCAGGTCGGCCAGGTGGACGCGGTGGCGTGCTGCGCGGCGAGCGGCGGCCTGTCACCGCTGGACACGCGCTCGGACGCGGACTTCTGGGGCGACGGGCTCGAAGGGAAGCTGGTCGGGCAGGTGAACCTGGTCCGGCGAGCGCTCACTCACGTGTGGGATGGCGGATCGGTCACGCTCACCAGCGGGCGGTTCGCGGAGCCTGTTCCGGGGAGTTCGCTCGGGTATCTGGTGAACTCGGGCTTGGAGGCGTTCGTACATGCTGCCGCGATCGAGATGCCGCGGGGCGTCCGCCTGAACACCGTCAGTCCCGGCTGGGTGCGCGAGACCCTCCTCGAGCTGGGCATGGATCCCGTCGCTGGTACGCCGGCGGCGGACGTCGCGCACGTCTACGTGGACGCGGTGGAAGGCCCCGCCCACGGCCGCACCCTTTCGGTGAACGCGTCCTGAGCACTCCACTGGATTCTTTAGCGCGTTGCCGACCATCACGGCACTCAGCCATTCCGACCGTCAAGCTCCGGCATTGGCTGGTCCGGCCCCACCTGATGCCCCCGGTCACGTCGACGTTCGAGCTCGGCCGGACGAACGTGAACGGCCTCGTTCCGCAAGGGCAGGAAGGCGGCGGCGTGCAGATCTTCCTGAGTACGTCGGCCGTGCCCGGCCACGCGGGCGCCTGGGTCCTGTCCAGCGATCTCCTCGATCCCTCCGGACGTACCGTCGTCGGCGCCGATGGAGCCTCCGGGCCGTCCTCGACGATCGCGCGGTCCATCCCGGTCTCCACGACGTCGGGCCCTTGCGCACCAGCAGGAGCACAGGGCAGGGACACATGCGTAGCGGAGCTCAACCGGCTCGGCTACCGGCAACAGGCGACCTACCAGCCCTTGGAGCGCTTCTGGCCCTTCCAGTGGATCGAGACCGGGATCTACGCCCTGCTCACCCTCGGCCTCACCTGGCTCGGCTTCCGGCAGGTACGAAGAGGCATGTCATGACCGTCAGGATCGCGGCCGCCGGGCTCGCCCTCCTCCTGGCGGCGGCCTGTACGGCGCCGGCGCCGCCGCGCGGCAAGGCGGGCACGACGGCGGGTACGGTCTGCGCGCCGCCCCAGGGAGCGCCCGAGGCGGAGACGCCCACCACGATCGACGTCATCGAGCAGGCGTACTTTTGCATCCTCGGCAACTACTACAGCGGCGCCACACTGGACGCCCGCTCGCTGCTGACCGCCGGATTCACCGCCTTGACCCACGAGCTCAACCGCGATGGGCGCGACCTGCCCGAGGCTGCCATGCCGGCGCTGACCGGCGACAGGAAGGCCGACTGGGCCGCCTCCAAGCTCGCCTACCAGAAGATCATCGATCAGGTGCCCGACCTGCGAGATCGGCTGGCCGTCGTCACCCTCGAAGCCATCGTGGCCGCTCTCGGCGACGACCGGGCCGGCTGGACGCACGACGTCAAGCAGTCGCCGGACTACTACGACGGCGACGGCTACGGCCTGGGTCTCGCGGCGAACATCGACGCTTCGCAGGCCGACGGCAACCTCGGCGCCGCCGTACCGCCGCTGTTCATCACCGCCGCGCTCGGTGGCGCGGCGCGGGCCGCCGGGCTGCGCCCGGGCGACATCATCCAATCGATCAACGAATCGGCGCCCTTCATCGACGGCGAGGCCACACCCGCGATAGCCGCCCTCTACCCCCGGTATCCGGAGGCGCGCCCCGTCCGGCTGCGCCTCCTGCGGCAGAGCACCGGCCGCCGCTGGAGCGTGACGCTCCAGCCCGGCCTCTACCAGCGGGACCTGACCGCCCTGCGAGTGGTGCGGTCGAAGCTGCTGACCGACGACATCGCCTACGTACGCGTGACCGAATTCGTACCCGACTCCGCGGATCGGGTCCTGCGGGCGATCTCCAGTCTGCGAAGAGGCCGGACGCTGTCCGGCGTCGTGCTGGACCTGCGCGGCAACAGCGACGGCAACCCAGTGGAGACGACCCGGCTGCTGAGCGCGTTCATCCACGGCAAGGTCACCGCCTACCACTGCACCGTGGACGGCACGTGCGCGGCCTCGCGAACCGACGACACCGTGGAGCTGGTCAACCTGCCGCTGATGGTGCTCATCGACCGCGGCTGCGCCTCGGCCTGCGAGCACTTCAGCTCCGCGGTCAAGGACCTACGTCTCGGCCGGTTGGTCGGGACGCGGACCGCCGGTGTGATCTCCGGCCCGGCGCAGGCGTACCGCCTTCGCAACAACACCCTGCTGAGCTTTCCCGCCACACACCACCTGGGGCCGAGCCGCGAGGTCATCGACCGGATCGGAGTGCCGCCCGACCACTACGTGCCCCTGAGCCCCGAGGACGCGGCCGCCGAGCGTGACCCCGCCCTGGCCAAGGCCCTGGCCCTGCTGCACCAGTGAAGGGACCCTCCATGAGACAGATCCTGGCCGTCGCCGCGGGATTGGCCGTCCTCGCCGCGTCCGCCTGCTCCGCCCCCACGCCGCCCCGAGCCGCCGCCTCGTCGGCCACGCCGACCGGCCCGGCCACCCTGCCCGCCCCCACCGGCTCCCACCCAGTCGGCACCAGCGCCCTTTACCTAAAGGACAGCTCCCGCCCCGACCCCTGGAACCTCGACGCCAAAGCCAGAGAGCTCAAGGTCACCCTGTGGTATCCGACCGCGCGGCACGACGGGCAGCGCGCGCCGTACATGACACCCAGGGAATCGGAACTCCTCCTGAAAGGCTCCAAGATCGCGAGCGCGCCGTACGACACGCTGAGCAAGACCCGGACGAACGCCATCGAGGACGCCGAACCCGCAGGAAAGAGGCTGCCGCTGGTGGTGCTCTCACCCGGCTTCACCAAGCCGATGAGCACCCTCACCTCCCTGGCCGAGGACCTGGCCAGCCGCGGGTACGTCGTGGCCGGGATCGACCACACCTACGAAAGCTACGCCACCACCTTCCCCGACGGGCGGGTCGCCGAATGCCTCGCCTGCGACAGCAACTCCGACCCCGGCTTCGGCGCCGGACTGGTCCAGGGCCGGGCCGCCGACGTCTCGTTCGTGCTCGACCAACTGCCCGCGAAGTGGGACGGTTCCGACCGGATCGACCGCTCTCGCATCGCGATGGTCGGTCAGTCGATCGGCGGGTCCAGCGCCATGGCGACCATGCTCGAAGACTCCCGGGTGCGGGCCGGGGTCGACATGGACGGCACCGCGTACGCGCGGATCCCCAAGAGCGGGTTCTCCCGGCCGTTCATGTTCCTGGGTTCGGCGCAGCACGTCTCCGGAGGCCACGCTCCCACGTGGGACCGCGACTGGAAGCTGCTCACCGGATGGAAGCGCTGGATCGTGCTGACGGGCACCGAACACCAGTCCTTCACCGACACCCCGCTGCTGTCGGACGCCCTCGGCATCAAGCCTCTGCCCGGCATCCTGCCCGCGACCCGTGCCGCCGAGCTCACCCGTACGTACGTGGCGGCCTTTCTCGACCTGCACCTGAAGGGGCGGCGACAGCCCCTTCTGGACAAGCCGTCGTCGCGCTACCCCGAGGCCACGTTCTGCCCCGCGACCTGCGCTCGATCCTGAGGTAGTGGGCTTGCGCCTGGCAGCGCTGAGAGGGCTACAGAGCCCATCCCCGGGAGAGCACGCCGAGCCGCCGGGGCGTGAACCGCCCGCCCACCCGCGAAGTCATTATGAGCCGGATATCCCAACAAAACGGGAATTGTGCGCGTCATAGCGATCAACACCTCTCAGGAAGGTCGTCGACATGGACGCCACCCCCAAGAAGCTTTTCGCCATCGCCACGACAGCCGCCATGGCGCTGTCCCTGGCCGCCGCCCCCGCTTCGGCGGCGAGCAGTGCGAGCAGGTCGCGCCTGATGAACGCGGCCACCGAACTCTGCCTGGCCGTAGGCAAGAGCGAAGTACGGGCCGGCAAGAAGGTCATCCAGTGGACCTGCTCCACCAACAAGGACCAGCAGTGGATCTACCGCAAGGGCAAGGTCATCAACGCCAAGACCGGCATGTGCCTGGCGATCGCACGCGGCGTCCAGGTCAAGGGCAAATACGCGATCCAGTGGCCGTGCACCGACGGCGGAACCGAGCAAGAGTGGATCTACGACGAGCACCAGCGACTGCGTAACCGAGCCACCGACATGTGCCTGGCGGTCGGCAAGGCCGAACGCAAGCCGGGCAAATGGATCATCCAGTGGACGTGCCGGGACTCCGCCGACCAGGCCTGGCTGATGCGCTAGCACCGTGGCCGACGTCGGCGGCCGACTATCCGGAAAATTCTGCGAAGAAGTCCGGGAGGAGGTGTCGGATCGGCCTGGTGGTGTTCGTAGCAGGGGTGAGGCCGCCCGCATGGGGCAGCGCCAAGGCAGAGGAACCGCGACCATGAATGCGACGGCCTGAAGTCCCTACCACCGAACGACGCTGTCTTGCCACCACAGGAGATGATCTTCAGATGCGTTACCTGGTTTCCGTGATCGATGACAAAAGCAATCCCGGCAGCACGGACAGGCAGCCTGCCATCAGCGCGTTCAACGAACGACTGATCGCCGAGGGCTACTGGGTTTTCGCGGGCGGACTCGCGGACACAGATGCGGCCACGGTCATCGACAACCGGGGCGAGCAGGCGGTGTTCAGCGACGGGCCTTTCGTGGAGTCGAAGGAGTACCTCGCCGGCGTCTGGGTGTGGGAGGCCCCCGATCTGGATGTGGCGCTCAAGCTCGCCGCCGAGGCGTCGAAGATCTGCGATCGGAAGATCGAGGTGCGGCCGTTCCAGTGAGCGACATCGAGGAGGCGATCACCCGGGCCCACCACGACGAGTGGGCGCGGGTGGTGGCCGCGCTGACCAGGCGCTTCGGCGACCTCGACATCGCCGAGGAGGCGGCGGCCGAGGCGTTCACGACCGCCGTCGAGCGGTGGCGGGCCGACGGCCTGCCCCCCAACCCCGGCGCCTGGCTGACCACCACCGCCAACCGCAAGGCCATCGACCGGATCCGACGCGAGAACAAACGCGACGACAAGCACAAGGAGGCCCAGATGGTGTACGACGCCGACCCGCCCGCGCCGCTGGGCGCCATCGACGACGACCGACTCCGGCTGATCTTCACCTGCTGTCACCCGGCGCTGGCGGTGGAAGCGCGCGTGGCGTTGACGCTACGCATGGTCGGCGGTCTTACCGTGCCCGAGATCGCCCGTGCCTTCCTGGTGCAGAGGACCACCTTGGAGCAGCGGATCACCCGCGCGAAGGCCAAGATCACGGCGGCTCGCATCCCCTATCGGATGCCGTCCGCCGACGATCTGCCGGCTCGTGTCTCCGGCGTCCTGGCCGTCCTGTTCCTCGTCTTCAACGAGGGCTACCTGGCCAGCGGCCCCGACACCGATCCCGTACGACACGACCTGACCACCGAGGCGATCCGGCTCACCCGCCTGATCCGCGTGCTCCTGCCGCAGGACGGAGAAGTGGCCGGCCTGCTGGCGCTGATGCTGCTCATCGAGGCCCGCCGCCCCGCCCGGGTCTCGGTCGGCGGCGAACTGGTCCCCCTGGCCGAGCAGGACCGCGGCGCCTGGGACGCGGAACTGATCGCCGAAGGTCATCGGCTGGTACGCGAGCGCCTGGCCGCGGCCGCCGCCGGGGTGGCTCCGGGCCGCTATCAGATTCTCGCGGCGATCAACGCGGTGCACACCTCCGCCCGCGACATCCGCGACACCGACTGGTCGCAGATCCTCGCCCTCTACGACCAGCTCGTCCGCCTCGACTCCTCGCCGATCATCGCCCTCAACCGGGCCATCGCCGTGGCCGAGCTCGACGGGCCGGAGGTGGCGCTGGCCATCGTCGACCGCCTCGCGGAGGCATTGGCCGGCTATCACGCCTACCACGCCACCCGCGCCGACCTGCTGCGCCGGCTGGGCCGAAGTCAGCAGTCACGCGCGGCCTATGACCGGGCCATCGAGCTGGCCGGCAACACCGGCGAGACCGCCTACCTCACCCGACGCCGCGACCAACTGCGGTAGCGCGTCAAGCGGGTGGCCCGCTGCACGACGAATGGCCCGCGCATCGCGTCGGGCCATTCGTCGGGAGATACTTCGCGCTGCCGATCCTGTATGGCGACCGCCTGGGGGCGAACCCGACACCACCACCGACAGCGGCAGGCCACCGAACGCCTAGTTCTTGCTCCAGATCGTCGCGTAGACGTTGTCCTCGACGTTCGTGATGATGGGGTGGTAGCCCAGTCCCTTCAGCTCAAGGGACTTGAGCTTGTAGGTCACGCTGGACAGCTGCAGATATTCCTTCAGTCCGGTCGGGTTGGCCTTGCCCCACACAGTGGTGTAGAGCTTGCCGGGCTCGACCGCCATGGCGACAGGGCTCAGACCCTGCTTCGCCCGCGCCAGGAGCTCCTTGCCGCGCTGCTCCACGGTCTGGCCGGCGGTCACCTGGAGGGTTCCCGTGACGGCCCCGGCAGCCCAAACGGCCGTGTAGAGCGGCTTCTCGGCCGTGCCGTACACGTCCAGCGAGGAAATCTGGTAACCGGCGGCGCCGAGCTGGGTGTTGACGGTCACCAAGGCTTCCTTGGTCAGGTTGGTCTTGGACTGGAGCTTGCGCGTGGTCTTCTCGAAGACCGCCGCGAAGATGGCGCCCGCGCCCGAACCCGTACCAGTGATCATGGTGGGCTGGAAGCCCAGCTGCTGCTGTTCGGTGATGCGCTTCGGCAGGTCGGTGACCGACAGGTCCTGCAGGACGTTCACCTTGCGGGTGGCGTCCTTGACCCATACGGAGGTGTACTCCGGGTTGGCCGCGTTGGTCACGCTCAACGCCGAGGGAACGTAACCCGTCCCCAGCAACTGCTTGATGCGCTGCAAGTGAGCGTTCTCGGTGAGTCCCTGGAGGGAGAGCCAGTTCAGCGGCAGGCTCTGGGCAGCCTGGACGGTCTTGGCGGGCTGCTCGGCCATCGCCGGAGACGAGAGCGCCAGCAAGGGAGCCGTGACCGCCGCGAGAGCCGTGGTGACAGCGACGATTCTCGGAGTGTTCCTCATGGTCCTCCTTAGGTAAAGGTTGTCCCAAAATCGGGGCAAGAAGTGACCATAACAGAGAATGAGCGAATCTTGACCATCTGTCACCGTGATCGTGACAACTATTTGTCAAGAAGGCGGGTGCCGAACGGCCACAACCAGAGGAGCCTTCATGTTTCGGCCGGTCACCGTCGTGCCCAACCCAAGCTGTCAGGTTTGCGCGGCTTGTGCGCGATTGGGGTGCCAGCTTGTGGGCTTGAGTCTGTCTCGCACGGGATCTGGAACGTTGCCTATCGCGAGTTGCCTTGCACTTCCAGGTTGAATCCGTGCCTCCTCAGCTGGTACAGGCGCAGGGATCGCTGAGGGAGGAAGCCGAGCATGCGAGACAGCGTGAAGAAGATCACCTGGTGGACCAATTCGATGGGCATGAGACCGATGAAGGCCCACAGGGGTGATGTCGCGAGTAGCCACGTCGCGCACTGCCGCGCCAGGTAGCCCGAATCGAGCAGGTCGTCGTGTGCCCACCAGCGGTAGGTGTCGGGAAGGCGCTTGTGGAACAGGCGATACAGCGCCCAGTGCCACAGCGGCGGGCGTTCGCGCAGGCGCAGTGCGATACCGCCACGGATGACGTCGAGTGAGTCGCGCAGGGTCGGCCTGGTCTGCTGCGGCTCGGCCAGGTCCAGCAGTGTGCCGATCAACTCCTCACCCCGCGTCTGCCGATATCGGGGCGGGTAGGCCCGCACCAGGAGCCGGCAGCGGCGCTCGTAGGTATCCATGATCACGTCCCGGGTTGGAGTCGTGCGCCGAGGCGGCGCTGCGCGGTGGCGGCCAGGCGGGCCAGGCGGGCGGTCTCCTCGGTCAGGAGCCCGGCGCCCTGACCGGTCAGCTCGTAGTAGCGGCGGTGTCGGCCGTCCACGACCTCTTCGCCGGCCACACGGGCGAGCCCCGCTTCGGTCAGGCGGTCAAGCGCGCCATAGAGGGTGCCCGCGCCGAGGCGTATGCGGTCCTCCGACAGCTCGCGCACGGCTTTGATCACGCCGTAACCGTGCAATGGGCCCTCGGAAAGGGCCAGCAGCACGAGATAGCTCTGTTCACGTAGCGGCATATCCGATATATATCGCTAAACGTACTATTAGGCAAAGAGGCGGACGAGCGCAGAACCGACCGTGCGATGGCGCAGGGTGGGCGGGCGGGCCGCCGTTGGCTCAGGACGGTCCTGCCCGGCGGGCCGGTGGTTTCGCGGCCGGTTGTCGGTGAGGATGGAGGCGTGTCCGCGCGGCTGTCCTGGTTGGCTTCGGTGCGACGACCGCGCCCTCAGGGCCTGGGCTGCGGACCGGGCTCGCGGCCGGGCTGCTGGGCAGCACGCTCACCGTCGCCACCGGGCTGCCCGTACTCGCGCCGGCCACCGGCGGCCCTCAGCTCTGGCTGTTCCACATCCACGTGATCGCGCTGCTGATCGTCGTCGCCGCGCCGTTCGTGCTGGAGATCATCGCCCGCGTCGGCTCCTGAGGGTACGAACTGTTGCTGGCGTTCGCCATGCGAGTCGGTGGTTACCGGTAGAACTGTTGTTGGATTTCTTCGACTCGCTTGGCTGCGACGGATGGTAATCGTGGGGTAATTTTCTGTCACAGCCGGGTGCCTGACTGGCGCTCGGTCCCCGCCCCTGTTGGTGTCCGTATCAACGGGACAGCGTCCGGCGGGGCGGTGGCCCAAGAGGCGCACTTCCTCCAGCAGTGCGCAGTCAGGCCCCGACAGCGCGGTTCTCACCCACGGTCCGCCCGGCTTGCCGGACGGACGCGGCTTCGACTTCCACCGGATCACTGCCCGGCCTCGGCCGGACGCGACGAGACTACGCCGATGTCCGTTTACCGAGGTAAAACACAGGGAATCGAAGACGCTGCGACGTCACTCCCACTCGATGGTGCCCGGCGGCTTGCTCGTCACATCGAGCACCACCCGGTTCACGTCGCGGACCTCGTTCGTGATCCGGGTGGAGATCCGGGACAGCACGTCATAAGGCACCCGCGACCAGTCGGCCGTCATCGCGTCCTCCGACGTCACCGGCCGCAGCACCACCGGATGCCCGTACGTACGCCCATCCCCCTGCACGCCCACCGACCGCACGTCGGCCAGCAGCACCACCGGGCACTGCCAGATCTCCCGGTCGAGACCGGCGCGCGACAGCTCCTCGCGGGCGATCGCGTCGGCCTCGCGCAGCAGGTCGAGGCGCTCCCGCGTGACCTCGCCGACGATGCGGATGCCGAGGCCGGGGCCGGGGAACGGCTGGCGCCAGACCATCGCCGCCGGCAGGCCGAGCTCCTCGCCCGCCCGGCGCACCTCGTCCTTGAACAGGGTCCGCAACGGCTCCACGAGCTTGAACTGCAGGTCCTCCGGCAGGCCGCCGACGTTGTGGTGTGACTTGATGTTGGCGGTGCCCGTGCCGCCGCCGGATTCGACCACGTCGGGGTAGAGCGTGCCCTGCACCAGGAAGTCGACGGGGCCGTCGGCCATGATGGCGCGCTGTTCGTCCTCGAAGACCCGGATGAACTCGCGGCCGATGATCTTGCGCTTCTCCTCGGGGTCGCTGACGCCTTCGAGGGCCTTGAGGAAGCGGTCGGCGGCGTCGACGACGCGGAGCTTGACGCCCGTGGCGCGGACGAAGTCGCGCTCGACCTGCTCGGCCTCGCCCTTGCGCAGCAGGCCGTGGTCGACGAACACGCAGGTCAGCCGGTCGCCGATGGCTCGCTGGACCATCGCGCCGGCCACCGCCGAGTCGACGCCGCCGGACAGCGCGCAGATCGCCCGGCCGTCGCCCACCTGCCGGCGGACCGCCTCGACGGCGTCTTCGACGATGTTGAGCATGGTCCAGGTCGGGCGGCAGCCCGCCGCGTCGAGGAAGTGCTTGAGCACCGCCTGGCCGTGCTCGGAGTGGAGCACCTCAGGGTGGAACTGCACGCCGTAGAGACCGCGCCCGGCGTCCTCGAAGGCGGCGACGGGCGTCTGCTGGGTCGAGGCGGTCACCGTGAAGCCCTCGGGAGCGGTGGCCACGCTGTCGCCGTGGGACATCCAGACCTTCTGCGCGGCGGGCAGCCCGGCGAAGATCACGCCCTCGCTGAGCACGTCGAGGTCGGTGCCGCCGTATTCGGCGACGCCCGTCTGGGCGACCTCGCCGCCCAGCGCCTGGGCCATGGCCTGGAAGCCGTAGCAGATGCCGAACGTCGGCACCCCTGTCGAGAACAGCCCCTGGGGCACGGCGGGCGCGCCCTCGGCGTAGACCGAGGAGGGCCCGCCGGACAGGATGATCGCCTTCGGCTTCTTGGCCAGCATCTCCTCGACCGGCATCGTCGAGGGGACGATCTCGGAGAAGACGTGGCACTCACGGACCCGCCTGGCTATCAGCTGCGCGTATTGCGCGCCGAAGTCGACGACGAGCACTGTGTCGAACTCAGACACCGAGAGGACCCCCCAAAGCGAATGCGGTGCCCCAAGTGTATCGGGGGGTGGCCCCAGAGAATGCTCCCGACCAGCCCGGGGCTGATCCTAGAGGATGCTGCCGATCAGCCCCAGCGGCGGCGAGCCCAGGTCGAACAGGGCCTTGTGGAAGCGCTGCAGCGTGAAGCCCGCGCCCCATTCCTTGCGCGCCTGCTCACGCAGGTCGAGGATGAGCAGCTTGCCCCAGGTGTAGCGGCCGTAGGTGGGGTCGAACGTGGCCCGCCTCGCCTCCGACAGCGCGGCCGGTCCGGCCAGGTGGGTGTCGGACCCGAAACGCCTGGCACCGTCCTCGACCGTCATCTGCCCGGTGTGTACGCCGATGGCGCAGGCCAGCCGCGTGACCCGGATCAACGCCTCCATCCAGACCCCGATCTCGACACGCGGGTCCTGGGCCTCGAACCCCTCCTCGACGCAGAGCTCCTCGGCGTAATGCGCCCAGCCCTCGGCGAACGCCATCGAGTGCAGCAGCCGCCGCACGTCCGAGCCGGCCCGGCGCAGGGCGCGGCCGTGCGAGAAGTGCCCGGGAGCGACCTCGTGCACGTTGATCGCGGGCAGCGTGGTGTCGCTGAACACCTCCAGCCACTCCTCGGCGTCCTGCGCGGGCCAAGCGGGGTCGGGCGGGGTGATGTGGTACCAGGAGGGGCCCTCCGGTTCGCCGGGAGAGTTCCACGACATCATCGCCATCCCCCAGCGGCGCGACGGAGGCGCCAGGCCGACCAGGCACTCGCCGTCGTGGTAGGGCACCAGGTCCTTCTCGCGGGTGAACGCGAGGGCCTTCTCGGTGCCGATCCTGGCCGCCTCGATGACGCCGTCGGCGTCGGGGTGCTGCTTGACCAGCTCGCGTACGACGTCCAGCGGCGCCTCGCCTCGCCGCCCCAGCTTGGCGCAGGACTCGGTGAGCAGGGCCATGAGCCGGTCGCGCTCGGCGTCGGCGCGCTCGGCCAGCCTGCCGAGGTCGACGGAGAGCCCTTCGGTGTCGCCCATCAGCCGGGCCAGCGCGTCGCCACCGAGCGACGCGTCGGGGTCGCCGACCGCCGCCGCCCGCTCGATGTGCGCGACCAGCAGGCCGTGCGCGTCAAGCGCGGCCTCGTCCGTGACACCGGCGGACAGTCCCTGTACGGGTGCGACCAGCGACCTCGCGACGGGCGCGCTGACCCGGTCGAGCGCGGCGATCGCGTACGTCACCGCCTCCGGCCAGCGCGCCAGGTGCGCGGCCTTGGCGGCCTCGCGCTCGGCCTGCGGCGCGTAGTCGCGGTCGTAGCAGGCCAGGTCGAGGTTCGCCAGATGCGGCAGCGGATTGCTCCGGTGCAGCTCCAGCTCGCCGTACTGGGTGCGTAGGCCGTCCTCGAAGACGCGCAGATGCGCCGAGTCGTACGGGTCGGCGGGTGCGGCGCCCTCTCCAAGCCGCGCCAGCCCGGCCCGTACGCCTTCCGGCGACAGGTCCTGGATCTTGCCGTCGTACTCGTGCCTGCCGCCCGATTCGCGGGCGTCGGCGACGTTCAGATCCGTGATGGCGCGGAGCCTGGGGTCGAGTTCCGTCATGCCGCCGACGCTAGCGCACAGGAGCCCAGAAAGGACCTGGCCGATCAGCCGCTGTGAAGGGCCTCGATCGCGTCCAGCAGGGCTTCGAGCGTGGTGTCGTCCGTGGCCGGGGCCATGACCGTGACGCGTAGGTGGCGGACGCCGTCGAGCTCGGCCGAGGTGAGGTAGAAGGCGCCGTCCGCCATGAGGCGTTCGCGCAGGTCCGCGTGGTCGGCGTCGCCGTACCGGAAGCAGACGATGTTGCTCTCCGGTTCGTACGGCAGCGCGAACCCCGGCCGCCGGCGGGCCAGCTCCCAGAAGCGGTGGGCCGTGGCGTACTGGCGTGCGACGTACTCGCCCAGGCCGCGCTCGCCGCGCCAGGCCAGGTTCAGGAAGATCTTGAGCCCGAGCTCGGCCTTGGTGCACTCGACCGTGCGGCCGATGAGGTCGAAGCCGCGCTCGCCGTAGAACAGGTAGCTGGCCTCCTGCTTGAAGGCCGCGTCGAGGTCGTTCTCCCTGCGTACGAGGACGGCGGCGGCCAGGGCAGAGGTACGGAGCATCTTGTGCGCGTCCCAGATGACCGAGTCGGCCAGCTCGATGCCGTCGAGCAGGTGCGCGTGCTCCTCGGCGAGCAGGGCGGAGGCGCCGTGCGCGCCGTCCACGTGGAACCAGACGTCCCGCTCGCGGCACCACTCGCCGATGGCGCGCAGGTCGTCGTACAGGCCGGTGCCCGTGGCGCAGGCGGCCGCGACCAGCGCCATCACCCTACGTCCCGAAATATCCGGCAATTTCGTGATGTCTATGCGTCCGAGGTGGTCTGTCGCCAGCGGCACCATGGCCCGCTGCCCCAGCCCGAGGATCGACGCCGCCCGCGACACCGAGTAGTGCGCCGACTCAGGCGTGAGGATCACCAGGTCGCCGGGCACACCGTCCTCCCATGCCTCGGGTACGGCCCGCGCCCGCGCCGCCAGCAGCGCCGTGAGGTTGGCCAGCGAGCCACCATGGGTGAGCACCCCACCGCCCGCCGGGAACCCCACCTTGGCCAGCATCCACCTCAGCACCTCGAACTCCACCGTGGCCGCCGCCGCGCCCATCTCATAGATGGCCATCGGGTTGTTCGTGGCGCCATGGATGAAGTCGGCCAGCGCGGCGGGGAAGTCGGGCGAGGCGCTCTGGTGGCCCAGGTAGGCGGGGTGGTGCAGCCGGGTCCCCTCGCCGAGGAAGGTCCGCAGGAAGTCCCGGTAGGTCTCGGGCGTCATGCCGCCCTTGGCGATCAGCTCGCCGAGCCTCAGCCGTTCGGCCAGCTCACGGGGTGGGCGGCGGCTGATCGCGGGCTCGTCACCGCGCTGGCTGCGGTCCACGTAGGCCGCCAGCTCGCCGACCGTGATCCCGGCGGCCGCGGTGAACTCCTCGATGTTCCACATACCTCGAAATACTCGTCAATTGGGTGGCGTACGACTAGCCTTGCCGAATTGAGGGGCGGTAATCGTGCATAACGCCGAACTGGATTCGATCGACCTCGCGATCCTGGCCGAGTTGCAGAAGGACGCCCGGCTGCCCAACAAGGATCTCGCCGAGCGGCTCGGCGTCGCGCCCTCCACCGCGCTGGAACGCGTACGTTCGCTGCGCCGCCGCGGGGTCATCACCGGCTTCCGCGCCGCCGTCGACACGGCCCGGCTCGGCCGACCGCTCCAGGCGCTGCTCGCCCTGCGCGTACGGCCGCACACCAGCCGGATCGTGGACCCACTGCGTACGTTCGTGCTGGGGCTGCCGGAGACGATCACGCTGTTCCACGTCGCGGGCACCGAGGACTTCCTGGTGCACGTGGCCGTGGCCGACGCCGACCACCTGCACCGGCTGGCCCTGGAGCGGTTCCTGATCCGTACGGAGATCGTGCACCTGCACACCACCCTGATCTTCAAGACCGAGCACCAGCCCGTCCAGCGGCCGGCCGAAATGGGCTGAAGGAAGATCGCGACAGGTGTGACAATGATCCGCATGTCGCTCCGGATCACCACGCTCGCCGAGCGTCCCGAGTTCGCGTCCGCGCTATGGGAGATGGATCACTCGTGGCGGGTCTTCATGTTCAACGACCCGATCGCCGACCTCTTCTATCCCGTCGCGGCGACGGACTACGCCGATTACGTGCTGGTGGCCGACGACGACGCCGAGCCCGGCCGGATGGTGGCCAGGGGCTGCATGATCCCCTTCCCGGCCGGCGACTTGCCCGATGACGGCTGGGACGGGGTGATCCGCCGAGGGTGGCTGGCCCGCAAGCTGGACCGCCCCCTTGACGCCGTCTCCGCGCTGGAGATCACCGTCAGGAAAGACCTGCTGGGCTCGGGGGTGTCGCCGGCGATGGTGGCCGGGATGCGGGACCACGCGGCGCGGCTGGGGTTCCGGGAGCTGGTGGCGCCGGTCCGGCCGAACCAGAAGCACCTCGAACCGCACACGCCGATGACGGAGTACGCCTTCAGGTCCCGCGAGGACGGCCTGCCGCACGATGCCTGGCTGCGTGTGCACGTACGGGCCGGCGGGGAGATCGTCAAGGTCGCGCCGCGCTCGATGGTGGTACCGGGCACGCTCGCCGAGTGGCGCGAGTGGACCGGCCTGCCGTTCGACCGGACCGGACCGGTCGAGGTCCCTGGCGCGCTCAGCCCGGTGTACTGCGACGTCGCCCAGGATCACGCCGTCTACATCGAGCCGAACGTCTGGGTCAGTCATCGGCTGGGCTGACGCGACCCCCTGGCCTCGCGCCCACCGGTCCGTGGTGGCTGAGGGTCTTTGGAGGGCGAGGAAGCGGCCGCCCTAGCTGCCGGTACGGCGGCGCAGCTCGGCGTCGTATTCCTGGACGTCAAGCCCCTTCCCGGCCGTCCACTTGTCGTCGTGATATGTCGTCAGATGGCGTGGGTGGGCGTCGCCGAGCACGGAGACGATCAGGCCGCTCTCACCCTTGGCGCGCATCCGCTCGACCACCTCCAGGGCGGCCCACAGCGCGGTCCCCGACGAGCCGCCCACGGGCAGCCCGGTGACCTCCCTGATGAGCCGCGCCGCCGCGACACCGGCCGCGTCGGGCACGGGGATGACCAGATCGACGAGGTCCGGCCGGAACCCGGGTTCGATGCGCGGGCGGCCGATGCCCTCGATGCGCGACGGCATTCCGGTCGCGTAGTCGAGCGCGTCGAGCGTCCATCCGGGGAAATAGGCGGAATTTTCCGGATCCGCTACCACCACCCGCGGCACAGGCCAATCGTGGTCGCCGCCGGACGAACCACCGGGCACCGTCGCATGGTCGCCGGACGAATCAACCCTCGGCGTCGCGTGGTCGCGGGACCAGCGGCCGAGTGTCGCCGAGGTCGCGCCCGTGCCCGCGCCGACCACTACCCAGTCAGGACGTACCTGGGCGAACAGCTCGGCGGCCAGATCATGCTCGGCCGCCCGCCCGAACTGGTCGAGGAAGTGCCCCTCGATCTGCCGCGCCGCGTCGTAGATCGCCAGCGGCGGCGTGACGAACCGGCACTCGCCGCCCAGTTCCTCGACCGGCCGTGCCCGCTCCTCGCCGCGCACGCCGGGCATGACCACGATGTACGGCAGGCCGAGCCGCTTGGCGAACCACGCCTGGGCCACGGCCGCGTTGCCACCCGTGGCCTCGACCACCGTGGTGCCCTCGGTGATCAGCCCGTTGAGCACCGCCTGCCGGAACAGCGCCCTGGCGTGCCGGTGCCGCAGGCTGCCGGTGGGCTGAGCGGACTCGTCCTTCAGCAGCAGCGTGACCCCGGGCGCCCCGACGGGGAATTCGATCAGCGGCGTGGGCGCCCCGGCCGCCAGCAGATCCAGCGCCGCCGTCTCCCAGCTCATCCCCAGAGCATCCCCTATGAGAGGGTCACCCGCTCGCCCGGCTCCAGCAGGTGCGCGCGGTCGCCGAGCCCCGCGAGGGACTTGATCAGCGTGTCCCGGCCCTGCGTGAAGTGTCCCCAGTGCTCGAAGTGCAGTGGCACCACGTGACGGGCGCCCAGGATCTCGGCCGCCTCGGCCACGTCGTCGCTGGTCAGCGTCAGGTACGCGTCACCCACCAGCGGCGTCCGCGCCCCTCCGGCGAACAGCACCGCCACGTCCACCGGCCCGACCCGTGCCGCGATGTCCCTGACCACGTCCAGGGAGGCGTTGTCGCCGCTCACGTACACGGTCGGCAGTGCCTCGCCGCTCAGTACGAACCCGGTCACCTCGCCCACCAGGTGCTCGCTCCCGTCGGGCCCGTGCTGCGCGGGCACGCCGGTGATCCGCAGCGCGCCGCCGCCGGGGCGTACCAGCTCGGTGTGCGTCCAGTTCGGCAGCGCCCGCACCGGCTCGCCGATCCGCTCGGCCGCCGAGCCCGTCGACAGCACCACCGGCGCCAAGGACAGGAAGGCGCGCCCGGCCTTGTCGAGGTTGTCGGGATGCTGGTCATGGGAGAGCAGGACGGCGTCCACGGTCCCGGCGTCGTCCGGCCCGAACGCCGGTCCGGCCGTCTTGATCAGCGCCCGGTTCCCGATCGGGTAGTCGCCGGGCGGGTCGAATGTGGGGTCGGTCAGCAGCCGCACCCCGCCGATCTCCAGGACCGCGGTCGGGCCGCCGACGTAACGAATCTCCATGGAGATCATGACACCCGCGCCGCACGCGGTATTCCGCCCCGCATCCCTCACATACCTACTTAAGGCGCAGCCTCTTCATCGTCTTGAGCGTGGTGACCAGGGCGCCCGCCCATTTGTCGTACGTCATGCCGAAAGGCGGCTCGAAGCCCAGCCACGTGGCCTGCGAGGCGACCGTCTGCGCCTCGGTGTAGCGGAGGAGGCCCTCGGCTCCGTGCCGGCGGCCCAGCCCGGACGCCTTCATGCCACCCATCGGCGCGTCGTAGGAGGCGTACGCCGAGCCGTACCCCTCGTTGATGTTGACCGTGCCCGCCTTGATCCGGGCGGCGAGCGCGCGCCCCCGCGCGAGGTCGGAGGTCCAGACGGAGGCGTTGAGCCCGTAGATGGTGTCGTTGGCCAGCGCCACCGCTTCGTCATCCGAGGAGAACCGGTAGAGGCCGACCACCGGGCCGAACGTCTCGTTGCGGCAGAGCCGCATCTCCTCGGTGATCCCGGAGAGCACGGTGGGCTCGTAGAACAGCGGGCCGAGGTCGGGCCTGGCCTTGCCGCCGGTCAGCACGGTGGCGCCGTGGGCCACGGCGTCGTCCACGTGCGCGCTGACCGCGTCCAGCTGGCGCCGCGAGGTGAGCGAGCCCATCTGGACCGACCAGTCGTGGCCCGCGCCCATCTTGAGCTCGGCGGCCTGTGCGGCGAAGCGCTCCGCGAACGCGTCGTACACGGCGGTGTGCACGTACAGGCGCTCGATCGACAGGCAGAGCTGGCCCGCGTTGGTGAAGCAGGCGCGGATCGCGCCCTGGACGGCGAGGTCCAGGTCGGCGTCGTCGAGCACCACCATCGGGTTCTTGCCGCCGAGCTCCAGCGAGCAGCCGATGAGCCGCTTGGCGGCCTCCTCGGCGATCTTCCTGCCGCCCCGGGTGGAGCCGGTGAAGGCTACATAGTCGGCGCCGTCGAGCAGCGCGTCGCCGACCTCGGCGGGCTCGCCGAGCACGACCTGCCAGACCTCGCGCGGCAGGCCCAGCTCGGCCAGCAGGTCGATGGTCCACAGCGTCGACAGGGCGGTCTGCGTGTCGGGCTTGTGCACGATGGCGTTGCCGGCGAGCAGCGCGGGCACGGCGTCGGTGACGCCCAGGGAGAGCGGGTAGTTCCACGGCGTGATCAGCGCGACCACACCCTTGGGCCGGCGCAGCTCCGTCACCCGGGTGGCCACGGGGAAGATGCCGGCGCGCCGGCGCGGGGCGAGCAGGCCGGGCGCGCGCCGGGCGAAGTAGAGGCTGCAGCCCGCCACGTCCAGCACCTCCTCGAAGGCGTGCTTGCGGGCCTTGCCGGTCTCGTTCTGGACGATGTCGAGGATCTCGTCCCTGCGGTCGAGGATCGCATCGTGCAGCAGCAGGAACGGCCGCGCCCGCTCCGCGACCGGCCGCGCGGCCCACTCCGCCTGCGCCGCCCGCGCCTTCCCATATGCCTCATGTACGTCATCCACCCCGGAAACCGGCAGGTCGGCAAGGGGTTCGCCGGTGAACGGTGCGGTGATCTCGGTCGTCTTGCCGCTGGACGTCACATGCATGGCAGCAGGTTATTCCGGATCGCTACCGGCGGGTAGTTTTTGCCAATCCATGGCATGGGGACAGAATCCCTTTATGCCTTCCTTCGCGCCACTCAGACCGGGAGACCCCGAGAGGCTCGGCGGTCTGCCTCTCCTAGGACGGCTGGGCGAAGGCGGCCAAGGCGTCGTCTACCTGGCCAGAGACCCGGCGGGCACACACGTGGCGGTCAAGTGGCTGCGCCCCGACCAGGCCGGCGACGAGGTGAGCGTGGGCCGGTTCCTGCGGGAGGTCCAGGTCGCCCAGCAGGTGGCGCCGTTCTGTACCGCCGCGGTGCTCGGCACGGGCATCGAGCACGACCGGCCGTACATCGTCAGCGAGTTCATCGAGGGCCCCTCCCTCCAGCGGGTCGTCCAGGAGGAGGGCCCGCGCACCGGCACGGCCCTGCACCGCCTGGCCATCGGCACGGCGACCGCGCTGGCCGCGATCCACCAGGCCGGGATCGTGCACCGTGACTTCAAACCGGCCAACGTGATCATCGGCGCCGACGGGCCACGGGTGATCGACTTCGGCATCGCCAGGGCGCTCAACGCCACCTCGACGATCAGCAGCATGCCCGTCGGCACGCCCTCGTACATGCCGCCCGAGCAGGTGATGGGCCACACCGTCGGGCCGGCGGCCGACCTGTTCTCGTGGGGCAGCACGATCGTGTTCGCCGCCTCGGGACGCTCGCCGTTCGGCAGCGACACGATGCCCGCGGTGATCAACCGGGTGCTGAACCACCAGCCGGACATGAGCGGGCTGCACGGTCCGCTGCTCGACGTGGTGGCCGCGTGCCTGTCCAAGGATCCGGCGCAGCGGCCGACGGCGGAGCAGGTGATCATGCGCCTGCTGCAGCACCCGGTGCCCAACTCCGGCATGCTCGCCCAGGCCGCGGCGGCCGCCGCCCCGGCGGAGCCCTGGCAGGCGGCGCCCTACGGTCAACCGCCCGTGACCGGTCAACCTCTTCACATGGGGCCGCCCTCCATGCCTGGAGGGCCGCCTTCGGTGCCCGGCCACCACCACGGACCGCCGTCCATGGGCGGCGGCGGCGGATACCCGCACACGGGCGACCACCGGCCGACGCACCCGAGCCCGTACACCGCCGGACGCTCCCAGCAGAAGAAGAGCAGGGCGCCCATCGTCATCGGCGTGACCGTGGCCGTCGCGCTGCTCGTGCTGGCCGGCGTCGGCGTGGTCATCAGCCAGACCAAGCCCCCGGCCGCCACACTGACCGCCAACAGCCGCGCCTCCACCACGGCGTCCGCCAGGAATCCCAGCACCACGCCGACGGGCGTGCCGCGGAGGGGCACGAAGCGGGCAATACCCGGCGGCACCATTTCGCTGTACGAGAATTCGGCCGACCCGATCACGCTGACCTCGTACGAGGTCTACAACAAGAAGGCCGACGACTGGATCGACTACGCCCGCAACTCGCTGCGCGGCACGTTCACGAAATACTCCGGCAACTGGGAGACGCTGGTCTCGCCCGACGGCCACTCCATGGTCGGCCGCGGCCGCAACTACACCTCCGACAACTACGACTCGGTGATCATCACCGACCGGCGGTCCGGCGACAGGACCTCGATCAAGACCGTCCGCAAGCCGTTGATCAGCAGCATCCGCGCCTGGTCGAAGGACGGCAAGAAGATCCTGCTCAACATCGAGAAGGAATCGGGCAAGGACTGGCTCTACCTCGGCTTCGTCATCGTGGACGTGGCCGCGGAGGACGCCAAGGTGGTCACCGTGTCCGACACCTCGATCCGCAAGACCGCCTTCGGCTGGGACGGCGAGGAGGAGGGCGTGGTCAACATGTCCCCCGGGCGGGGCCTGCGCTTCTTCGACACGAGCGGCAAGGCCACCCGCACCATGGCGAACATCGGCTCACTGGCCTCCGGCACGCAGGACATCTTCTCCCCCTCCGGCAAGGTGTTCATCACGAACTGCCCCAAGGGCGGAGACGGCGACCACTGCGTCTGGAACACGGAGATCGGCAACCGGGTCCGCCGGTTCACCTCCGACTGCGACAAGGTCCTCGGCTGGTACGACGAGACCCACCTCTACTGCTGGGAGCAGGACAACTCCACCAGGGATGAGATCCAGGTGGTCGACTTCCAGGGCAAACTGGTGCGCAAGCTGCTCGACATCCCCGAGAACCTTGACTTCAGCCCGGTCTTCACGGTCGACCCCCCTGGATGATCGTGAACCGCTCGGCGCGGAGATCCGTCAATGAGGTCATGAAGACGCTGATCCGTACGGTCGTGGCCGGGGCGGCCCTCGCGACGGCCATCTCCGCCTGCACCTCGGCGCCGGGGGGCACCACGCCCGTGAAGCAGCGCCTGCAGGTGCGCCTGGTCTCCTACAACGGGTGCGACGACATGCTCGCCGGGCTGCGCGAGCACGCGGCGAGCAACGTCGGCCAGTGGGGCTTCGGCGGCCCGGTGCCCATGTACATGACCCGCCAGAAGTCCATGGAGGCGACCAACGACGCCGCCCCGGAGCACTCCACGACCAACACCCACGAGGCGGGAGTGGACGAGCCCGACCTGGTCAAGACCGACGGCAACCGGATCATCACGGTCGCGGGCGGCACGCTGCGGATCATCGACACGGCCACCAGGAAGATCACCGGATCCGTCAAGCTCACCAAGGCCGACGAGCCCGCCTACGCCCCCGCCGACCTGCTCGTCTCGGGCGACCGCGCGCTGGTGCTGTATCGCGGGGGCGACATCATGTACAAGGGGTTCGCGCCTGTGGGCGAGACCAGATACCTGCTGGTGGACCTGTCCGGTGAGCCCAAGGTGCTCGGGACGATCAAGCCGCAGGGCACGTACGTGGACGCCAGGATGGTCGGCTCGACCATCAGGCTCGTCACCCGCAGCCAGCCCGACATCACCTTCCCGGAGCCGAAGCAGAACGCCTCCGAGGCCGAGATGAAGAAGGCGAACGCGGACGCGGTACGCCGGGCGCCGCTCGACGCCTGGCTGCCCAAGATCCAGATCACGGACGCGGCCGGGACCGTCACCAAGAAGACGGTCGACTGCGCGCGGGTCAGCCATCCGGCCGACTACACCGGCACCTCGCTGCTGACCGTGCACACCATCGACCTGGCCCAGGGCCTCACGGAGGCGGGCACCGACCCGATCAGCCTCGCGGCCGACGGCGACACGGTCTACGGCACCGGCCAGAGTCTGTACGTGAGCAGCAATCCGCGCTGGTGGTGGCCGGTGCCGCTGGCGGCCGTGGAGGACACACCCCAGGCCCCCGCCACCGAACCCGACCCGACCGAGCCCAGCCCCTCGGCCAAGGTCACCCTCAGCCCTTCGGCCCAAACCACCGTCAGCCCCGAGCCCACCCCGACTGCCCCGCCCGAGGAGACCGAGGTTCACCGGTTCGACATCAGCAAGCCGGGTCCGCCCTCCTATGTGGCCTCGGGCAAGGTGCCCGGACGGCTGCTGAACCAGTACTCGCTGTCGGAGTACGAGGGCAGCCTGCGCGTCGCCACCACGCTCAACTCCGAGGCCCAGAAGACCAGCACCAGCAGCGTGTACGTCCTCAAGGCCGACACCCTGGACAAGGTCGGCGAGGTGGGCGGCCTGGGCGAGGGCGAGCGCATCTACTCGGTCCGGTTCATCGGCCCGGTCGGCTACTGCGTCACGTTCAAGCAGGTAGACCCGCTCTACACGCTCGACCTGCGCGACCCGGCCGCCCCCAAGGTGACCGGCGAGCTGAAGATCACCGGCTACTCCGCCTACCTCCACCCCGGCGCCGACGGCCGGCTGATCGGGATCGGGCAGGAGGCCAGCGAGAAGGGCAGGACGCTCGGCACGCAGATCTCGCTCTTCGACGTCAGCGACCCGGCGAATCCGAAGCGGCTGTCGCAGATGTTCCAGAAGAACTCGGGCTCCGAGGCGGAGTGGGACCCGCACGCGTTCCTGTACTGGCCCAAGACCGGCCTGTCGGTCATTCCGCTCAACACCTACGCGGAGAACAAGGAGGAGATCGGCGCCGTGGTCCTGAAGATCGACGACGCCGCGGTGACGAAGCTCGGCATGATCAAGCATCCGGTCCAGCGGCCGAAGGACGGGGCGTACCAGCCGAGCATCCAGCGCGCGATGGTCATCGGCGACTCGATCTGGACCGTCTCCACGGACGGCGTCCAGGTCAACGACGCGACCACGCTGGCCGAGCAGGCGTACATCCCACTCCACTAAAAGCCCCAATGAGAGGGCCGTTGAAAGGCGTCACTGCTCCGGGAGGGCGACCGGCACGATCTCGGGTGCGCCGAGTCTGATCGCGTCGGCCTCCTGGTCGGTGTCCTGCTCCTGGGACAGGCGTTCGGCCTCGACGCGCTTGGTGAAGTACTCGACCTCGCGCTTGACCTGCTCCCCGTCCCAGCCGAGCGGCTGGGCGAGGAGCTCGGCGGCCTCGTGGGCGCTGGCCAGGCCGCGGTGGAAGGTCTCGATCGAGATGTGCGTCCGCCTGGTCAGTACGTCGTTGAGATGCCTGGCGCCCTCGTGGGTGGCCGCGTAGACGATCTCCGCGCGCAGGTAGTCGTCGGCCCCGCCGAGCGGCCGGGCCAGCGACCTGTCGTGGTCTATCAGCTCCAGGACCTCGTCGACGAGCGAGCCGTACCGCTGGAGCAGGTGCTCGATGCGGGCCACGTGCAGGCCCGAGGTGTGGGCGAGCCGGTGCCTGGCGTTCCACCTCGCCTGGTAGCCCTCGGCGCCCACGAGCGGGATGCGGTCCGTGCACGACCTCGGCACCCGCTGGTCGAGCCCGTGGGCGACGGCGTCGACGGCGTCCTTCGCCATAACCCGATAAGTCGTATATTTCCCGCCGGCGATCATCACCAGACCGGGAACCGGATGCGCCACCACGTGCTCACGCGACAGCTTCGACGTCTCCTCCGACTCACCCGACAGCAGCGGCCGCAGCCCCGCGTAGACGCCCTCGACGTCGTCCCGCGTCAGTGGCACGGACAGGACGGCGTTCACGTGGTCGAGGAGGTAGTCGATGTCGACCCGCGACGCCACGGGATGCGCCTTGTCCAGCTTCCACTCGGTGTCGGTGGTCCCGATGATCCAGTGCCGCCCCCACGGAATCACGAAAAGTACGGATTTTTCGGTGCGAAGGATGATTCCGGTGAGCGAGTGGATCCGGTCGCGCGGCACCAGCAGGTGGACGCCCTTCGACGCCCGTACATGGATCTGTCCCCGGCCGCCCACCAGCTCCTGGATGTCGTCGCTCCACACGCCGGTCGCGTTGACCACCTGCCGGGCGCGTACGTCCAGCTCGGCGCCGCTCTCCAGATCGCGCACCCGCACCCCGGTGACCCGCTCCCCCTCGCGCAGGAACCCCACGACCTGGGCCCGTGGCGCCACGTGCGCGCCGTAGGTGGCCGCCGTACGCAGCATCGTCATCACGTAGCGCGCGTCATCGACCTGCGCGTCCCAGTACTGCACCGCGCCCGTGAACGCGGTCCGCTTCAAGGCGGGCGCCAGCCGCAACGCCCTGCTCCTGGACAGGTGCCGATGCCCCGGAACCCCGCGAGCCAGCCCCGTGGCGAACCCCAGCGTGTCGTAGAGGGCCACCCCCGCCCCCACGTACGGGCGCTCCCACCCGAGGTGGGTCATCGGGAAAAGGAACGGCACCGGCCGGACCAGATGCGGCGCGATCCGCTGCAACAGCAGCGCCCGCTCCTGCAGCGCCTCCCTGACCAGCTCGAAATTGAGCTGCTCCAGGTAGCGCAGGCCGCCGTGGATCAGCTTGGAGGATCGCGACGACGTACCGGAAGCGAAGTCGCGCGCCTCCACCAGGCCGACGTCGAGCCCTCGGGTGACGGCGTCGAGCGCGATCCCCGCGCCGACGACTCCCCCGCCGACCACGACCACGTCGAGTTCCTGTGCCCCCATCCAATCCAGCGCCGAGGTCCGCTCTCCAGGCCCAAGCCGGGCGATTCCCCTTCCCGCCATGCCCCTCCTCTTACCCGCCGCAGGCTCTTCTGCGACAAACTCCACTCTTTTCTTGTACGGCACGTATGGGCTACTCGCCACCCGCCGACCATGGCTGGGGTCCTCAGGAGAAGGCTCTTGTACGGCAAGCATGGGTTACCCGCCACCCGCCGACCATGCCTGGGGTCCTCCAGGAGACGGCCTCTGACCGGATGGTGGCCGAGCGCCGTTACGGCCCGCGGAAGTGTTGGGGAACACCCTGAGGCGGAGGCGGGAATGCGGGGGCGTCAGGCGCGGATGACCTTTACCCCCGCGTCGGTCAGCTCGCCGGCGAGGGAGTCGGAGAGCTGGGCATCGGTGACGAGCGTGTCGATCTGGTTGATGGGACAGATGCGGGAGAACGCCCGCTTACCGATCTTGGAGGAGTCGGCCACCACCACGACCTGCGCGGCACGACTGATGAGCAGGTGGTTGACGCTGGCCTCCCCCTCGTGGTGGGCCGAGGCGCCCAGCTCCACGTCGAGCGCGTCCACGCCGAGGAAGGCCACGTCGAGCGTCACCTGTTCGAGCACGCCCGACGCCAGCGGACCGATGAGCTCGTAGGACTGCGGCCTGGCCACGCCGCCCGTGACCACGATCTTGACGTGCTGGCGGACCGTGAGCTCCGAGGCGATGTTCAGGGCGTTGGTGACGATGGTGACGCCCGATTCGAGTGCTGGGCTGGTGGCCAGCGTGCGGGCCAGCTCGGAGGTCGTGGTGCCGCCGTTGAGCCCGATCACGGCGCCCGGCGAGACCAGCTCGGCGGCCGCCGCGGCGATGAGGTGTTTCTCGTCGGCGTGCCGGGCGGTCTTGTAGCGCAGCGGGAGGTCGTAGCTGACGCTCTGCGCGACGGCCCCGCCCCGCGTGCGCATGAGCATCTGCTGCTGCGCGAGCTGGTCGAAGTCGCGGCGGATCGTGGCGGTGGAGACGTCGAGCTCCTGGGCGGCCTCCTCGACGGAGAGCCGTCCTTCCTGCGCGAGCAGCTCGAGAATCGCGTTCCAACGATCGTAGCGGGACACGATGCCTCCCCTTTGAGATCCGTCGGGCCAAGCGTGGCACAACCTGGGAGGTCAAGCCACCGGTGCAAATTTCTGCTCCTTTATGCTATAAAAACAGCAGAAACAATCAATCGCCGGGGAGGCAAGTGGTGACCACCCACACCGAGGCCGAGATCGACTCCCAGCCCGAGTGCTGGCGTCGCGCCGTCGCGGACGTACCCGTCGACGCGCTGCCCCGCCCCGGTGAGCGGGTCGCCGTCGTCGGCTGCGGGACGTCGTGGTTCATCGCGATGGCCTACGCCACCCTGCGCGAGCGCGCGGGGCTGGGCGAGACCGACGCGTTCGCCGCCTCGGAGGCCCCCAACGGCCGCTCGTACGACCGCGTGCTGGCTCTGACGCGCTCCGGCACCACGACCGAGGTGCTCGAACTCCTGCGCAGGACCGACGCCAGGACCACGGCCATCACCGCCGACCCGAACACACCGGTCATGACGGCCGCGGACGACGTCATCGTGCTCGACTACGCCGATGAGCAGTCGGTGGTGCAGACCCGGTTCGCCACCACGCAGCTGGCCATGCTCCGCGCCAGCCTGGGCGAGGACCTCACCCAGGCGATCGCCGACGCCGAGCAGGCCGTGGCGGCCCCGCTCCCCGCCGAGCTCACCGACGCGGAGCAGTTCAGCTTCCTCGGCATCGGCTGGTCGGTCGGCCTGGCCCAGGAGGCCGCGCTGAAGATGCGTGAGGCGTCACGGTCGTGGACCGAGGCGTACCCGGCGATGGAATACCGTCACGGCCCCATCAGCATCGCCGGCCCCGGCCGTGTCACCTGGATGCTCGGCGCCGCCCCCGAGGGCCTGCGCGAGCAGGTCGAGGAGACCGGCGGCACATTCTTCCAGACCGGCCTCGACCCGATGGCCGAGCTGATCAGGGCGCAGCGGGTCGCGGTCGCCAGGGCGTTCGCCAGGGGTCTCGACCCGGACGAGCCCCTGCACCTCACCCGATCTGTGATCCTTTCTTCATGAGCCTTACTCTTGCCGACGCCCGCATCGTGACTCCCGAGGGAGTCCACGACGGATGGTTGACCATCGAAGACGGCCGCATCACGCACGTCGGGCACGGAGCCGCCCCTCGCGCGGGCCACAGCCTGGGCGGGCGGCACGTGGTGCCCGGCTTCGTCGACCTGCACAACCACGGCGGAGCGGGCGGCTCGTTCCCGACCGGCGAGCAGGACCGAGCGCGTGACGCCGTGGCGCTGCACGAGCGCCACGGCACCACGACGATGGTGGCCAGCCTGGTGACCGGCGCGCTCGACGACCTGGCCCGCGCCACGTCGTCATTGGCCGAGCTGTGCGACGACGGCCTGCTGGCCGGCATCCATTTCGAAGGCCCGTACATCTCACGGGCCCGCTGCGGCGCCCACAACCCCGGGCTGCTGCGTGAGCCGTCTCCTCGGGAGTTCGGCGAGCTGCTGAAGGCCGGACGCGGGCACGTACGCATGCTGACCATCGCCCCCGAGCTGCCCGGCGCCCTTGAGACGATCCGCATGGCCGCCGCCGAGGGCGTGCTCGCCGCGCTCGGCCACAGCGACGCCACCTATGAGCAGACGCTGGCCGGCATCGAGGCCGGCGCGACCGTGGCCACGCACCTCTACAACGCGCTGCCGCCGCTCGGCCACCGTACCCCCGGCCCCATCGCCGCGCTGCTGGAGGACGAGCGGGTCACGATCGAGCTGATCAACGACGGCGTGCACGTGCACCCGGCCATGCTGCGGCTGGCCTACGAGGTGGCCGGGCCCGCCAGGACCGCGCTGATCACCGACGCGATGGCCGCCGCCGGCATGGGCGACGGTACGTATGTGCTGGGTTCCATGGACGTGATCGTCACCGACGGCGTCGCCAGGCTGGCCGAAGGCGACTCGATCGCGGGCAGCACGCTCACCATGGACGTGGCCTTCCGCCGCGCCGTCCAGGAGATGGGCCTGACGCTGTCCGAGACGGTCCAGCTCACCTCACTGACGCCGGCCCGTGTGCTGGGCGTCGCCGACCGCGCCGGCTCGATCGCCGTGGGCAAGGCGGCCGACCTGGTGGTCCTGTCCGACGAGCTGGAGGTAGCGGGCGTGATGAAGCGCGGAGCCTGGGTCGTGGAGCCCTGATGATCCTCACCGTGACGCTCAACGCCGCCCTCGACGTCACCTACCAGGTGCCCCGCGTCGACTGGGACGGGGTCAACCGCGTCGCCGCCGTACACCGGCGGGCCGGCGGCAAGGGCGTCAACGTGGCCCGCGTCCTGGCCGCGCTCGGCCAGGACGTGCTGGTCACCGGCCTCGCGGGCGGCCCGACCGGCCAGGCCATCGAGGCCGACCTCCAGGCGGCCGGACTGCCGCACGCCTTCGTGGAGATCGCGGCCGACTCGCGCACGACGCTGGTGGTCGCGGATTCCGGCCAGGCCGTGGCGGGCGACGAGCAGGGTCCCGGAGCCAGCGCCGTGGCGGGCGTCGGGCGGGGTTCCGGAGGCCAGACCGCGCTGTTCAACGAGCCGGGGCCGGAGGTCACGGCGGTCGAGTTCGGGCGGATGGTCGGCCGTTTCACCGACCTGTTGGCCACGGCGGAGGCGGTCGTCATCTCGGGCAGCCTGCCCAGGGGTGTGCCGCTCGACGCGTACGCGACGCTGGCCGCCGTCGCCGCCGAGCACGGCGTGCCCGCCATCGTGGACGCCGACGGCGAGCCGCTGCGGCACGCGCCCGGTGGCCGCCCCTCGATCGTCAAGCCGAACGCCGAGGAGCTCGCGCGGGCCGTGCCGGAAGGCGGTCCCGAGGAGGGCGCGCAGGCGCTGCGCGGTCGCGGGGCCGAGTCGGTGGTCGTGTCGATGGGCGCCGACGGTCTGCTGGCCGTCACGCCCGACGGGATCTTCCGGGCGCGCATGCCGTACAAGGTGGAGGGCAACCCGACCGGTGCCGGTGACTCGCTGGTCGCCGGGCTGGCGCTGGGGCTCGTGGAGCGGTCCCCGTGGCCCGAGCGGCTCATCCGGGCGGCGGCACTGGGCGCGGCGGCGGTCGCGGCGCCCGTGGCGGGCGACTTCGACCGCGACGTCTACGCCGACATCCACCCCCGCATCGTCATCGCCTGAGAAACCGCCTTCACCGCCTGAGCCTTCGTCGTCCGAGCCCTCGTCGTCCGAGCCTTCGCCATCTGAAGAATCGCCTGAGGAACCGTCAAAGGAGCCGTCATGCCCCTCGCCCGAATCGGCGACATCGTCCGCGAATCACCTGCGGGAGTGGGCGCGTTCAACGTGATCCAGTTGGAGCACGCCACCGCCATCGTCGCGGGCGCCGAGGCCCTGGGCCTGCCGGTCGTCCTGCAGATCAGCGAGAACTGCGTCCGCTACCACGGCGCCCTGGAACCCATCGCGCTCGCCTGCCTCGCGGTCGCCAGGGGGGCCGTGGTGCCGGTGGCGGTGCATCTCGACCACGCCACCGATCGCGCCCTGGTCGAGGAGGCGGTGGAGCTGGGCGTCGGCTCGGTGATGTTCGACGCGTCGGCGCTGCCCGACGAGGAGAACGTGACCGCCACCGCCGACGTGGCCGCCTGGTGCCACGAGCGCGGCGTGTGGGTGGAGGCCGAGCTGGGCGAGGTGGGCGGCAAGGACGGCGTGCACGCGCCGGGCGCGCGGACCAAGCCGCACGAGGCGGTGGACTACGTGGCGCGTACCGGCGTCGACGCGCTGGCCGTCGCCGTGGGCACCTCGCACGCGATGACCACCAAGGACGCCGTACTCGACCTGGACCTCATCGCCGAGCTCCGCGCCGCCGTGGCGGTCCCTCTGGTGCTGCACGGCTCGTCGGGGGTGCCCGACGACACCCTGCGCGCGGCCGTACGGCACGGCATGAAGAAGATCAACATCGCCACGCACCTGAACAAGGCGTTCACCGGTGCCGTACGCGACTACCTGGCCGGCGACGAGAAGGTGGTCGACTCGCGTAAGTACCTGCGGGCGGGCCGCGACGCGGTGGCCCGCGAGGTGACCCACCTCCTCGGCGTCCTCACGGGCTGAGCCGCCGTCACGGAAGCTGTTTGCGCATGGCCACGACCGTGCGGCCCTCGCGTTCCTTGCGGCCGGTCACGACGTAGCCGAGCGACTCGTACAGAGCGATGTTCCTGGCCATTTTGACGTTGGTATAGAGGCGCAGGGCAGGCAGGCCGAGCCGCCGCGCCTCCTGCTCGGCGAAGGCCAGCAGGCTCCGGCCGATGCCTTTGCCGTGGAGGCCGGGGCGTACCGCGACGTTGTCGACGTAGAGCACCCCGTTCTCGGGGATCAGCACGATGAGCCCGTCGAGATCGCCGTCTGTCACGTGTACCCGGCCCTCGGAGATGAGCTCGGCGTAGTCGGCCTCCATAGGGCGGGGCCGCGCGCCGATGACGGCCACCCACGGCTGGTAGGCCGCCTGTACGAGCTCCTCGACCGCACCCCTGTCCGTCTCTTTCGCGAGCCTCATGTCCTCCATCGTCGCAGCCTTGACACCACTCTAGATGTAGTACTACGGTTGAATCACTTCGACCTAAGTACTACAGATGGAGTGACCCGATTGCGAAAGCTCACCTACTACGTCGCGACGTCCATCGACGGCTACATCGCCGGCCCGAACGGCGAGTTCGACTTCTACCCCCTGTCCGATGACCTGGCCGCCTACGCCAACGAGGAGTTCCCCGAGACCGTCCCCACCCACATCCGGAAGCAGATCGGCTTCGACGCCCCCAACAAACGCTTCGACACCGTCCTCATGGGCCGGGGCACCTACGGGCCGGTCCTCGACGTCGGCGTGACCAGCCCCTATGCCCACCTGCGGCAATACGTCTTCTCCAGCACGATCCCGGAGATCGCCGACCCGGCGGTGGAGCTCGTCTCCGGCGACCCTCTCGCGCTGGTGCGCCGCCTGAAGGAGGAGGACGACGGGCTCGGCATCTGGCTCTGTGGCGGCGGCAAGCTGGCCGGCACGCTGCTGCCGGAGATCGACGAGCTGGTCGTCAAGGCGTACCCGGTGGTCGCGGGGTCGGGCATCCCCGCCTTCGACGGCGAGTTCCGCCCGACCCCGTTCAACCTGACCGCGACGCGCACGTTCGGCAACGGCGCGGTCCTCATGAGGTACGCGCGCTAGGAGTTCAGCGCGCTCATCAACTCCTCGCGGTACTCCTCCATGCCCATGGGGTTCCCGTAGTCCCGGGAATGGACGATCAAGCCCTCCCGCACCCGGACGACCATGATGTACGTCGAGACGACAGGCCGCCCCGAGGCGACGAGAGAGCCGTGGAGTTCGAACTCCACGATGACCACCTCGGGGTCCGCGGTCTCGTGGATCAGCACGTTGTCCGTCCGCTCCCAGCGCAGCACGCCTTTGGCGGCCTCGAACCTGGCCCGCAGCTCCTCACGTCCCTGCGTGCGCCGAGGGATGCCGGCCGGGGCGAACGGTATTTCGATCACGACGTCGGGGGCGTACAGGTCGGCCAGCCCGCCGTCCACGGACGCCCGCAGGAAGCGATCGACGACCTCTCGGGGGGTCGGGTATGTCGGTACGGACATGCGAACTCCTCGTTGTGCATAGAATCGGAACGGTCAACCCGCTTAGACGCTACGGAACGCACGTTCCGGTTGTCAATCCGGGCACCAGACCGGCACACGGGAGGCCACATGACGATCGCCGCTCGCGCGGACGCCCGGCACAACCGCGCCCGCGTGCTGGAGGCCGCCCAAGAGGCGTTCGCGGCGGAGGGGCTGTCAGTGCCACTCGACGTGATCGCCAGACGCGCGGGCGTCGGCGCGGGCACGGTCTACCGGCATTTCCCCAGCAAGGAGGCGCTGTTCGAGGCGGTGGTCCACGACCGGATCGAACGCCTGGCCGACGAGCTCACCGCCCTGCTGGCCACCGGCGAAGCGGAGACCGGGGAGGCGTTCTTCACCGCCTTCGCCTCGACCGTCGAGCAGGCCGGACTCAACAAGGCGCTCTGCGAATCCTTCGCCTCCGGCCTCAAGGCGGAGATGGCGCTGGAGGCCCGGCGACGCTACGGCACCGCCCTCGCCGCCCTGCTCGACCGGGCCCGCCAGGCCGGAGCCGTACGCCCGGACGCGCAGCTGACGGACGTCATGGCCCTAATGGCGGGATGCCTCACGATGGAGACGCACAGCACCACCCCGGGCAGGGCCACCGCCCTCGTCCTTGACGGCCTCCGCACCGGACGCTCCCCGCTGCCCACCGTAACGAAACATGTGACGAAACAGGAAGCCCGTAACGAAACCCTTGCGGAGCACGCCGCCCGCTGTGAGGAGTGCGGCACCATCATCCAGACGTCCCGCACCGGCCGCCCACCCCGCTTCTGCGGCGGCGCCTGCAGGCAGAAGGCCCACCGCCGCCGGACCACCGGCTGACGGGCGGCTTACCAGGCCAGAGCCTCGCCATCACGGAAGAATCCCCCGGTAGGCCCGCCATCCGGCAGATCCACCGCCCACAGCACGCTCCGCGCCCCCTCGTCGACCGGCCGCCCGCCGGGCCCGCCCATGTCGGTGGCCACCCACCCAGGGCAGACGGAGTTCACCAGGATCCGATCCTCGCGCAGCTCGGCGGCCAGCATCCTGGTCAGCGCGTTGAGCGCGGTCTTCGACACGGTGTAGGCCGGAGTGCCGCCGCCCATGACGGCCAGCGACCCGGCCTCGCTGGAGACGTTCACCACCCGCCCGTGATCGCCGGCCCGCAGCAACGGCAGCAGCGCCAACGTGACCCGCCAGGTCCCCAGCAGGTTCGTCTCCAGTGCCTCCCGCACGACGTCGAGGTCGGCGTTCTCGGCTCGCTGCCAGGTGTCGTAGTGGATGGCGGCGTTGTTGACCAGGACGTCTACCTTGTCGTACGGCAACTCCTCGACGAACCGGCGCACCGACACCGGATCACCGACATCCAATTGCCGCGGCTCCACGGTCCCGCGCAGTCCACTCGCCGCCTTCTCCGCCTTCCCCAGATCCCTGGCGGTCAGGATGACGGTGTCCCCGGCCAGCGCGAGCTGGCGAGAGACCTCCAATCCGATGCCCCGGTTGGCCCCGGTGACCAGGCAGACGCGATTCATTCGTACGACCCTACCCACGGGAACCGCTCCCTGAGCCTGACCTTGATCAGGCACAAGGGCGGGGTGCACACACCGCCCCCGTAATTGGACGCGGAACAAACCGTGATTCCCATGCTGTGATGACTCGCGTTTGTCACAGACACGGGGGTTTCACTCATGCAGCAGAAAGTCCGCTTACGCCTGACCATCCTCAGCACCGCCTGTGCGCTGCTGCCCTTTCTGGGCGCGGGGGCAGCCACGGCGCAGACCGCCACCGACGACCCGGCCGTGACCACGCGGGCCATCGACGACCCGGGCGGCAAGACGCCGGACAGGGACGCGACGGGGCCGCGGGGGGCGGTGCCGGGCGGGTTCGCCGACTGGAAGGCGCTGTTCTCGGAGCAGACTCGGCTGAACGGGGTGGCCGACCGCATCATCGAGTCGGCCGAGAACGCCGAGGGCTACGCGGGGATCGTCGTCGCACCGGAGAACCACGAGGTACGCCTGTACTGGCGGGGCGCGGTGCCGCCGGCCGTACAGACCACGATCGACCAGGGACGGCAGACGGCTCCGGTGGCCGTACTGCCGGCCGCCTACACCAACGCGCAACTCCTGCGGGAGGCCGAGAAGTGGGCCGAGGCCGGCCAGGCGAGCGGCGCGGCGCCGCAGCCGGACGGCAGCGGCATCCGGCTCTCGGTCACCGGGGAGGACGCCGACCCGCAGCAGTTGCAGCGGCCCAGCGGCACGAGCGCGCCGATCACGCTGGAGACAGGAGAGGAGTTCAGCCCGGCTTACAGCAGGCAGGACGACGTGCCGAGCTACTACGCGGGCGGCCGGACCTGGAACCAGCAGTCGGGGGCGGGCTGCAGCTCCGGCTTCGCGGTCGTCGACAAGTACGGCACCCCGGGGTTCCTCACCGCCGCTCACTGCGGCAATGTCGGGGACCAGTTCTACGACGGCGGAGGCATCAGCCCGGCGAACTACATGGGTCAGCTGTCCTGGCGCGTCGCCAAGCGAGACGCCGCGATCGTGCTCGCCGACGCGACCGCGAACGTCTTCGACGGCAGCAACACCGCCTCCACCAGCAACAAGGTGGTGGCGCTGTGGAAGGCGCACGTGGGCAACTTCGTCTGCAACTCCGGGGCCACTCTGGGCGAGAACTGCCTGATCAAGGTGACCGAGACCGGCTGGAGCGGCACCTACACCAACGGTCAGTACGTCAAGCACATGGTCCGCGCCAAAAGCGTCGTCGGCGGCTGCGCCGTCGCACACGGTGACAGCGGGGGCCCGATCTACTCCTACACCAACTGGTTCGACGAGGTCGCCGCACAGGGCATCACCTCGGCTGTCAGCAAGAAGGTGTACTGCGGCGCCGCGGACGGCGGATCCGTGATCGTATTCTCCCGCGTCTGGGACGTGGACCTGGAATTCGGCGCCCTGCTCCAGGTCTGGTAGTCCGTCAACCAGGCTGAGCTTCGCCGCCACAGCGCCCAGGACCATCCCAACGGGAGGCCCTGGGCGCTCCCGGCTGCCAGGACCCCGGGGCCGAATCTGGGCCTAGGCGGCCGCGGCGGCCCGGCATACCATGAGGCGGCTTCAGCGACGCAGCGATTCCAGCCCCCTGGCGACCCAGCGTGTCCCCGGGTGCGCGCGCCTGACGGCCCGTATGAAGGGGGTTAGGAAATTGAGCGTCTACGGCGGACTCGAGTACACCGAGGACCCCAACCTCACGAACCTGGTGTCCTTCCCGGGGAACGTGAACCCGGGCACGGCAGTCGCCCCGGCCAGGACGCTGACCATCGGCGGCGAGAACATCGGTGTCTACAGCATCGACCCCGCGAACCAGGCCTGGCTGGGCGCTCAGCGCAACAGCGACCACCAGGTCTGCAAGAGCGGGCGGGTCCGGCTCACCAACGACACCATCTCGGCCGAATGGGTCATCGAGGGCCACGAGCAGGACGGCCTGAACATCGACACGATGATGGCGAACATGAAGGCCGACATCGGCACGCTCATCAACCTGCGCCAGCAGATCAAGCAGGAGGTCGACCAGGCGACGGCCGCGACGAGCGCGGACAACATGATCATCCTCGCCCCGGGCGCGGCGGCCGACATGTACCCACCCGGGGCGCAAGGGCTCTTCTGGTACCGCAAGGCGCCCGCGACCGCCACCGGAACGGTGCAGATCACCGTGCAGTACACCAAGCCCACGACCATCACCCAGATCTGCCTGATCAACGCCGCCCGATGGCTGCCGGGCAAGAAGATCGATCCCGGCGACGACGTGGACGTGGTGACCGGCACGACGGGAATCACGTACAAGGCGAAGTACGACCTCACCGGAACCTCGAGCCACACCGCCGCCCTGGCCCTGCTGGCGGAGCTGACCAAGAGCGCCAAGGCGATCTCCAGCGAGGGCGGCTACCTGCTGACCAAGGATCAGGTCGGTCTCATCACCCTGATGATCGTGAACGACGCGATGGCGTCGGTGCAGAGCCGCCACGCGGACACCATCGGCCAGGCCGACGACAAGAACATGCAGCGCTTCTTCCCCAAGTCGCGCCGCGACGCCTACGTACTGGCCCTCGCCGCGCGGCCGCTCGCGGACCGGTACCTGAACCAGTTACGCACGAACATCGACGCCATCGCCGCCGCTTTGGGCGAACTGATCTGGAACCGCTGTGACGCGTTCGCCCTCGCGACCGGCAAGACCAAGAACGAGCTGTCCAGAGGGCCCGGTGACGCTCCGGCCAAGGCCGAGGCCATCGCCGAGACGGAGCGGCGGGCCGTCCAGGACAAGAAGATCCTGCCCATGGAGCTCGACGGGATCAAGAACGCCGTCCTGGGAGCGAACGGCTCGCTCCTGGCCACGTGGATCAAGAGGGCCGTACTCGCCTACACCGACTCCACCGCGCAGGCCACCGATCACTACGCGGCCGGCTCTGGGCACAGCCATGTGATCACGTCCCTGTCGCTCTCCGCACCGGTCGGGGTCACGTACGCCGCGATCTACGAACTGCGCCGCAACGAGATCCCCATGACCGCCGACCACCGGGACGAGGTTCTGGAGATCATGCGCAAGCTGTTCACCGCCTCCGTCTGACGGCTCAACGGCTGGGACGGATCAGCGGATCAGCAAACTTGTCGTCTTTCTCCATGGCGGTCCCGGTGGCGGGTTTCTGACACCGATCATGCCTCACCCGGGATCGCACGGGCATGTGAGAACGGGCCGGTCGGCTCGGGATTCCACCGAGACCGCCCGGCCCGCTTCGAGTTCGCGTCACCTCCCGGCCAGGGCCGGGTGTCACGCGGTATCCCTTGCCGGCGACCATGACGCGGTCACGGGTGATCAGGGTCACCGTGTTCCCGGCGGGTCCGGCGCTCGCCCGGGCGGCCGATAACGGTGTCGCGGCGGTCACCGCGAGCAGCAGTGCACCGGTCAGCGCCCTGGCGGCGATCATGACGTGCTCTTCTCGTCGGCGGCGCAGCCGTCCTTCCGGAGGATCGTGCGCATGAGCTCCTCGTCCATCGGCGTCTCGCTGACGACGAGGAAGGCCTTGCCGAGCTCGGACATCCCGCCACCGGTCACGTACATGGAGTCGGCCACGGATGTGCTGACCTCCGCGTCCTCGCCCCGCTGGCCGGGCTTTTTGATCGAGAAGTCGGTGATGGAAATACCGAGCGCGGCCAGGCTCCCCCGAACCTCGCCGACCCTGCGGTCGTAGAACGGCTTGCAGTGCAGGGGCTCGCCCCGATCGTGCAGGCCGGCGACTGCTTGGTACTCCTCCCCGGGACGGCCTTTACGGCCGAGCTTGATCTCGGCCTTGCCGGTGAAGTCCTTGGCGATGGTGAGCCCGATCGGGCAGCTACGCGAGAAATCGCACCCCTCCGGGCGGTCGATCGTCTTGATCTTGTCCGCGTAGGGGAACGGGCCACCGCTCCATCCCGGGGTGTCGGGGGAGATCTCGCCCACGAGGGAAGGGGAGACGGGCACGACCTTGAGTGAGATGTCGAGGCCCGAGTCGTTGAGCTGTGTCTCGTACACCTCGCTGTTGGCGTACAGGTCCTTGACCTCGATGAGGTAGTGATCACCTTCGTCCTTGATGTCCAGCGCGGCGGCGGGCGTGGCGCCAAGGACGACCGTGGCCGACCAGCCCGCGCCGGCGAGCGCCGCCGCGATCGGCAACGCGATCAACGGCCGCCACCTCGTGCGCCGGGCGCGCGGAGCGGGCTCGGCCATGTCCATGATCTGGGTCAGCATCTCCCGCGCGCCCGGTGTGAGGCCGGGGCCGGGGTCAGGGGCCAGGCGCTTGCGGGCGCGGTGCAGGCGCTGGCGCACCGCCACCCGCGAGCAGCCCAGCACCTTGGCGATCTCGGTGGGGCTGAGCTCTTCCCAGCCCACGAGTGACAGCAACTCCCTGTCGTCGTCCGACAGGCGCGCGAACGCCTCCCTGGCCCCTTCCGGGGCCTGGTCGAACGTCGTGCCGGCGTACGCTGAGAGCTCTTCGCGAAGGCGCAGTGTCAGGGCCGTACGGCGCAGGGTCCCGCGGCGCTGGTTGGCCAGGATCCGCCGGGCCGCGCCGTAGAGCCACAGCCTGACCTCGTCACCGGCCGGCAGGTCCGCCAGCCGCCGCCAGGCCGTGGTGAACGTCTCGGCGATCACATCGGCGCAGTCGTCCGGGTGGTCGGTACGCCGCCGGACATAGCCGGAGACGGCGGCGTAGTGCTCCGTGTAGATCTCTTCGAAGCGCCGCCGGGACTCCGCCGTGCCCACATCATCGTCCTTCTTCAGGAATGTCACATGCCGGTAGATGTCCGGCAACCTACGAGCGTGACAGCTCCACCGTCCGGAACGATCGCGACCCAGTGACGCGAAGGTCGCACCGGGGAAAAGGAAGAACTATGTCTCGCCATTTGGACATCAGGTAAGCGGCGCCTCCTTCACCTCCTGAACATGCTTTCTGACGAGTAGCTGAACCAGGAGCGGCGAGCGTGCGCGCCAGGCGGCGTCGGCGTGTATGTCTGATAGCCATGGGACAAAGAACGTTTTATCCGCCTATTGAGCCGTACGAGACCGGGATGCTTGATGTGGGCGACGGGAACGAGATCTATTGGGAGGTCAGCGGCAACCCCGACGGCAAACCTGTCGTCTTTCTCCATGGCGGTCCCGGTGGCGGGTCGTTACCGCCGCAGCGGCGGTTCTTCGATCCCGAGGCGTACCGCATCGTCCTGTTCGACCAGCGCAACTGCGGGCGCAGCCGACCGCACGCGGCCGACCCAGGGGTGTCGCTGGAGACCAACACGACCTGGCACCTCGTGGCGGACATAGAGCGGCTCAGGCGGCACCTCGGCATCGAACGCTGGCAGGTGTTCGGCGGGTCGTGGGGGTCGACGCTCGCGCTGGCCTACGCGCGGCGGCACCCGGAGCGGGTGAGCGAGCTGGTGCTGCGCGGCGTCTACCTGGCGAGCAAGGCCGATGACGCGTGGGCGTTCACCGGCACCGGGTCGGCCCGGCTGTTCCCGCGGGAGTGGGCGGCCTTCCGCGGTTTCATCCCGGAGGCGGAGCGGGACGACCTGGTCGCCGCCTACCATCGCCGGTTGTCCGACCAGGACCCGGAGGTGCACGTACCGGCCGCGCGGGCCTGGGCGGCCTGGGAGCTGTCGGCGAACACCCTGCTCCCCGCCCCACCGCCACCTCTGGACGACCGGGAGCTGGTGGGCTTCTCCCGCATCGAGGCGCACTACTTCAGCCAAGGGTGTTTCCTGCGGGAGGGCGAGCTGCTCGACGTGGCCGCGATCCGGCACATCCCGTGCGTGATCGTGAACGGCCGCTATGACATGAAGACGCCGCCGGACGCGGCGTTGGACCTGCATCTGGCCTGGCCGGAGGCGGAGCTGCGAATCGTCGAGGACGCCGGGCACGCGGGCGCCGAGCCCGGCACGCTGCACGAGCTCATCGCGGCCACGGACGGCTACCGCTCCGCCTCCCTCGGTTAAGCACCCACCGCCGGGCGGGAGCCTGCCCGGCGGCGGGCCAGCTACACGGGTCAGCTACCGGCCGGCGGGTATGCCTCGGGGTGCTTCTTGGGGTCGGGCATCTTGTCCCAGGACGGGTCGTCGATGACCTTGCACGGCTTGACCGGACCGGTGATGAGATAGCCGCTGAACCCCCACAGGGCTCTGGGCTTCTCCGGGCCCGAGGTCTGGTCCGCGTTCTCGACGAACTCCATGACGGCCGTCTGCCCCGTCTTGATGTACTGCGGACTGATCCGGACCTCACCACGGCCCAACTTGAACGTCTTGCTGTTCACCGAGTTCTCGATCGCGTCCTTGACCCTCTTCTGGACCGCGGGATCCTTACTGGTGATCTCCTCCTTGGAGAACGAGGGGCCGAAGTCGGCGTCGCCACGGCCGGGGGCGCATCGGGTGCCGGGCTTGACGTAGGAGACATCGGCGGTCACGCCGGCTGTCGCCAGGTCCTTCTCCACCTGATCTGGGTTTCTGAACTCGGTGATCTTCAGGGTGACCGAGCCGTCGCCGTTCTTCGTGACCGCGTAGGCCGGGGTCTCCGACCCGGTCAGAAACGGCACCGCGACGGCCGCCGCGGCCGCCATCGCGGCCACCGCCGCTCCGGCGAGCAGACGCCGCCTGACGACCACACGTCTAGCCGTGTTCCGGGCGGCGATTTCGGTTTTGAGCTCCATCAGCAGCTGCTCCTTGAATCTCATCGCATTCCTTCCATGACGAAGGGCGCCATCTCCGGCACATTTCTGAGCGCGTGGCGGGCGCGGTGCAGCCTGGCCCTGGCGGCCCCCTGCCGGATGCCCAGAGCGGTGGCCGCCTCGCCGATCGTGAGCTGGTCGATGACGACCAGTTCGAGCATCGCGCGATCACCGTCCGGTAATCCGGCCATGGCCTGGAAGGCCCGCCTGGCCACGCTTTCCGCGTCGATCCGCTCTTCCAACTCGGCGAGGTCGTCGGAGTCGAGCAGCCTTCGCCCGCCCAGGCGATCGGCCAGCCTCGTCTCCTTGAACGCCCGCCGCCGCTCGGCCGACAGAGTGTTGCGAGCCACGCCGTACAACCACGCGATCTCGCTGCCGAGCCCGGGCCGGTAGGTGTGAGCGGAGTCGAGCACCGCGACGAAAACCTCGGCCACCAGATCGGCGACCGTGTGCGGATCATCGACCCGGCGAGCCAGGAAGCGCGCGATCGCGTCAACGTGGCGCCGGTAGAAGGCTTCGAAAGCCTCCGGGTCTGTGGCGATGTCCGACTGTTTGCGACGCACCGGCCATGCTCCCTTCGTCGATTACACCCCTTCTTGGTCAGCTGCCGAAAAAGCGTTATGAGAGTGAACAGATGATGCCGATGTTCCCGGCCGCATCGGTCTCGCGGGCCGGGAACATCGGCATCATGGGCCCGCCGTCAACGCGGCTGGCTATTGCGGATGATCAGCTCTTGGTGCTGATCAGCTCTTGGTGCGTTGGGCGAGCCCGGCGGCCTCGTACCGGTCGATCGCCGAGCCCAGTTGGGCCAGCTTCTCGGTGTAGGCGACCGGGTAGACACCGGGCTCGGTCGCCGGCCGGTTGGCGTCCACGTACTGGGTGCCGAGGTTGGTGAAGGCCACGACGACGTAGTGGCGGCCGGCCTTGCCCGGCAGGGACCGTACGATGCCCGCGTCAGCTCCCGAGTTGCCGACCCAGCCGGTCTTGTGCGCGAAGGTGACCTGCGCCTGCTTGTTGCACGGCCGGACGTCCTTGCCGAACTTGTTGCCCTCGACCGTCACCGTGCCGTCGGCGGCCACCCACCGCGAAGCCACCCGCTGCGGGATGCCCGCGGCCGGGTACGCGCTGCCGCACCGGTTGGTGGTGGAGAGCATGTCGTTGAAGCCCTGCTCGCCGAGCAGCTTCTTGAAGACCTGGCGGGAGGTGGGGCTCAGCACCGCGCCGGTGACCGGTGAACCGTTGGGGGCGGTCCACGCCGTGCCCTGTACGCCATCGACCAGCGCGAGCAGCTTGGCCGTGTCCAACGAGTTCATCGTGACCGGGTTGGACCAGCGCCCGCCGTTGGCCGGGTTGGTGTTCTTCAGCTGCATGGTCTCCAGGCCCAGGTCCTGGAAGGTCTGGTTGAGCTCGTCCACCGCGCCCTTGTCGTGCAGCAGCTTCACCAACGCACAGGACGCGGCGTTGGAGGAAGAGGTGATCGAGGCGTCCATGTAGGCGCTGATGGTGTTGCTCGACGGTCCACCGCACAGTGAGCTGACCGTGGTCGGCTGGTAGTCGTAGGTGTCGTCAAGCTTGATCACGCCCTTGTCCACCAGGCGCAGCACCCCGAAGTTGACCATCAGTTTCAGGACGGAGGCCGGGTAGGGGAGCATGAAGTCGATGGGCGCGTTCTCCCGGCCCGGCACGATGTCGATGGTGCCCTTGCCCTGGTTGGCGTACCATCCGGCGTCGTCCCACTGCCGCCAGCGCACCTGATCAGTGTGGAAGTTCCGGTCCACCGGCACGACGATCCCGTTCGGATACTGCGGGCTCATCAGGACCGTGCCGGACGACACCGGCCGGCCCCGCCGGTCCAGCTCCAGTACGGTCACGTCGAGTTGCGGCTGCTGGACGATGGGTTTGGGGTCGGCCGCATTGCCGAACAACCGGGCGTAGTCGGCGGCCGTCTTCGCGTCCTTGTCGACGCCATTGGAAAGCGTCCGAGCCTGCGGGGATGCCGGCGGCGCCAGGTCGAGGACCTGCTCGAAGCGCAGACCGTTCATGGTGTCCCGCAGGAAGGCGGCGACGCCGCCGCCATCGGTGGTGGCCTGGGCCGGCGGCGTCACGGCGGCTAACAGCACCGAGGCAGTGGACAGTGCGACCACGGCACGACTCGTTCTGGTTCGGAAAATAGACACGATCTGTAATTCTCCTTGGCAGACGTTTCCCGATGAGGGAGTTCAGGTCTGTGTGGGCTGGTGACGCGGACTTCGAACGCGGCGAGGAATCGGCCCGGTTCATGGAAAGGACACCCAAAGGGGCAGCCGTCACCCTGCAGCCCCCGTTGCAGGTTCGTGACCTTAACACAGTCTGGATCTTGATTCCGGACTTCCGGTGCCTTCCCTCAGATCTCCTGCGGGATATCGATACGAATCAGATCGGTGATCGCGGGCGGCTTCCCGGGAAAAGCGCCGGTAAGCACGCACGATCAGCGGTGGGCGTGAATCAGCCGCTTGCTCATTGGACCAGGCGAGCAAGGCGGCTCCCCGGCCCGACCCACTCAGCGGCATCGACGGTTTCCGATGGCACCGGGAAAACGTCACCGAGCAGCGACCGGGCCAAGGCGAGGGGCCGCCCGATATCCGCCCCCGGACGCTTCGCGGCCATTCCCAAGATCACGCGCATGAGAGCCCCCAACAGAATGATCTTAGCTGCGCTTTGATCTCTGGCGAGAGGCCCCCTGGTGGCGCGAGCGAAGCCGCGTCGACGGGCGTCTGCCGGGCCGTGCCTCCGATCGACCCAAGGCGGCCGCGGCCATGCTTGAGCTCATGCGTACCTCTCCATCGCCTGGATCCTCGTCAGTAATTGCCGCGAAGCAGCCTTCGAGTTCACGCCGTGGCAGCGCGCGAGGATGGGGTGGAGGGTGCCGACGACGGCACCGCGACCGGACCCTTCCTGGCCGACGAGCTGTCGTTCATGTTCGCCCGGCCCCACGACCGGCCACCGCACTCGCACTACCTGATCGGCCTCGGCGAGCAGCGCGAGAGCGTGGTCGATCCGCACGTTCTGAACGACCCGACCGGCGTGTTCGTGGCCCAGCTCGGCGCCCCGTCGGCGGAGAAGATGGGGGCGGGCGACCGGATCATCCTCCTGGACGTGGCAACCGGCTCACAGGCCACCACCGAGCCGTCGCCGGACGGAGGTTGGCTGGTACGCCAGCACGGGCCGTTGAAGCTGTGGGATGGCGTCGAAGAGGCGGTCTCGACCTGGGAAGCGGCGGGGAAGCCGCCGCGGTCGGGGTACGGCCTCACGGTCACCGGGCAGGGGCAGAAGGTGTGGCTCGGCGATCCTGACGGCCCCTCGTGGAACCTGCCTGCTTGAACGGGGCCCATTCGGGTTCGCGCAACCAGTCCAAGGTAACTCTCGGTAATCACATTCGGTCAACGACGCTCTCACCGGAACATTTGTACAAGCTACCGGCGCGCACCAGGGACGACAGTGGGGCCGTGATTATCTCCCTGGGGCTTGATGACCCCGTTGTTTCGCCGACGCCGACCTGCGGTTTCCGCACCGGCAGGCTGATGTGAGCAGCCCGGCACGGCGCCGGCGGCGCCTCTTGATCGCCTCGGCTGTCCTCTTCGTCGTCGTCGGGTTGCTCCTCGTGAACGCGGAGGTGGTGACGCGGCAGAGCGCCGAGGCCAGTGGGGATCCGACCCTGCCCCTCAACGGCGGGAACATCTACGTGCGCCAGGACGGCCCCGCTGATGCCCCGGCACTCGTACTGATCCACGGGCTCGCCGCGTCGACCCGCTCGTGGGACGCGCTCGTTCCGCTGCTGACCAAGTCCCATCGCGTCATCCGGATCGACCTGCTCGGGCACGGCCGGTCGGCCAAGCCGGCCGGCGGTGGCTACGGGATGCCGGAGCAGGGACTCCGGGTCGGTGAGGCAATGGACCGGCTCGGGGTCAAGCACGCCACAGTGGTCGGCCATTCCACCGGTGGCGCGGTCGCCACCGCTCTCGCTGAGCAACGCCCCGACCTGGTGACCTCGCTCGTTCTCATCGACACCGCGCCCCGTTTGGCCGCCGCCGTCTCAGCCGGCGGCGTCGGCGGGCTCTTGTACACCCCCGTCATCGGCCAACTGCTGTGGCGGCTTCGGACCGACAGCCTGATCCGCAACGCCGCGAGCACCGCGTTCAGCCGCCGCGGCTACGAGGTCCCGCAGGCGGTCGTGGACGACGCGCGCGGCATGACCTACCACGCCCTCATCGCGACAACGCAGACCGGCGATGACTATGTGAATCAGCGCGCACTCCCCGATCGGCTGATTCCCCTCGGCAAGCCACTGCTGGTGATCTTTGGTAAGGAAGATCGGAGATGGCGATCCTCCTCCGCCGCCGAATACAGCGCCGTTCCGGGCGCGAAAGTCGAGTTGCTGGCCGGTGTTGGGCACTCGCCCATCATGGAGGATCCGCAGCGGACCGCCGCGCTTCTTCTGGCCTTCACCGCGAGCCACACCCCCCAGGCGCACTGAACGAGATGATGCGCCCATGGCGGGCCCCGCCTGCGGTGCGGGTGGAGCCGTATGTGTATACCCGACAACCTTCGCCGAGGCTAAGGAGATCGCGATGCCCCACACCAGTTCAGGCATTTACTGGGAGGAACACGGCCAGGGCCCTCTGACCCTTGTCATGCTGCCAGGATTCGGCGCCTCGGCTGATCTCATGACCGGAATCGCGCGACACCTGAGCGGGTTCCGCGTCTTGATCTTCGACCTGCCCGGACATGGTCAGTCCGTACGCGCGCCGGCGGACGGGAGACTGTCCACACTGGCCGCGACCCTGCACGAAGCGATCAACGAGGCGATCAACGACGCGGGCGCCGACGCCTACTGCCTGGTCGGCTATTCCCTTGGCAGTGCGATCGCGGTGCGTATCGCGCTCGACTACCCGGATGATGTGCGTGCGCTGGTTGGCGTTGTTCCGTGGAACGCCGCGGGGACGACTGCCGGGGACGAGGTGATCGCCGGCTTCGATGCCGCCTACGGCAACGTCGAGGCCCTCACCCAAGCAGTGGCGGCAATCTCCTTGGACCCGTCGAAGACCTCGAGTCTGACGAGCAGCATGCTGACCGTCACCGAACAGATGTGGCACGGCTGGCTGGCCGGCGGTGCGCTGACGAGCCAGGCCGACGAGCTGTCTGAGATACGCATACCGACCTGCTACATACTCGGCGGAAAGGACGTCGTCGTAGATCAAGCCAAGCAGCTTGACGACGTACGGCGCATCCCCGGCAGCCGTGCGGTCCTGCTGAGCGAGCTTGGACATCTGTGTGGTCTCGAGATGCCCGACGTCGTCGCGAACGAGATCTCGTACTTCCTGGAGACGGAAATCTAGAACTGCTGCCGGCCATCGGTCGAGAAGAGGATCAGTGTGGTCCAGCCGGGCGCCGAGCCGCCCTGAATTCTCAGGTCTTCTTCGCACCGGCCCGTGCCCTGCTGCGCGCCGCCGCTGCCACGGGGCCCACCGGTGAGGATCTCCCGTAGCGACGGCGGCAGCAGCCTGCCCTGGTCGAAGGCTCGCTGGAAGGTACTGACGTCCTTCGTGGTCGAGACGATGCCGCCGGCGCCCCTGCCTCAGCTGGCATTGAAGCGGTGTACGTCGCGCAGGGTGCCGTTGGAGCCGGGGTAGTAGCGGGAGTCCGCCGGGATCGGGCCGCCTTCGCCGTTGAGCGGCCGCGACCCAGCGGTGCCACTGCCCGCGAACTTGCCGTCCACGTACGCGCCCACGACGGCGTCCCGGCCAGGTTCCGCCATGGTCACGCTGGTGCTCGCTGTGCTCCTGCTGTTCCCGATCGGGCGTATCCCCCGGCGACAGGTCATCGAGCGGCGAGTACGTGCGCCCACGGCTCATCGATGTCGGCCAGACCCAGCACGGCGACCACGTTGTCGAGCATTCCGGCGCCGAACCAGCGCCGCACGGCGTCATCGTCGCCCAGCAGTCGCCGAACGGTGTCAACCTGCTTCGCGTAGCACCGACGCACGGCCTGCCCTACCAGCGGCTCGCCTGCGGCACAGTTCGCGTGCATGAGGAAACGCAGGATGGTCCGGTCCGCGATGAGCGCGGTGTAGGCACCGCGTGCCGCATCCAACGCGGCCTCGGACGCCGGCCCGGCCCCTCTCGACGCCGCCTCGGACGTCAGCCCGGCCCCACCCGACGCCGGCGAGTGCGCGACCAAGGTTTCGGCCATCACGACGGACACGTGGTCGACCACCGCCGCGAACAGCGCTTCCTTGTTCGAGTACAGGCGATAGAGATACGGCTGAGAGATGCCGACCCGCTCGGCCACCTCGTGCGTCGTCGTACCGTAGAAACCCTTCTGCGCGAAGCAATCCATCGCGGCGGCCACGATGGCCCGACGTCGTTCGTCGCTCTTCGTGCTGGTGCCGGCGGCGGGCATGGACCCTCAACCTCCAAACGTCACGCTGAGCTCAGGGTCGGCCGGCACGTCGTGGGGTGTGAGTGCCTCGATCGCCACCAGCGGGTTCCAGTAGTCCAGGTAGTGGGTGATGCGCGCGTCTTTATCGGTCCGGACGACAGAGACGCACCTCTGCTCGTACGGCTTGCCGGTCGGCAGCGCGGTGCCCGTCGAGCGGAATTCGGCGATCACGAGACTCGGATCGACCGTCGGGTGGAACACCAGATCGACGAACTCCACGTCAAAGGTCTCGGGAAAGTTGCTCATGTGCGCCAGCAGTGCGTCTCGCCCCGTCACCCGTTGAGGCACGCCGACCGGCGCGAACGGGAACTCGAGCACCGCGTCCGGGGCGAACAGCGTCACCCATTCTTCGGTGCGTCCTGCGGCGGTAAGGCGCAGGTGCTCGGCCACGGTGTGCTGGGCAGCGGCGCGGCGGCTGGCGTGGTCTTGGTCGGCTGTCATACCCACTCCTAGGTTAGTAATCAACCAATAACATACCAGCCGCAGCTGCCAGGTCGAGCGCTGACACAAACCCGCGACCGAAGATTGCTAGGCGTCGCGGCGCAGCGTGAACCAGAAGGTCGGCACCGAGTTGGTGCCCGGTGTGACGTCGAGTAGTTCCCAGCCGGGGAACCTGGCGCGGAGCTCGTCGGCTGTGACGCCCGCCGCCCACGACGTGACCTCGGGGATCGGATTGCCGAGCGGCTCGGGGCCGTACCCGAACATCAGCAACCGTGCTCCAGGAGCGGCGCGGTGGGTGAGCCCGGCGGCGTAGGCGTCGCGGCGGTGCAGCGGGACCCCGCAGTAGCAGCTCAGGTCGAAGAACAGGTCGAAGGGGCCCGGCACGTCGAGCTCGTCGAGGCGGGTGGCGTCTCCGTGCAGCAGCCGTACCGCCACTCCCCCCTCCGCGGCCTTCTCCCTGGCCTGGTCGACGGCGCGGTCGATCAGGTCGACGGCCGCCACCTCCCAGCCGTGCCGTGCCAGGTAGATGGCGTTGGTCCCCGTGCCGCAGCCGAGTTCGAGGGCGCGGCCGGGCGGCAGCGCGCCGTGGCCCTCCACCAGGGCGACCAGCTCGGGCGGCGTCACGCCGGTGTCCCACGGCGGCTTGCCGGTGCGGTAGTAGCCCTCCAGTGCGCGGTGGACGGACTCCTCCTCCTGGTCTCGCTGCGTTGAGGCCAGGTCCGGCTCCGGCTTCTGGATGGCGTTCGGCTGGTCCATCGTCTCCTCCAAGAATCTAGAGTTGAACTCTAGTGACATACTCTAGAGATATACTCGCAATATGGACAAAGTCAAGCGGCCGGACAAGCGAGCCGAGCGCTCACGCCGCACCCGCGAAAAGGTCGTCGAGGCGGCTCGCGAGCTGTTCGTCGCGCAGGGTTACGGGGCGACGAGCCTGCAGGAGGTCGCGGACCAGGCGGGCGTGGCCGTCCAGACGGTCTATTTCGTCTTCCGCAACAAGCGCACGCTGTTCAAGGACGTCGTCGACACATCTATCGCCGGGGATACCGAGCCGGTCGCCACCATGGATCGTGATTGGTTTCGCGCCGCGTGCGCCGAGCCCACCGCAGCCGGGCAATTGCGCGCGCACGTCCACGGCACCCGCGAGATCCTGGGCCGGGTCGCCCCGATCATGCCGCTGATCGCGGCTGCCGCGGCCACCGACCCTGAGATCGCCGCACAGTGGCCGGACGGCCCCGACCCGCGTTACACCGTGCAGTACGCAGCGGCCGAAGCCCTGGCCCGCAAGCCCGACATCCGCCCCGGCCTCTCCGTCGAGATGGCGGCGGACCTGCTGTTCGGCCTGCTCAGCCCGCAGCTCTACCTGATCTTCGTCCGCGACCGCGACTGGTCACCGAATATGTGGGAAGAGTGGGCCCGCACCGCCTTGACCTCCCAGCTCTGCGCCGACCCCGGCTAAGCGGACGGCCGTCACGATGGTCCTCCAGGCCGCAATGCCGGTGGCCAACCACCTGGCCGGCCTCCTGCGGGCCGGGTCGGACAACCTGGCCGACACGCATACCGGGCCTACGCCGACCAGATCACCCCAACCACCCAAGCCCCGGGGCCGGTAGGCCGACCACGACAAACAAAACTCCGGCCCCAGGGTCGCAGCCCTACCACCAGGTGGCTACCGACTTACCGCCTGATCAATACATCACTTCCGGGGCCGCGCCAAAGATGAGGAGTGGGGCGGCCGACTGTACCGGGTCACCACAGCGATCACCGAGACGCTACCGGCCATCCGATCATGGGTAGCTTGGGGGCCCATCAATATGCCGTGGGCGTGGCGGAGCCGCGCTGCATAAGGACGTCCGAGCGGAGCGAGGCCCTTCAGTCCTCCGGCCCGACTGGGAGCAACGTCTGCCCCCGAAGCGCGAAGCGCCCACCCGCGAAGGCCTTTGGGCCGGAAGCGGGTGGGCGCTAAATGGTCAGCGCTGGGTAGGAGCGACCACGACCTCGACGCGCTGGAACTCCTTGATGTCCGAGTAGCCCGTCGAGGCCATCGTCCGCTTCAACGCCCCCATCAGGTTCATGGACCCGTCGGCCACGCTGGACGGCCCGTGCAGGATCTGCTCCAGGCTGCCCACCGTGTCGAACGCCACCCGCCGGCCCCGAGGCAGGTCCGGGTGGTGTGCCTCCGAGCCCCAGTGGAAGCCATGGCCGGGGGCCTCCGTCGCGCGGGCGAGCGGGGAGCCGACCATGACCGCGTCGGCGCCGCAGGCGATGGCCTTGGCGATGTCGCCCGAGGTGCCCATGCCGCCGTCGGCGATCACGTGGACGTAGCGGCCGCCCGATTCGTCCATGTAGTCGCGGCGGGCGGCGGCGACGTCGGAGATCGCGGTGGCCATCGGTACGGCCACGCCCAGCACGTTGCGGGTGGTGTGGGAGGCGCCGCCGCCGAAGCCGACCAGGACGCCCGCCGCGCCGGTACGCATGAGGTGCAGGGCGGCCGTGTAGGTGGCGCAGCCGCCCACGATGACCGGCACGTCGAGCTCGTAGATGAACTGCTTGAGGTTCAGCGGCTCGGCCCGGCCCGAGACGTGCTCGGCCGAGACCGTGGTGCCGCGGATGACGAAGATGTCCACGCCCGCGTCGATGACGGCCTTGTGATACTGCACCGTACGCTGCGGAGACAGGCGGACCGCCGTGGTCACGCCGGACTCCCGGATCTCCGCGATCCGGCGGCCGATCAGCTCTTCCTTGATCGGCGCCGTGTAGATCTCCTGCAGCCGCTTGGTCGCGGCCTCGGCGTCGAGCGAGGCACACTCCTCCAGCAGCGGCGACGGGTCGTCGTAGCGGGTCCAGAGCCCTTCGAGGTCGAGGGGGGCCAGGCCGCCGAGGCGGCCGATCTCGATCGCGGTGGCGGGCGAGACCACGCTGTCCATGGGGGCGACGACCACGGGTAGTTCGAACCGGTAAGCGTCGATCTGCCAGGCGATCGAGACCTCCTCCGGGTCACGAGTGCGCCGGGAGGGTACGAGGCCGATCTCGTCGAGCGCGTAGGCCCGGCGACCGGTCTTGCCCCGGCCGATCTCCACCTGCTGAGTCATGTCTTACCTTCTGTGATAGTTCGGGGCTTCCACGGTCATCTGAATGTCGTGGGGATGGCTCTCCGTGAGTCCCGCCGCCGTGATCGGCATGAGCTCACAGTCGGTGTGCATCTGCGTGATCGTGCGGCAGCCGGCGTACCACATGCCCTGGCGCAGGCCGCCGACGAGCTGGTGGGCGACCGCCGCGACCGGTCCCCGGAAGGGGACCTGGCCTTCGATGCCCTCGGGGATGTATTTGTCCTCGCCGCCGATGTCGGCCTGCGCGTAGCGGTCCTTGCTGAACGACATGCCGCCGCGCTCGCGGTTGCGGACCGCGCCGAGCGAGCCCATCCCCCGGTACGACTTGAACTGCTTGCCGTTGATGAAGATCAGCTCACCGGGCGACTCCTCGCAGCCGGCGAGCAGCGAGCCGAGCATGACCGTGTCGGCGCCGGCGGCGATGGCCTTGACGATGTCGCCGGAGTATTGCAGACCGCCGTCGCCGATGACCGGCACGCCGGCCGGGCCGCACGCCAGCGACGCCTGGTAGATGGCGGTGACCTGCGGCGCGCCCACGCCGGCCACGACGCGGGTGGTGCAGATGGAGCCGGGGCCCACGCCGACCTTGACCGCGTCGGCGCCCGCGTCGACGAGCATCTGGGCGCCCGCCCTGGTCGCGATGTTGCCGCCGATGACGTCGACCTTGCTGTTGGCCTTGAGCTTGGCGACCATGTCGGCCAGGCCCTTGGAGTGGCCGTGCGCGACGTCGACCACGACCACGTCGACGCCCGCCTCGATCAGCGCCTTGGCCCGCAGCTCCGCGTCACCGCCGACGCCCACGGCGGCGCCGACGACCAGGCGGCCGTCCGCGTCCTTGGTGGCCAGCGGATATTGCTCGCTCTTGGTGAAGTCTTTAACCGTGATCAGACCGCGCAGCCGGCCGTCGGGATCGACCAGGGGCAGCTTCTCGATCTTGTTGTGCCGCAGCAGCTCGAACGCGCCGTCACGCGACACCCCGACCGGGGCGGTGACCAGCGGCATCGGGGTCATGACCTCACGCACCGGCCGCGACTGGTCGGTCTCGAAGCGCATGTCGCGGTTGGTCACGATGCCGACGAGCACGCCGGAGAGGTCGGTGACGGGCACCCCGGAGATCCGGTACGTCGCGCACAGCCGCTCCACGTCGGCCAGGGTGTCGTCGGGAGTGCAGGTCACCGGGTTGGTGACCATCCCGGCCTCGGACCGTTTGACCAGGTCGACCTGCTGGGCCTGCTCCTCCACCGACAGGTTGCGGTGCAGGATGCCGATGCCGCCCTGGCGGGCCATGGCGACGGCCATGCGGGCCTCGGTGACGGTGTCCATCGCGGCGGAGACCAGCGGGATCGACAGGTTGATGCCGCGCGACAGGCGCGAACCGGTGTCCGCGTCACCAGGTTGCAGGTCTGAATAGCTTGGGACGAGCAACACGTCGTCGAAGGTCAGACCCGTCTCGGTGAACTTGGACATGCTGCGGCCCCTCCTGCCGATGCTGATGAGGCAAGTCTAGGGCCTACATGCAAAACGTCCCGAGGCCGGGAGCACGATGACCCCCACGGCCCGTCGTACCCCCGGCATCCCAAAGAGCCGGAGGATGGGGCGGTCGGTGATCCGCCCCATCCTCCGGCCACCGACATCCGGGCGGAAGCGCATAAAGCGCCACCGAACCCCCCTCCGCGTCCTGATGGCAAGCGCTGCCAGCTCAAGTGGATGCCGACGCTGGGTTAAGCCTGCGTTACTCATCGGCACACCGCAATGTGAAAACGTGCAATTGCACGAAGCTGCACATGTGGCCAAGGAGTCCACGCAAGGAGCGGACAAGGACGTATCGCCGAGTTATTCTCACGACACGCCCGTGTCCCCCCTACGGAGCCCCTTATATGCGCAGCGAGTCCCACGCCCTGTCCGACCCTCTCGCGGACGCTCCCCTCGCGACGCTGGGCCTCGACCCGGCCCAGACCGCGCTTTACACGGCGGTGCTGCGCCTGCACAGGGCTACGCGTACCGAACTGGCCGAGGCCATGGACGGTCCCGTCGACAAGGTGAGCAGACAGCTCGACGATCTCGTCAGGCTCGGGGTGATCGACGAACAATCGGGCGAATACCTCGCCCGGCACCCCGCCGCCGCGCTCGGCCGGCTGATCGCCGAGCGCCTCGACCGGCTGGCCGAGGAGAGCAGGCGCATCGACTCCGCCCTCGGCTCGATCCGAGGGCTGATCCGCGACTACGACGTGGGGCACGACTACCAGAACGGCGCGTTCCGGGTTGAGATGGTGAGCGGGGCCGACGTGCTCTACGAGAGCGTGGTGGGCATGGCGGTGCAGTCCCAGTCGCCGCCGATGCACTTACTCACCGCCATTCCCGACGAGCGGACGATGGCGGACTTCGTACGGAAATTTGCCGATCCTTGGATCGATGCACAGCAGCGGAAACTCCTGAACGTCCGGGCCGTCATCCCGGTCTCCACCCTGACCCTGCCCGGCGTACGCGACCAGCTGACCAGGCTGCTGGCCACCGGCGGGACCGTACGCACGCTGGACCGGGTGCCGAGCTGGTTCATGACCGCCGGGCCCGACGCCGCCGGCCTGCCCGCGCTGTGGGGCGGCAACCTGCCCGACCACGCCTACAACTTCTACCTGGTACGGACCCCGATCGTCGTGGGCATGCTCCGGTCGCTCTTCGAGGAGCTGTGGGGCCGGGCCGTACCCCTGCCCTGGGGTCGCCGGGGCGAGGGCGTGGTGCAGGTGCTGCGGCTCGCGGCGCAGGGCATGTGCGACGACTCGATAGCCCGCCAGCTCGGCGTCTCCGTGCGCACGGTACGGGCCAGGTTTGCCGACGCCATGGTTCAGCTTGGCGCGCAATCACGCTTTCACGCAGGTGTGGAGGCCGCCCGGCGTGGATGGCTGAGCTAATCACCACCGCGGTGGCCGCATCGGTCATATGGTGGGAAGGTGCTGGAAGACGTCCCCCGCGACCCGTTCGCGGACGACCCGAACGACCCTTCCTCAGCGATGGGCGAGCTCGACGACGCCGAACCGCTGACCGCCTCCGAGCGCGACGAGGCCATTACCGACCTGGCCGACGTCGAGGTCTTCCGCTCCTTGTTAGAGCAGCAGGGAGTGCTGGGCCTGGTGCTCGACTGCCCGGAATGCGGCGAGCAGCACTTCTTCGACTGGGAGCTGCTGCGCGGCAATCTGCGCCAGATGATCGACAAAGGCCAGCCCCAAATGCACGAGCCGGCCTTTCACCCTGACCCGGCCGACTACGTGACCTGGGAATACGCCAGAGGCTACGTCGACGGTGTCATCGACACCGAGGAGCGCCGCTGATCCACATCGTCCAGCAGCGCGGCGAGCAGCCGCGCGGCCGGATCGCGTGAATCGGGCAGCTCGCCGCGGGCCAGCACGTCGAGGAGCGCGTCAGTCTGCTCCTCCGGCGTCAAGCCGACTCCAGTTCGGCCATCTGCCGCAGCCTCGCCAGCGCTCGATGCTGGGCAACACGGACCGCACCTGGTGACATACCGAGTACATTACCGGTCTCCTCCGCCGACAGCCCCGACACCACCCGCAACAACAGCAACTCGCGCTGGTTGTCGGGGAGTCTGGCGAGCAGCCTGCGGGCGTACTCCACCTCGATGTAGCGGACCACCGTCTCCTCGGGCCCCGGTCCGTCGTCCGGCCCGTCCGGTAGATCCTGAGTCGGTACGGCCGAGCGGACCGAACTCCGCAACGCGTCGGCCACCTTGTGCGAGGCGATACCGAAGACGAAGGAGGCGAAAGGCCGTCCCATGTCGCGGTATCGCGGCAGCGCGGACAGGACCGCGATGCACACCTCCTGGGCTACGTCATCGGCAATGTGATATTGCCCTGAAACCCTGCCCAGCCTGGCGCGGCAATAGCGCACCACCATCGGACGCAACTCGCCGAGCAGGGATTCGATCGCAGTGCGATCTCCCTGTACGGCGAGGCTCGTCAGTTCCCTTAGGTCGGAGTCATCCGTCCGTGCCGGAAGTCTCGACGCGAGCCTTACCCCAATTTTGGCGTCGGCGACGCTTCCCTCGCTCACGATAGGCATGATGCCCGCACTGATCGGGCCTGTCGTCATCGTGAACGGCTACGGATTGGTCACATTGACGCGGCGATAACGCGCGGTAATCGACCGGCCACACTAAGCCTTTATTGCGGAAGAATATTTCATCCCATAACCCCAAATGTGCAGAAATTGTCAGACGCCTAGACGCTTAAGCCACACATCCGGTTTACCCGAATAAACCACTTTCCCGGTTCATCACCCTTCGCTCACCCTCTCAGCAGCTTCGACTGGATTGCCCGTATGTCATATGCCATACATGGCTTTGCGGGGGTTGGAGGCCCAGGGGCGCGCCGGAGAAAGCACACGACCCGCACCTGGAAATCAGGCGCGGGTCGGGTGAGGAAGAAACGGCCCAGTGAAAGAACGGCTCAGTGGCCGTGGCCGTGACCGTGGCCCTGACCGGCGGCGGCCGGCTCCTCCTCCGGCTTGTCGACGACGAGCGCCTCGGTGGTGAGGAGCATGCCGGCGATCGACGCGGCGTTCTGGACGGCCGAACGGGTGACCTTGACCGGGTCGATGACGCCCTGGTCGAGCAGGTTGCCGTAGTCGCCGGTGGCGGCGTTGAGGCCGTGGCCCGCCGACAGCTCCGAGACCTTGTGGGTGACCACGTAGCCCTCGAGACCGGCGTTCTCGGCGATCCAGCGCGTCGGCTCGACCAGCGAGCGGCGGACGATGGCGACACCGGTCGCCTCGTCGCCCGTCAGGCCCAGGTCGTCGAGGTCCTTGGCGACGTGGATCAGCGCGGAGCCACCGCCGGAGACGATGCCCTCCTCGATCGCGGCGCGCGTAGCGGAGATCGCGTCCTCGAGGCGGTGCTTCTTCTCCTTGAGCTCCACCTCGGTGGCGGCGCCGACGCGCAGCACGCACACACCGCCGGCCAGCTTCGCAAGGCGCTCCTGCAGCTTCTCGCGGTCCCAGTCGGAGTCGGACTGCTCGATGGCAATCTTGATCTCCTTGACCCGGTCCTCGATCGCCTGCTGGTCGCCGCCGCCGTCGACGATGGTCGTGTTGTCCTTCGTCACGACGATGCGGCGGGCGTTGCCGAGCACCTCAAGGCCGACGTTCTCGAGCTTGAGGCCGACCTCCTCGCTCACGACCTGGCCACCGGTGAGGATGGCGATGTCCTGCAGCATGGCCTTGCGGCGGTCGCCGAAGCCCGGAGCCTTGACGGCGACCGAGGTGAACGTGCCACGGATCTTGTTGGTGACCAGGACGGCCAGGGCTTCGCCCTCGACGTCCTCGGCGACCACGAGCAGCGGCTTCTTGGTCTGCGCGATCTGCTCGAGCAGCGGCAGGAAGTCGGAGATCGAGGAGATCTTGCCCTGGGTGAGCAGGATGTAGGCGTCCTCGAGGACGGCCTCCATGCGCTCGGGGTCGGTCACCATGTACGCCGACAGGTAGCCCTTGTCGAACTGCATGCCCTCGGTGAACTCGAGCTCCATGCCCATGGCGTTGGACTCTTCGACGGTGAGAACACCGTCCTTGCCCACCTTGTCGAACGCCTCGGCGATCAGGTCGCCGATCTTGGCGTCCTGGGCGGAGATGGTCGCGACGTTCGCGATCTCCTTCTTGTCCTCGACCGGGCGCGCGCTGGCCAGCAGCTTGTCGCTGACCGCCTTGGCGGCCTTGTCGATGCCGCGCTTCAGCGACAGCGGCGAGGCGCCGGCGGCCACGTTGCGCAGGCCCTCGCGGACCATCGCCTGGGCCAGGACCGTCGCGGTGGTGGTGCCGTCACCGGCGACGTCGTTGGTCTTGGTGGCGACTTCCTTGGCGAGCTGGGCGCCGAGGTTCTCGTAGCGCTCCTCCAGCTCGATCTCACGAGCGATGGTCACGCCGTCGTTCGTGATCGTCGGAGCACCGAACTTCTTGTCGATGACGACGTTGCGGCCACGGGGGCCGAGGGTTACCTTCACGGCGTCCGCGAGGGCGTTGACGCCGCGCTCAAGCGCGCGGCGTGCGTCCTCGTCGAACGCTAGGATCTTCGCCATGCTGAAAGTCCTCTCCTAGCGTCGAAAGCCCCGGCCGCACGCGCTCAGACGAGACGCGCGCCCGGGGCCCGACGCATCCGGCTTACTTCTCGATGATCGCGAGAACGTCGCGGGCGGAGAGCACGAGGTACTCCTCGCCGCCGTACTTGACCTCAGTGCCGCCGTACTTGCTGTAGAGGACGATGTCGCCCTCAGCGACGTCGAGCGGAATACGCTTGTCGCCGTCCTCATCCCAGTTGCCCGGGCCCACCGCGAGGACCTTGCCCTCTTGCGGCTTCTCCTTGGCGGTGTCAGGAATGACCAGGCCGGAAGCGGTCGTCTGCTCGGCCTCAAGCGGCTGAACCACGATGCGGTCGCCGAGCGGCTTAACGGGAACCTTGGTGGCGGTCGTCACGATCGGACCTCCCCTTCAGATTTGAATGATCTAGAAGAGGCGACCAGCGGGGCCTGCCGTCGCGGGTGTCAGACCTGCCTCGTCGCACGTTGGCACTCTCAAGGGGAGAGTGCCAACAGGAAACATATGCAAGAGGGGCTTGACAGTCAACACGAACGCGTCTGCTCAGAGCGATAAGGCCCAAGAGCTTGCCCAAGGTTGGGGCTAAATGGGGTGACACGCACTGTTGACGCGGGGCGAACGCCTGAGCCCGCACCTCCGCGGACAGCGGACGTTCCAGCCACCGCGCACGCTCACGGCGGCCGTTCCCGCCGTCCGCCGTACGCGCACGGCGGACGCTCCGGTCCACCACCGTACGCGCACGGCCGCAGGCTGGAGTGCGGCGGGGAGGCGCTAACGTCGGGTGACGTGGATCTCGACGCCTTCACCGAGTTGCTCACCCCGCGCGGGCAGCGCGCACTCGCCGAGGCCGTCGAGGTGGTGGGCGCCGATCCGGTGGCCGCGGCGACGAGGCTGCGCAGGTCGTACGACGCCGGCCTCACTTCGGCCGCGCTCACCCAGGCGGCGCTGCGCGAGCGCGCCAAGGCCAAGTTCGGCGCCGACGCGGCACTCATGTTCTTCACTCCGCACGGCCTGGAGCAGGCCACCCGAGCCGAGGTCGGCGCCCACCGGGCCCGCCGCCTGGCCGGACCCGCCGGCGGGACGCGGGTCGTGGACGTCTGCTGCGGCATCGGCGGCGACTTCCTCGCGCTGGCCCGCGCCGGTTGCGTCGTGGACGCCGTGGACCTCGACCCGCTGACCGTCGCCGTCGCCCGGGCCAACGCGGAGGCGCTCGGGCTCGCGGATCGGGTCACCGTACGCCAGGCGGACGCCGCGACGGTCTCGCCGGAGGACTACGACTGGCTGTTCGCCGACCCCGCCCGCCGGACCAGCCGCGGCAGGACGTTCGACCCCATGGCCTACTCGCCGCCGTGGCCGGTCGTGCTCGACCTGGTCGCCAGGGCTCGGCGGGCCTGCTTGAAGGTGGCTCCGGGCATCCCGTACGAGTTCATCCCGGGAGAGGCCGAAGCCGAGTGGGTGTCGTACAAGGGCGAGGTGAAGGAGGCAGCCCTCTGGACCAGCCCCGCCGAAGGGGCGGCGCGGGCCGAGGGGCCGACGCGAGGCGAGGGGCCGACGCGAGGCGAGGGGCCGACGCGAGGCGAGGGGCCGACGCGGCGGGCGACGTTGCTGCCCGGCGGCGAGACGCTCGTCGCCCGCGGGGCCGAGGCGCCGACCGGCCCCGTCGGTCGCTTCGTGTACGAACCCGACGGGGCCGCGATCCGCGCGCACCTCGTCGGGGAGGTCGCCGAGATGGTCGGCGGCCGCCTCCCCGACCCGATGATCGCCTACATCACCGGCGACGAGCCGTTCGACACCCCATGGGCCGCGCGTTACGCGGTGGAAGAAGTGCTGCCGTTCTCGCTGAAGCGCCTCCGCGCTACTCTCCGCGAGCGGCAAGTCGGAAATGTCGTCATCAAGAAGCGAGCCTCGGCGGTCGACATCGAACGGCTCAGAAATGACCTGCGACTTTCGGGTGACAAATCTGCGGTAATCATACTTACCCGCATCATGGATAAGCCTTCCGCCCTGATTTGTCACCCATCCCCACCTGCATAAATGGCAAACTAGGGCATTATCGGGCCAACCCCGATCTTTTACTTCGCTCCTGACGGACCTTGATCGAGCGGCTAAGGTGAGCACGCGGGAGTCCTCCCCCTTTGGCGATTAGCCGCGTTCTCGTTTCATCTGCAAACCGGACCTATCCCACCGCTGCGCGGCAGACCGTCGGCGAGCGAAGGAGCCTTTCGGTGGATCACGCCAACCACACCACCCTTCTACAGGCAGGCGGCGATTCCGCCATCTCCGAAAGGATGCGGGACCTGCTCGCGCGTGCGTCTCAGGACCACGTCTACGAGCAGCGGACCCAGGGTGCCGTCCTCGACGAGATCCGCCAGCGCCTTGAGGGTATGGAGTGGCTGCTCAGGGAGGTCCGCGAGCGGGAGTTGGGGGGTCTGAGCGGCACGCTCGAAACGGTGAGCGGGCGACTTGACGACATCGCGGCCAAACCGCCGATGTGGGCGGAGGGCCTTGCCCAGCATGTCGAGGCGGTACGCGACCACGTCGACGCCGTCGGCGAGCAGGTGGGCACCGTTGACGCGCATGTGGAGTCGGTTCACCAGCGGGTCGCGCCGGTGGCGGAGTTGCCGGGGCTCTGGGCCGAGGTCGGCACCGTCGGCGACAACGTGGACGAGGTGCTCAAGAAGCTGCAGGCGGTCCTCGACTTCACGGAGGGCATCACCAAGCGGATGAGCGACCTGGGCGTCAGGCTGGGTCACCTCAACACGGGCATGGAGGCCGCCGCCGGCCGCTTCAGCCGCATCGACAAGTCGCTCGCCGAGCTGACCGCCCGTACGGACCGCATCGAAGGCGCGCTGCTGGAGCTGCCCGAGAGCTTCGACGGCAAGCTCGCCGCCAACGCCGAGCAGCTCGACGGCAAGCTCGCCGCCAACGCCGAGCAGATGACCGAACACTTGGACGGCAAGCTCGACGCGGCCACCGACCAGCTCGACGGCAGGCTCACCGCCGCCGCCCACCAGCTCGGCGGCAAGCTCACCGCGGCCACGGACCGGCTCATCGCCCAGGTGGACGGCACCGAGCAGCGCCTCTCCGTACGCCTGGGCGAGACCGAGGACCTACTGACCGACCTGGACCAGCGGCTCACCGGCCGCCTGGACAGGACCGAGCAGAGCCTGACCACGCACCTCGACCGGGCCGAAAAGGGCCTCACCGCCCGTCTGGGCGAGTCCGAGCAGGGCCTGGCCGACCGCCTCGACGAGGCCGAGCAGGCGCTGACCGCCCGGCTCCACGAAACTGGGCAGACCCTGACCGAACTCCTCGACGACACCCAGCAGAGCGCGGCAAGCCGCCTCGACCAGACCGAGCAGCGCCTGGCGGGCCGCCTCGACGAGAGCGAGCAGCGCGTGGCCGGGCGCCTCGACGGCGTCGACGGCAAGCTCCTCGACGTCCACGGTGCCCTCGACAGCCGGCTCGGCGGCGTCGACGAGCACCTGACCACGGTCAACGGCCATCTGAGCACGGTCAGCGGACATCTGACCACCGTGAACGGCCACCTGTCCCGCCACGACAACCGCTTCGACACGCTCGACGGCCGCGTCGACGGCCACTTCATCCGGCTCGACGAACGCCTGGCCGCCGCCGACCGCCACCTCATCGACTCCGCCACCCGCAACGAGGGCCGCTTCAACCAGCTCGACAACGGCATGGACACGCTCGACGAACGCCTGGGCGAGGTGGAGGAGCGGGTGACCACCCGCTTCGACGGTCTCGGCACCCAGCTCAACGGCGTGGAAACCCACCTGACCGGCCTCGCCCAGCGCGCCGAGCAGGCCGGTGAGCACCTCGAAGCCGTCGACGACCGGATCGAGGCCGTCAATCAGCGCATCGGCCAGCTGCCCGCGACGCTCAGCATCGGCGAGCGGGTGGGCGAGCTCCTCGACTCCCAGACCACCCACCAGGGCGAGCGCCTGGCCGCCGCCGCGGCGGTGCTCACGGAGCTGGTCGCGGCCCGCCCCGACCGCACCGAGCTCACCCAGACGGTGACCGACATCGTCGAGCCCGCCACCACCGACCTCACCAGGCGTCTGGGCGCTCTGGAGGAGACCATGCTCGCCCTCGCCGAAGCCCTCCTCCGCCCCACGAGAAAAGACTGAGCTACCCGTCCGACACAGCCATGGCGCGCGACCCAACGCGAGCAGGTCGACGCACATGTGCAAGCTTGTCCGGGTTGACCAGCGCATACAGCCCGCCCACCCGAGTGCCCGTCTCGTCCGGTTCCACGGTCAGCGCGACCCGGACCTGACCCCCGGCCAGCAGCAGGAACGTCGGCCCAGCCGTCCAGAGGAGGTCCAGGTCCACGTACCTGGGCCCGATGCCCATGAGTACGCGGGACACCCGGTCCGAGCCGTGAATCGGGCGTAGTGAGGCGTGCACGCGGCCACCGCCGTCGTTCCACATGGTGACGTCGGGAGACAGCACCGCCAGGAGGTCGGCGAGGCTGCCGCCCGCCATCGCCGCGACGAAGCGCTCCGCCACCTCGCGCGCCACCCGGGGGTCGGCCGGGTAGCGCGGGCGACGGGAGCGGACGTGTTCGCGGGCCCGGCGGGCGAGCTGGCGCGCCGCCGCCGGTGTGCGGTCGAGGATGCGGGCGATCTCGGCGTGCTCGAACCCGAACGCCTCCCGCAGCACGAACGCCGCCCGTTCCAGAGGCGACAGCGTCTCCAGTACGACCAGCAGGCCCGTGGTGACGTTCTCAGCGGCCGTCACCGGGTAGTCGGGGGTCACCAGTGGCTCGGGCAGCCACGGGCCGGTGTGGTCCTCTCTGGCGGCGCGCAGGCCGCGCAGCCGCTCCAGGGACCGCCGGACGGCGATGCGGATCAGATAGGCCCGCGGATTGCTCACTTGGGCCAGGTCGACACCGGCCCAGCGCAGCCAGGTGTCCTGCACGACGTCCTCGGCGTCGGCCACGCTGCCGAGCATGTCGTAGGCCAGCGTGAACAGCAGGCTCCGGTGCTCTCCGAACACCGCCTCAGCATCGGCCACGGCCCCCTCCAGATCTTTGGGAGACGGTTTCGGCCCACCGTAACGGGCACGTGGACCAGACACGCAGCGGGCACCTGACAGCTCGGCATGTCACATCCGGCACCCCGCCACGCATCCGTTGAATGAGGACCCCACGACGCACAAGGAGACAGAGCAGGCATGAAGGTACTTCTGGCAGGAGCCACCGGCACCATCGGCACCGAGCTGATACCGCAGCTGCTCGCCGCCGGCCACTCGGTGCTCGGCCTCACCCGTTCCGAGCGCGGTGCCGCCAAACTGGCGGAGGCGGGCGCGACCGGCCTGGTCGCGGACATGATGGACCGCGACGCCCTGCTCGCCGCGGTGAAGGGTCACCAGGCCGACGCGGTGATGCACCAGGCCACGGCGATCACCGGCCTGCCGCTGTTCCACCGCCAGCTGTATCCGACGGGCGCGCTGCGCGACCGGGGCACGGCCAACCTGATCGCGGCCGCCAAGGAGGTCGGCGCGCACCGCTTCGTCACGCAGTCGTTCTTCCTCGGGTACGGCTACCGCGACCACGGCCCGGAGCCGGTGACCGAGGACCGGCCGTTCGCCGAGCCCGCCAGGGGCCCCTTCGGCGTGCACATGAGGACGATTCGGGCCAACGAGGAGCAGGTGTTCAACACGCCGGGCATCGACGGCGTCTCCCTGCGCTACGGCCTGTTCTACGGCCCCGAGGTGACGACGCGGAAGATGATGGCCATGGCGCGGCGGCGAATGCTGCCGGAGGTCCACCCGGCCGGCGTCATCTCGCTCGTGCACGTCCATGACGCCGCCTCGGCCGCCGTCGCCGCGCTGGACCGGGGCGGGGCCGGGCGGGCGTACAACATCGCGGACGACGAGCCGGTGAGCTTCGACGCATATGTCCGGGCGCTGGCCGAGGCGGCGAACGCGCCCGCACCGCTACGGGTGCCCGGCTGGCTGCTGCGGCCGACGCCGTACATCCACGCCTTCATGACCGGCGTGCGCATCCGGCTCTCCAGCGACCGCGCGAAGCGGGAACTCGGCTGGATCCCCGCCTACCCCACCTATCGCACGGGACTCAAACGTGAACGGTCGTGATCGGCATCGACGAGTCGGCGGGGATGTCCAGCGTCGACGGGGTGATGCCCGCCGCGACCAGGTCGGAGCCCAGGGCGGCGACCATGGCGCCGTTGTCGGTGCACAGTCCGGGCCGGGGCACGCGCAGGCGTACGCCCGCCGCGTCGCACCGCTCCTGGGCCAGGGCGCGCAGCCTGGAGTTGGCCGCGACACCCCCGCCGATCAGCAGGTCACGCACCTCGTATTTGCGGCAGGCCTGGAGCGCCTTGCGGGTCAGCACGTCGACCACGGCCTCCTGGAAGGAGGCCGCCACGTCCGGTACGTGAATGGACTCACCGGCCGACTCGCGGGCCTCCACCCAGCGCGCCACGGCGGTCTTCAGCCCGGAGAAGGAGAAGTCGAGCGTGCCGTCGTCGATCTTGCCCCGGGGGAAGGCGACGGCCGTGCCCGACCCGGAGGTGGCGGCCCTGTCGATGTGCGGGCCGCCGGGGAACGGCAGGCCGAGCACCCGCGCCACCTTGTCGAACGCCTCCCCGGCCGCGTCGTCGACGGTGGAGCCGAGCGAGATCACGTCTTCGGCCACGTCGGGCACGAGCAGCAGCGACGAGTGGCCGCCCGAGACCAGCAGGGCGATGCACGGCTTGGGCAGCGGGCCGTGTTCGAGCTGGTCGACGGCGACGTGGGCGGCCAGGTGGTTGACGCCGTAGAGGGGCACACCGAGGCCGAGCGAGTAGGACTTGGCCGCGGCGACGCCGACGAGCAGCGCCCCGGCCAGCCCGGGACCGGCCGTGACGGCTATCGCGTCGATGTCGGAGAACTTCAGCCCGGCCTGCGCCAGCGCGGCCTCCACCGTCGGCGTCATCGCCTCCAGGTGGGCCCGCGAGGCGACCTCCGGCACGACGCCGCCGAACCTGGCGTGCTCTTCCATGCTGGAGGCGATCGTGTTGGCCAGCAGCGTGTGGCCCCTGACGATGCCGATGCCGGTCTCGTCGCAGGACGTCTCGATGCCGAGAACCAGGGGTGCGTCAGCCATCCAGCTTCCTTCTCATCATGATCGCGTCGGTGCCGTCGTCGTAGTAGCGGCGGCGCCGGCCGATCACCTCGAACTCGAAGTGCTCGTAGACCCCCCGCGCCTGCGGGTTGTCGGCCCGTACTTCCAGGAAGATCTCCCGCACCGCGCGCCGACCGGCCTCGGCCAGCAACTCCGCCAGCATCGCGCCGCCGATGCCGGTGCCCTGGTGCGGTTGGACGACCGCGATGGTCTGGACGTCGGCCTGGTCGGCCGCGGCGGCCAGGCCCGCGTAGCCGACGATCTCCTGGTCGACGAGGGCCACCACGTAGTGCCTGGTCCGCGGCTGGTCGGCCAGCTCGCCGCGGAGCATGGCCTCGCTCCACGCGTCGAGCGGGAACGTGTCGCGCTCGATCGCCATGACCGCCGGCAGGTCGGCCTCGGTCATCTGCCGGAGCCGCACGTCCACCTGCCGGGGTTTCACGCCGTCACCCTCTTGGGGGCGCCGGGCACCACCGCGTCGGGCCGCCGCAGGTAGATCGGGCGCGGCGGGCCGAGCGGCTCCCCGGCCGCGATGCGCTCGGCCGCCAGGGAGGCCAGGAAACCGGCATAGGGGTACGGCGGAGCGTCGGATTGCCCCAGGATGTCGGGGTAGAGCCCGGCACCGGCACCCACCACGGGCAGGCCCTCCACCGGCACCTCGGCGGGCCGGTCGACGAACGGCCCGTCGAGCCGGGTGCGCGCGTCGGAGTAGCGGGCCCAGAACACCTCCTTGCGCCGCGCGTCGGTGGCGACCAGGAACGGCTCGGCGAGCCCGCTGCCGTAGGCGACGGCGTCGAGGGTGCAGATGCCGTACGCGGGGACGGCCAGCGTGGTGGCGAGCCCCTGCGCGGTCATCAGCCCGACACGCAGCCCGGTGTAGGGGCCCGGTCCGCTGCCCGCCACGACGGCGGTGACCTCGGACAGGGCGGCACCCGCCTCGCGCAGCACGGTCTCGATGGTGGGGATGAGCAGCTCACCGTGTCGCCGGGCGTCGATCGTCGTCGACTCGGCGAGGACACGCCGCCCGTCGTGGAGCGCGGCCGTGACGGCGGGCGTCGCGGTATCAAAGGCCAGGACCAGCACGACTGTTTAGCCTACCCGCCCGCCGGGTCACGCCCGGCCGGTGCACAGTTTCAGCCGGTCAAGAGAGTCACTCCCAGCCGGTGCGCTGTTTCAGCCAGTCGAGCGACACGACGCCCTGCGCCCGCTGGAACGCCCTGAGCGTGGGCAGGCCGGGTGGCGGCGGCTGCCGGCCCTGCCGTACCAGGTAGCCGGTGAACGCGGCGAGCACCGCCGTGGCGGCGGGATCGGAGTCGGGGAAGAGCTCCTGCGGCGCGGGGCCGCCCTGCATGGCGACCGAGGGCAGCATGGCCAGGGAATCGAACCAGGCAGCGCCGACGCAGGCCCACGGCCAGTCGACCACGTAGACGCGTTCCTCGGTGAGCAGCAGGTTGTCGGCCCGGAGGTCGGCGTGGAGCAGCGTGTCCCCGGCGGCGGCCACGGCCCAGCCGGACTCCAGCTCGGCCAGCGCGCCGAGGTGGCGCAGCGCCCACGGATCGAGACCGGTGGTGTCCTCCCCAAGGAGATGGCGCCAGCCCCGGAACGCGTCGCCGAACACCTCCGCGACCGGCGGCGCCTCGATCGGCGCGGGCGTGAGCGCGGCCGACATGCCCCGCACCGCCTCCATCACCCGGTCGAGCTCGGCGCGGCGCCAGGGCAGCTCGGGATGGCGGCCTTCGACGTCCTCGAAGACCAGCACCACCCAGCCCTCGATCTCGAAGGAGGTCAGCAGCCGTGGCGCGGGCACGGACTCAGGAAGGGCGGCGGCGATCCTGCGTTCGGCCCGGTAGATGCGGACGCTGTCGGGGTTCGGCTCCGGGCCGACGGCCTTGACGAAGACGCGCCGGCCGTTCGCGGCGCGCAGCCGTGCGGCCGCCGCGGGCGAGAACCCGCCCGTCTGCGTCACGGCCTCGGTCACAGGGGCGCCGAGGAACTCCTCGACGGCGGCGCGGGCCGCCGGATGCACCTCCGGCCAGGGAACGCGCGTGCCCGACGCGGGCGGATCGGTCTCCTCGCTCACGCTCTGGAAGCGTAGACGATGATGTTGTCGACGTATTCGCCCTTGGCATAGTCGAACTTGCCGCCGCAGGTCACCAGCTTGAGGCCGTCCTCGATGTACACCCGCTTGGCCGGGAAGTGGTCCTTCGACACCTGCTCGACCGAGTCGACCTTGTACTTGACGACCTTGCCGTCACTCCGCTCGACCTTGACGATCTCGCCCTTGCGTACCTGCCTGAGCTTGAAGAACACCGCCGGGGCCGTCTTGGTGTCGACGTGGCCGATGATGACCGAGGCGCCTTTGTCGCCGGGCACCGCGCTGCCGGTGTACCAGCCGGCCATCTTGGGCTTCTCGTACGGCGGCAGCTCGACCTCGCCGTCCTTGCTCAGGCCGAGCTTCATCAGCGGCGCCTCGACCTCGATCGACGGGATGTCGATGCTCTCGGGCACGACGGAGCCGGCCGACTTGGTGGTGGCCTGATAGGACCTGCCGAACGCGACCAGCACCAGGCCGGTGACGGCGCCCGCGATGACCACCCGTCCAGGGCGGGCCATCGGCTAGCCCCGGACGCGGCGCTTGATCAGCAGCCCGGCCGCCGCCAGCACGGCCGCACCGACCAGTACGCCGCCGACCGGCATCCCCGAACCCTCGTCCACGTCCTTGCCGAAGGTGCCGCCGCCGCCCGCTCTGGGCGCCTTCGTGGGCGCCTTGGTGGAGCTGTCGTCGGAGGTGTCAGCGGTCGCGCTGACGACGCGCAGGGTGGCCTTGCCGGTGTCGTTGGTGCCGTCGCACTTGACCTCGACCGGGTAGGTGCCGCGCTTGACCGTGCCCGACACCTGCGCCTCGCCGCGTACCCACGGGTTGCCGGCCGCGGTGCCGGTCGGGGCGGGCGTGGCCGTCGAGGACGTCGGCGCGGTGGTCAGCGACACGCCGTTGATGAACGCCTTGGACGTGGCGGTGCCGGTGTGCGCGGGGCCGCCGCTGGGGACGGGGCAATTGGCTAAGATCCACACCTTCGAGGTCTCACCCGCGGTGACCTTGGCGGGGCTGAGCTCGACCAGGATGGGCTTCCTGCTCACGGTGGCGGTCGGCGTGGCGCTGACCGAGCCGGTGGCCGAGGCCGAGGGTGTGGGAGTCGCTGAGGTCTGCGCGGAGGCCGAGCAGCCGACCGCACCGATCATGACGATGGCTCCCGCGTACGCGACTCGCCTGACCCTGAGCACCGCCGCACCCCACTCCGCGCCGTCCTGCACCAAGCATCCACCAAAAAAGTGGACGCCGCCCCTCCTGATACCCAGAATTTCTGGGCGAATCCCTTACCAATGATCATGTTTTCTATCGATGGTGAGGTACGTCAAGGGTGGCAGCTTTGCCGGAAGACAGGGCGGATTTTACTTTTCCGCAGGTTCGGACGGCGTGTCGGCCCATCGCGCCCCGACGCCGCGCAGCGTCACCAGGCGGGCGTCGTCCCCGCTCTCGCGGTCGATGTGGATCTCCAGGCGGTCGTCGGACAGCCCCTCGACCAGTCCCTCGCCCCACTCCACGACCGTCACCGACTCCTCCAGCGAGGCGTCGAGGTCGAGGTCGTCGACCTCCAGGTCACCGCCCAGCCGGTAGGCGTCGGCGTGGACGAGCGGCGGCCCCTGGCGCAGCGACGGGTGCACTCTGGCGATCACGAACGTGGGCGAGGTGATCGGGCCGCGTACCTTGAGCCCTTCGGCGATGCCCTGCACGAGCGTGGTCTTGCCCGCGCCGAGCGGGCCGGAAAGGATCAGCAGGTCGCCCGCCCGGAGGCCGGCGGCCAGCCGGGCGCCGTAGGCGCGCATGTCCTCGGCGGTCGGAAGCCGTTCGGCCACTACAACTCCACTCGCTTGATCAGGTCGCGCAGCGCGTCGTTGACCACGCCCGGGCGCTCCAGCTGGATCAGGTGCGAGGTGTCGGGCACCTCGGTGAGCTGGGCGTTGGGCAGCGCGGCGGCGATCGCCTTGCTGTGCTCGGGCGGGGTGAGCCAGTCCTTGTCGCCGACCAGGATCGCGGTCGGGACCGGGTCGAGCACGTCGAGGGCGGCCAGTTTGTCGTGGTTCATCAGCGCGGGGTAGAAGTTGGCGAACACCTCGGTCGGCGTCGCCCTGATCATCGTCTCGGCGAAGTCGACCAGGGTGGGGCTGACGTTCTTGGAGTCGCCGAAGCCCATGTAGCGGGTCATCAGGAACGCGATGTCGCTGCCCGCGCTGCGGGTCTTGTCGACGAACGAGCCCCGCCGGCCCAGCAGCGAGATCGTCGACGGGGCGACTTTGTGCACGGCCTTGGACAGCAGCGCCGGCAGGCCCAGCGTGAGCTCGGCCAGCTTGCCCGCCGAGGTGGCGATGAGGGACACCGCGCGGATCTTGTCACCGAACAGCTCAGGATGGCGGTCGGCCAGCGCCATGATCGTCATGCCGCCCATGGAGTGGCCGACCAGCACGCACGGGCCGGGCACGAAGCGTTCGATCACCTCGGCCAGGTCGTCGCCCAGCCGGTCGATCGTGCAGTCCTCGGCGGTGGCGCGCTGCGAGCGGCCGTGTGAGCGCTGGTCCCACAGCACCATGCGGTGGTTGTCGCGCAGGTCGCGGCGCTGGTAGTGCCACGACTCCAGGCTGAGGCAGTAGCCGTGGCAGAACACGATGGTCAGCGGCGCGTCCTCGGGCCCGTCGATCTCGACGTGCAGCGCCGTGTTGTCGGAGGTGACCAGCGTGAGGTCCCTGCCGCGCAGCTCGCCGAACGGCTCGCTCGCCTCGGCGTCGGGGCGCAGCCTCATACGGCCCACCGCGTAGCGCTTGGCCAGCGCCGCCGCCGCCACACCGGCCGAAGCGGCACCGACGATGGCGCCGGCGATCCCGACCTTCCGCCGTGTTGTCGTCGTCATGTCCCTGATCCCCTATACACCCGCGGCACCCGCGAACCGATCCTGGTCACGATCTCATGCGTTATCGTGCCGAGGTTATCCGCCCACTCCTGAGCGGTCGGCTCACCCCTCCCACCAGGCCCGAACAGGACGACCTCGTCCCCCGCAGCGAGCGGCTCGTCACCCATGTCGATCATGAACTGGTCCATGCACACCCGGCCGGCTATCGCCCTTCGGCGACCTCCCGCCAGAACCTCTGCCCGCCCCGTCGCGTGCCGGAGGATCCCGTCGGCGTACCCGAGCGGCACCAGCCCAAGCGTGGTCTCGGAACTCGTGACATAAAGGTGCCCATAGGACACTCCCGAGCCCTCCGGCACCCGCTTGGCCAGAGCGATCCGCGCCACGAGCGTCATCGCCGGTCGCAGCCCGAAGTCGCCCAGCTCGGGGACCGGGCTGAGCCCGTACATGGCGATGCCGGGCCGGACCATGTCGTAGTGGGTGCGCGGCAGCGTCAGGATCGCGGCGGAGTTGGCCAGGTGCCTGATGACGTGGGACCCGGCGGCGCCGGCCTGCTCGGCCTGCTTGAGCGCCGCCTCGTACGCCTCGATCTGCCGGTCGATCGAGCCATGCCCCGGCACGTCCGCGCAGGCGAAGTGGGACCACAGGCCGACGATCTCGATCGCGCCCTCGGCCTGGAGGGCGAGCGCCCTGGCCAGCAGTTCCGGCCAGGCGGCGAGCGGGGCGCCGCCCCTGCTCATGCCGGTGTCGGCCTCCAGGTGCGTCTTGGCGGTACGCCCGGTGCGCCGCGCCGCGGCGGCGATCTCGTCGAGCACCGGCGCGTCGGCCGCCGACAGCTCGATCTCGGCTTCGAGCGCCTCGTCCAGCGGCTCTCCGGGGGTGATGATCCACGCCAGCAGTGGCGCGGTGATGCCACCGGCGCGCAGCGCGAGCGCCTCACGGATGAAGGCGGTGCCGAGCCTGCTCGCGCCACCCTCCAGCACGGCCTCGGAGGTCGGTACGAGCCCGTGCCCGTAGGCGTCGGCCTTGACGGCTCCAAGCACTTCGGCGCCGCCCGCGCGCTCCTTGAGCAGCGCCACGTTGTGCCTGATCGCGGCCAGATCGACCCGCGCCTCCGCGGGCGTCGCCATCGGGGATGTCATCCCTCCAGTCTGGCAGCTCGCTCACGTGGTCGAGCGCGAATCGCCCCTGCTGAGGTCGGCCGGGCGGGCTCCGGCTCACTTGGAAGAGTCGCGCAACGCACGGATCGCCACCGGAACCGCCGAGGCCACGTCCGCGGCCGTCAGGGGTGCGTCCTCGGCCGCGATCCGGCCGGCCAGCCCGTGCAAGTAGGCCCCGCACGAGCCCGCGTCGAAGCAGTCGAGCCCCTGGGCGAGCAGCGCGCCGGCCACCCCGGACAGCACATCCCCCGTGCCGCCGGTGGCCAGCCAGGCCGTGCCGGTCGGGTTGACGCGTACCGGCCGGCCCTGCTCGGCCACGACCGTGGTCGAGCCCTTGAGCAGGACGGTCACGCCCAGCTCCGCCGCCGCCTGGCGGGCGTACCGGAGCCGGCCCGCCTCGATCGCCTCGCGGTCCACCTCCAGCAGCCGCGACAGCTCGCCCGCGTGCGGCGTGATCAGCACCGGGGCGGTACGCCGGAGCAGCGCCCGGTCACGGGCGACCAGCGTCAGGGCGTCGGCGTCGATCAGGACGGGCACGTCACTGGCCAGCACCCTGGCGGCCAGTTCGTGCGCCCAGTCGCCGGTGCCGAGACCGGGCCCCAGCACCCATGCCTGCACCCTGCCGACCTCGTCGATCGACGGCTCGCTCAGCTCGGTGATGACCGCTTCGGGCCAGTGGGTGCGTACCTGGGCCACCGGCTCGCTCGGCCCCACGTAACGCACCATCCCCGCGCCCGCGCGCAGCGCGCCGCCCACGGCGAGCACGGCGGCGCCCGTGTAGCGGTCGCTGCCCGCCGCGACGCCCAGGACGCCCCTGCGGTATTTGTCGGACTCGCCCATCGGCTGCTTCAACCGGCCGTCGACGTCGCGGTGGGTGAACGCCACGACGTCGGGGTCGGGCAGGTAGGGGCCGAGCCCGATGTCGATCAGCTCGATCTCGCCCACGTTGCCCGCGCCCGGATCGACGAGCAGCCCGGTCTTGGGCGCGCCCATGGTCACGGTCACCTGCGCCGCGATGGCCGCCCCGTCCACCTGACCCGTGCTCGCGTCGACGCCGCTGGGCACGTCCACCGCGACGACCAGGCCGGGCGCGGCGTTGGCCGCCTCGGCCAGCCTCGCGTACGGCTCCCGCAACGCCCCGGTCGCCCCGATCCCCACCAGCCCGTCGACGATCAGCTCGGCCCGGTCGACGGCGTCAGGCCCGGCGATCGTGCCACCCGCCCGGCGGAACGCCTCCAGTCCCGCCTCATGGGTCTTGGAGCCCGCCAGGACGGCCTCGACCCGGGCGCCGCGCCCGGCCAGGCGGGCCCCGGCGTACAGGGCGTCGCCGCCGTTGTCGCCGCTGCCGATGAGCAGCAGCACGCGCGTGCCGTACACCTTGCCGAGGAGGCCGGCGCAGACGGCGGCGAGCCCGGTGGCGGCGCGGTCCATGAGCGTGCCGTCGGGCAGCCGCGCCATCAGCGCGCGCTCGGCGGTCCTGATCTGGTCGGCGGTGTAGGCGGTACGCATGATCTGAAGCTATCCCTCCGCGATCACGTAGGCCATCGCCACACCGGCGTCATGGCTGAGCGAGATGTGCCAGCGCTTGACGCCCAGGCCGTAGGCGACCTCGGCGGCCTTGCCGGTGACGCGCAGCTCGGGCTTGCCGCTCTCGTCGCAGCGCACCTCGGCCTCCAGGTGCCCGAGCCCCTTCGGCGCGCCGAGCGCCTTGGCGACGGCCTCCTTGGCGGCGAACCTGGCCGCCAGCGAGTGTACGGCGAGCGGCCGTTCGACCTCGGTGAACAGCCGCTCGCGCAGCCCCGGCGTGCGTTCCAGCGCCGACTCGAACCGCGCGATGTCGACCACGTCCACGCCGATGCCCAGGATCATCCCCTCAGGTTAACCGGCGCGTGCCTACAGCCAGCTGGCCCGCACGCTGTCGGTCGGCCCCTCACCGGGCGCCCTGCCGAGCTCACCCTTCGCCACCCTGGTGAGCAGGCGGCTGACGCTCTCGACGATCTCGGGGACGCACAGGCGCAGTTCGGCCACGTCCGCGGCGATCGACTCGTCGCGCTCCACCCCCGCCCTTTCCAGCACGGCGTCCAGGTCCGCCAGCTTGCCCGCCAGCCATTGAAGGGGATCGCTCGACAGCTCCCTGTCAAAGACGCGCGGGCCCGGGTCCCATCCGGTGAAGGCCGGATGGTGGTGGGTGCGGTCGAAGCTGCCTGGGCTGCCGTCGACCGATTCCAGCAGGTCGACGCGCCAGATGGGCCGGTCGAGGTTGATGGGCCGCGCGGAATAGATGGAACCCTTCAGCTGCCCTGGTTCGAGCATCCGCACTTCGAGGCGGACGCCGTGCTCGGCGCCCTCCTGGCCCTTCATCGGATTGGGGTCGACGAAGTAGAGATCGCTCACGGCTACGCCGATCCGCTCGAAGCCGAAGATGTAGAGCACGAGGAGCCCTCCTGTCGCGAGTGTCCTTTCGGAGTATGAATAACCTCCTGTCCGCCTTCAATCAGCGGGGTCTCCGATGCGCGCCGGCCGCCGTACGCGGGGTCGGTCTCAGACGCGGGCCAGCCGCCGTACGCCCTCGACCAGCTCGGCGGCGTCCGCCGTCTCGGCGAACCCGAGGCGCAGCCACGCGGCGGGCACCTCGGTGGCGAAGTAGCGGCTGCCCGCGCTGACCGCGACCCCGAGCTGCCGGGCGGCGCCGGCCACCGCCGTGTCGCTCAGCCCGTCGGGCAGCCGCGCCCACAGGTGCAGCCCGCCGGCGGGCTGCCGCGCTACGCTCCAGCCGGGCAGCTCGCGCGCGAGGGCGGCGGCCAGTTCCGCGCGCCGCTCGCGCAGGGCCGTGGCCAGCGTACGGAGGTGCCGTTCCCAGGACGGCGAGCTGACCAGCTCCAGCGCGGCCTCCTGAAGCGGGCGGGAGATGAAGAGGTCGTCGACCAGGCGGACGGCCCGCAGCCGCGCCATCACCGGACCGCGCGCCACCAGCGCCCCGATGCGCAGGCTCGGCGCGGCCGGCTTGGTGAGCGAGGTCAGGTAGACGACGGTGCCGTCACGGTCGTCGGCCACCAGCGGCGGCGGCACGGGCCCGCCGTGGCCCAGGTACCGGGCGAAGTCGTCCTCGATCACGAACGCCCCCGCCGCCCTGGCCACCTCGACGACCTGGCGGCGGCGCTCGGGCGTCAGCACCGCGCCGGTCGGATTGTGGTGGACCGGCTGGCAGTACAGCACCCGCGCGCGGGTCAGCTCGAACGCCTCGGCCAGCAGGTCCGGCCGCAGCCCGTCGGCGTCCATGGGCACCGGCACCGGGCTGAGCCCGGCCGCGCGGGCGGCGGCCATGGCGCCGGGATAGGTGGGCGACTCCACCAGGACCGGGTTGCCGGGTCCCGCGATGGCCCGGAACGCCATCGACAGCGAGCTCTGCCCGCCCGCGGTGATCAGTACGTCCTCCGGTGTGACACCGCCGCCGGCCATGGTGGCGAACACGGCGCGCAGCGGTGACAGGCCGATCGCGGGCGCCCGGTCCCAGGCATCGGGCCGACGGGCCGCGCGGCCCAGCGCCGCGGCCATGGCCCGCGTCGGCTGCAGCGACCGATGCAGGTAGCCGCCATCCAGGGTGATCGTCCCGGCGGGCGGCGGGCCGAGCGCGTCGGTCAGCGAGCGGGTGTCCACGGCCCGGTCGGTGAGCGCGACCGTCTGCCAGGCGGTGTCGGCGCCCTCGGTGCCCGCCCTGGCACGCGGCGCCACGAACGTGCCGCTGCCCGGACGGGTGATCACCGCGCCCTCGGCGGCCAGGGCGGCGATGGCCTGCGACACGGTGACGGGGCCCACCCGGTAGCGCTGGACCAGGTCGCGGCTGCTGGGCAGGCGGTCGCCCGGCGCCATGCCGGACAGCAGGGCACGCAGCCGCGCTGCCAGTTCCGCCGAACTGCTACTATCCGACATGAGGCTTGATAATAGCGCTTTCGCCCCCGACTCAGGATCGCTACTCGACGTCGAGAGCCTGCGGGCCGACACCCCCGGGTGCGAGCGGGTCGTGCACTTCAACAACGCCGGATGCGGGCTGCTGGCCGCTCCGGTGCTGGCCACGATGCTCGACCACCTGCGGCTGGAAGCCCAGATCGGCGGCTACGAGGCGTCGGCGGCCCGCGCCGTACAGGTCCGCGAGTTCTACACCGAGCTCGCCGCCCTGATCAACTGCGCTCCCCGGAACATCGCGTTCGCCGGTAGCGCCACCCACGCCTTCGCCACCGCCTTGTCCTCGATCCCGTTCGCGGCCGGCGACGTCATCCTGACCACGCGCAACGACTTCATCTCCAACCAGATCGCGTTCCTGTCCCTGCGCAAGCGCTTCGGCGTGCGCGTCGTGCACGCGCCGGACGCGCCGGAGGGCGGCGTGGACGTGGCGGCGATGGCCGCGCTCATGCGGGAGCACCGGCCCCGGCTGGTGAGCGCCACCCACATTCCCACCAACTCCGGGCTGGTCCAGCCGGTCGCCGAGATCGGCCGCCACTGCCGCGAGCTGGACCTGCTGTACATGGTCGACGCGTGCCAGTCGGTCGGCCAGTACCCCATCGACGTGGCCGCGATCGGCTGCGACCTGCTCACCGCCACCTGCCGGAAGTTCCTGCGCGGCCCGCGTGGCTCCGGCTTCCTCTACGTGTCGGACCGGGTGCTGAAGGCGGGGTACGAGCCGCTGTTCATCGACATGCGCGGCGCCCGCTGGACCGGGCCGGACCGCTACCAGCCCGCCGAGTCCGCCGCGCGGTTCGAGGAGTGGGAGTTCCCCTACGCGACCGTGCTGGGCTGCGCGGCCGCCGCCCGCTACGCCCGCGAGGTCGGTGTCGAGGCCATCGCGCGCCGCTCGCCCGCGCTGGCCGCCCGGCTGCGCGTCCTGCTAGCGGCCGTTCCAGGGGTACGCGTCCTCGAAAAGGGCCCCGAGCTGGGCGCCATCGTCACCTTCACCATCGAGGGGTGGCGGCCGGAGCCGTTCAAGGCGGCCATGGACGCGAGGGGGATCAACTCGGCGCTCAGCTTCCGGGAGTTCGCCCAGTTCGACTTCGGCGACAAGGACGTCGACTGGTGCCTGCGCCTGTCACCGCACTACTACAACACCGACGCGGAGGTGGACCAGGTGGCCGAGGCGGTCGCGGAGCTGGCGGGCTAGAACGAGCCCCGCTGCCAGGGTCCCCAGATGGCGAACGAGGTGCCCTCTTTGGACTGGACGTTGACGTACAAGGTGTGACCGCCGGGGCCGAAGGTGGAGCCCGCGAACTCCGCGCCAGGGTCGCCCGCCACCGGCTCCAGGCGGCAGAAGTCGAAGATCTGGCCCTGCTTGGTGAGGCCGCGCAGGAAGTTGTCGCCGTCGCCGTCCTCGCAGAGCACCAGCGTGCCGCGGGTGCTGGCCGTCACGTTGTCGGGCAGGTCCAGCACCGACGAGCGCGGCGACTCGTACACCAGCCGGAGCCGCCCGGTCCACGTCTCGTACGCCCACACCTGCCCGCGCCCCTTGCCGAACCCGGACGGCGGCGTGTCACCCTCGGCGGTGGCGCCGCCCTGGGTGGAGCAGAAGTACACGGTGCCCTGGTGGTAGATGGCCCCTTCGAGCCGGGAGAAGATCGCCGCGCCCTCGGCCCGCCCCTGCTTGCCGACGGCCTGGACGGCCTCGTCGTTCGACGGCTTGCCGGTGAAGGTGGGGTCGGGGTCGTCGATGGTCACCCATACCGTGTTGTACGTCGCGCCGGGCCGCTGCCCCTTGGACAGGTCCTTGCGCGGCGAGCCCTTGATCGCGAGCATCTGCAGCCGGCCGCCGTCGAGCAGCCGCCCGGCCTTGAGCGGATGCTTCGGCGGCGTGTAGCGGTAGAAGCCGGAGGCGAAGGAGAAGCAGTCCTCGGTCAGGTAGAGCGCCCCCGCCTGCGGGTCGAACGCGGCCGACTCGTGCGCGAACCGCCCGGCGGCCTTGATCGGCTTGGCGTTGGAGGTGCCCGACACCGGCACCTCGAAGATGTAGCCGTGCTTGCGGGTCAGCTTGCCGTTGTCGCCGCCGGAGAAGTCGTTGGCCACGTCGGGGCCGTTGACGGTCTCCTCGCAGCTCACCCAGGCGTTCCAGGGCATCGGGCCGCCGGAGCAGTTCATCATGGTGCCGTTGAGCGATGGGGCGCTCTTGAGCACCTCGCCGTAGCGGGTGACGTGGAGGGTCGAGGTGCCGCCGCCGGCCGCGGGGTCGTAGGCCTTGTCCTTGTCGCCGAAGGCGCCGACCGCTCCGCTGACCTCGTGGTTGCGCACCAGGATCGCGGTGTCGCGCGGCCCCCGGAACGCGCCCATCCCGTCGTGCCTGCCCGGCACGATGGAGCCGTCGGAGTATTTGCTGCCCGCCGGACTGAAGGAGCGGTATTTGAACCCGTCGGGCAGGTGCAACCGGACCTTGCCGTCACGCGCGTCGCGCACCGCCTTCAGCGGCCCGTAGCCGGTCGCCCGTGTGACCCCGCCCCTGGCGCCCGCGCAGGCCACTCCGGCGAACGGCCCGGTGATGCCGGCCGCGGCGGCCAGCCCTGCTCTGGTCAGAAAGCGACGACGGTCCACAAGCCCTCCCGAAGCTCAGGTCTCCGAACAGTAGCCGCTGACAAATCGCCGCATGCCCGGTTTGGTGAGATCCCCAGGCGCGGTCCACCGCCTTACCCCAAACTGGTCCTAAGTAATCCCATGTATTTATCCACAGGCTGTGGATAGAGAGTGCCACCCGGTCGAGAGCGCGTTTGTCGGCCGTCGATACGCTGCCAAGGTGAACAACGGCTACGTTGAACTGAGCAGGGAGCAGTGGAGCGAACTCCGCAAGAACACGCCCTTGACTCTCACCGAGGAAGAGCTGGAAGAGCTGCGTGGCGTCGACGACCCCATCGACCTCACCGAGGTCACCGACATCTACCTCCCCCTGACCCGGCTGCTGAACCTCCACTTCACCGGGTCCAAACAACGCAGTAGCGTGCTGAGCGCTTTTCTCGGGCATCCCGGGCAGCACGTGCCGTACATCCTGGGCATCGCGGGCAGTGTCGCGGTCGGGAAGTCGACGACGGCGCGGCTGCTGCACACACTGCTGGCCCGCTGGCCCGAGCATCCGCACGTGGAGCTGCTCACCACCGACAGCTTCCTCTATCCCAACGCGGTGCTGGAGTCCAAGGGGATCATGCATCGCAAGGGCTTCCCCGAGAGCTACGACCGCAGGGCGCTGGTCAGGTTCGTCGCCGAGGTCAAGGCCGGGCTGCCTGAGGTGCAGGCCCCGGTCTACAGCCACCTCGAATACGACATCATCCCCGGCGCCAAACAAATAGTGAAAAATCCGGATATCTTGATCATTGAGGGGTTGAACGTGCTGCAGCCCGCTCCACCCACATCCCTGGCGGTCAACGACTACTTCGACTTCTCGATCTACGTCGACGCCAAGGTGGAAGACATCCGGGCCTGGTACGTCGACCGCTTCCACAAGCTCCGCCGCACCGCCTTCGAGGACCCCAAGTCCTACTTCAAGTACATCGCCGACCTCTCCTACGAGGAGGCGACGGAGTTCGCGGTCAACGTCTGGCGCGACATCAACGAGCGCAACCTGATCGAGAACATCGCCCCCACCCGTGGCCGCGCCGGCCTGGTCATGCAGAAGGGCGCCGACCACTCCGTCAGGCGGGTACGGCTTCGCCGTACCTGAACGCCTCCTCGAACAGGTAGGTCGCGAACCTGCCCGCGCACCCCTGATCGTCTATGTCGGCGAACCAGCAGTCCTCGCCGTCCTCGTGACACCTGAACGTCTGCCTCATGTGAGAGACCCTCGCGTACGGTAGTCAACGGCCCATCAACATCCAATGGACAAGAATGACCCAGTGCTACATCTGCGATTGATCACCCCGTCCACCCGTACGGAGGAGGTGACGGCCGTGCTCGACGAGTGCACGGGCGTCACCAACGTCGCCGTGCTGCCCGGCGCGGCCCGCGAGCCGAAGGGCGATCTGATCCTCTGCGACGTCGCGCGCGAAGCGGCCAACGAGGTGATCGACCGGCTCAAGTGGGTGCAGGACGAGGGGTCGATCGCCGTCGAGCAGGTGCACCTGGCCCTGTCCAAGGTCGCCACGGACGCCGTCGAGGAGGCTCCCGGCGACCCCGACGACGCGGTCATCTGGGCGGAGCTCGCCCAGAGGGTGCAGGCCGAGTCGCGCATCACGTGGGCGTACCTGGCCTTCCTCGCGATCGCCACGCAGCTCGCGGGCATCGGCGTCCTGCAGAACTCGCCCATCCTGATCGTCGGCGCGATGGTGCTCGGACCCGAGTTCGGCGCCATCGCGGCCATCTGCTTCGGCCTGCTCCGCGGCCGGAGCCGACTGATCATCACCTCGCTCAAGACCCTGGTCGTCGGGTTCGCGGTGGCGATCGCGATCACGTTCGCCTGCGCGCTGGTCTCGCGCTGGATGGGCTGGATCGACCTGAGCAACCTGCGCGTGAACCAGGAGGTCCAGTTCATCGTCAAGCCCGACCGCTGGTCGTTCATCGTGGCGCTGCTGGCGGGCGCCGCCGGGGTGCTGTCGATCACGGCGGGCAAGTCGTCGGCCCTGATCGGCGTCTTCATCTCGGTCACCACGGTTCCCGCCGCCGGTTACGTGGCCGTGGCGCTGGCGCTCAGCGATTGGGGCGAGGTCGGCGGATCGGTGGCGCAACTCGCGCTGAACATCGCCGGAATGATCATCTCGGGCACCGTCACCTTGGCCATCCAGCGGAAATTCTGGCCTCAAGTAGGACATCGTTCATCCGTGTGAACGAGGCCACACCCCATACCCGGCCGGTAGGGTCCGGACCATGCACATCCTCGCTACCGAGGGGCTGACCAAACGCTTCCCGACCGTCACGGCACTCGACCAGCTGACGGTCACCGTCGGGTCCGGTGTCACCGGCCTGGTCGGGGCTAACGGCGCCGGCAAGTCGACGCTGATCAAGATCCTGCTGGGCCTGCTGCCCCCGACCGGGGGCGGCGCGCGGGTGCTCGATCTCGACGTGACCACGCAGGGCGCCGAGATCCGCAGGTTCGTGGGCTACATGCCCGAGCACGACTGTCTTCCCCCTGACGTGTCCGCCACCGAGCTGGTCGTCCACCTTGCCCAGATGTCCGGGTTGCCGCGTACGGCGGCCCGCGAGCGCGCCGCCGACGTGCTGCGCCACGTCGGCCTGGCCGAGGAGCGCTACCGCGCCATCGGCGGCTACTCCACCGGCATGAAGCAGCGGGTCAAGCTGGCCCAGGCGCTCGTGCACGACCCCAAGCTGGTATTCCTCGACGAGCCGACCAACGGGCTCGACCCGCGCGGCCGGGACGAGATGCTGGCGCTGATCAGGCGCATCGGCACCGACTTCGGCATCAGCGTGCTCGTCACCTCGCACCTGCTCGGCGAGCTGGAGCGGATCTGCGACCACGTGATCGTCATCGACGCGGGCCGGCTGCTGCGCTCCTCCGCGATCGCCGAGTTCACCCAGGCCACGCAGACCGTCACGGTCGAGGTCGAGGAGGGCACGCAGCCGCTCGCCGAGCGGCTGTCCGAGCTCGGCCACAGCGCCGTCCAGCACGGCCGCCTGCTACTGGTCAAGGTGGCGGGCCCGGAGACGTTCGACGCGATCCGCGACGCGGCCGTCGATCTCGACCTCTGCCTGATCCGGCTGGAACAGGGCCGCCACCGCATCGAGGACGTCTTCAGGGAGGAGGTCGACGCGGGTGTCTGAGATCTATGACATCGGTTACCGCCATTACGACGGTCCGCGGCTCGGCCGCGGCTACTCGACGCGCGCGCTCACCGTCCACAGCCTGCGCGGCGTCTTCGGCCTCGGGCGTACGGCACGCAGCAAGATCATTCCGTTCGCCCTGGGCGTCATCATGCTGCTGCCCGCGGTCGTGTCGATCGCGATGATGGCCCTGTTGAAGCAGCGCGGCATGGCCTACAGCGGCTTCGCGACCTACATGCAGCCGGTCGTGGCCATCTTCCTGGCCGCGCAGGCGCCGACGGTCGTGGCGCCCGACCTGCGCTTCCGGGTGCTGCCGCTGTACCTGTCACGTCCGGTCACGATCGCCGAGTACGTGGCCGCCAAGGTCATCGCCATGACCGCGGCGCTGTTCCTGCTGCTCGCCGTGCCGCTCACGCTGATCTACGTGGGCGAACTGCTCATCGACATGGACGGGCCGCCGCAGACCAAGGAGTACTTCGGGGCCCTGGCCATGGCGCTGGTGCTCGCGCTCCTGCTGTCGTCGTTCGGCCTGGCCATCGCCTCGCTGACGCCCAGGCGCGGGCTCGGCGTCGCCTCCGTCATCGCCCTCTATCTGCTCACCTCGGCCTCCGTCCCGGTCATCTACGGCACGCTGTCCTCGACGGGCAACGAGTCGGGAGCCGCGTGGGCCTGGCTGCTCAACCCGTTCTGGCTGGTCGACGCCGTACAGGTGTGGCTGTTCAGCACCACGGCCAACGTTCCGGACGGCGGCTACCCGCCGGGGCCCGTCCCGGCGATCCTCGTGGTCGTGCTCATCGGGATCGGCCTGGCGGCGCTCGCGGCCCGCTATCGGAAGGCGGCCGCCCGATGAAGATCGAGCTCGCACAGGTCTCTCGCTGGTACGGCAACGTGGTGGCGGTCAACGACGTCACGATGACGATCGGTCCCGGCGTCACCGGCCTGCTCGGCCCCAACGGCGCGGGCAAGTCGACACTGCTGCACCTGATGGCCGGGTTCCTGGCCCCCTCGGGCGGCACGGTGACGATGGACGGCACCCAGATCTGGAAAAACCACCACATCTATAAGAACATCGGCCTGGTTCCTGAACGGGAGGGTGTCTACGGGTTCCTCACCGGCTGGCAGTTCGTCCTGTCCGCCGCCCGGCTCCACGGACTTCCCGATCCGATCGAGGCCGCCCGCAAGGCGCTGGCCACGGTCGAGATGGAGGAGCCCAAGGACCGCCGCGTCGAGACCTACTCCAAGGGCATGCGCCAGCGGGTGAAGGTCGCCGCCGCGCTCGTCCACGACCCGCCGGTTTTGCTGCTCGACGAGCCGTTCAACGGCATGGACCCGCGCCAGCGGCTGCACCTGATGGACCTGATCCGCTCCATGGGCACGGCGGGGAAGACGATCCTGTTCAGCTCGCACATCCTGGAGGAGGTCGAGCGGGTCGCCCAGCAGATCGAGGTACTGGTCGCGGGCCGGCACGCCGCCTCGGGCAACTTCCGCGAGATCCGCCGGCTGATGACCGACCGGCCGCACCTGTTCAGGATCCGGTCGAGCGACGACAGGAAGCTCGCCGCCGCCCTGATGCTCGACAGCTCGGCGGGCGGCGTCTCGCTCGGCGCGGGCGGGCTGGAGGTCCAGGCGGTCGAGTTCCGGCGCTTCGCGTGGCTGCTACCGCGCGTCGCCCGCACCGAAGGGATCCGCCTGCACGAGGTCTCCCCCGCCGACGAGGACCTGGAGAGCGTCTTCGCCTACCTGATCAACCGGAGCACGTGATGAACCCGCGAGGAAGACACCGGATCCCAGCGACCGATGGGGTGAGGCAATGAATCCGGTCGTTGCTGGTATCACTTACCGGGCGCTGCTGGGCAGGCGGAGGATCTTCCTTCTGCTTCTGCTACCGCTCGCATTGATCGGGTTGGCCGTCATGCTGCGGGTGTTCGGCGGCCACGACCCGCACTCGGCCGAACTGCTGATGGACAAGTTCGCCATCGGCACGATGCTTCCGCTGCTCGGCCTCATCGCGGGCACCGGGGTGATCGCCCCGGAGATCGACGACGGCACGATCATCCACCTGATGTCCAAGCCGATCTCCCGGCCGGTCATAGCGCAGACGAAGTTCCTGGTGGCCGCATCGCTGCTGGCGGTGTTCTCGGCGGTCCCGACGTACTTCGCGGCCTGGCTGCTGGTGGGCAACGAGGACGGCCTCGCGGTGGGCTTCGCGGTCGGCGCGCTGTGCGCAGGCATCGCCTACGCCGCGGTGTTCCTGCTGCTCGGCATCCTGACCCGGCACGCGGTCACGATCGGGATCATCTACGCACTGCTGTGGGAGACGCTGGTCGGCACGTTCGTACCGGGGGCGCAGAAGTTCTCCATTCAGCAGTGGGCTCTGACGATCGCCGACCAGCTCTCCGGCAACCCGTTCCTGGAGGCCAATGTGACGCTCGGCTTCGCCGTACCGGCGCTGATCATCGTGACGCTGGGCGCGGTCCTCTGGGCGGGACAGCGGCTGCGCGTCTTCACACTGACGGGCGACGAATAGCTCACGGGCGGCCGATGGCCGCGCGCAGGGCCGCCCGGTCGAGCTTGCGCCTGCTGGATCGCGGGAAGTCCGGGAGCACCGCGATCCGGTCGGGCAGCGCGCCCGCGTCGACCAGCGCGGGCAGCCGGGCGCGTACCGCCGCCTCCTGGAAGCCGTCGCCGGGCACCAGCGCCAGTACGACCTCCTCGTCCCCGGTGACCGGATCGGCCAGGCCGACGATGGCCGCGTCGGCCACGCCGGGCAGCGCGGCGATGGCCGGTTCGTACAGGCTCGGGTAGATATTGAAGCCGTCGCGAAGGATCATGTCCTTCTTCCGGCTGAGCAGGACGAGGCGGCCCTGTCCGTCCAGGCGGACCAGGTCGCCGGTGGCCACCTCGTCGTGCGGCGGTTCGCCCAGGTAGCCGCGCGCCACGTGCGGGCCGCTGACGACCAGCTCCTGATCCTCGGTGAACCGCACGCCGACTCCCGGCAGCGGCGCACCGAGCAGGTCTCCCTCGGCGCAGGCCAGCTTCTCGGCCGCGCTCGCCAGCGCGATCGGCAGCGCCTCCGTCATCGCGTACACGCTCAGCACCTCCGCGCCGGGTGCGGCGGCGATCGCCTTCCGCAGTACGGCAGGGGGCGCGGGAGCCGAGCCGAGCAGCAGGTGGCGCAGGCTCTCCGGCAGCCGTTCCACCCGGGCGACGAGCCCGGCCAGCTCGACGGGCACGCAGTACAGGTGGGTCACCCGGCGCTCGAAGATCAGCTTGGCCGGGCCGGGCATCGACCAGGTGGCGCCGCCGATGAGCGCGGGCAGGCCGAGCATGAGGCCGTCGGTGTGGACGACGTCGCCGGGCTCGACGGGGAAGCGGTCCCTGAAGATCTCCAGCCCGGCGGCGAGGGACGCGCGGGTGTGGACGACGGCCCTTGGGTGCGCGGTGGTACCGGAAGTGAAGATCACCGCCGCCGGATCATCCACTTCACCCCAACTCGCACCGATCGCGCCGACCGCACCCGCCCCGGTCGCGCCGACCGCACCCGCACCCAGACCGGCGCCCGCGCCGGGGTCGATGCCGGGACCAGGGCCGGCGTGGAGCGGCGGGCCATCCAGGCCGCGTAACCGTACCGCCGCTCTCGGCACGCCGGGCAGCCACCGGCCGGTGTAGGCGTGGCGCAGTTCCAGCTCCGGCAGCGGATCGCGAAGGCCGGGCAGGAGCACGCCCCGGCGCCTGGCCAGCGCGCGCAGCGGTGCGAACGACGTGACCGCGTACAGCAGCGACCCCGCCACCACCCAGCGCGGCCGGGCCAGCCGGAGCCGGGCCCGCAGGATCTCCGGCGCGAGGCCGGGATCGGCCAGCACCAGCACCCCGCCCGCGGCGACCACGCCCAGCGCCACGGCGATCGCGTCCGGCGAGGGCTCGACGGCGTACAGCACGCCGTCGCCGCGCCCGAGCCCCTCCGCCACCAGCCGGTCGCGGATGCGCAGCGCCCGCTCACGCAGCCCGCCGAACGTCAGCTCCCGCCCGCGTGCCCCCACGATCGCCGTCGCCCGGGGCGTACGCTCACAGGCGGCGAACACCTGAGCCAGCAGATCACTCCGCATCCCACTCCCTCAAAAGCCCTCAAAGCTCGTAACGCCGCATGACCGGCACCGCGACCCGGTCGAGCAGCCAGGCCAGCATCACCCACCCCGTACGCCGCCGCCATGGCAGATGCCCGACGTACACGGCCCGATACTCGATCTCCGGCACCGCCCCACGCAGCCGCTTGAACTCCCCCGCACCCGCACTGTCGTTGACCGACAGCCCCTCGTCTACAGCGATCTGGTAGACCAGCGCGCTCAGCATCCGGTACAGCCCGATCCCCTGCGGCAGCGCGGTGTCGTAGCCGAAGATCGGCGTGGTCAGCGTCCCGTCGCGGTGGAAGTAGCCGAGCACCCCGTCGATCCGCCCGTCCCTGGCCAGCGCCCAGTAGGTGATCGTGCCCGCCCGCATGGTCTCGCGGACGAACCGCTCGGTGAACTGCGGATTGTTCCGTGAGTACTTATCCAGATAAAGCAGGTCATAGAGCTCGACCACCCGAGCCGCATCACCCTCTCCCGGCCGCACCACCTCATACCCTCTGCGCCCGACCAGCCGCAGATCGCGCCGCCACCGCTTGCGATGCCGGGCCTCCTGCTCCCCCGGCCGCACCAGGTAGATCCGCCGCCCCGGCACCATCACACAGCCGTCGATCCGCCGGTTCACCGAGCAGAACCCGACGGCGTGCCCGGGGAACCGCTCCCGCAGGAAGCGGATGGCGGCCCGCTCATGGGCGGGCTCGATGGCCGGATAGAGGTTCGTGGACAGCAGCCAGTTGTTGACCAGCACCACCCGGTCCAGCTCCGCCCACCGGCACAGCGCGCCCAGCGCGGCCAGCGCAGCCGCCAGCACCGCGCGCAGCACCCCGCTGCCGAGCACGCGCAGCTCCTCACCGGCATAGGTCACATAGTGCGTGTACGGCGAGCACACCCACGCGTTCCCCTGTTCACCATCATTGACCGACACCGGCAGGACAATGCGCCCGTCCACGAGCAGCACCCCGTAGGTCGTGGCCACATTGGTGACGAACGCCTCGGTCCCGTGCTCGACCAGCGGCACCAGGTAGTCACGCGCGTAGGCGCCGTCCTCGGAATCGGGCCAGGGCAGCTCGCCGAGGGTGTCCTTCGTGAACAGCTCGGCCTTCACCGGCCGTCCCACTCGATGTCGTACGTCGAGCACTCGATCAGTGACCGCCGCGTCCACAACGAGCGGATCCAGTTCTCCCACAGCACCCCGAACTGCGCCAGGAACGGCCCCCGGTCCCCTTCCACCGTGATCACGTCGTCAGCGGCCGACACCACGCTCGCCCACCGGCGCAATTCCGGCCAGGAGCGTACTCCCGCCAGGCCGAAGCCCAGCATCGCCAGCCCGATCATCGCCCGCGTGCCCGGCGCGGGCCGCAGCGGCCGGTCGGGTACGTCACCGAGCAGCACCCCGGCCAGCTCGTCGCCCAGCAGATGGACCCCGCTGGTGGCCCGTGGATTGCACTCCATCGGCAGCACCCGGTCGCCGACCATGAAGTCGAAGGCGATCTGCCCGTTGAATCCGACCCGCGCGACGAACTCCGTCACCCAGGCGTCCACCTCGGCATGCTCCACCGGCTCGAAACTCACACAAGCCCCAGAAGCCGTGAACTCCACCGCGTAGGCGGCATGAGCCACCAATCGCCCCTTCACCGCCACGGAGTAGGTGCAGATCTGCGTCCCGTCGAGCAGTTCCTGAGCCACCCAGGGCCCCTCGCCCGCCCTTAACGCGATATTTCCCCGTACAACCTGCACTTTCGTACCAAAGCGCGAAAAAACAGGCTTCAGGATGAACGGGCGCCGGATCCCGGCCAGGTCGGCCTGCGACGTCACCAGCGCCGTCTCGGGCACCGGCAGCCCGAACCCCTTCGCCAGCTGGACGAACTCCCACTTGCTGTGCAACGTCCGCAGGGTCCCGAGCGGCTCGGCCAGCACCTCGCAGTGCAGCCGCTTCCGCCCTCGGGCCACCCAGAAGATTTCCTCGCAGGTGGGTACGACCAGCCGCACGCCCTCCAGCTTGACGATGTCGGCCAGCGCGTCGGCGAACGCCTCGGGAGCCCGGTTGGGCGGCGGCACCCGATGGCTCACCGCCACGGCCGAGGACCGCGCGCAGAGCTGCGCCCGCGAGCTCTCGGCCACCACGACCCGCGCACCCGACCTGGCGAACTTCCTGGCCAGGTCCAGCGCCACGGGCGCCCGCCCACCGGTGATCAGCACAGTCACGCTCACCAGCCGCAGGATACGCGTGAGGGGCACGGCGCCGCCGTGCCCCTCACCGGAAAAGCCTCAGACGCAGGCGACCCGGACCACGTCGGCCAGCCGACCGGCGACCTCGGAGGCGTGCTCCTCGGACGAGGCCTCGACCATCACGCGGATCATCGGCTCGGTGCCGCTGGGCCTGATCAGCACCCGGCCCGTCTCACCCAGCTCCTTCTCCGCCAGCGCCACGGCCTCGGTGAGCTCGGGCACCGACGCCTTGCCCCGGTCCACGTCCTTGACGTTGATCAGGATCTGCGGCAGCGGCGTCATCACCGCGGCCAGCTCGCGCAGCGACTTGCCCGACCTGGCCACGACCGAGAGCAGGTGCAGCGAGGTGAGCAGGCCGTCGCCGGTGGTCGCGTGGTCGAGCATGATGACGTGCCCCGACTGCTCACCACCCAGGTTGTAGCCGTCGGACTTCATGCGCTCCAGCACGTAGCGGTCGCCCACCGCGGTCTCCACGACGTGGATGCCCGCCTCGCGCATGGCCAGCTTGAAGCCTAGGTTGGACATCACGGTCGCGACCACGGTGTCCTTGGCCAGCGTGCCCTCGGCGTGCATGTCGGCCGCGAGGATCGCCATGATCTGGTCGCCGTCGATGATCGCGCCGGTGTGGTCGACCGCCAGGCAGCGGTCGGCGTCGCCGTCATACGCGATGCCGAGGTCGGCGCCGCGCGAGACGACGACCTGCTGCAGCTTGGGCAGGTGGGTGGAGCCGTAGCCGGCGTTGATGTTGAGGCCGTCGGGCCGCGCGCCGATGGCCTCCACCCTGGCTCCGGATCGCACCAGCGCCTCGGGGGCGACCATGTGAGCGGCGCCATGTGCGCAGTCGACGACGATGTCGAGACCGTCGAGCCGGCCACTGACCGTGGTCAGCACATGGGAGATGTAGCGGTCGGCCTCACCGTAGGCATCACGCACCCGGCCCACGGCGGAGCCGACGGGAAAGGTCCAGTCCTCGCCGAGCCGCCGCTCGATCTCGTCCTCGACCGCGTCGGACAGCTTGAAACCGCCCCGGGCCAGGAACTTGATGCCGTTGTCCGGTGCCGCGTTGTGCGACGCCGACAGCATGACGCCGATGTCGGCGCCGAGCGCGGCGGTGAGGTAGGCGACGGCCGGGGTGGGCAGCACGCCGAGGCGCAGCACATCCACTCCGGACGACGCAAGGCCGGCGACCACTGCGGCCTCGAGGAACTCCCCCGAGGCACGCGGGTCCCGGCCTACGACGGCCACAGGACGACGTCCTGTGGCCGTGAACGCGCCCGCATCGCCGAGGACGTGAGCCGCCGCGACCGAGAGGTCCATGGCGAGCTCCGCCGTGAGGTCGCGACCAGCGACCCCACGAACCCCGTCGGTGCCGAAAAGACGCGCCAATTTAGCGCTTGCTGTACTGCGGAGCCTTACGGGCCTTCTTGAGGCCGTACTTCTTCCGCTCCGTGGCGCGGGCGTCACGGGTGAGGAAGCCGGCCTTCTTCAGAGGCGCTCGGTTGGTCTCGACATCAAGGATCGCCAGCGCACGGGACAGGCCCATGCGCAGCGCGCCGGCCTGGCCGGTCACGCCGCCACCGTCGATGCGCGCGATGACGTCGAACGCCTCCTCGGCGCCGAGCACCACGAAGGGCTCGTTGACGATCTGCTGGTGGACCTTGTTGGGGAAGTAGACGTCCAGCGAACGACCGTTGATCGTCCACTTGCCGGTGCCGGGGACGATGCGCACGCGGGCGATCGCCTCCTTACGGCGACCGGTGCCGTACGAGTTGCCCGTGGTGACGGGCTTGCGCACGGGAGCGTCAGCGCTGGCGGTGGACTCGGTGGTGTACTCGGAAGGGAACTCCTCGCCGGAGAATTCTTCCACCTCGGCCTCGACGGCCGTCTCGACACCGGTGGGCTCAGCCACGGTTCTCCTCTAAATCTTTCGGACTACTACTGGGCGATCTGGGTGATCTCGAACGGCACCGGCTGCTGGGCCTGGTGCGGGTGCTCGGACCCCGCGTAGACCTTGAGCTTCTTGGCCATCTTCCGGCCGAGGGAGTTCTTCGGCAGCATGCCCTTGACGGCCTTTTCGACGGCCTTGTCCGGCCGCTTGTCCATGAGCTCGCCATAACTGACGGAACGCAGACCGCCCGGGTAACCCGAGTGGCGGTAGGCCTTCTTCTGCTCACGCTTGTTGCCGGTGAGCGCGATCTTGTCCGCGTTGATGACGACGACGAAGTCGCCGGTGTCGACGTGGTTGGCGAAGATCGGCTTGTGCTTGCCGCGGAGCAGGATCGCGACGTGGCTGGCCAGCCGGCCCAGCACGACATCGGTCGCGTCGATGACGTACCACTGACGCTGAACGTCGGCGGGCTTCGGTGAGTACGTGCGCACGGTCGTAGCCTTCTTTATGCTCGCGTCTTCGGCGCTGTCGGGAAGCGACAGCTCTAGGGTCGGTCGGTGCGGGCACACGGCAGCCCGGACCTTCCGTCTCCCCGGCCCGATGGGCTCGATGATGGGAGATGACGCCGGACGCGCCGCGCATCGGTCGCGCTGGACCTATGCACACAACGATTGATTAGGCTACCCGCATTTAAGGGTGCTGGTCAAAAGACCGGTAACCTGCGATCAGTCTACCTGACACAGAACGGTTCGATTTCGGTTCCCTGGGATCCCTTCTTTCCCAGGACCAGACATCTCTATCGTTGGGTGTGGCATGTGGCACACCTCTCTCACCCGGCACACCCAGCGGAGCGCACGGCGCCGGAACCATCTGGGGGTGCTCGCCTGTCTTATGGCGGTTCTGTTCACGGGTGTGCTGATCGGGCGGTTGACGGACAACGTCGAAGAAACCGGCCACATCTACCTCAACGAGACGGCCCCGCCCGCCGCGGCCAAGGCCAAGCCCACGGTCACGCCCACGGCCAAGAAGGCGCTGCCGTACGCGGGCCGCATCCCCAGAGAGAGCACCGCCGGGGTCCCGCGCGGCAGCGTCAGGGCCAAGCCCACGAAGAGCCCGGACGGCAACATGGTGCCCGGCTACACCGCCGAAGATCCCACGCGGGTGCTCGGCGAGCAGACCGCCGAGATGTCGCCGGCGATGGCGGCCAAGGTCGTCAGCCTCACCAACGCCGCCAGGCTCAAGCGCGGCTGCGGCCGCCTCCGGACCGACGCGAGGCTGACCCGCTCCGCCCGCGCGCACTCCCTTGAGATGGCGAGCAGCGGCCGCTTCACCCACGACTCCCCCGACGGCTCCTCGCCGTGGGACCGGATGGAGCGCGCCGGATACCGGGCGGGCGCCGCCGAGAACATCGGCCGCGGCTACACCTCCCCCGAAGAAGCGGTCCGCGGCTGGCTCGACAGCAAGGACCACCGCCAGAACATCCTCAACTGCCGCATCGAGTCCATCGGCGTCGGCGTGGTGGCCGGGGCCGGCGGTCCGTGGTGGACGCAGGACTTCGGCTACTCATGACCACTTCACGGTAATGTCGCCGCATGGGTTTTCCCGACGAACGTGACACCAGCACAGAGAGCACCCCCCGCCGTTCTCGCAGGGCCCGTGACACGGCCGAACCCGGCGGCTCCCGCAACCCCTTCGAACCGATCGGGGCGGCCACCGGTCGCAGGGCCAAGGAACCGGCCGCGGCCGAGCCGGTCGCCGAACCGGCGCGCCGCAGCACGACATGGAGCCCCTACGACGAGGGCAAACGCTCGCGTGGGCCGCTCTGGTTCACGCTCGGCGGCGTCGCGGTGCTCGGCCTGTTCGTCGCGGGCCTCGTGGTGATGTTCAAGTCAGGCGGCGCCGACCAGGCCGAGACCCAGGCGGCCCGCCGCACCTCCGCGCCGCTGCCGTCGTCCCCTCCCGGCAAGTACAGCTACGCGGCCGATCGCAAGACCGACCCCGAGCCGCTCACGGTCAAGGAGCTGTTCGCGACCAAGAAGATCGCCGTCGGCGGCCGCTCGTACACGATGACCGTCACCAGCAAGGTCAAGAAGTGCTCCGACGGAGCCGTCGGCGACAAGCTGCAGAAGGCCCTCAAGGCCGGCAAGTGTACGCAGATCATCCGCGCGAGCTTCCGCGACAAGGCCGGCAAGCTGATGGGCACGGTCGGCGTGGCCAACCTCAAGTCCAGCAAGACCGCGACCAAGGTGCAGTCGGTCGGCAGCAAGACCGACTACGTCAAGCCGCTGGCCGGCAAGGACTCGCTCACCAAGAGCCTCGGCACCGGGAGCGGCGGCACCCAGATGTGGATGCACGGCCACTACGCCGTCATGATCTGGTTCCAGAACAAGGACGGCAGCAAGCCCGACAAGAAGGGGCAGAAGAAGCTCTTCCAGGCGGTCGACGACATCACCAAGGCCACCGTCTTCAAGGCCCTTGACTCCCGCACGCTGACCGGCCACCCGGGCAGCTGAAAGCCTCAAACCTTTTGATACGTACCCAAACGGCATCGATGATCCAGTCGGGAACGCCCATACCGGCATAACGATCTCGCGACTCTCGCTAGGCTCCCCCTTATGCGTGGCCAGGAACCTGGGTCTGACAACGATCGTAGGGAATCTGACGGCTCGGCCGCACCGGCGACGCCACCGCCGAGCTTCGGCCAGCCCCTTCAATATCCCGAGTCACGGGCGTCTCACGAGGCGCCCGGAGCTACTCCAGCATCGCCACCGGAGCCCGGCGCGGGCGCTGACTCCGGCTCTGACAGCGCCGGTTACGGGAGTGCCGCTTACGGGAGTGCCGCTTATGACGATGCCGGTCATGACATGCTGCCCGCTTTCCCGGGTACGCCATCGGATGCTGAGCAGACGGTGACCGGGGCATCGGCCTTCGACTCGCCGTCCGAGTGGCAGCCGTTCGAACCGCAGCCGTCGGACCCGGCCTCGGCCGAGGACCAGTCCGACCTTCCCGGCCTGCCGGCCTTCCCCGGCGCGCAGCCGTGGGAGGTGGCGGGCGACGACGCCGCGCCGTACGACTGGTTCGCCGACCCTCAGGGCCCGCCGCGCCCCATGCGCGGCCGCCTGCCCCGCAATCTCGGCGCCCAGCCCGGCACCCCGTCCCCGTCTCCGCGACCTCCGGCCGCGGGCCCTCCGCCCGCCGGCTCCGCACCCACGCGGCCACCCACCGCTCCGGGACCGGGCGCCCAGCCTCCGTCGCACAGCCCGGCGCCAGGCGCTCAGCCTCCGTCACACCCCGCCGGGCCGGGCGCCCAGCCTCCGTCACACACCGGCGGGCCGGGCGCTCAGCCTCCATGGCAGTCCGCCGAGTCCGAATCGGGCAGTCCGCCCTCCGGTCCCCAGCCCTCGTGGCCGAGCGCCGAACCGGGACAGGACGCCCCGGCTCCCGGCCGGCCCGGCGCCGGATGGTCTCCGGCGTCCGGCGCCTGGCCCGCACCCATCCCCGAGGAGCCCGCGACCTGGGCCCCCGAGGAACCCGCCACCTGGGCGGTCGACCCCGTGGTGCCCGGTGCGCCGTCGTGGGAGCCGCCACCGGCCTTCACCGCGGCGGCCGCGGGCATGCAGGTATGGCCCGCCCCCGTCTCGGACCCGCCCGCCATGCCGCCCTGGCCCGCCGCCACGGGCGAACTCGCCGTGGAACCGGATTCCGACGACGTGTCCGCCCCGACATCGCCCTGGAACGTCCCATCGGACAGCTCGCCCCCGGACGACTCCCCCACCCGCCCGGGGGGCATCATCCCGCCCGGAGCCCCCACATCCGGCGACAGCGACCCCGCGCCCAAGAGCTCCGTGTACGGCGGGCCGACGACCAAGGGCCCCACGTTCGGACAGCCCGCGGCCGACTACGAAGAGGCCGACCCCTCGGAGGACGCCGAGGACTACCAGACCGACCCGAACCTGACCGCCCCCTACGACGCGAGGGGCGCGTCCGCCCGCCCCTTCGCCGTCAATGAGGCGGCCCCACCGGCCTTCGACCCGAACGCCACCGATCCCACCTTCGACGCGAACCCCACTACGCCCGCGTCCGGCGCGAACCCCACTACGCCCGCGTCCGGCGCGACGGCCTCCCACGCCTTCGGCCCCAACGCCCGCCCGCACGCCTTCGACGCCGGCACCCCACCACCCGCCTTCGACCCAGGCACCCCGCCGCCCGCCTTCGACCCGCACGCCGCCGGACACCCGGCCGAGCCGAGCGACGTCCCGGTCTGGCCGCCGATCCCCCCTGGCGGGACCGAACAGAAGGGCACCGAACAGAAGGGCAACGTCCCCGACCTCCCGTTCGAGGTATGGGGCCAGAAACCCACCCCCGCCCTGCCCGTCCCGGCCGCGCAGGACCGCTCCACACCGCCCGCCGCCTACGGGCAGGGACCGTTCAAGCAGTCGCCGTTCCAGGCGACACCGCCCGCCACCGGCCAGCCCGGCAAGCCGGCGGGCCGGAAAACCCTCTTCATCACCCTGGGCGTGCTCGCACTGGCAGGCGTCGCCACGGGCGGCTTCTTCGCCTACAAGTCGGTGAGCGCCCCGCCGCCCGCCGCCACGACGGCCGCCAAGGAACCGCCGACGACGGCACCCCCTGCCATCGTCAGCCCCGATGCCTCCACGACTCCGGTCGTCCCCGCCACCTCGATCCTCAACTCCGAGCAGACCGACCCGCGCAAGATGTCGCTCTCCGAGGCGTTCCCGAAGAAGAAGATCGAGGCGGAGGGAGCCGTCTTCTCCAAGGTCAAGACCGACATGACGGGGAGCTGCGAGAAGGCCGCCTCCGGTCCCTTCGCCGACGCGCTGCGCGAGCAGAAGTGCAGCCGGATCGTACGAGCGACGTACGTGGACACCAAGCGCCGCTACGCCGTGACGACCGGCATCGCCGTACTGCCGACCAAAGAGGCCGCCATGAGCGCCGACAAGGCCAAGAACCTCGGCCGCAACGTCTGGTTCCGCGGCCTGCCCGCGGCGGCGGGCACGGGCGGCGAACGCGTGGAGATCGCGGGCGGCTACGCCGCGGGGCTGGTCTGGGGCCGCTACATCGTCTTCAGCTACGCCACGTACGCCGACGGCCACACACCCGGCACCAAGGAGAAGACACTCGGCAAGGTCAGCGGCGCCTTCCGCGACCAGACCTCCCAGGCCCTGGAACGCCGCCTCACCAACGACTGACAACCCGCTCGGCACGGGGCCAGGCTCGTCGACAGGGGGCGGATCGATGCGCCGGGATACGGCTCGTCGATCGCGGGCGAGTCACCGCCCACGTACGGACCCGCCGGGTTACGGCTCGTCGATCGCGGGCGGATCATCGCCCAGCGTGCGGACGCGCCGGGTCGCGAGGGCGCGCGCGGCGAGTTCCGCGTCCGGCGGGTAGGTCACCTCTTCCAGGCACAGGCCGTGCGCGGGCGCCACATGCACCCCGGAGTCCCGTACGGCCCGCCCCAGCACCTGCCCGGGCCACTCGACGGGCCGGCGCCCATCGGCGGCCGACAGGAGGGAGCCGACCAGCGACCGCACCATCGAGTGGCAGAACGCGTCGGCGACCACGGTGGCGACCAGCACCCCGTCGCCCTCCCGCACCCAGTCGAGCCGTTGCAGCCGCCGGATCGTGGTGGCCCCCTCGCGCTTCTTGCAGAAGGCGGCGAAGTCGTGCTCGCCGAGCAGATGCGTGGCCGCCGCGTTCAGCGCGTCCAGGTCCAGCGGCCGGTTGTGCCAGACCACCTCCCGGCGCCGCAACGGATCCACCCCACCGGCCGCGTCACTGACCCGGTACGCGTACCGCCGTGACAGGGCGGAGAACCGTGCGTCAAAGCCCTCAGAAGCCACGGAGACCCGATGAACGCGTACATCTGGTTCCAGTACCCCGGCCAGCCGCCGCAGGAGTGTAGCGAGCCGCTCATCCACGTCCAGCGGCAACACCGCGCCGACTCCCATGGAGCCGACAGCCGGAAAACCCGCCACAGGCTCGGACCCGGCGGATCTCCGGTGGTTGCGGTCAAGTGCGGCGAACGCCTCCACGGGAAGATCCACGTGCGCCACCTGCCCACGCGCGTGCACCCCGGCATCCGTACGCCCGGCGACGGTCAGCGCCGGTGGCTCGGCCAGCCGCAGGATCCTGCCGAGAGCCTGCTCGATCTCCCCCTGGACCGTACGCAGCCCCGGCTGCCTGGCCCACCCGGAGAAGTCGGTCCCGTCATAGCCGAGATCAAGCCGGAGCCGTACCACCATCGCCCTCCCCAAAACGCGAACAGGCCCGAACCCCCGCAAGAGGGGCCCGAGCCCGATTCAAGTGGGCCCGGAATCCCCGCGTAGAGGGGATCTGGGCCCGACTTCAGCCGACCTGACGGATCAGGCCTCGTCCTTCTTCGCCTCGCCGGCCTCAGCCTCGGCCGAACCCGAGTCAGCGGCCTCAGCCGTGGCGGCCTCGTCCGACGCGGCGGTCTCCGCGGCAGCCGGCGCCTCAGTCTCGGCCTCAGCGGCGGGAGCGGGAGCGGCAGCGGCGGCCGGAGCCTCCGTGCGCGACACGCGAACCGGGTTCAGCGGCTCGGTCACCAGCTCGATCACCGCCATGGGGGCGTTGTCACCCTTACGGGCGCCCACCTTGGTGATGCGGGTGTAACCGCCGGGACGCTCGGCGAACGTCACCGCGATGTCCGTGAACAGGTGGTGGACGACGCCCTTGTCCTTGACGACCGTGAGCACCTGGCGACGGTTGTGGATGTCGCCCTTCTTCGCCTTGGTGATCAGGCGCTCCGCCAGCGGACGGACGCGCTTGGCCTTGGCAACCGTGGTGCGGATCTTGCCGTGGCGGAACAGGTCCGTGGCGAGGTTCGCCAGGATCAGCCGCTCGTGCGCCGGGCTGCCGCCAAGACGTGCACCCTTGGTGGGCTTGGGCATTGCGTTCTCCTTGTGAGTTAACCCGCCCCGGCCGTACCAGGTACCGGAGTCGGGCCGGTCGCAGTCGCTCTAGGGGCGATGCGAGCCGTTACCGTCGCCCGCGCCGAGCGGGAACCGCTCGGCGCGGGGAGTCGCGAGGCAGAGCCCTCGCGATGGCTTAGTACTGCTCGGTCTCGACGTACGCGCTGTCGTCGTCGTCGTAACCGGCGCCGGCCACCGCGCTCGGGTCGAACCCGGGCGGGGAGTCCTTGAGCGCCAGCGTCATCTCGTGCAGCTTCTGCTTGACCTCTTCGATCGACTTGGCGCCGAAATTCCTTATGTCGAGCAGGTCCTGCTCGCTGCGGGCGACGAGCTCACCCACGGTGTGGATGCCCTCGCGCTTGAGGCAGTTGTAGGAGCGAACGGTGAGGTTCAGCTCCTCGATCGGCAGCGCCAGGTCGGCGGCCAGGGCGGCGTCGGTCGGCGACGGGCCGATGTCGATGCCCTCGGCCTCGACGTTGAGCTCACGGGCCAGGCCGAAGAGCTCGACGAGGGTCTTACCGGCGGAGGCCACCGCGTCGCGGGGCTTCATGGCCGGCTTGGTCTCGACGTCGAGGATCAGGCGGTCGAAGTCGGTACGCTGCTCGACTCGGGTCGCCTCGACCTTGTAGGTGACCTTGAGCACCGGGGAGTAGATCGAGTCGATCGGAATACGGCCGATCTCCTGACCCGGCTGCTTGTTCTGCGCGGCGGAGACGTAGCCGCGACCGCGCTCGACGGTCAGCTCCATCTCCAGCTTCGCCTTGCCGTTGAGCGTGGCGATGCGCAGCTCGGGGTTGTGCACCTCGACACCGGCCGGCGGCGCGATGTCGGCGGCGGTTACCTCACCCGGGCCCTGCTTGCGCAGGTACATCACGACCGGCTCGTCGTGCTCGGAGGAGACGACGAGCTCCTTGAGGTTGAGGATGATGTCGGTGACATCTTCCTTGACCCCGGGAACGGTCGAGAACTCGTGCAGCACGCCCTCGATCCGGATGCTCGTCACGGCCGCGCCCGGAATGGACGACAGCAGCGTGCGGCGGACCGAGTTGCCGATGGTGTAGCCGAAACCCGGCTCCAGCGGCTCGATGACGAATCGGGATCGGGTGTCGTCGATCGACTCTTCGAGAAGAGTCGGGCGCTGAGCGATCAGCATGTGGGGTCTCCCCTTTTCGTGTGGCGCCCGCTATATGACGCCACTCCGATACAAGCCTAGTTGAGGTGCGGCGAACCGCACCTCAACCACTACTTACTTCGAGTAGTACTCGACGATCAGCTGTTCCTGAACCTGGGTGTCGATCTGCTGACGGACCGGCAGCTGGTGGATCAGGACGCGGACCTTGTCCGGTACGACGCCGAGCCACGCCGGGACCGAGCGGTCACCGGCGGTGGCGCGAGCCACCTCGTACGGGAGCAGGTTGCGCTTGGTCTCACGGACCTCGATGATGTCGTGCTCACGCACGCGGTACGAGGGGATGTCGACCTTCTTGCCGTTGACCAGGAAGTGTCCGTGACGGACCTGCTGGCGAGCGGCGTCGCGCGACTGGGCGAACCCGGCGCGGTAGACCACGTTGTCGAGACGGCTCTCCAGGATCTGGAGCAGCGCCTCACCGGTCTTGCCGCTCTTGCGGGTGGCTTCCTCGTAGTAGTTGTGGAACTGCTTCTCGAGGACGCCGTAAATGCGGCGGGTCTTCTGCTTCTCACGAAGCTGAAGCTGGTACTCGGACTCCTTGGGACGTCCGCGGCCGTGCTCACCCGGCGGGTAAGGACGGATCTCGATGGGGCACTTCGCGGACTCGCACTTGCTGCCCTTGAGGAAGAGCTTGGTCTTCTCGCGGCGGCAGAGCTTGCAGTCCGCACCCGTGTAACGAGCCATTTCTCAGATTCTCCTGGGTGTCAGACGCGGCGGCGCTTCGGCGGACGGCAGCCGTTGTGCGGAACCGGGGTGACGTCCTGGATCGAACCCACTTCGAGGCCGGTGGCCTGAAGGGAACGGATCGCGGTCTCGCGGCCGGAGCCGGGACCCTTGACGAAGACGTCAACCTTGCGCATGCCGTGCTCCATGGCGCGGCGGGCGGCGTTCTCGGCGGCCATCTGAGCGGCGAACGGGGTGGACTTACGGGAGCCCTTGAAACCCACGTGGCCGGCGCTGGCCCAGGAGATCACGTTCCCGTTGGGGTCGGTGATCGAAACGATCGTGTTGTTGAACGTGCTCTTGATGTGGGCGTGCCCATGAGCGACGTTCTTCTTTTCCTTGCGGCGCACCTTCTTGGGCGCACCCTGACGGCTCTTAGGAGGCATCCTTTGCCTTCACTCCTGAGGTGTTCGGTCCCGCGGCTGCGTGGACTACTTCTTACCGGGCTTCTTCTTGCCGGCCACGGTCTTCTTCTTGCCCTTGCGGGTGCGCGCATTGGTCTGCGTGCGCTGACCGTGGACAGGCAGGCCCTTGCGGTGCCGGATGCCCTGGTAGCACCCAATCTCGATCTTGCGGCGAATGTCGGCCTGAACCTCACGGCGCAGGTCACCCTCGATCTTGAAGTTCGCCTCGATGTAGTCACGCATCGGGACGAGCTCAGCGTCGGTGAGCTGGTGCACGCGGGTGTCGCCGCTGACACCGGTGGCCTCGAGGACCTCCAGCGCACGGGTGCGGCCGATTCCGTAAATGTAGGTGAGAGCGATCTCCAGCCGCTTTTCGCGGGGGAGGTCGACGCCAACCAGGCGAGCCATGGTCGGGCATTCTCCTTCGTTGTGGCGGAGGTCTTGCGCCTCACGACCCCTCCCCATGCCCGGGGTGAGGGCCCCGGCCTCCGACCGGGGGTCTCCTGGGTGGTACGGCCCGGAAATCAGGCCGCCTGCTCAGGTGTGACGCGCGATTACTGTCTCAGGCTTCTCATGCGTCGAGCCCGCTCCCTGAAACCGGGGCGGACTCGGAGAAGCCTTACGGCGACTAACCCTGACGCTGCTTGTGGCGCAGGTTGTCGCAGATCACCATGACGCGACCGTGCCGGCGGATCACCTTGCACTTGTCGCAGATCTTCTTGACGCTCGGCTTTACCTTCATTGTCCTTCGTGTTCCTCAGACGTCTTACTTGTATCGGTAGACGATCCGCCCACGACTCAGGTCGTAGGGGCTCAGTTCCACGACTACCCGGTCGTCGGGCAGGATCCGGATGTAGTGCATCCGCATCCGTCCGCTGATGTGGGCCAGGACCTTATGGCCGTTGTCAAGCTGCACCCGGAACATAGCGTTCGGGAGCGACTCGACCACAGTGCCCTCGATCTCGATGGCGCCGTCTTTTTTGGCCAAAATTCCTCGCGTTTCACTGATCGATCGTCTGAGGCTCCGGTTCACTAAGCAGCCGCGACCTCACGCTTCGAAGAGAGCGGCGTCCGGCAACGGGCACCGACGCGTGATAGTCATAGTGAGCCGAGTAAGGAGTGTACGACACCTGAGACAAAAACGCGAAACGCGTGTCAGGTGTCCTGACACAACCACGAGTCAGCTTACCGCACCCGCGAACCCGAATGGGCCGAGCGGCACAGCGATTCGAGCGGCACAGCGGTTCGGGCGGCACAGCAAAGGCCCACCGGCGAACCGGCGGGCCCTCTCGAGTCAGCACACCCCCTGGGATGACTCCCCCCTGATGTGCCTTGAAGACGCTGATGTGCTTAGAAGACGTCGTGCCAGCCGCCGCAGCCGCTGTTGCGCGAGCCGCCCTCGCACACCTGGATCTTGAAGTCCCTCTTGAAGCGGATGCTGTCGAAGTGACGGCGGTCGTCGGACCGGTACCAGTTGCGGTGGAAGTCGCCGTGGCGGTCGTAGTACTTGAACCACACGTAGCTGTAGTCGCCGTCGTTGTGGTGACGGTCGTACAGGTCGCCGTAGAAGTAGTAGCTGCCCCCGCGCTGCTGCCAGTAGCCCTTGAAGTACGACTCGTGGCCGCCGTTCTCGGAGCCGTTGGAGAAGTACGGGCCGAAGAAGTGCCTCGGGCCGGCCTGGGCGCTCTGCGCCTGGGTGGCGGTCGCGGCGTCGGCCTGGGCCGTGGGAGCGATGGCCAGCGCCCCGGCGACCATCGAGCCGGCGAGAGCGGTGCCCGCGAGAAGGTGACGAATACCCACTGTGTCCTCCTGTAAGACGGTTCCCCGTACCGGACCGGGACTGCTCGGGTGAGCCCCTCTGTTGTCCGGCACCGCTTACGTTAGGGAGGACATTCGCCGCCTTCTGCGGACGAATACACACAGTGCAGTACTACACACTCACTGACGCTTCTGACCGCCCCCGAAGATGGTGCTGATCAGCAGAATCGCACCCCAGGGACCCATCACCCACAGCGGCCAGGGGTAGATCATGTGCCCGGAGGTGACGCTCACGATCAGCCAGATCACCCAGTTGATCGAGCTGGCCGCGGCCCACGCGCTCCAGGCCGCGCGCATCCCCGAGTGCATGCCGCTCTTGGGCGCCGGGGTGGGTTCGGTCAGCTTGGCGGGCGGGTTGCGCAGGTCCACGTCCGGCAGGTCCGCGGTCAGCCGGGCCAGCTCGCCGTAGGTCTTGCTCTGGTAGAGCTGTTCGAGCCGCTCGTTGAACTCGTCCATCGTGATGCGGCCCTGCGCGGTGTGCTCCCGGAGCACGCCGGCCACCCGATCTCTGTCGACGTCCGAGGCACGCATCTCGGGGCTCTGCGCCATACCCACCACTCCCGGCTCGTCTACGGCTGCGCCAAGCGCTCTTCGCCCCCATCGAGGGCGGTTAGCACCCAAGGACCATTATGTGTCACCGCGACGCTGTGTTCGAAGTGTGCGGACTGCTTCCCGTCGATCGTCACGACGGTCCAATCGTCGGCCAGTACGCGCGTGCGCTCCGTACCAAGGTTGACCATGGGCTCGATCGCCAGGCACATCCCGGCCTCCAGCACGGGTCCCCTGCCGGGGCGGCCGTGGTTGGCGATCCACGGGTCCATGTGCATCTCGGTGCCGATGCCGTGGCCGCCGTACTCGGGTGGGATGCCGAAGCGGCCCTGCGACTTGATGTAGCGCTCCACCTCGTACCCGATGTCCGACAGGTGGCGGCCGACGGTCAGCGCGGCGATGCCCCGCCACATCGACTCCTCGGTGATCCGCATGAGCTCGGTGAGCTTCGGGTCCACCTCCCCCACCGGCACCGTGACCGCCGAGTCGCCGTGCCAGCCGTCGAGGATGGCGCCGCAGTCGATGGAGATGACGTCGCCTTCGCGCAGCGCGCGGGCGCTCGTCGGGATGCCGTGGACGACTTCCTCGTTGACCGAGGCGCAGATCGTGGCGGGAAACCCCTGATAGCCCTTGAACGACGGGATGGCGCCCTCATCCCTGATCGCCTTCTCGGCGATGGCGTCGAGGTCCAGGGGTGTCATCCCCGGCTCGACGGAGCGCTTCAACAGATCGAGCGTTCGCCCGACCACCAGACCGGCCGCCCGCATCTTGTCGAGCTGCTCGGGCGTCTTGATCTGGATTCCATGCCGGTTCTTCTTGAACACGTGTGGCACCCCCCGGGGTCTCAACGGGCAGATGTGGGAGCCCAATTCCCTCACAATAGCCGCGAGGTGGCACGGAAATCCGTGCCACCTCCGCAGTCGGCCATCGGGCTTACCCCATGAAAGGGCGGATGGCCTCCATGGCCCGCTGGGTGACCTCCTCGACCGGACCGGTCGCGTCGACACCCACGAGGATGCCCTCGTCCGCGTAGTAGGACACCAGCGGCGCCGTCTGCTCCTGGTAGACCTCCAGGCGATGCCTGACCGTCTCCTCTTTGTCGTCGTCACGCTGGAACAGCGTGCCGCCGCAGGCGTCGCACCGGTCGTCCTTCTTGTCATCGAACTCGACGTGCCAGATGCGACCGCACTGGCTGCAGGTGCGGCGGCCGGCCAGCCGCCTGACCACCTCGTCGTCGTCAACTACCAGCTCCAGGACCAGGTCGAGCGCCTGGCCCCACTCCTTCAGCATGTCGCGCAGGATCTCGGCCTGAGCCACGTTCCTGGGGAAGCCGTCGAGCAGGAAGCCGTCCTGCGCGTCGTCCTCGGCGAGACGGTCTCGGACCATGGCGATGGTGACCTTGTCGGGCACCAGGTCGCCGCGGTCCATGAACGTCTTGGCGAGCTTGCCGAGCTCCGTGCCCCCGGAGACGTTGGCACGGAAGATGTCACCTGTCGAGATCTTCGGGATGGACAGGTTCGACGCGATGTACTGGGCCTGTGTCCCCTTACCCGCTCCGGGGGGCCCGACCAGAACGAGACGCACTACCGCAGGAAGCCTTCGTAATTACGCTGCTGCAACTGGCTCTCGATCTGCTTGACCGTGTCCAGGCCGACGCCAACCATGATCAGAATGCTCGTCCCTCCGAACGGGAAGTTCTGGCTCGCTCCGGCCACCGCGAGCGCGACGATCGGGATCATGGCGATCAGACCCAGATAGAGCGCGCCGGGGGCGGTCAGACGGGTGAGCACAAAACTCAGGTAACCAGCCGTCGGCCGTCCCGGGCGGATGCCCGGAATGAACCCACCGTACTTCTTCATGTTGTCAGCCACTTCAGTGGGGTTGAAGGTGATGGACACGTAGAAGTAGGTGAAGAACACGATCAGGACGAAGAACGTGATCATGTAGATGGGCGTGTCGCCCTTGGTGAGGTTCGCCGAAATCCACTGCACGACGGCGTTGGGGTTCTCCGCGTTGGCGAACAGCGAGGTCAGCAGCTGCGGCAGATAGAGCAGCGAGGACGCGAAGATGACCGGGATGATGCCGGCCTGGTTGACCTTCAGCGGGATGTAGGTGGACGTGCCGCCGTACATCCGGCGTCCGACCATCCGCTTGGCGTACTGCACCGGAATGCGGCGCTGCGCCTGCTCGACGAAGACCACGGCGGCGATCATGAAGACGCCTACCACCATGACGACGGCGAAGGTGAACTTGTTGGCCTGGAAGATGCTGGCCAGCTCGGACGGGAAGACCGCGACGACCTGCGTGAAGATGAGGATCGACATGCCGTTGCCCACACCACGGTCGGTGATGAGCTCGCCCAGCCACATGATGACCGAGGTGCCGGCCGTCATGATGACGACCATCGTGACGATCATGAAGATGTTGTCGGGGTCGAGCAGGACGTCCTTGTCACAGCCCTGGAAGAGCTGCCCGGAGCGCGCCAGCGCGATGAACGCCGTCGACTGCAGGATGCCCAGACCGATCGTCAGATAACGCGTATATTGTGTGATCTTCGTCTGACCGGCCTGCCCCTCCTTCTTGAGGGCTTCAAGGCGTGGGATCACGACGACGAGAAGTTGGAGAATGATGCTGGCGGTGATGTACGGCATGATGCCCAGAGCGAACACCGACAGCTTCAGGAGCGCGCCGCCGCTGAACAGCTGCACCATCCCGTAGATATTGCCGTTTTCACCGTTGCGGACCTGATCAAAGCAGGACGCAAGGTTCTGGACGTGAACTCCCGGAGTCGGAAGAACCGAGCCGAGTCGGAACAGCGCGATGATGCCCAGGGTAAAGAGCAACTTCTTGCGCAGGTCCGGCGTCCGGAACGCCCGGGTAAACGCGGTCAGCACGGTCCCTCCTGCGCGCCTATAAGGCGGTGTGAGTATGCGATGGTGCGGGGATCTGCCATCAGAAGTCTCATGTCAAAACGAGCCGGACAGAATCCTGCCGTCTCGCGAACTCTAACGCACTACGGGCGTGGGGGCCCATGGTCAGAGCCCCCACGCCTCGTAATAGCTCTTACAGCTCGGTAACGGAACCCCCAGCAGCGGCGATTTTCTCCTTCGCGGAGGACGAGAAGGCATGCGCCCGCACGTTCACCGCGACCGAGATCTCGCCGGTGCCGAGCACCTTCACCAGCTGGTTCTTGCGGACAGCGCCCTTGGCGACCAGCGTCTCGACGGTGACCTCGCCACCCTCGGGGAACAGCTCGCCGAGCTTGTCCAGGTTGACGACCTGGTAGGTCGTCTTGAACAGCGCGTTGGAGAAGCCCTTGAGCTTCGGCAGACGCCTCTGCAGCGGCACCTGGCCACCCTCGAAACCGAGGGGGACCGTCGTACGGGCGTGGCTGCCCTTGGTACCGCGACCGGCCGTCTTACCCTTGGACGCCTCGCCGCGACCCTTGCGGATCTTGGCCTTGTTGGCGCCGGGGGCCGGACGCAGGTCGTGAATCTTGAGCGGAGCCTTGTCAGTCATGACTAGTCGACCTCTTCCACCTCGACGAGGTGCGTCACCACGGAGACCATGCCGCGAATCTCGGGCCGGTCCTCCTTGACGACGACATCGCCGATTCGCTTCAGGCCAAGCGAACGCAGCGAGTCACGCTGGTTCTGCTTGCCACCGATCTTCGAGCGAACCTGAGTGATCTTCAGGCGTGCCATGACTAGCTCACCGCCTTGGCGGCCGCCGCTTCGGCGATGCCTTCGCGCTGAGCCTTCAGCATCCGGGCCGGAGCGACGTCCTCGATCGGCAGACCACGGCGGGCGGCGATCTCCTCGGGCCGGGAAAGACCCTTCAGAGCCGCCACCGTGGCGTGCACGATGTTGATGGGGTTGTCCGAGCCGAGCGACTTGGACAGGACGTCGTGGATGCCGGCGCACTCCAGAACGGCGCGCACCGGGCCACCGGCGATGACGCCGGTACCGGCGGAAGCCGGACGCAGGAAGACGACACCGGCCGCCTCCTCACCCTGCACGGTGTGCGGGATGGTGCCCTGGATCCTCGGGACCTTGAAGAAGTGCTTCTTGGCCTCTTCGACGCCCTTGGCGATGGCCGCGGGTACTTCCTTGGCCTTGCCATAGCCGACGCCGACCAGGCCGTTGCCGTCACCGACGACGACGAGGGCGGTGAAGCTGAAGCGACGACCACCCTTCACGACCTTGGCCACTCGGTTGATCTTCACTACGCGCTCGATGTACGAGACGCCCTTGTCGGCGGCGCCACCGCGGCGATCGTCACGACGGTCCCGCCGCTCGCCACCGGTGCCGCCACCGCGACGCGGAGCTGCAGCCATCAGTGGTTCCTCATCTCAGTTGCCATATCAGAACTCGAGCCCACCTTCGCGGGCGCTGTCCGCCAGAGCGGCGATGCGCCCGGCGTAGCGGTTGCCACCGCGGTCGAACACGACCGCCGTGATCCCGGCTTCCTTGGCCCGCTGAGCGAGGAGCTCGCCGACCTTCTTGGCCTTCTCGGTCTTGTCAGCCTCGAGCGTGCGCAGCGCGGAGTCCATGGTGGACGCGCTCACCAGCGTGTGGCCGACGGAGTCGTCCACGATCTGCACGAACAGGTGACGAGTCGAACGGTTGACGACCAAGCGCGGACGCGCGGCCGTACCGACGACGTTCTTGCGGACGCGGCGGTGACGGCGGGCCCGCGAGACGGTGCGGGCAGCCGTGTGCTTGCCGAACGCAGTCTTCGGAGCCATGCCTACTTACCAGCCTTTCCGACCTTGCGGCGGATCTGTTCGCCCTGGTAACGCACGCCCTTGCCCTTGTACGGGTCAGGCTTGCGCAACTTGCGGATGTTGGCCGCGACCTCGCCGACCTTCTGCTTGTCGATGCCGTCCACGTGGAACAGGGTCGGCTTCTCGACGCGGAAGGTGACGCCCTCAGGGGCGTCGACGATGACCGGGTGACTGAAGCCCAGTGCGAACTCCAGCTGCGTCGGGCCCTTGGCCTGAACGCGGTAACCGACGCCGACGATCTCCAAGGTCTTGGAGTAGCCCTGCGTGACGCCCTGCACCATGTTGGCGATCAGCGTCCGCGACAGGCCGTGCAGCGCACGGACCTTGTTCTCGTCGTTGGGCCGGGTGACGGCGATGGCGCCGTCGTCATCGCGACCCACCGTGATGGGGTCCGCGACTGTATGAGAAAGCGTGCCCTTCGGGCCCTTGACCTGGACATCCTGGCCGCTGATCGCGATGTCAACGCCGCTCGGCACAGGGATGGGCAGCCGTCCGATTCTCGACATGCTGTGTTCCTCCCCTCTACCAGACGTAGGCGAGGACTTCCCCGCCCACGCCACGCTTGCCGGCCTGCTTGTCGGTCATGAGACCGGCGGACGTCGAGATGATCGCGACACCCAGCCCTCCCAGAACGCGAGGCAGGTTGTCCTTCTTCGCATACACCCGCAGACCGGGCTTCGACACCCGGCGCAGACCCGCGAGCGACCGCTCACGGGTAGGCCCGAACTTGAGCTCCACCACGAGGTTCTTGCCAACCTTGGCGTCTTCGACGGTCCAAGCCTGGATGTAACCCTCCTGCTGGAGGATCTCGGCGATGTGCGCCTTGATCTTCGAATACGGCATGGTCACGCTGTCGTGATACGCCGAGTTCGCATTACGCAGACGCGTCAGCATGTCTGCGATCGGGTCGGTCATCGTCATGGCCAGTGGCCTTCCTCGCCGCGGTTTCCAGTCGGTGAAGCGGAGCTCTACCGGTGGACCTTCGGCGCGGTCATGGGTGCTCTCTGGGAGAGCACCCGGTTTGACAGTTCTACATATGTACGGCGAGCAGCCCCCTAGGGGGCGACACGTGGCCGCCCCCTAGGGTAACTACCAGCTGGACTTGGTGATGCCGGGCAGCTCGCCCCGGTGCGCCATCTCACGGAAGCACACGCGGCAGAGCCCGAACTTGCGGTAGACGGCGCGGGGCCGGCCACAACGCGTGCAGCGGGTGTACGCCCGGACTTCGAACTTCTGCTTACGCCCTGCCTTGGCGATCAGCGACTTCTTCGCCATGATCAGGCCTCCTTGAAGGGGAACCCGAGGAGCTTCAGCAGCGCCCGGCCCTGGTCGTCGGTCTTCGCGGTGGTCACGACCGTGATGTCCATGCCCCGCGGCCGGTCGACCTTGTCCTGGTCGACCTCGTGGAACATGACCTGCTCGGTCAGACCGAACGTGTAGTTGCCGTTGCCGTCGAACTGCTTGGGCGACAGGCCACGGAAGTCCCTGATGCGGGGCAGCGCCAGCGACAGCAGCCTGTCGAGGAACTCCCACATCCGGTCGCCGCGGAGCGTGACGTGCGCGCCGATCGGCATGCCCTCGCGCAGCTTGAACTGGGCGATGGACTTGCGCGCCCGGACGACGGCCGGCTTCTGGCCGGTGATCACGGTGAGGTCGCGCACAGCGCCCTCGATGAGCTTCGAGTCGCGAGCCGCCTCGCCGACACCCATGTTGACCTTGATCTTCACCAGGCCGGGGATCTGCATGACGTTCTCGATGCCGAAGTCCTCGCGAAGCTTGGCCGCGATCTCCTCGCGGTACTTCGTCTTGAGGCGCGGCGTCGGACGCTCGGTCTCAGTGGTCGTGGCAGTCATCAGCTGTCCTCACCCGTCTCGTCGGCCTTGTCCTCGGCCTTCTTGTCGGCGGGCTTGTCCTCGCGCTTCTCGTCCTTGAGCTTCTTCACGTTGCTCACGTGGATGGGAGCCTCCATGGTCTGCACGCCGCCGGTCTTGGCGCCACGCGGGCCCTGGTGGGTCTCCTTGGTGTGCTTCTTGATCATGTTGACGCCCTCGACCACCACGCGGTCTTCCCGCGGGAGGGTGGCGATGACATGACCCTTGGCACCCTTGTCCTTGCCGGTGATGACCTGGACGAGGTCACCCTTCTTCACATGCAGCTTCGGCATTACAGCACCTCCGGCGCGAGCGAGATGATGCGCATGAACTTCTTGTCGCGCAGCTCACGGCCCACCGGGCCGAAGATACGGGTGCCGCGAGGGTCACCGCTGTCCTTGATGATGACGGCGGCGTTCTCGTCGAAGCGGATGTAGGAGCCGTCCGGCCGGCGGCGCTCCTTGGCCGTGCGGACGATGACGGCCTTGACCACGTCGCCCTTCTTGACGCCGGTGCTACCGGGCAGGGCATCCTTGACGGTGGCGACGATGACGTCGCCGATACCGGCGTAGCGTCGGCCCGAGCCACCGAGAACGCGGATGCAAAGAATCTCCTTGGCACCCGTGTTGTCGGCGACCTTGAGCCGCGACTCCTGCTGGATCACTGTTTTCTCCTGATTAGTCGCGCCGGTTCTCGTCGATGCCGAGCCTGGCGGAACCTCTATGGTCTTTTTCCTCCGGCCACAGCCCTGGAGCCGCACCGCAGGCGACGCGAGGCCGGAGCCTCGCGTCCTTGGACACCGTCATGGGGGCTTGGCGGCCCCCACGAGGCGCGTATATCCGAGAAGCCGTTAGGTTACTTGGCCTTCTCGAGGATCTCCACGACCCTCCACCGCTTGGTGGCGGAGAGGGGGCGGGTCTCCATCAGCAGCACGCGGTCGCCGACGCCACAGGCGTTGGCCTCGTCGTGCGCCTTGTACTTGGTCGTACGGCGGATGACCTTGCCGTACAGACGGTGCTTGACCCGGTCCTCGACGGCGACGACGACGGTCTTGTCCATCTTGTCGCTGACGACCAGGCCCTCACGGACCTTGCGGAAGTTCCGCGCGTCGTCGTTCGTCTCGGTGGTCTCTGTGGTCTCGGTCTCAGCCATCGCTCGTCTCCTTCTCGACCGTGATGATGCCAAGCTCGCGCTCGCGCATCACGGTGTAGATACGGGCGATCTCGCGGCGGACGGCGCGCAGCCGCCCGTGGCTCTCCAACTGTCCGGTCGCTGCCTGGAAGCGGAGGTTGAACAGCTCCTCCTTGGCTTCCTTGAGCTTCTGGACCAGGGTGTCCTCGTCCTCGACTCGCAGCTCGCCGGCGGTCAGGCCCTTAGCCATCACGCCTCACCAACTTCACGCTTAACGATCTTGCACTTCATGGGCAGCTTGTGGATCGCGCGAGTGAGTGCCTCGCGGGCAACCGACTCGGCGACACCGGAAAGCTCGAACATGACGCGACCCGGCTTGACGTTGGCGATCCACCACTCGGGCGAACCTTTACCGGAACCCATGCGGGTCTCAGCCGGCTTCTTGGTCAGCGGGCGGTCGGGGTAGATGTTGATCCACACCTTTCCACCACGCTTGATGTGACGGGTCATCGCAATACGAGCCGACTCGATCTGGCGGTTGGTCACGTAGGAGTGCTCAACAGCCTGGATGCCGAACTCGCCGAACACGACCCTGGTGCCACCCTTGGCGGCGCCACTGCGGTCGGGCCGGTGCTGCTTGCGGTGCTTGACCCTGCGCGGGATCAGCATGGTCAGCTCCCTTCAGCACCCGGCTGCGCAGCCGGGCCGGTCTCGGGGGCAGCCTGTGAGGCCGCCTCAGTCCTGGGGGCACGGTCGCCACGACCGCCACCGCGACGGGCGCCACCGGCGCCACCACGGCGCGGACGGTCGCCACCGCCACCGCCGCCACCGCGACGGTCGTCACGCTCGCGACGCTGGCCGGCACGTGCGCCGGCAGCCGCCGCCTCGCGCTCGGCGCGGCTCGTGGGCGCCTCGCCCTTGTAGATCCACACCTTCACGCCGATGCGGCCGAAGGTGGTGCGGGCCTCGTAGAAGCCGTAGTCGATGTCCGCGCGGAGCGTGTGCAGCGGCACGCGGCCCTCGCGGTAGAACTCCGACCTCGACATCTCGGCGCCGCCAAGACGACCGGAGCACTGCACCCGGATGCCCTTGGCGCCGCTCTTCATGGCCGACTGCATCGCCTTGCGCATGGCGCGGCGGAACGAGACACGGCTGGAGAGCTGCTCGGCGACACCCTGCGCGACGAGCTGGGCGTCGATCTCGGGGTTCTTCACCTCGAGGATGTTGAGCTGAACCTGCTTCTTGGTCAGCTTCTCCAGGTCGCCACGGATCCGGTCGGCCTCCGCGCCGCGACGGCCGATGACGATGCCCGGCCGGGCGGTGTGGATGTCGACCTGGACGCGGTCGGTCGTGCGCTCGATCTCCACCTTGGAGATACCGGCCCGCTCCATGCCCTTCTGCAGCATGCGACGGATCGACACGTCCTCGGCGACGTACGACTTGTACAGCTTGTCGGCGTACCACCGGCTCTTGAAGTCGGTCGTGATGCCGAGGCGGAACCCGTGCGGGTTAACCTTCTGGCCCACTATCGGGTCCTTCCCTTCGGCTCGCGGGACTCCACGATCACGGTGATGTGGCTCGTCCGCTTGTTGATCCGATAGGCACGACCCTGGGCACGCGGACGGAACCGCTTCAGCGTCGGGCCCTCGTCGACCCACGCCCGGCTCACGAAGAGCGTCTGGGGGTCGAGATCGAAGTTGTGCTCTGCGTTTGCCATGGCGCTCGAGAGCACCTTGTAGATCGGCTCGCTCGCCGACTGGGGAGCGAACTGCAGCACGGCCTGCGCCTCCGAAGCGGGCAGCCCGCGAATAAGGTCCACCACACGGCGGGCCTTGAGGGGCGTGACGCGGACGAACCGCGCCTGAGCCCTGGCTTCCATCGCTTACTCCTCTTAACTGCTTCTGAAGGCGTTTATCGCCGGCTGCGGCGGTCTTCCTTGACGTGGCTGCGGAAGGTGCGCGTCGGGGCGAACTCTCCCAGCTTGTGGCCGATCATCGACTCGGTGACGAACACCGGGACGTGCTTGCGGCCATCGTGTACGGCGATCGTGTGCCCGAGCATGTCAGGCACGATCATGGAGCGCCGCGACCACGTCTTGATAACGGTCTTGGTGCCCTTCTCGTTCTGGGCGTCCACCTTCTTGGCGAGGTGGCCGTCCACGAAGGGACCCTTCTTAAGGCTACGTGGCATATCGGCTGCTCCTACCGCTTCTTCCTCTTGCTCCGGCGGCGGATGATCAGCCGGTCGCTGGACTTGTTGGCCTGGCGGGTGCGGCCCTCGGGCTTGCCCTTCGGGTTCACCGGGTGGCGACCACCGGAGGTCTTACCCTCACCACCACCGTGCGGGTGGTCAACGGGGTTCATGGCGACACCACGGACGGTCGGGCGCTTGCCCTTCCACCGCATACGGCCGGCCTTGCCCCAGTTGATGTTGGCCTGCTCGGCGTTACCGACCTGACCCACCGACGCCCGGCAGCGCACGTCGACCATGCGCATTTCGCCGGACGGCATACGCAGCGTGGCGTACTGGCCTTCCTTGGCGAGCAGCTGGATCTGAGCGCCCGCGGAGCGGCCGAGCTTGGCGCCGCCGCCCGGACGGAGCTCCACCGCGTGGATGAAGGTACCCGTCGGGATGTTGCGCAGCGGCAGGCAGTTGCCCGGCTTGATGTCGGCCCCGGCGCCGTTCTCGATGCGGTCGCCCTGCTTGAGGCCGGTCGGCGCGATGATGTAGCGCTTCTCGCCGTCGGCGTAGTGCAGCAGAGCGATGTTGGCGGTGCGGTTGGGGTCGTACTCGATGTGAGCGACCTTCGCCGGGATGCCGTCCTTGTCATGCCTACGGAAGTCAATGATCCGGTAGGCGCGCTTGTGACCGCCGCCTTGGTGGCGCGCGGTGACCCGGCCGTGTACGTTGCGGCCGCCCTTGCCATGAAGGGGCGCAAGCAACGACTTCTCGGGCGTGCTGCGGGTGATCTCGGAGAAGTCCGAGACACTCGAGCCACGGCGACCCGGAGTCGTCGGCTTGTACTTACGGATGCCCATCTTTTTCGTTCATCCTTCGTCGGTTACATGGGTGAGCCCGCCGCACGGACGTGCGACGGTCTCGACCCCTGGCAGGCCGTACGGCCCGCCTACTTCTATGGCTGCTAGCCGATCTGACCGAAGATGTCGATCCGATCGCCCTCGACCAGGCTCACAATCGCGCGCTTGGTGTCGGGACGCTTGCCGAAACCGGTGCGGGTGCGCTTGCGCTTGCCCTGCCGGTTGATCGTGTTCACGCTGGTGACCTTGACCCCGAAGATCTGCTCGACGGCGATCTTGACCTGGGTCTTGTTCGCGGTCTTCTTCACCAGGAACGTGTACTTGTTGTTCTCATCGATCAGGCCGTAGCTCTTCTCAGAGACGACCGGCTTGATGATGACGTCGCGCGGGTCGGCGATCTTCTCCATCAGGCGTCTGCCCCTTCACTCGAATTGGCCGACCCTGCCGACAGCCGCGCCACGACCTGGTCGTACGCCTCCTGGGTGAAGACCACGTCGTCGTGGCAGAGCACGTCGTAGGTGTTGAGCTGCCCGGAGTCCAGCAGGTGGACCTCGGGAGCGTTGCGCAGGCTCAGCCAGGTCAGCTCGTCGGCCTCGTCGACGACGAGGAGGACGGTCCTGGACTGGGTGATCTTACGCAGGGCCTCGAGAGCCGCCTTGGTCTTCGGCGTCTCGCCGGTGACCAGGCCGCTCACCACGTGCACGCGACCGCCGCCGGCCCGGTCCGACAGGGCGCCACGCAGGGCGGCGACCTTCATCTTCTTGGGCGTCCGCTGCGAGTAGTCGCGCGGCACCGGGCCGTGGACGACGCCACCACCGGTGAACTGCGGCGCGCGGGTCGAGCCCTGACGGGCGCGACCGGTGCCCTTCTGGCGGTACGGCTTCTTGCCGCCGCCCCTGACCTCGCCACGGGTTTTGGCCTTGTGGGTGCCCTGCCGGCGAGCGGCGAGCTGGGCCACGACCACCTGGTGGATCAGCGGAATGTTGACCTTGGCGCCGAAGATGTCTTCGGGCAGGTCGACGGTGCCGGCCTTGCTACCGCTGGCGTCGAGGACGTCAATGCTGGTCACTTGGCAGCCCCCTTCTTAGCAGCGGTACGGACGAGGACCAGGCTGCCGTTGGCGCCGGGGATCGCACCCTTGATCAGGATGAGACCGTTCTCGACGTCGATGGCGTGAACCTTGAGGCTCTGCACGGTGGTGCGGACGTTACCCATCCGACCAGCCATGCGCAGACCCTTGAATACGCGGCCCGGGGTGGCGCAGCCACCGATGGAACCCGGCGAGCGGTGCTTGCGCTGCGTACCGTGCGACGCGCCCAGACCCTTGAAGCCGTGCCGCTTCATGACACCGGCGAAGCCCTTGCCCTTGCTCTTGCCCGTCACATCGACGAACTGGCCGGCCTCGAAGGTGTCGGCCAGCAGTTCCTGGCCCAGGGTGTAGTCGCTCGCGTCGTCGGTGCGGATCTCCGCGAAGTAACGGCGCGGGGTGATGTCGTGCTTACGCAGGTAGTCGCCGAGCGGCTTGTTGACCTTCCGCGGGTCGACCTGTCCGAAGCCGAGCTGAACGGCGGAATAGCCATCCTTGTCGGCGGTGCGGACCCTGGTCACCACGCACGGACCGGCCTCCACCACGGTCACCGGAACCATCCGGTTGTCCGCGTCGAAGACCTGGGTCATGCCGAGCTTCTTGCCCAGGACGCCCTTGATCGTCTTAGCCATGTCAGTGCGTTCCCTCAGAGCTTGATCGAAATGTCGACGCCCGCGGGGAGGTCGAGCCGCATGAGCGAGTCGACGGTCTTGGGCGTCGGGTCGATGATGTCAATCAGCCGCTTGTGCGTGCGCATCTCAAAGTGCTCGCGGCTGTCCTTGTACTTGTGCGGCGAGCGGATGACGCAGTACACGTTCTTCTCGGTCGGCAGCGGCACCGGGCCCGCGACCTTCGCGCCAGTCCGCGTCACCGTCTCGACGATCTTCTTGGCCGAGCTGTCGATGACCTCGTGGTCATAGGCCTTAAGCCGGATGCGGATCTTTTGTCCCGCCATAGTGGCCTCGGTGTCCTTCGCTGTCGTCTGAAAAAGTATCGTGCGGCCTGTTGCCGCTGTTCGTGCAGGACGAACCCGCACGGCCCCACGTGACAGACGTTGTCGATCTGCCGTTTTCTTCCGTGATCCGGCAGTTACTTCGGTCACTCCGAAGCCACTGCGAGATCACGGCTTTCCCGTGGAGCCTGAGGGCGGAAGCCGTAGGGACTCCTGCCCTCGTGGCGCGGCGGCCGGCCTTCTTCCGAGGGCCGACCGCCGCCCCGCGATCGTACTACTTGATGATCTTGACGACCCGGCCGGCGCCGACGGTGCGGCCACCCTCACGGATCGCGAACTTCAGACCGTCCTCCATGGCGATGGGCTGGATCAGCTCAACGCGCATTTCGGTGTTGTCGCCCGGCATGACCATCTCGGTGCCCTCGGGGAGGTGCACGACACCGGTCACGTCAGTCGTACGGAAGTAGAACTGCGGGCGGTAGTTGTTGAAGAACGGCGTGTGGCGGCCGCCCTCGTCCTTCGACAGGATGTAGACCTGGCCGTCGAACTCGGTGTGCGGGGTGGTCGTGCCCGGCTTGATGATGCACTGGCCGCGCTCGACGTCGTCGCGCTTGATACCACGGAGCAGCAGCGCGGCGTTGTCGCCCGCGTGACCCTCGTCGAGCATCTTGTTGAACATCTCGATGCTGGTGACGGTGGTGGTCGTCTTCTCCGGCTTGATGCCGATGATGTCGACCTGCTCGTTGATCTTGACGACACCGCGCTCGATACGGCCGGTGACGACCGTGCCACGACCGGTGATCGAGAAGACGTCCTCGACCGGCATGAGGAACGGCTTGTCCGTCTCACGGGGCGGCTCGGGCACGTTCTCGTCGACCGCGTTCATCAGCTCGATGATGCTGTCGGCCCACTTCGAGTCGCCCTCAAGAGCCTTGAGCGCGGAGACGCGGACGACCGGCAGGTCGTCGCCGGGGAACTCCTGAGCGGACAGGAGCTCACGGACCTCGAGCTCGACGAGCTCCAGGATCTCCTCGTCGTCGACCATGTCGGCCTTGTTGAGGGCCACGACGATGTAGGGGACGCCGACCTGGCGGGCCAGGAGGACGTGCTCCTTCGTCTGCGGCATCGGGCCGTCAGTGGCGGCGACCACGAGGATCGCACCGTCCATCTGCGCGGCACCGGTGATCATGTTCTTCACGTAGTCGGCGTGACCGGGGCAGTCCACGTGGGCGTAGTGGCGCTTCTCGGTCTGGTACTCGACGTGCGCGATGGAGATCGTAATTCCGCGGGCCTTCTCCTCGGGCGCCTTGTCGATCTTGTCGAACGGCGTCGCCTTGTTCAGCTCGGGGAAACGGTCGTGAAGCACCTTGGTGATCGCCGCGGTGAGCGTGGTCTTACCGTGGTCGATGTGCCCAATGGTGCCGATGTTCATGTGCGGCTTGTTCCGCTCGAACTTGGCCTTGCCCACTGGTTCTCTCCTTGAGAATCTGTCTGACTTTCGTCTACACACTCGGGCCCGGGTGATCCCGAACCCCTAGACGGTGGGGCGGCTCGCACCGCCCCACCAGAGGCCGAAGCCCCTTTACGGCTTGGCGAGGCCCAGCCGGGGGTCCCGGGACTATTCGCCCCGGGCCTTCGCGACGATCTCCTTGGCGATGCCCGGGGGCACCTCCGAGTAGGAGTCGAACTGCATGCTGTAGCTCGCGCGCCCCTGCGTCTTGCTACGCAGGTCGCCCACGTAGCCGAACATCTCAGAAAGCGGTACGAGCGCCGAAACGACACGGGCTCCCGCCCGCTCGTCCATCGCCTGGATCTGTCCGCGGCGACCGTTGAGGTCACCGATGACGTCACCCATGTAGTCCTCGGGCGTGGTGACCTCGACGGCCATCATCGGCTCGAGGAGTACAGCATCGGCCTTGCGAGCGGCCTCCTTGAAGGCCATCGAGCCGGCGATCTTGAAGGCCATTTCCGAGGAGTCGACGTCGTGCGCGGCACCGTCGATCAGCGTCACCTTCACGCCCACCATCGGGTAGCCGGCCAGCACGCCGAACTCGGCGGCCTCCTGAGCACCCGCGTCGACCGAGGGGATGTACTCCCTCGGGACACGGCCACCGGTGACCTTGTTCTCGAACTCGTAGCCGTCGTTGCCTTCGCCCAGCGGCTCGAGCTTGATGATGACCCGCGCGAACTGGCCGGACCCACCCGTCTGCTTCTTGTGGGTGTAGTCGACCTTGTCCACCGTGCGGCGGATGGTCTCGCGGTAGGCCACCTGCGGGCGGCCGACGTTGGCCTCGACTTTGAACTCGCGACGCATACGGTCGACGAGGATCTCCAGGTGAAGCTCGCCCATGCCCCAGATGACCGTCTGGCCGGTCTCCTCGTCACGACGGACCTGGAAGGACGGGTCCTCCTCGGCCAGCCGCTGGATCGCGGTCGACAGCTTCTCCTGGTCGCCCTTGGTCTTGGGCTCGATCGCGACGTTGATGACCGGAGCCGGGAACGTCATCGACTCGAGCACGACCTGGTTGGCCGGGTCGGACAGGGTGTCGCCGGTCGTGGTGTCCTTGAGACCCATGACGGCGACGATCTGACCGGCGGAGGCCACCGGGCGCTCCTCACGCTTGTTAGCGTGCATCTGGTAGATCTTGCCGATCCGCTCCTTCTTGCCCTTCACCGAGTTCACGACCTGTGAACCCGCCTCGAGCGTGCCGGAGTAGATGCGGATGTAGGTGATCTTGCCCAGGTGCGGGTCGCTCGCGATCTTGAAGGCCAGCGCGGAGAACGGCTCGGCCGGGTCCGCGTGACGTACGACGACCTTGTCCTCGTTGCCGACCGCGTGGCCCTCGAAGGCCGGGATGTCGGTCGGCGCGGGGAGGTAGGCGACCACCGCGTCGAGCAGGGGCTGCACGCCCTTGTTCTTGAACGCGGTGCCGGTGAGAACCGGGTTGATGGCGCTGGACAGCGTCGCGCGGCGGATGGCCGCGACCAGCTGCTCCTCGGTGGGCTCGATGGCCTCGAGGAAGAGCTCCATCATCTCGTCGTCGTTCTCGGCGACGGTCTCGACGAGCTTGTCACGCCACTCGCGAGCTGCCTCGGCGTGGTCGGCCGGGATGTCGACGACGTCGTACATCTCGCCCTTGGCCGCGTCCTCGCTCCAGAGCAGGCCCTTCATCTTCACCAGGTCGATGACGCCGCGGAAGCCGGCCTCGACGCCCCAGGGAAGCTGGATGACCGCGGGAGTCGCGGCAAGACGGGTGACCATCATGTCGACGCAGCGGTGGAACTCCGCGCCGACCCGGTCCATCTTGTTCACGAAGCAGATGCGGGGGACGTTGTAGCGGTCGGCCTGACGCCACACCGTCTCTGACTGCGGCTCGACGCCCGCGACACCGTCGAACACGGTGACCGCACCGTCGAGGACACGAAGGTTGCGCTCGACCTCGATGGTGAAGTCGACGTGGCCCGGGGTGTCGATCAGGTTGATCGTGTGACCGGCCCACTCGCAGGTCGTCGCGGCAGACGTGATCGTGATGCCACGCTCCTGCTCCTGCTCCATCCAGTCCATGGTGGCTGCGCCGTCGTGGACTTCACCGATCTTGTAGTTGATGCCGGTGTAGAACAGGATGCGCTCAGTCGTGGTGGTCTTACCCGCGTCAATATGGGCGATGATCCCGATGTTTCGGACCTTCGCCAGGTCAAGGGCGGTCGTTGCGGCCACTTCTCTCGCGTCCTCGTCGTCTCGTCGAACCCGCCGGGGTTACCAGCGGTAGTGGGCGAAGGCCTTGTTGGACTCGGCCATCTTGTGGGTGTCCTCGCGCTTCTTGACGCTCGCCCCGAGGCCGTTGCTGGCGTCGAGGAGCTCGTTCATGAGGCGCTCGGTCATGGTCTTCTCGCGGCGGGCGCGGGAGTACTGCACCAGCCAGCGCAGGGCCAGGGTCGTGCTGCGCGCGGCGCGCACCTCGACCGGCACCTGGTAGGTCGCGCCACCAACGCGACGGCTGCGGACCTCGAGGGTCGGCTTGACGTTGTCAAGCGCGCGCTTCAGGGTGACGACCGGGTCGTTGCCCGTCTTGTCCCTGCAGCCCTCAAGGGCGCCGTACACGATCGACTGCGCGATGGAACGCTTGCCGTCCAGGAGCACCTTGTTGATCAGAGCGGTGACCAGGGGCGAGCTGTAAACCGGGTCAGACATGAGCTGACGGCGGCCGGGAGAACCCTTGCGAGGCATAGTTAGCTCTTCTCCCTCTTCGCGCCGTACTTGCTGCGAGCCTGCTTGCGGTTGCGGACACCCTGGGTGTCCAGCGAACCGCGAATGATCTTGTAGCGGACACCCGGCAGGTCCTTCACACGACCGCCGCGCACGAGCACGATGGAGTGCTCCTGCAGGTTGTGGCCCACACCCGGGATGTACGCCGTGACCTCGATGCCGTTGGTGAGCCGCACACGGGCCACCTTGCGCAGTGCCGAGTTGGGCTTCTTGGGGGTCGTGGTGTAAACGCGCTGGCATACACCTCGCCGCTGCGGATTCGCCCTTAGGGCAGGAGTCTTGGTCTTGGCGACCTTGTCCTGCCGGCCCTTGCGGACCAACTGCTGAATAGTGGGCACTGCCACTCCGTTTCGTGCCTTGGCCGGTAATACGTCTGTTGTTCATTCGCAGGTTCTGCCGGTGTCATGACCTGCTGGTTTTCCCTGTCTCGGCGCCCCCGCGCTCGGGCGTGTCGCGCACTTCGCACAGACACATCCGAGGGGACTTCGAGCCAGGAAGCCGTCCGACGCTCCCAAATATGAGCGCACAGCCGAGAGCCCGCTAACGACGGGCACGATGCTCTAGACTACCCAGGCCCACGCGACACGTCAAAGCAGCGCGACAAAGCGGACTCGCTTCTGTCACTACTGCTGGTCGCTGGGCCTCTTCGATGCATGCCCGGCTACTGCTCCGCGCCTATTGTATCCGGCCCGCGGAGTATTTGGTCGCGCTTCACCAGGATGACTCGCGCGGCAGACCACACGGCCATGCGGGCGCTGGATGGACATACTGGGCATCAACCTGGCGAGGTAGCCCCGGCTACCCTCCGACCACCCAGGCGGCCCACAGCGCGCACGTAGCGGCGCCCAGCCCCGTAAACCGGAGGAGCGTGCCCCTGGAGGGAGCCCGGCCCTGTATGGCGGGTGGGGCCCACCGGGCCGGCCGTAACGACAAAACAAAACACCGCGCCCGGATCACCAAGACCCGGACGCGGTGCTTCGAAGAGCTGACTAGCGGTTGTACTGACCGAAGTCGTACTCCTCCAGCGGAACGGCCTCGCCGCTACCGGTGCCGAAGGTGTAGTCCGCCGCGGAACCGTCGTATCCACCAACGGTGTACATGGCCGCCTTGGCCTCTTCGGTCGGCTCGACCCGGATGTTGCGGTACTGGGGCATGCCCGTACCGGCCGGGATGAGCTTACCGATGATGACGTTCTCCTTCAGGCCCAGGAGCGAGTCGGACTTGGCGTGGATCGCCGCGTCCGTCAGGACCCTGGTCGTCTCCTGGAAGGAGGCCGCCGACAGCCACGACTCGGTGGCGAGCGACGCCTTCGTGATGCCCATGAGCACCGGACGACCGGCGGCCGGAGAGCCGCCCTCCGCCACCGTCTCGCGGTTCATCTGCTCGAAGCGCGGACGCTCGACGAGCTCGCCGGGCAGCAGGTCGGTCTCGCCGGACTCCAGCACGTTCACGCGCTTGAGCATCTGCCGCACGATGATCTCGATGTGCTTGTCGTGGATCGACACACCCTGCGAGCGGTAGACCTGCTGGACCTCCGCCACCAGGTGCAGCTGCACGGCCCGCGGGCCGAGGATGCGCAGCACCTCGTTGGGGTTGACCGCACCGGCGACCAGCTGCTGGCCGACCGTCACGCGCATGCCGTCGGAGACGAGCAGGCGCGAACGCATCGAGACCGGGTAGGCGATCTCCTCCGAGCCGTCGTCCGGAGTGATGACGAGCTTGCGGGACTTGTCGGTCTCGTCGATGCGGACCCTGCCCTCGGCCTCGGAGATCGGGGCGACACCCTTGGGGATGCGCGCCTCGAAGAGCTCCTGGACACGGGGCAGACCGTGGGTGATGTCCGCGCCCGCCACACCACCGGTGTGGAAGGTACGCATCGTCAGCTGCGTGCCCGGCTCACCGATCGACTGGGCGGCGATGATGCCGACCGCCTCGCCGACGTCGACGAGCTTGCCGGTCGCCAGCGAGCGGCCGTAGCAGGTCGCGCAGACGCCGATCTTGGCCTCGCAGACGAGCGCGCTGCGCGTGCGGACGGTCTCGATGCCGGCCTCGACCAGCGCGGTGACGTGGTTGTCGTTGATGTCGACACCCGCCGCCACGATGACCTTGCCGTCGACCTCGACGTCCTCGGCCAGGATGCGGCCGTGCACGTTGGACTCGGCGTTCTCCGCCTTGACCAGGTTGCCCGAGGAGTCCCGCTCGCCGACGTGCAGCGGGACCGCGCGGTCGGTGCCGCAGTCGATCTCACGCACGATGACGTCCTGCGCGACGTCCACCAGACGACGGGTCAGGTAACCCGAGTCGGCGGTACGCAGGGCGGTGTCGGCCAGACCCTTCCGCTGTCCGTGGGTGGAGATGAAGTACTCCAGCACCGACAGGCCCTCGCGGAACGAGGCCTTGATCGGACGCGGGATCGTCTCACCCTTGGTGTTGGACACCAGGCCACGGATGCCGGCGATCTGACGCACCTGCATCTTGTTGCCTCGGGCACCGGAGTTGACCATCATCCAGACCGGGTTGGTCGCCGGGAAGGCGTTGACCATGTCGGTCTCGACGTCGGCCGTGGCGTGCGTCCAGATCTCGATGAGCTCCTGACGGCGCTCCTCGTCGGTGATCAGGCCGCGCTCGTACTCGCGCTGGACCTTGTCGGCCCGGCGCTCGTAGTTCTCCATGATGTCGGCCTTGTTCGGCGGCGCGACGACGTCGTCGATCGAGATCGTGACGCCGGAACGGGTCGCCCAGCGGAAGCCGGCGTCCTTGAGCGCGTCGAGCGAGTTGGCCACGTCGACCTTGGGGTAGGTCTCGGCCAGCTCGTTCACGATCGTGGACAGCTGCTTCTTGCCGACCTGGAAGTTGACGAACGGGTAGCTCGCCGGGAGCGTCTGGTTGAACAGGCACCGGCCGAACGTCGTCTCCAGGCGGATCGGGTCACCCTGCTCCCAGCCCTCCGGCGCGACCCACTCACGGGGCGGCAGGACGTCCTTGAGCCTGATCTGGATCTTCGCCTGAATCTCCAGCTCGTGGCGGTCGAAGGCCATCTGGGCCTCGGCGATCGAGCCGAAGACCCGGCCCTCGCCGTTGGCGCCGTCCTTGTGGGTGGTCAGCCAGTAGAGGCCGATGACCATGTCCTGGGTGGGCATCGTCACGGGCTTGCCGTCGGCCGGCTTGAGGATGTTGTTGGTCGAGAGCATCAGGATGCGTGCCTCGGCCTGGGCCTCAGCCGACAGCGGCAGGTGCACGGCCATCTGGTCGCCGTCGAAGTCCGCGTTGAACGCGGTGCAGACGAGCGGGTGGATCTGGATGGCCTTGCCCTCGACCAGCTGCGGCTCGAACGCCTGGATGCCCAGGCGGTGGAGCGTCGGAGCACGGTTGAGCAGCACGGGGTGCTCGGTGATGACCTCTTCGAGCACGTCCCACACGACCGGACGCGCCCGCTCGACCATCCGCTTGGCCGACTTGATGTTCTGGGCGTGGTTGAGATCGACCAGCCTCTTCATCACGAACGGCTTGAACAGCTCCAGCGCCATCTGCTTGGGCAGACCGCACTGGTGCAGCTTGAGCTGCGGGCCGACGACGATGACCGAACGGCCGGAGTAGTCGACTCGCTTGCCCAGCAGGTTCTGGCGGAAGCGGCCCTGCTTGCCCTTCAGCATGTCGCTGAGGGACTTGAGCGGACGGTTACCGGGACCGGTGACCGGGCGACCGCGACGGCCGTTGTCGAACAGCGCGTCGACGGCCTCCTGGAGCATCCGCTTCTCGTTGTTCACGATGATCTCGGGGGCACCGAGGTCGAGCAGACGCTTGAGGCGGTTGTTCCGGTTGATGACCCGGCGGTACAGGTCGTTCAGGTCGGAGGTCGCGAACCGGCCACCGTCGAGCTGCACCATCGGGCGCAGGTCCGGCGGGATGACCGGAATGCAGTCGAGCACCATGCCGCGCGGCGAGTTGGTGGTGTTGAGGAACGCCGACACGACCTTGAGCCGCTTGAGCGCGCGGGCCTTCTTCTGGCCCTTGCCGCTGCGGATCGTCTCGCGCAGGTTCTCAGACTCGACGTCGAGGTCGAAGCTGATCAGACGGTCCTGGATCGCCTGCGCGCCCATGCCGCCCTTGAAGTAGCGGCCGAAGCGGTCGCGCATCTCGCGGTAGAGCAGCTCGTCGCCCTCAAGGTCCTGGACCTTGAGGTTCTTGAAGCGGCTCCAGACCTCGTCGAGCCGGTCCAGCTCGCGCTGGGCCCGGTCGCGAAGCTGACGCATCTCGCGCTCGGCGCCCTCGCGAACCTTGCGGCGCTGGTCGCCCTTGGCGCCCGCGGCCTCCAGCTCGCCCAGGTCGCCTTCGAGCTTCTTCTGCCTGGCCTCGACGTCGGCGTCACGGCGCTGCTCGATGTGCTGCCGCTCGACGGAGATCTTCGCCTCCAGCGAGGGCAGGTCACGCTCACGCATCTCGGTGTCGACATGCGTGATCATGTACGCCGCGAAGTAGATGACCTTCTCCAGGTCCTTCGGGGCGAGGTCGAGCAGGTAGCCAAGGCGAGACGGGACGCCCTTGAAGTACCAGATGTGCGTGACGGGCGCGGCCAGCTCGATGTGGCCCATCCGCTCACGACGCACCTTGGCGCGAGTTACCTCGACGCCACAGCGCTCACAGATGATGCCCTTGAACCGGACGCGCTTGTACTTGCCGCAGTAGCACTCCCAGTCGCGGGTCGGACCGAAGATCTTCTCGCAGAAGAGCCCGTCCTTTTCCGGCTTGAGGGTGCGGTAGTTGATGGTCTCTGGCTTCTTTACCTCGCCGTGCGACCACTGACGGATGTCGTCGGCCGTCGCGAGGCCGATCCTGAGCTCGTCGAAGAAGTTGACGTCTAGCATTTTGTGCGATCTCCCCCTCAGACTTCTTCCACGCTGCTCGGCTCACGCCGGGACAGATCGATGCCGAGCTCTTCCGCGGCGCGGAAGACGTCCTCGTCGGTGTCGCGCATCTCGATGGACATGCCGTCGCTGGAGAGCACCTCGACGTTCAGGCACAGCGACTGCATTTCCTTGATGAGGACCTTGAAGGACTCGGGGATTCCCGGCTCGGGGATGTTCTCGCCCTTGACGATCGCCTCGTAGACCTTCACGCGGCCCAGGACGTCGTCGGACTTGATCGTCAGCAGCTCCTGAAGGGCGTAGGCGGCGCCATAGGCCTCCAGAGCCCACACCTCCATCTCACCGAAGCGCTGGCCACCGAACTGGGCCTTACCGCCGAGCGGCTGCTGGGTGATCATGGAGTACGGGCCGGTCGAACGTGCGTGGATCTTGTCGTCGACCAGGTGGAGCAGCTTGAGGATGTAGATGTAGCCGACCGAGATCGGGTACGGGAACGGCTCGCCGGAGCGGCCGTCGAACAGTTTGGCCTTACCGCTCTGCTGGACCATGCGGTCCCCGTCGCGGTTGGCGATGGTGTTGTCGAGCAGGCCGACGATCTCTTCCTCGTGGGCGCCGTCGAAGACCGGGGTGGCCATGTTGGTGCGCGGGGCCACCTTCTCGAAGCCCTTGTCACGTAGCCGTTCGGCCCAGGCCTCCTGGACGCCGGAGATGTCCCAGCCGCGGGCGGCGATCCAGCCCAGGTGGGTCTCCAGCACCTGGCCGACGTTCATCCGGCCGGGCACGCCCAGCGGGTTGAGGATGATGTCGACCGGGGTGCCGTCCTCCAGGAACGGCATGTCCTCCACGGGCAGGATCTTGGAGATGACGCCCTTGTTGCCGTGCCGGCCGGCCAGCTTGTCGCCGTCGGTGATCTTCCGCTTCTGGGCCACGTACACGCGGACCAGTTCGTTGACACCGGGCGGAAGCTCGTCGCCTTCCTCACGGGAGAAGACGCGGACGCCGATGACCTTGCCCTGCTCGCCGTGCGGCACCTTCAGCGAGGTGTCGCGAACTTCGCGGGCCTTCTCACCGAAGATCGCGCGCAGCAGCCGCTCCTCCGGGGTCAGCTCGGTCTCGCCCTTCGGGGTGACCTTGCCGACCAGGATGTCGCCGGGTACGACCTCGGCGCCGATGCGGATGATGCCGCGCTCATCGAGGTCGGCCAGGACCTCTTCGGAGACGTTCGGGATGTCCCGGGTGATCTCCTCCGGGCCCAGCTTGGTGTCGCGGGCGTCGACCTCGTGCTCCTCGATGTGAATCGAGGACAGGACGTCGTCCTGGACCAGCCGCTGGGACAGGATGATCGCGTCTTCGTAGTTGTGACCCTCCCATGGCATGAACGCCACGAGCAGGTTCTTGCCGAGGGCCATCTCACCGCTGTCGGTGCACGGGCCGTCGGCGATGACCTGGTTGACCTCGACCCGGTCGCCTTCGGCCACGATCGGCTTCTGGTTGAACGAAGTGCCCTGGTTGGAACGCTTGAACTTGGCGACACGGTAAGTCGTACGGGTGCCGTCGTCGTTCATCACGGTGACGTAGTCGGCCGAGACCTCCTCGACCACACCCGCCTTCTCGGCGCTGATGACGTCGCCCGCGTCGGTCGCGGCACGGTATTCCATGCCGGTGCCGACCAGCGGCGCCTCGCTCTTGAGCAGCGGCACGGACTGCCTCTGCATGTTGGAGCCCATGAGCGCGCGGTTGGCGTCGTCGTGCTCCAGGAACGGGATCATCGCCGTGGCGACCGACACCATCTGGCGCGGCGACACGTCGATGTAGTCGACCTCGTCGGCCCGCGCCAGCTCGGTCTCGCCACCCTTGGTACGGACCAGGACCCGCGCGTCGGCGAACGTGCCGTCAGGGTTGAGGATCGTGTTGGCCTGCGCCTTGACGAAACGGTCTTCCTCATCGGCGGTCAGGTAGTCGATCTGCTCGGTCACCTTGCCGTCGACGACCTTGCGATACGGCGTCTCGACGAACCCGAAGGCGTTGATCCGGCCATAAGAGGCCAGCGAACCGATCAGGCCGATGTTCGGGCCTTCCGGCGTCTCGATCGGGCACATCCGGCCGTAGTGCGACGGGTGCACGTCACGAACCTCGAAACCGGCCCGCTCACGCGACAGACCACCAGGACCCAGCGCGGACAGACGCCTCTTGTGCGTCAAGCCGGCCAGCGGGTTGGTCTGGTCCATGAACTGCGACAGCTGCGAGGTGCCGAAGAACTCCTTGATCGACGCCACGACCGGGCGGATGTTGATCAGGGTCTGCGGCGTGATCGCCTCGACGTCCTGGGTCGTCATCCGCTCGCGCACGACGCGCTCCATGCGGGCCAGGCCCAGGCGGACCTGGTTCTGGATGAGCTCGCCGACGCTGCGCAGGCGGCGGTTGCCGAAGTGGTCGATGTCGTCGACCTCGACGATCACGGTGTCGATCGGCGCCTCGGCGGCGGCCGGCATCGACTCCTCGCCGGCGTGCAGCCGGACGATGTACTCGATCGTGGCGACGACGTCCTCTTCGGTCAGCGTCCCCTGGCTGATCTCACTGCCGACCCCGAGCTTCTTGTTGATCTTGTAACGACCGACCTTGGCCAGGTCGTACCGCTTGGGGTTGAAGTACAGGTTCTCCAGCAGGGTCTGCGCCGACTCCTTGGTCGGCGGCTCACCCGGACGCAGCTTGCGGTAGATGTCCAGCAGCGCGTCGTCCTGGCCGGCCGTGTGGTCCTTCTCCAGCGTGGCGCGCATCGACTCGTACTGGCCGAACCGCTCCAGAATCGCCTCGCTGGTCCAGCCCAGTGCCTTGAGAAGCACGGTGACGGCCTGCTTGCGCTTACGGTCGATACGGACACCGACGCTGTCGCGCTTGTCGATCTCGAACTCCAGCCAGGCACCCCGAGACGGGATGACCTTGCAGCCGTACAAGTCCTTGTCCGAGGTCTTGTCGACATTGCGTTCGAAGTACACGCCCGGCGAGCGGACGAGCTGCGAGACGACGACACGTTCGGTGCCGTTGATGATGAAGGTGCCCTTGGGCGTCATGAGCGGGAAATCGCCCATGAACACCGT